>DATGQD010000001.1:0-55134 GCA_035304385.1 Cyclobacteriaceae bacterium
CTTGCCAGCCTTCACTTTCGTCGAGAAAATTTCGTCCCGGCCATTTGTCTTGTTGTCTTCCACAATCCTTCAGGTTTTTTAGTTAGGTCTTGGTTTGGTCATTTCGAAGATACTATTTTGACTTTTGAATGCAAAACTTACTTTTTATTTATTTCCGCAACGGGAATCGGTGTTTAACCATTGAAGAGGCGTAAGATAACCTGCCGTGAAGATCGATCTTAACCAGATAAAACAGGGCTACAGCCTGGAACTGCTGGCCCGCCAGCTCGTAGAGGGGTTTATTACCGGGATGCATAAATCGCCCTACCACGGCTTTTCAGTGGAGTTTGCAGAGCATCGGCTGTACAACGAGGGAGAAAGCACACGACACATCGACTGGAAAGTGTACGCCAGAACCGACCGGCTCTACACCAAAAGATATGAGGAGGAAACCAACCTCCGATGCCTGATAATACTGGACCGCTCACCCTCCATGTACTATCCTGCCGACTCGCATTCGAAGATCAACTTCAGCGTATTCGCGGCGGCCTCCCTCAGTTATCTCCTCCAGCGGCAGCGCGATGCGGTCGGCCTGTGCCAGTTCTCGGACGCCATTGAAGTGCTGACCCCCGTAAAGTCAACGCCCACGCACCTTAACAAGGTGTTCACCCTCCTGGAACAAGTAGCACAGTTCGATAAGCCCGACAAGGCGGTGCAAACCAACGTAGCACGCGTGTTGCATGAAGTAGCGGAAAAGATCCACCGCAGATCGCTTGTTATAATCTTCAGCGACATGTTCGATTCAGGTGAAGACACCGACGAATTGTTCAAGGCATTGCAACACCTCAAGCACAACAAACATGAAGTGATTGTGTTTCACGTACTGGATAAGGCGACGGAATTGTCGTTTGAGTTTCAGGACCGGCCCATTGAATTTGTCGACCTCGAAACCAAAGAAAAGATCAGAATCAACCCACTTGACGTACGCGATCATTACAAAAAACTCGTCGGCAATTTTCACCAGGAAATAAAAATGCGCTGCAACCAATACAAGATCGATTACATCGACGCCGATATCCGCCAGGGATTTGACCAGATACTACAGACGTATTTGATTAAGAGGGCAAAGATGCGATAACGCAGCAGCTATGCGCGGCCAGGGGTCGCCTTGATCCTGGTTCCGAAATCACGGTTTCATGAAGCGCTCTTGAGACGATAACCAGTAGGGACGCACGGCGTGCGTCTCCGGATCAATAACGTCAGATAGAAGACGCACGGCGTGCGTCCCTGCGACATACTTTATCATATAACGACGGACGCAGGGCATCGTAACGATTAGGTTCTGACAGAAAGACGTGCGGTGCGGGTCCGTGTGATTACACTCCTGATAGAAGGACGAACCAGCCGCGCGGCCGTGCGTCCATATAGGTGCATCCTAATTACAAAGGCACACAGCCGTACGTCAGTATGACCATATTTAGCGAGGGACGCACACCGTACCTGTGACTCATTTAAACACGAAGGACGCACGCGGTGCGTCCCACAAGATTCATTTTAAATGAAGGACGCACGCCGTGCGTCTCACAGATTCACCTTAATCAAGGACGCACGCCGTGCGTCCCTACAAGGTGATATCCACGGAATAAGGTTATGGGTTACCGGGGGTAACGATTAAAGGTTTTCCTCGACCTCCTGATGCAACCAGGCCTTTTTGGCCATCAATTCTTCCTTGCTTTCCACCATGTCGGGGTCGGGCACGCAGCAGTCGACAGGGCACACAGCGGCGCACTGGGGCTCTTCGTGAAATCCGGTACACTCGGTACACTTCCCGGAAACGATATAATAGAATTCGTCGGAAACGGGCTGTTGAGTCGCGTCACCGTCGATTACCGTACCATCTTCCAATTCTACCCGCTCGAGTTTTGTGCCGCCGGCCCACGTCCACTCCCGGCCACCTTCGTAGATTGCAGTGTTCGGGCATTCCGGCTCACATGCACCGCAATTGATGCACTCGTCGGTAATCATTATTGCCATGCTTTTCCTATTTTTAAAACGCTAATACTCTACAAAAATAGTAGATGAATAGTTCTTCACAAAACAAATACGTCCCTCCTTTTCGCCATGAATTTCGAGAATAGACTGCATTCTTTTGTGCAATTGGGCCAAAGACTTGCCGCAATCGATAGCACTACCCTGAATGCAATCTACGACCGCGTCGGTAACCAGAATCCCTGGTTTACGCCAACAAATATTAAAATAGCCCTAACAGGCGTTAGTAGGATGCTTGGTGAGAGCGCGTTGCGTCAATGGCTTTCAACGTATTCTTTAGATGACGACAGACCGCCGAAGGTCGTCGGCCTGGTCCTGGCCGGCAATATTCCGCTGGTCGGCTTTCACGACATCCTCACGGTGCTCATCACAGGAAACATCGCTCTGATCAAACCCAGTTCCAAAGACACCGTGCTCACTGAGTTTGTTCTGGGACAGCTTACGGATATCGAGCCGCGTTTCCGCGACCGGTTTTCCTTCACCGAAACGCTCAGGAACTTCGACGCCGTCATCGCCACCGGCAGCGACAACACCTCCCGGTACTTTGAGTACTACTTCGGCAAGTATCCCTCGGTGATCCGAAAAAACAGGACGTCGTGTGCCATCCTAACCGGCCACGAAACCTTTGAAGAGCTGGAACAACTCGGCATGGACGTCTTCACGTATTTCGGTCTGGGCTGCCGCAACGTCTCCAAGTTATGGGTGCCCGAAAATTACGACTTCCCGACCCTGCTTGATCAGTGGAAGAAATACGATGATGTCATTCACCATCACAAGTATGCAAACAACTACGACTACCAGAAGGCGATCGTCCTGGTGAATGAGACACCCTTTCTCGACAACGGCATCGTGTTGCTTACCGAAAGCGACAAGATTGTCTCGCCTGTATCGGTTCTGTATTACGAATACTATCGGTCGCCGGAAGACCTGAAGCAAAAGATAAACCTCGTCTCCGATAAGATCCAATGTATCGTAGGCAAAACACCACCCGCAACCGTTCCCTTTGGCCAGGCGCAGTTGCCTGGACCGTGGGATTATGCGGATAATGTTGATACGGTGGAGTTTTTGGTCGGGTTGGGATGAGTTAGTTGTACGCTACGGCTTCACGCCCCGCAGAATTTCCACCCAGCCCGTAATCGCTGCGCCGTCAGGCACCTTCAACCTGTAGTAGTAAACACCATCGGCAGCCTCGCCCCCATCCCAGTCGTTCTGATAGCTATTGGACGAGAATACCTGCGTACCCCAGCGATTCGTAATAATCAGATTAGCACCCTCTGCCGGCAGGTTGCGAATGAAGAACAGGTCGTTCTTTCCATCACCGTTAGGCGTGAAGAGGTTGGGGATATAGATGTCCGTATCCAAGGGTACCCGTCCTACCAACGTCAGCGTGCAACCGTTCCTGTCGGCGACGATGACTTGATAACGGCCAGCCGGAATGTTGTTGTACACAATCTCGTAAACACCTACAGGGTTGGCAGGCACCACATCCGGACCAGAGGTAAAGTATTGTCCCGGTACTGACGCTGAATCCAGCTGTATGTATGTTGTGTAATCAGGTCCCGGACCGCTGAAGCTGGTGATTTGCATCGAGCCGTTGATGATATCGGGATAGGATTCCTGAGTAGCACCGATTGCCGCAAACAGATCAACCGGCACGACGAAGTCTACGAGTTCTGACTTTATCGTACAGAAGGTCGACTGCAACTGCTCCAGCTGGATCTGGTACTCGCCAGGTGATTGCAACCAGGGATGTGCAGCATGCTCCAGGAGGTAGCTGTTCGTCGCAGGAATCGTTACGGGAATCGACTCTACGAGGATGTCAGTAAACTTCCGGTAAATGTCAATCCGGATAGGAACGCCCGGTTCAGCCGTAATATTCGTTAGCGACAAGGACAACTTGCGGTCGTCACAGAATGGCACTATATCAAAGTCGAGTGCAAAAGCCCCACCGATATTGATCGGTGCGCTGCGCGTCGGACATCCGGCACCGGTCGAACGGATGTATACGTAGTAAGTTCCACGCGCCAGACCGTCGAAGGTAACCGACGGTGCGCTGTAGTTTTGATAGAGCTCTTCTCCAGGAGCGTTGAACTGATCTGTACTCAGCGCAACCTTGAAGGTGCCCGCATCAGCAATTGCCACTGTAATGGTGCCGCTGAATCCGTTGTTATCACACGTCGCATTCGCTGGCGTGATCGTATGATTCACGAACCCGGGGAATGTCACCGGAACTGTGAAGTCGCGCGTACATCCCGCGGCATCGCGAATGGTGATCGTATAGTTACCGCCACTCAGATTGTTAAACGGACCGTCGCCAAATGTGCCGCCGTTCAATGCAAATTGATATCCAGCGCCGCTGCCGCCGCTAACAGAGGCTACGGTTATTGCGCCATCGGCGCCATCGCAAGTCGCGGGCGATACATCAAATGTAGCCTGGATTTGGGGATGCACACTGTTGATGGTGACCATGACTTCCGCGGGGCAGAGGTCGCTGGCATCGTCCCGGATAAGTACAGGATATGTTCCGTTCGAAGGAAGGCCTGTTATTTGTCCTCCGGATACCAGCCCCTCAAACCAGGTTAGTCCATCAAGAGAGTATTCATACGGTGAATTTCCACCTGTAATCGTCATCGTCACAGCTCCGGTGGCCTCGCCATAGCAGAGCGCATCCACCGGATCGGAGGCCACAGCTTCAACCAGTGTTCTCAAAGGCAGATTATAGGGCTGCTGACACACATTGCCGGCACCATCTTCAATACGATAGCTGTAGGCAGCCGCGCTAAGCTCTGTGAACTTATAGATGCCGGCGGGTCCCACATGCGTTAGTGTATCCGTAGGCGAGATGAGCTGAATCACATAGGGTCCTGCAACAATGCCGGATACGTCGAGTGTAATTACCCCATCATCCTGATCGGAGCACGAAGGGCGTTGCGTCTCGGTGTCGACGACAAGAATAGTAAAGGCAAAGCAATCCTGGCCTCCACCTCCGCCACAACCGGGATCGTCCACTACGTTGACATTGACCGTGGTAGGGGTCGACTCACCACAGGGATAAGAAGCGGTCACATAAAATGTCGTCGTTCCCAGCACACTCATATTTAGCTGTGCAGGCGCCGGCGTATAGTCAGGACCTGTGAATACCAGGTTGGTCAGTCCAGCATCCGAATACCAGTTGATACTGGTGGCGCCGATCGCCGTCGCTTGCAGTGTCGGGGCGGCCCCGTTGATACAGGCATTCACTGGCGACGCAGAAACAGGTGCCGACGCAAAGTTGACCACTACATCGTCAGTAGAGGGCTGACAGGCACCTCCGTTGGTAATAACCCACCGCAAGGTGTACGAAGTGCCTGCCACACCAGTGAATTGAGAGGTAGGACTCGACGGCGAAAGCACACCGCCGCCGGCACCGCTGATAATAACCCATAAGCCTGTGTTGCCGGCTCCGGGAGCATTTGCTGCCAGCGTGGTGAAGGTCGCGCCGCAAATAATTTGGTCGGGGCCCGCATCGGCGGCCGGAGGTATCTCGTCAAATGTAACCGAAACTTCATCAAACGTTGAACCGCAGGAATTGGTGACGGTCCAGCGCAACACATAGGTCTCTCCCGAATTACCGGAGAACTCGGCGGTAGGAAGCGTTGCATCGTCGAAGGAGCCGCCGCTACCACTTACGACAGTCCATACGCCGGTACCCGACGTGGGAGTATTCCCGGCAAGAGTAAGCGAAGTGCCACACACTTGCTGGTCTGTACCTGCATCGGTACCTGCAGGCATTTCCTCAAAAGCGATTGTTACGTCGTCTGTGCTCGGCGCACATACAACGCCGTTTGAAATCGTCCACCGCAATACGTAGGTCGTCCCGGCGGTACCATCGAATGTTGTAGCAGGATCAAACTCATCAGCAAATGATCCGCCCGCGCCACTCACAATGCTCCACTGGCCTGTTCCTACAGCAGGTATGTTAGCTGCCAATGTCGTTGACGTACCGCACACATTTTGATCAGCGCCCGCGTCAGCGACGGTCGGCGTATCAGGATCAAACGTAATCTCTACCTGGTCTGAAGTCGATCCGCAGAGTCCGTTCGTGATCGTCCACTGAAGCGTGTACGTCGTTCCTCCTACACCGGAGAACTGGGTCGACGGATTCGACGGATCGTCAAGAACGCCGCCCACACCACTTACGATCGTCCACTCGCCAGTACCGACACCAGGGGTATTCCCTGCAAGGGTTGCGGGGCCACACGCGGTTTGGTCCGGACCTGCATCCGCCGCAGTAGGCATTTGGTCGAATGCTACCTGAACGTCATCCTCGGAAGTTCCGCAGGCGTTGGATATAGTCCAGCGCAAGATGTAGGTCGTGCCCTGAACTCCGGTAAATGCAGACGCAGGATCCGCAGGATCGCCAAGCGTGCCTCCCACGCCGCTTACAATACTCCATTCGCCTGTGCCGGCCGCCGGTGTATTAGCAGCAAGTGTCGCCGCGGTACCACAGATCTGCTGATCTGCGCCCGCGTCAGCCACGGTGGGCGGAACATCGAAGGCGATGACGACGTCGTCATTGCTGGGCGTACAGGTTACTCCGTTGCTAATGGTCCAGAGCAGTTGATATGTTGTGCCCGCGACGCCTGTAAAGGTTGTATTCGGATCCGAAGGGTCGTCAAGCGTACCACCCGCGCCAAACACGATCGACCACTCGCCTACACCGATTACCGGGGTGTTGGCAGCGAGGGTAGTTGAATTTGTCGGACTGCATACATTTTGGTCCGGACCTGCATCGGCGATGGTCGGGGTATTCAGATCAAAGGAAATAACGACCTGGTCGGTCGACGGCGCACAAGAACCATTGGTGATGGTCCATTCCAGGGTATACGACTCGCCCGGGGCGCCCTGGAACACTGAATTGGGATCGGAAGGATTCGATATTACACCGCCCGTTCCACTCACGATAGTCCATGTACCGGTTCCCACCACAGGCGTATTTCCGGGAAGGTTAACCGGACCGCAAGAGTCAAGCAAATCAGAACCCGCATCTGCTGTGGTCGGTTCTTCTTCGAATTCTATCGACACTTCATCCTCCGAAGTGCCGCACGATGAGGTGATTGTCCAGCGCAGGACGTATGTCGTACCGGGTGTACCGCTGAATGTCGTAGTCGGATCGGCATCATCGGCAAAGGATCCTCCCGCGCCGCTTACAATGCTCCATTGACCGGTTCCAACGGTGGGAGCTACTGCGGCAAGCGTCGCATCTCCACCGCAGACGGTCTGGTCGGGTCCTGCGTCGGACGGTGTGGGACTATCAGGATCTACCGTAATAATCACCTCATCTGTACTCGGTGTACAGGAGCCGCTGGTTATTGTCCATGCCAGCGTGTACGTCGTGCCGCCTACCCCGGTGAATTCACTCGCAGGATCGGCAGGATCATTGATAACACCACCAGCACCGGAGACGATGGTCCAAAGGCCAGTCCCTACTAAAGGTACATTCCCTTCCAGGTTAGTCGGGCCGCACACCGTTTTGTCGGGTCCGGCATTGGCAACCGTAGGAGTGGATTCAAATGTCACGACAACATCGTCTGTCGTCGATCCGCACGCGTTGGTTACGGTCCAGCGGAGCGTATAACTCGTTCCGGCCACGCCGGTGAATGCAGATGCCGGATCGGCAGGGTCGTCAATAGTTCCGCCCACCCCGGTCACGATGCTCCATTGTCCGGTACCTACCGTTGGTGCGACGGCCGCCAGAACAGCGTTTGTGCCGCACGTTTCGATGTCAACGCCTGCATCAGCTGCTGAAGGGCCGGACTCAAACACGATCGTAACATCGTCGGTAGTGCTTGCACAAGTGGCGGTAATCGTCCAGCGCAGCACATACGTTTCGCCCGCTACACCTGTAAATATTGTGCCCGGCGCGTCGGGGTCGGCAATGGATCCGCCATTACCACTTACGATGGACCACTGGCCTACCCCTACTGTGGGCGTGTTGGCGAGCAGGGTTGCAGCGGTGGTTACAGTACTGCATATCGTTTGATCACCGCCCGCATTTGCCACGGTGGGGCTATCGGGGTCGATGGTTATTTCTACCTGGTCGGCGCTGGTTGTACATGTGGCGATACTCCACTCCAGTACATAGACTTCACCACTGTTACCGGTAAAGCCGCTGTTAGGATCGTTGGGATCGTCTATTACGCCTCCGGCACCGCTGATGATGGTCCAGGTTCCGGTACCTACAACCGGGGCATTACCTTCCAGGGTTGTCGGCCCGCAAACTGTCTTATCAGGCCCGGCACTCGCTGGGGTGGGCGGCGGCGTTATGGTGATCACGACATCGTCGGAAACGGAGGCACACGATGCCGTTGCATCGGTCGTCAGCGTAAGCGTTACCGTACCGGCGTCGATGTCGTCGGTACCGGGTACATACTCGGCGGTAAGTGAGGTGATATTGTTGAATATGCCATCGCCGGAAGTGGACCAGCTCGCGCTCGTCGCGCTCCCACTGATAGTTCCGGAGAGGGTGACGGGATCCGCAGCGCAAATAGTCTGCGGCAAACCTGCGTCTACTGTCGGCGCGGGCTCAATCGTGATGACAACATCGTCGCTTGCAGCCCCACACGGACCGGCGGGATCGTCGGACGTCAGGGTGAGCGTTACAGTCCCGGCAAGCACGTCGCCGGGTCCGGGCGTATAGACGGCGTTGGGAAGGTTTGGATTATTGAACGTTCCGTCTCCTCCACTCCAAATGGCTGACGTAGCGCCACCGCCAACTACACCAGCGAGGGTGACGGAATTGCCTTCGCAAACCGTTAGGGGTGCCCCTGCATCGACGGTAGGAATGGGTTCAATAATAATAACGATATCATCCGACACTTGCGGACAAACGCCGGCCGGATCATTCGTAGTGAGTGTCAGGGTAACGGTTCCGGCAGCGATGTCTGCATTTCCCGGTGTGTAGATCGCGTTAAGCGCAGTCGGATTGTCGAACGTGCCATCACCACCGACGGCCGTCCATGTCGCACTGGTAGCGCTGCCTCCAATAACACCCGCCAATGCAGCGGTGCCATCAGAACATATGGTGAGGTTTGCACCGGCGTTAACCGTTGCCGCGGGCTCAATGGTTATTACGACGTCGTCGCTGGCTGCCGGGCATGGACCGGCAGGATCGTTGGTTGCCAGCGTTAGCGTAACGGTACCTGCATCAATGTCGTCCTGTCCGGGGGTATACACCGCGTTCAGAAGACCGGGATTGTCAAATGTGCCATCGCCGGAGGTCGACCATGTCGAGCTGGTAGCACTTCCACCAATAGTACCCGCCAGGGTCACTGTGGATCCCTCGCAGACGATTACCGGAGCGCCTGCATCAACAACAGGCACCGGGTTGATGGTGACGACAATATTATCGCTCACCGCGTCGCACGCCCCGGCGGGGTCGTCTGTAGTAAGCGTCAGCGTCACCGCCCCCGCGTCAATATCATTGGGACCGGGCGTATAAATCGCGTTAAGCGCAGCCGGATTGTCGAACGTGCCATCACCATCGACGGTCGTCCACAACGCGCTGGTGGCGCTGCCTCCAATGACACCCGCCAATGCAACGGTGCCGTCGGAGCATATCGTGAGGTTTGTGCCCGCATCTACCGTGGGTGCCGGATCGATGGTGATCACGACATCATCCGTAGCGGGGAGGCAAGGTCCTGCGGGATCGTTGGTGGTCAGCGTGAGCGTAACGGTTCCGGCCGCAATGTCGCCAGGTCCCGGTGTGTATACCGCATTGAGCAGACTTGCATTGTTGAACGTACCATCGCCAAGTAAGGTGGACCACGTCGCGCTGGTGGCGCTGCCGCCGATCGTTCCGGCCAGCGTCGCAGTGGTTCCCGCGCATATCGACAATGGTGCACCCGCGTCTACAGTGGGTGCGGGGTTGATGGTAATCACCACGTCGTCGCTCACCGCATCGCATACACCCGCGGGGTCATCGGTGGTGAGTGTCAGTGTTACCGTACCTGCGGCGATGTCTCCGGGGCCGGGGGTATAGATGGCATTAAGACTGGAAGCGTTGTCGAAGGCACCGTCGCCAAGGGCGGTGGACCACGTCGCTGAAGTTGCACTGCCGCCGATGGTGCCGTTAAGGGGCGCGGTGTCCATGGCACAGATGGTAAGCGGTGCGCCTGCATCTACGGTAGCGGCCGGGTCGATCGTGATGACCACGTCGGCCGACGCGGCGACACAGGGGCCGGCAGGATCATTGGTCGTGAGTGTGAGCGTTACCGTACCGGCGGCGATATCTCCGGGGCCGGGGGTATAGATGGCATTAAGACTGGAAGCGTTGTCGAAGGCACCGTCGCCAAGGGCGGTGGACCACGTTGCCGAAGTAGCGCCCCCGCCAATGGTACCCGCAAGTGTTACCGTGGCGGTGGAACAGATCGTTTGATCTACACCCGCGTCAACGATGGGCAGCGGATTGATCGTCAGGGTGAGCTCGTCCGAAACCGCCGGACACGGCCCGGCAGGATCGTCAGTGGTAATGATGAGGGTAACCGTGCCGGCCAGTATGTCATTGGGTCCCGGCGTGTAAATGGCGTTGGGGTTTGTTATGGTATTAAAAGTGCCATCACCGGAGGTGTCCCAGGTAACACCGGTTGCCACGCCACCGAAGGAACCGGCCATCGTTGCCGTTTCTCCTGCGCATACTGTAAGGTCAGGTCCTGCATTTACTGTGGCTACGGCGTTGATTGTGACGGTTACGTTGTCGCTCATCGGGCCGCAGGGACCCAGGGGATCGTTGGTGGTCAGCGTCAGCACGACAGACCCGGCGGCTATGTCGTTCGGCCCGGGCGTATAAATGGCATTCAGCAGCGCAGGGTTATTAAATGAGCCATCCCCGCCGGCGGTAGACCAGGTGGCGCTGGTTGCAGATCCTCCAATAGTACCTGCCAGCGTTGCTGTCGTTCCTGCGCAGATGACCAGTGGAGCGCCTGCATCTACCGAAGCGGGTGTGAATCGTGTGATGGTCACATCGCTGAAAGTTCCTGCGCATATGCCTCCGGTATCGGTAATGGTCCAGCGGAACACGTTGTCGCCAAAGGCGAGCCCACCCACCGATGATGTGGGCGAATTGGGGTTACTGAAGGATCCGGAGCCTGAGATCAGCGTCCACGTCCCCATCTCTCCCACGCCAGGGCTGTTGGCGGCCAGCACGGTGTTGTCGGCGCAGACATTCTGGTCAGGGCCGGCTTCCGCCTGGGTGATAACCGGAACCACGGCATCCGTCCCGATAACACAGCCATTCGCGTCGGTGATGTCAACGTGGTAGTTCCCTGCATCCAGGGTGGTACGATCTTCAGAAGTGGCGCCATCAGACCAAAGGTATGAGTAGGGCGCGGTGCCGCCGGTGACGGTGATGCTGATCGTGCCGGTGCCGGAGCCAATGGACACATCGCAGTCAGGGTCAATAGCATCGACGGTGACGGCCAGAGGTGCCGGTTCGAGGATTTCGATCCCGCCAGGGCCGTCTGATATTTGAAGCGCCGGGCACCCTCCCTTGAACGCTACTACCTGGAACGAGGAAGGGTAAACGTTGGTGTAGGTTACGCTATTGGCCGTCTCGTTTTCGGTGACCGAAATCGTCACAAAACTCCCGAGGAAGTTGTCAAAGAGCTCAAAATTATCAACATCCTGGGAAAGGGTGATTGTGATCGTACCGTCGTTAGCACCGAAACAAGAGATATCCGTATTGGAGGTGGACACGACCGTCGGGCATTGCGCATGAGCAGGCCTCGCAACGGCCAATAACAGGGCCATTGCCAGACCGGATCCAAGGAGCTTAAAAAGTAACCGGGTCATGTAGAAGTCTTATGTCAATAATTACTGCCCTATTTTTATTCCCTCAATAGAACCCAGGCTTCTATATTCTTCACAGCCATCTCTCTTTATATAGACTGTATAAAGTGATGGTTTAACATTTGTGAACACTTCGGTTTCGCGCGCGGAGAGGTTGGCGCGCTTCGACTGGACCGTCTCGCCTGTGAACAGATCGTGCAGCATCGCGGTAACGGACTGGCTCCCTTGCTGCGATCGAAGGAGTACGGTATAGCTGTCAGCAGATACCTGGTGGAAGGAGACGTCAATGTCCACCTCACACTGGGCGCGGCTTACTGCGGGGATGAAATACAGAAGTAAAGCCAGTAAGAACAGGGGTTTGGAAAGCTGCATTTCAAGTGATAATTAAAAAGTAATACACAGGCACAATTGAATACCTTGAAAAAATATATGTAACCTAAGGCTCCAAAAATCAAAGATCAGCTATGGACCCGTTAGTTCAAAAAATTAAACGTGCTTAAAAAATCACTTCCCTATCCGAGTAATATTACATCAAAAAAACGATTTTTTGCACTAAAATTTGGGTTTTAATATCTCACTCATCACAACCGCCTTTTTAAAACCCGAGGGAGATTTCAATTCTCTGATGTATTCTTCGAGCAGCAAATTCCTTTTTTCGCGCTTTACAGTGGATGTTGGTGTGGTCGCCTGAAGGTTTCCCAGGCTCGACTGCAGCGATCCCAGTGACGATTCCAGCGAAGATTTCAGTGCCACATCGCGCTTTGCGCGCTCATACACCTGTAAGGTCGCGGCCTCTCTTTCCCTGTCGTAATCGACCCTTTCGAGGCTTTCCTCCTCTTCCTCCTCCAGCTCATCATAGTTGATATACCTGGGAACATCGGGTTCTTGTGCCGGTGGCGGCGGAGATACCGGGCCTGGAGGCGGCATTTCAGCCTTTTTCTTCTTCCCTTCTGTGATCTCGCGCAGGAGATCTTCGAACGTCATAGGCGGCAGTTCGCCGGTCTCCTCTTCGGTATGTTGTGGCCGGTTTCTGGGTGCGGGCTTGCCGGTCTGGCTGTTGCTCTTACGCAAGACCTTGCTCACCAAATAGATGATGGCCACAATGACATAAATCCAGAATTGAAAATTGTCCATGCTATGCAAATCTATCAAAAAATATTAATCGTGTGCGGCTAACGGGCTCCAGCTGCAGTTCTCCCTGCAACTTTAGTCGGTAGTTTACCCCTACTTTAGTCGCAAATTTTTTTTCTTTGAATTGATCTGAGCAGTGGGTTATCTTTGCCGACCCCTGTTGGTTGGCCGAAGCATTCGATACCCGGAACGGTTACTGATCCGGGACAAACCCGTCTGAATCAGCTCCTGGGATCCATCACAAATTGGGGTAGCTTATTTTACTTACAATCACTGCAGAGGATGCAATTAGCCAAGCTGGAGATTAAGGGATTCAAGAGTTTCGCGGATAAGGTGGTGATCAATTTCGATGAGGGCATTACCGGCATTGTAGGCCCCAACGGATGCGGAAAATCCAATGTCGTGGATTCGATACGATGGGTACTCGGTGAGCAAAAAACCAGCGCCCTGAGGTCGGAAAAGATGGAGAACGTCATCTTTAACGGCACCAGCCACCGCGCACCCCAGCAAATGGCGGAGGTGTCGCTGACGATCAATAACACCAAGAACATCCTCCCTACCGAATACTCACAGGTTACGATCACCCGCCGCCTGTACCGGTCCGGCGAAAGTGAATATCTCCTCAATGGCGTAACCTGTCGCCTTAAAGACATTACCAACCTGTTCCTCGACACCGGAGTCGCTTCCAACAGCTACGCCATTATCGAGCTGGGCATGGTGGATGATCTCCTGAACGACAAGGACCATTCCCGGAGAATGCTGTTCGAAGAAGCCGCCGGCATCTCCAAATTCAAGAAGAGAAAGAAGGAGACCATGCGCAAGCTGGAGGATACCGATGCCGACCTGGAGCGCGTGGAGGACTTGCTCTTCGAAATCGAGAAGAACATGAAGAGCCTGGAAAAGCAGGCTAAACAGACAGAAACGTACTACCGGTTAAAGGAAGAGTATAAGCAAAAGAGCATCCTGTTAGCGCGCCTGGTCGTCCAGAAGCAACGGGAGAAGTTCGACACCATAAGCGCTCAGATTGCGAGCGAAAACGATCAGAAGGTGGCACTCAGCGCCTCCATTGCCGAAAAAGAAGCGGCGATAGAAAGCGCGAAGGCTGACCTGGTCCACCGCGAAAAGACGCTCTCCTCACGGCAGAAGGCAATCAACGAATTTGTCGGACAGATACGCCAGTACGAAAATGAAAAGCAGATCCGCAACGAGCGGCTCCGCTATCTTGGCGACCGTGCCGCGAGCTTGCGTGACCAGATCGAGCAGGACCGCAAGAGCAACGAACGCGCGAAGTTCAGCATTGAGAGCCTTGAAGCCGAAAAGGCGACGGCCGTTGTTATTCTGAACGAGATCGAAGAAAAGCGGAATGTCCTCCAAAAAGAATACGAGGAACAAAAGCTCAAGACACAGCAACTTCAACAAGAGGCGGATTCCTTCCGGCAACGTCAGCGGGAACGGCAAGACGAAAGCTACGAACTGAACAAAGCCGTAGAGATCCGCGAGATTCAGATCGCCTCACTCAAACAAGAGTTGGAGAAATCCACCAGCGACAGCAGCCAGCAAAACGCCAGCCTCGCGGAATTCGAGAAAAAACTGGTGGTCCTCGAGGAAGAGATGACGAGCCACACGGCCCGTCTCGAAACGCTGAAGAAGGACGAAGAGGAAATTCTCGAGCGGATCGCGCAAACGGAAAAGACCATCGAAGTCATCCGCGAAGAGATGACGGCGACGGGCCGGAAGCTCGACGCGCGGCAGAATGAGTTCAACCTGACCAAATCGCTTGTCGAGAACCTGGAGGGGTTCCCGGAAGCCATTAAGTTCCTCAGGAAGAAAGTCAGCAAAAAGGCTCCCCTCCTTTCTGACATCCTTACATGTCCGGAAGAATACCGCATCGCCATCGAGAATTATCTCGAGCCTTGGCTGAACTATTACATCGTCGACCATGAGTCGGAAGCCTACGAGGCGATCAACATCCTCAGCGACGCGTCAAAGGGGAAGGCGCATTTCTTCATCCTCGATTCTTTCGATGCTTTTGAACCCTCTGAGTCGACGCTATACGATAATGCATTTCCGGCAACGGAAATAATCGAGTTCGATCCGAAGTACCGCAAACTCATGGCCTATATCCTCGATCGGGTATATGTGCATGAAGGCGACATCAAATCCATCCCGGCAGGTGACGTCAACACATTCATAACCAAGAGCGGCAATGTCATACGCCGGCGCTTCAGTATTGCGGGCGGATCGGTCGGGCTGTTCGAAGGAAAGAAAATCGGTCGCGCCCGGAACCTGGAGAAGCTGGAAAAGGAAATCAAAACCCTTTCGGCAAAACTTGACGAAGTAAAACAATCGCTCCTCGACCGTCAACGCGACCTGGAGAAACTCCGCAACAACGGTCTTCGCAGGCAGATCGAGGAGTTACAGAATACCATTCGCCAGATAACGGAAGAACACGTTTCGGTCCGCACCAAACGGGAACAGTTCTCCGAGATGCTCAACAACGCCGATCTCCGGCGTGAAGACATGCTGGAGAAAATCGAGCTCCTCACCCAGGAGTTGCAAGACCTGAAGCCGAAGGCTGCGGCCGCTCAACAGGAACTCCAGGACGCGGAAGCAAAACTCGCTGCCATCGCAGACCGGGTGGCAGGCGACAACGAATTGCTGAGCCAGAAATCCGGCGCCTTCAACGAACAAAACATTCTGTTCCACCAACAGGAGAACCGCGTAAAGAGCATCACCCAGGAGATCTCCTACAAAAAGGAGTCGATGGAACAAAGCGGTGCGCGGATCGAAGCCAACGGGGAAGAACTCCGAAAGAATGAAGAGGAGACCCGCAGTATCGTTGAGAGCACCCAGACCGGCGACGACACACTGGTGTCGATGTATGCCGAAAAGGAAGAAATGGAAAAAGGCCTGAATGAGGCTGAGACCGCATACTACGAAGCGCGGGGCGCCATCGATAGCCTGGAGAAAGACCTGCGCGACATCCAGCACAAGCGCGAGAACATCGACACTGTGCTGATGCAGCTGCACAACGAGCTGAATGAAAACAAGCTTGAACTCAACTCGGTGAAGGAACGCCTTTCCGTAGAGTTTAAGGTCGATCTTGATACCCTCCTCGAACAATCTTCCGGCGAGGACGAAGCTCCTGTCGAGGCCGACGAGGAGAAACTGCGTACCGAGGTATCGAAGATGCGCGACCGTCTCGACAACATGGGCCCCATCAACCCGATGGCGATGGAGGCATATCAGGAAATTAAGGAACGCAACGACTTTATCCTCTCGCAGAAGGAAGACCTCATGAATGCCAAGGAATCACTCATGAGCACCATCAGCGAGATTGAAACAGCCGCGAGCCAAACCTTTATGGACGCGTTCAACCAGGTGCGCGAGCACTTTAAGGTCGTGTTCCGATCCCTCTTCAACGAAGAAGACGATTGTGACATCAGGCTCGTTAATCCCGATGCGCCGCTCGACTCCGACATCGATATCATCGCAAAACCCAAGGGAAAGCGACCCCTGACCATAAACCAGCTTAGCGGCGGTGAAAAGACGTTGACAGCCACGGCGCTTTTGTTCTCTATGTACCTTCTCAAGCCCGCGCCCTTCTGTATCTTCGATGAAGTAGACGCGCCGCTCGACGACGCCAACATCGACAAGTTCAACAACATCATCCGGCATTTCAGCAAGGACTCCCAGTTCGTGATCGTAACGCACAACAAGCGTACGATGACGGCCACGGACGTGATCTACGGAATTACTATGGTTGAAAAGGGGATTTCGAGAGTTGTGCCGGTCGACCTAAGGCAACTCGCCGAAGGATAAGCCTCCTAAATTATTTTACCGCAAAAGCTTCAAAGGAACGCGAAAAAGGATTGTTGCGTTTACCTTGGGCAACCTTCGTCTCCGGTGCACCCCGTGAAGATCAACGACGCGAGTGCTACGCGTTACTTCCTGAACACGCCTTTATAAGCCGTTTCCAGGGCATCAAGCATTAGCTCCCGGGGAATCTTGTCAAGTTCGAAAGTCGTCCACCCCTGCAGACCGAACTTATTGGGAACGGGGTAGATGGCGGACTTGTCATATTTGCAAAAGAGTTCCTGTTCTTTAGGAGTCAGTTTTAAGTTCGCCATCGCCGTCGATTCGTGAAGGCTCGCGAATATCCGCTTGCCTGTCACCTTATACGCCAATCGTTCGAAATGCGGCCCTTCCTCAGTACCGGGAAATGACAATGCCAGTTCCTTGAATTCCGTTATACGCATACCTTCATCACATCCGGAACCCGAAACATACACTTATTCCCGGTAGCGCGGGAAACAATTGCTTCACAAATTTGTTTGTCAACCGCACCCAGTCTTCTTCTTCAGGCATACCCAGGATAGAGGCGTCGATACCTTCCTCGTCCCACAGTTCAATGCCGTACTGTTTCTTCGGAACCATCTATTCCTCCTTTAAAACCTCCGCAGGGTTTGTCAACGCCGCACGCACCGACTGGTAGCCGACGGTGATCCAGGTGAGCGTTATGATTGCGATGCCCGCCAGGCCGTAAACCCATACGCTGATGCCGACTTTGTAGGTAAACTGCTGAAGCCACTGGTGCATGGCATACCATGTCAGTGGGATAGCGAGAACGAAGGAAACGAGGATAAGCCGGGTGAAATTCCCATTGAGCAAAAGAACCATCTGAGTGGCGGTTGCGCCCAGGGACTTGCGTATGCCGATCTCCTTCCGGCGCTGTTCGGCAGAATACGTCACCAGTCCAACCATCCCGATCATGGCAATCAATAACGACAGGCCTGTGAACAGGGTGAACATCCCACCGAGCTTCTCGTCCTGTTGATACTTACGGCCCCATTCCTCCCGAAGGAACGAATACTCGAACGGAGCATCATGGATGAGCTCGTTCCAGGTATCCTGAAGGTCAGCCACCAACCGGCTCACGCCATCACCTCTGATCTTCAGCGCCACAATCCGATTGCTGTTCCAGGTTCTAAGGTCTGTGTGATAAAAAATTGCAGGCGCAATGTTTGCCCTTAGGGACTGAAAGTGGAAATCACGTATAACTCCCTTGACTTCCTTCGCCGCCATTTCATCACCCATGTATCGGATCGTTTTCCCCACAGCGTCAGCAGGTTCCCATCCGAACAGCCGCGCTGCAGTTTCGTTGATGAGCACCTTCTGCTGATCGGACTCGTCGTGTTCCGCGAATCCAAGCCCGGCAACAATTTCCATGTCGAGTGTTTCCATAAAATACTCGTCCATCTGCATGAGCGCCACTGGGTACTTTTCATCGCTGCCCTCGCGCGTGAAGATGTCCTCCAAAGGAATCCGGCCCGGTACATCCATTGCAATCGCCGCGCTCATCACGCCGTTCATCGCAGATGCCTTTTCCCGAAAGATCTCTATGCGCTCGCCGAGTTTGTCTGCGTGATTAATGACCAGCACATTCTCCTGGTTAAAGCCCAGATCGACGCGCTTAACAAAATCCAGTTGCTGGTACACCACGATCGTCGCTACAATAAAGCCGATCGCAATGGCGAACTGTACCACGACAAGCGCGTTGCGCAGACCGGATCGACCGTGATGGGCTGTCATCCGCGCCTTCAACACTCTTACCGGCTCGAGGTTGGTCAGGTAAAATGCGGGATAGGCGCCCGCGAGCATTCCCACGCCCAGGATCAATACCGGAAAAAACCATAGTGCATCCGCGCCCCAGACCGACAAGAAGGGGATCTCGAGGCCGAGTCCACGAGCCACGGCAAGACGCAGTAACTCAACAATGCCGAGACTCAAAACGCCGGCAATAAAGGTAACGACGACACTCTCTATCTGGAACTGCACCACCATCGCACCCCGCCGTGCGCCGAGCACCTTCTTGACACCGATTTCCTTACCGCGGCGTCCGGCACGTGCCGTGGCCAGATTAACGAAGTTGATAATGGCCAGGAGTAAAACAAAGAGCCCCACTGCGCTGAATATGTAGACATACCGGATGTCGCCGGTCTGCCCGACGCGGTTTCCGATCTTTGTTGAATGCAGATACACTTCCGTGAGAGGTTGCAGATAAAAATTCCATCCATCTTTCCCTCGTATGAAGTCTTCATAAACAATACCAAAGCGTGCGAACGTCGGTTCGATGTGACGTGACGCCAGCGACTCAAATTTCCTTTCCAACGCCACCGGGTCTGCTTCCGGTTTCAGCCTGACGTACGTCGCCACCTGGGTCCATATCCAACTCCACTCGAATTCGCGGATGGCCGGGTTCGTATACATCGAAAGCAGGTAGTCGAAGTGTACGTGTACGTTGTCCGGTTGCTTCTCAGCGACACCGCTGACCTCCGCGGGGATGCGGTCGTCGCCGATCAGCAACGTCTTTCCGAGCGCGGGTTCATCACCGAAGAACTTCCTGGCAGCCTCGTCAGATAACACCACCTTATTTACGCCGTGAAGCGCAGTGGCCGGGTCACCTTCCCGCAAGGAAAAGGCAAAAAAGGAAAAGAAGTTCGAATCCACTGCGAGTATGCCCGTTTCATAAAACGCTCTTACCGCTCCGTCGCCGGCGTCATAGCGTACCACTTGAGGCAGCGGCGTATTGATCCGTGTTGCATCCTCCACTTCAGGGAATTCGCTCTTTAATGTATATGCCAATGGCAAGCCGGTGGAGCTCATGATCCCGCCTTCCGGGGTCCATATCGCCGTCTGATTTACCCGGTAGGTTCTTTCCGCCGCCGGATGGTCCCGATCAAAACTGAGTTGGTGCTTTATGTAGGAAAAGATGACGATGCACGATCCCAGGCCGATAGCCAGACCGAGAATATTAATGGCCGAGAAATACCGGTTACGAAGAAGATTTCGAACGGCGATTGTTATGTGATTTCTTAGCATGATTGTGGTTTCGTAGCTTATTCATTCCTCAGGACGTCGGCCGGTCTCGCCGAAGCGGCGCGCAATGAGCGGTAGCCTACCGCTGCGGCCGCAATCATCAATGTGACGCCAACGCCGGTTGCAAACATGAACCATTCTAAAGGCACCCTGTACGCAAAATTTTGCAGCCAGCGTTCCATGATATATCCAGATGCCGGGGCAGCAATGAGAGCAGCAAGTGCGACGAGCAATACGAACTCGCGCGAGAAGATGTAGGCGATCTGTCGTGTACTCGCACCAAATACTTTTCGTACACCTATCTCCCGCTCCTTTTGCGTGGCGATGTAGGAAACCAATCCGTACAATCCCAGACAGCTAATGAAAATTGCGACCCCGGAGAAAATGATGAGCAAAACCGAAAGGCGACGCGTATCGCGATAAAAGTTCGCAATCTCTTCTTCCAGAAACTCATAGTTGAACAGAAAGTCAGGATACTGCGCTACCCACGCTCTTTCGATGGCATCAATAGTATTGTCGAATTGGCCCGGTCGTATCTTGACCGCCAGGTTGCGATATCCCCCAGGATCCTTCATCAGGATTGTAGGCTCAATAGGTCGTTCCAGGGACATGGTATGGAAATCACGGACGACTCCGGCGATGGGGAGCGTATGGCCCCACATGCGCAGATTCCTTCCCAGAATTTCTTCCGGTTCCATGTTGAACCACCGCACGAACTGTTCGTTGACGAGCCAGGCGTTCGTGGTGTCGATATCGTCAAACGGCCTTCCTGCGATCAAGTCGATATCGAACAAGGGAAGATACGCGTAATCACCCGCTTTGATCTGGGCCACATTGCTGGTGCGTTCAATGCCGTCGACTTGAAAGCTCGACATGCTGACGCCCCCACTCGACGGGGGTGCACTGCAGAGGCTCGCGATTTCAACGCCCGGCAGCCCCCGCACTTCGGCCAGTAAGCTGTTCTTCGCAGTGAGATTCTGCTGCTCAGGAATTGGGATGGTCACGATAGCCTCGCGGGAAAATCCCAGGTCTTTTGTGTGGAAGTAATCCATCTGAGAGAGCATGACGATCGTGCCGATAATCAGGAATTGGGAGATCACGAACTGGAACACCACAAGCGCCCTTCGCAATAAAAACCCTCCGGAACTGCGGTTCGTGAGCTTGTTTCTCAGCGCAATTGCAGGACTGAATCCCGAAAGCAGGAAGGAGGGATAGAGACCCGAAACAAGACTTACGGCAATCCAAATGCTGACGATAAACACCCAGAATGCAGGCGACACTAAATCGATGTGCAAGTCCAGCTCCTGAAACGAATTGAGTTTCATTAAAACCAGCTCTGCGAGGCAGGCCGACACCAGCAGGGCAACGAACGTTATCACCGCCGTCTCACTCAGGTATTGAAAGATCAGCTGACTGCGTTGCCCGCCCAAAACTTTACGAATGCCCACCTCCTTCGACCGGCGAACGGCCACCGCGGTAGAGAGGTTAATAAAATTGATGCATCCTGTTATGAGAAGAAAGATCATAATCGCGCCCATAGCCCAAATGGATTCGCGGGCAACGCTGCGCTGCCTGTAGTTGGATAAGCGCGTATCGTGCTTTATATCGCTGAGCGGTTGCAGCCACCGCTGCAAATGCCTGGCGTCTTCGTCACCGACATGTTTCACCGTCAGGGCCGCCAGTTGTCTTTCAATGTTCTTCAGATCCGCATCGTAGGGAAGCTTGAGATAACACTGATCATCGCTGCTTACCCGTTTCCATCCGCCCTGTACCTTTTGCTGCCTGATCGTTTCATACGACATAAGAAGGTCAAACGGAAAGCTCGTGTTGGCCGGATAATCTTCCATTACTCCGATTATCTCAAAGTCCTGCAAGTTGTCGACACGAATAATTTTACCGATCGGGTTTGCATCGCCAAAATATTTTGCCGCCCACTTTTCAGATATCACCGCCTGATTGGCACGGGCGAGTGTTGCATTGCCCGACAGCAGATCCCGTTTGAAAAAGTTAAAGTACGTCGAGTCGGTATATCCAATACTGCCCTCCTCCTCAAATATTCGTCGCTCTTCATTCTCCTCCACGCTGACCAACGCTTTCCAGCGTCCCGAAATGAAGAGTACTTCATCCACACCCGTCACTTCATTCTTTACAGCCTCCGGGAGCGGCGCCGGTACACCGGGTGTATGGTCATATTCCTCCTTGCCCCAGTCCGAGGTGGTAGCGATCCGGTAAATACGGTCGCCATCCGGATGATAATTATCAAAACTGGTCAGGAAGCGTACGAGCAGGAAGAGCACGATGCTACACGTGATCGCAAGCGACAATCCGGCAATATTAATGATCGTAAAACCGAGGCTGCGTCGGATGTTTCTGATGGCGATAATGAGATGGTTTCGGATCATGACACTCATTCGGTTCTTAACGTATCAACAGGATTGGTAAGGCCCGCCTTCACGGAGCGATAACTGACAGTGAGCAACGCGATTATCAGCGTCGTTGTCAGCCCGATGGCAAACACCGACCAGTGAATGTCGATGTGATATTCAAAGTTTTCGAGCCAGCGGCTCATGAGGAACCATGCGAGCGGCGCGGCAATCAGAAAGGAAATAACAACCAGCCGTACGAACTCTTTAGAAAACAACATTACAATGCTTGATACCGTGGCGCCGAACACTTTTCGTATACCGACTTCCTTCAACTTTTGATTGGCCATGAAGGAAACCAAACCAAGCAAGCCCAGGCAGCCGATGAAAATAGAAATGCCGGCAAATATCCGGAACAGAACAAGCTGTCGGGCTTCCTGGCGATACCGGGCAGCAATCTGCTCATCCAGGAATTGGTATTTGAAGTAATACTCGGGATACAGGTCGGTCCAGGTCTTTTCTATGAATTCGATGGTCTCCTGCATATTTGCAGACTGAATAGAAATCCCTGCATTGAAGTAGAGCGACGGGTAATTCATCAGGACGACTGGCCCTATGGGTTCGTGCAGTGACGTAGTATGGAAATCTTCAACGACCCCTACCACCGTAGCGGTGATGTCGTTGAGTCCAACCGATATACGTTTATTCAGAATTTCTTCCGGGCTGGCATAACCCAACCCACGAACAGCGGCCTCGTTCACAACAAACACATAACGGTCGCCCGCAGCCAGGGTCGTGTCGGCCGCCCGACGATCTTCCGCTTCATGAAACCACCGACCGGCTTTCAGGTTGAGCTTATACGTATCCAGGTAGTGGTAGTCTACCGTCTTGATCCCTACACGGCGCGACGACGACGGTCCTTCCTCAGGGAGATAATATCCGGTGCCAATATTATTGTTTGCTGTCGGCGCGCCAATGGCGAACGATACGTTCCGAATGTTATGGTTCCCCGCCAGTCGTGTTCTAAAGCTTTCCAGTAGGTTTTGTTCATTTTCGGGCAAGGGTACGGTCAATACGGCGTCACGGCTAAACCCAAGTGGTCGGGTGTTGAAATAATTCATCTGGTCGGAGACGACCAGCGTGCCTATGATCATGACCTGTGCAATGAAAAACTGAAGGACGACCAGCAAGCGACGTACAAAAGCGCCTCCCCCCTGCGTCGTGATCTTATTCTTTAGCACAGCGGCCGGATCAAATCCGGAGAGCACGATCGCCGGATAAAAGCCCGAGAACAACGAAGCGATACCGATCAACAGGATTACGAATACCAGAAGCGCAGGGCTCGAGAACAAATCCAGATAGATTTCCTTTTCGACAAATCCTCTCAGCCAGGGCAACAACCATTCTGTGAGGCCAAGCGAAATGATAACTGCGATCAGCGTCAGCAGAAATGTTTCACTGAGAAAATAGGTGGCCAGCTGGGTGCGCTTCGCCCCCAGGGTTTTTCTGATTCCTATTTCCCTCGACTTCCTGACGGCAAGCGCCGTGGCAAGGTTGATGTAGTTGATGCAGGCAATGATCAGAATGAAAAGCCCCAGCACGCCCATGATGACGAGCTGTGTAATATCAACGTTGCCTGCCGCTGAAGGTGTGCCCGCATAGTGCGTGTCGAAATGTACATCCCCCAAAGGTTGAAGGCGGTAGTTCTGCCGTGCCCGCTCTTCTTCATCGTAATATTTGTCGACAAACTCCGGAAGTCGTTCCGAAATACTTGCCGGGGTTGTACCTTCTGGCAGGACAACATAGCTGAACCCCGACGAAGTAAGGCCCCACGAGGAAATCGGCCAGCCAAAGAACGCTTCAGTGAAGCTTGGCATCGAGACGATCATCGAGAACTGAATGTGCGACGATGGTGGGGGATCGTGGATAATACCTGCGACCTCCAGGTCGAGCTTATTGCTCATCCTGAGTCGCCCGCCGGTTTCCAGGCCAATTTTCGTTGCCAGCGACTCCGTGAGAAAGACCTTGTTGGACTCACCCAGATCGACTTGCGGGTTGCCCGACACAATGCGGAAATCGAAAACGTTGAAGAACAGGGAGTCGGCAAATAGTACATCCTCAATTTCGAACTTCTCCGTTCCGACGGTTATAAATCCGCTGCCCTGGAAGTGCAGCTGGGTAACGAGGGGGACATCCGGGAAATCATTTCTGAAAGCCTGGGCAAACGGGTAAGGAGTCGTGGCATCATACTCCATTCCCGATGCGCTTTCAACGTCGCGCACCACCCGGTAAATGCGGTCGTACTGACTGTGGAACTTGTCGAATTTTACCTCGTAGGCAATCAACAGGAAAATTACAATACAGGCAGTGAGTCCTATCGACAACCCGAGAATGTTAATCAGACTGTAATTGCGGTTCCGAAGGAAATTCCGGAACGCCACGGTTAGATAATTCCGAATCATAGTATGTCACCTAGCCAAATCGCATGCCATAGCCATATACACTTGATTATTAGTGCGTTATAACACCCTGATCACATTTCATACTATCGAAAGTGTATCAAAACCATTACACTCCAGTGTTTGATTTCGATACATATTGGTAGCTTTGAAAGAGATGGACCAATCGAAAATACTGATAATCGACGACGATCGGGACGTTCTGGAAAGCGCGCGCATGTTCCTGAAGCAACAGTTTGGGACGGTACGCATTGAGAATGATCCAACGCGAATTCCGCAGCTGTTGTCGGAGCAGGAGTACGACGTGATCCTTCTGGACATGAATTTCAGAAAGGGCGTGAATGACGGGGAGGAAGGATTTTATTGGCTCGATCAAATTCTGACCCTCGACCCCCAGGCAGTCGTCGTTCTGATCACAGCCTATGGCGAGGTCGACACCGCCGTGAAGGCGATGAAGAATGGGGCGACCGACTTCATCCTGAAGCCGTGGAAGAATCAAAAACTGCTGGGCACCATCCTGGCGTCCCTTCAATTAAGGCGCTCGAAAAAGCAGGTGGAGAAGTTGCAGGTGACCCAAGCCGCCTTGCGCGATGACTTAGACGGCAACTACGTCGACTTTATCGGAGCGTCGCCGGCCGTTCAGCGCATCCACGATATGATTGACCGCGTCGCTGCCACTGATGCCGACGTACTCATCCTGGGTGAAAACGGTACGGGAAAAGAACTGGTGGCACGGGCTTTACACAGAAAGTCGAATCGCAGGAACAACGTGTTCCTTAGCGTCGACATTGGCGCCATAGCAGAGACGCTGTTTGAAAGCGAACTCTTTGGCCACGTCAAAGGCGCGTTCACCGATGCAAAACACGACAAACCCGGACGGTTCGAGATCGCCTCAGGCGGGACAATCTTTCTGGACGAAATCGGCAACCTCTCCCTCCCCCTCCAGGCCAAGCTCCTGACCGTGCTGCAACAGCGGATGGTCCAGCGGGTAGGCGCTAACCGGGCCATACCCATCGACGTGCGACTCATCAGCGCCACCAATATGCCACTCCACGATATGGTTGTGGAAAAACAGTTCCGCCAGGATCTCTTGTATCGGATCAATACCGTAGAGATTCGGATGCCCGCATTGCGGGAGCGAAAAGAAGACATTCCCTTACTGGTCGATCATTTTCTGCAACTGTATCGAAAGAAGTACAAACGCCCCGGCATGAAGATTGACAAGGCGGTGATGTCGCGACTGACAAAATATCACTGGCCGGGCAACATCAGGGAGTTGCAGCACACGATAGAACGGGCTGTGATCCTCAGCGACACCGATGTCGTCCGAACAGCGGAGCTACTGATCGGTTCACCCACGCCGAAGACAAAGACCCAAAAGCCGGTAACACTAGAGGAAATGGAGAAACAGTTCATCCTCGAATCGCTCGACGCAAACGACCGCAATGTCAGCCTCACCGCCCGCGTGCTGGGCATGACCCGCACTGCGTTGTATAGGAGGATGAAAAAGTATGGGATCTCCTGAGTACATTAGGCAGTCGGGCAAACACCTAAACAACTCAACACTTCAACACTCTTCCCCATGCGCCGCTTCTCCCTCCTCGTCATTCTCCGTGTGTTGTTGTTGCTGGTAACAACGATGACATTTGCTTTTATTTTCGGAGATGATCGGCTTCTTTTTAATCACATCATCCTCGGCGCGATCATCATTTTCCAGGTGTTTGAAATGATCCGCTTTGTGAGTCGTACCAACAAGGAGCTGGTACGGTTGTTTAACGCGGTGCGTCATCACGATTTTTCGGCAACATTCCAGCAAGGGCTTTCAGGGTCGTCATTCCGTGAATTGGAGCGCAGCATGAACGAGGTGATCCGGGCTTACAAGGCCGTGAAGATACAACGTGAAGCCCAGTTTCAACTTTTGGAGTCACTCTTAAACCAGATCCAGGTGGGGATACTGGTCGTTGGAGACCAGGACGACATCACGCTGTTCAACCCTACAGCGGAGATGCTCCTGGGCATTAAAGGTACCAGGAACTGGCAACTCGTAAAGCAACTCAATCCCGGTTTCGTAAAAGCGGTCGCAGAACTGGAAGGCAACGGCAGGAAATTAACGGAGCTCAAAGACGGCAGCTACACACGCATGGTGTCGCTGGATGTGCGAACCATCCAACTGATCGGTCGCCCCAGCATGCTCATTACCATCCAGGACATCAATAGCGAAATTGAACAAAAGGAAATCGAAGCGTGGCATAAGCTTATCCGAATTCTCACCCATGAGATCATGAACTCCGTGACGCCGATCGCGTCACTCACGGAGACGATGCAGGGTATGCTTATTACGCCCGGAGGTTCGCAGCGGCAGGCGGAAGATCTGAGCGACGAAACCGTCGCGGACATCCGCTTCTCCCTCGAAACGATCCAAAAGCGAAGCGAAGGCCTGCTTAAATTTGTAGACACCTATCGCAAACTCACACGCGTGCCCCGGCCGGCGCCGGAACATATAGCCGTCGACGAATTGTTCGCATCGGTGCAGAAACTCATGACGGACGCGCTATCGCAAAACAACGTCATCCTATCTGTTGAGACACAGCCGGGCCTCCCACCGGTATTTCTCGACCGCGCCCTTATCGAGCAAGTACTGATCAACCTGATTACCAATAGCATGTATGCACTGGAGGGAAGACCTCATCCTTCCATTCACCTCTCGGCCTATAGCAGCGGGGGCGTGCTCACGGTGGAGGTACGCGACAATGGAAAGGGCATCCCCCAAAAAGAATTCAGCGAAATATTCGTGCCCTTTTTCTCGACCAGAAAGGAAGGTTCCGGTATTGGACTCAGCCTTTCCAAACAAATCGTATCACTCCATGGCGGCACCATCAAGGTGCGTTCGCGGGAAGGTGAGGGCACCACCTTTTACCTTAAGTTCCATCACGCCTCGCGGTAGTCTATCGAACCTATCGACGCACCGTCCCCGGCTTTGCCTTCCGTGCTATATCGATGTCATTCTTCACTTCCTTTCTGACGAGCGCCCAATGAAAGAGGTTATCGTCATTGCGGTCGTGGCTACTACCGTTATAGTGCGTCAGCGGCATGTCCTTGTATATCGGGCGGGTAATCGCAATCACTTCGTCCCAGTACTTCAGTGCGTCCTGGAGGTGATCGATGGCTTTGTCCCTGGCGCTCTTGTCGCCGGTAAGGCGATATGTCTGAAGGTACACGGCACCCTCAATTTTTGAAGCCAGGTGCAATCCGAGGTTCGCCCAGGTCCGCACGTCGGCTACCTCATAGCGCAGCGAAAGGTTCTGGCTAATGTCCTTATCTTTAACAAGCTCAAGCGCCTCGAGGCAATCCTTCCTCAGCATGTCGATCAACACAGGGGGCGTTACGGACCCTGCTTTAAATGCCCCGGATTTCCCTGCAGCAACAAAGTCCTTCACAGAGACGTAATCCGGATCAAGGGTCTTTTGGTTGATGAGGTTGTCGACAGAAATGTACTGTGTCTTATCGCCGATCAATGCCAGAAAACCTTCACCATAAAGCGTGTGGTCCCATCGTGTGTCGAAAAGTGAATTAAGCCGCAACTGCGTCGACGAAGCCAGGGCGAATGCCGCTAACAAATCTTTACCGGCTGCGCCGTAGCGTCGGTCAAACTCCGCCTGGAAAATTTCATCGGGCGTCCCGGGATTGTATAGGAGCCTTCCCCACAATTTATAGAACAACCATTGCCGTTGAAAGGCATAGGTCCAGTCGACAGCCCCATTAAGCGATGTAAAATAGTCTTTAGCCGGGATATAGGTTTCTGATCCGATAAAATAGCCGCCGACGTACGATTGGCTATTTTGCGCAAGGTGTGCGCGAATAAAGTCGGGAACGCCCCAACGCAGGGCAAAAAAATCTTCATTACGGGCGGTATACGTGATCTTGTAACCTTCGGGCTCGGGGTTGTAAAAAGTGTCGAACATTTCCCCACCATGGACCTTTACCAGTTTTGGTGTAGAGTGTGCGTGCGACCAGTTGTATTTCAGATCCGCCCAGATCGGTCCCTGTATGAAATCAAGATCTGCCTCGCGCTCTATCGAGCGGCGTGTCAGTTGTTCCAGCTCGACACTCGTTGCACCGAGGGATTCCGTCGTACTGGAGAAGGGTATGCGGTGTACCAACTTCACCTTGCGGCCCGAACGGCGCATGCCTTCTATATATGTTTCAAACATCCAGTCTTCACGCTGTTGCGGCGTCATGCCCGCCATACCCTCCCCCAAGGTCAGCCCGAGACCGGTCAGCGTGGGATATTCTTCCAATAATTGCGTTATGCATTCGCGTGTATAGCGCTTGACGAGCTCCGAAGTATCACCGGGTACATAGTAGTGCGGATAGTAATTCTTCCCGGTAAGATTGTGCGCTTCGGAGAGTTCTTTGCTCACAAAGATGTTAAAGGGGATAACGTAAGTGTCTATAGCGCGCTCGTCCGCCATGCGCATGATCTCCTTGTGGAGGTCCTGCCATTCCTTCATTTCCTTTTCATTGAAAGGACTCGCTTCCGGAAAATTCCGTGGCTTTATCATATAGACAAAGGGATGAAGATTCCAGAGCGATAAGGAGTTGAATCGATTTTCAGCCATCATATCCAGAAATGCTTCCCAGTATCGTATGTCGCGAACCGTTTCAAAGTGTTGGTCGAGTGCCGAACTGGGACGATAAGAATACCAGGGGGTATTGTGTTTTATGGCCCGGAGCGCATAGCGAGGTTTCTCCGCACGGTGCATGACATTTTGAAGTGGGGTGCCATTACGCACATCTTCAGCAAGCGACAGGCAACCGTAAATCAGGCCGCGATTGTCTCCGCCCTTTACCGTGATGACCTTTCCCTCCGGGATGACGGCGAAAGCTTCTTCTTCCAGCGAACTATGAACAAACAGGTTGATCAGGAAATCATAACCCTTACGGTCTTCCAGTAACGTATAGTTTTGTTGACGGAGCGATTGCGCCAGCATCCGTGCACCGTATGCGGCCTGTGGAATGGATTCATCATATAGCAGATAAACATTTTGACTGAAGCCCCGGGTTGTCAGCAATAAGAGCCAAATAAGAGCGTAGGTTTTTAGATTCATGGTTATGGTTTGGAGGTTGTCATGCGAGATTGTAACAATACTGATCCTCTCCGATCGTAACATGACCCGCGTGGAGAAATGTCATTCACGACAAGAACTGAAAGTAGACGGTCGGGTCTGAAAAAGCAAGGAAGGCGAGGTCGGACGGCGCGTATTTTTTGTATCTTCCCTCGAACAACAAGAGACGGATGGCTATGCTGAAATGGGCCCGGAAGATATTGCTCGCGCTATTCATTTTGGTCAGTTTATTCGTTGTTATCCTTATCATATTTGCGGGACGTCTGGCGGAATGGGCCGTAGAACGCTATGACGAAGAATGGACCGGCCGCAGCATAGAGGTCGACAAGATACGCATCAACGTTTTTACCGGAGCGGTCTCAATCGATGGGCTGACGGTATTTGAACCCGCCAGGCGGGATACGTTTTTCCACATTGCCAACGCCTACGCGAACCTTGAGCTTACCCACTTTCCGGGTGGCGACTACGACGTCACTGAAGTACGGCTCACAAAACCCCGTGTGACTGTTGAACAAGACGGTAACGCCTTCAACTTCGACGATCTCATCGAGCGTTTTGGAACCACAAGCGAGGATACGATCACAGCTTCTGCTGAGCCCGTAAGGTACCGCCTGGAAAATCTCCATATCGACAGCGCTACAATTCACTATCGCGAGAAGACCATCGGTTCAGAACTCACCTTCTATCCGCTAACGGCCTTGTGCCCCCTGATCGCCTGGGACGAACCCAACCATCACTATGAGCTGCAGACCGCGTTGACTTCCGGCGGAACAATTGCCCTCGGGTTCGACCTCAATCTCGATTCATTGGATTATCGACTGGCGACCGACCTTGCAGATGTCCAGATCGCTCCATTCGCACCGTATGCGCGCGATGCAATGGACATCAGTGTGCTGGAAGGCTTGCTCTCCCTGCAATTCAAGCTCGCCGGCAACTTTAACGCGCCCTCTGAGGTGGCTCTTAGCGGCAAACAGGGACTGCGCGAGTTCCGGATGGCCGACCCGGAACAGGATACGCTCTTCACAATTTCATCCTTCTCCCTGGCGGTCGACTCGTTAAACACCGCCAGTGCCATTTACGACTTTGGCACCTTTGAAGTACAAGGTCCTTACGTGAAGTTTGAACTGTACCCTGACGGCGACAACTTCACACGGTTGCTTCGCGATACGACCTCAACATCAACGTCGTCCGACTCGCTAACCACTGAAGTGGATTACAGCAATCCCTTTCGCCTGCTTATCTCCTATGCAGAGGATATGGTCGAGGAATATGTGATGCAAAACTATTCGATCGACAGTGTAGTCGTTGCCAACGGGACCGTCGTTTACAACGACTACACACTGGAAGATCCGTTTTACTTCAGGCTGGACAGCCTGCTGCTTAGTTCCGGTGCACTGAATTCCAAGAATTCCGACCTTAATTTTGTCGCCCGGTCGCGCGTGAACAAATCAGGTATCATGGACGCGGCCTTAAGCTTTGATCCTCACAACCTGGAGAACGTGGAAATGGTGTATGGAATCAGGGACGTCAGGATCTCGTCGTTCAGTCCGTACTCCACGCATTACGTTGCCCACCCATTTCAGGACGGATTGATATACTACAACAGCGAAACTAAAGTGCTCAACAGGATTATTGACAGCAAGAACAAGCTGGAGATCCGTAGAATTGACGTGGGAAAGAAGATCGGTAGGAAGCCGGTGTACAACCTGCCGTTGCGACTGGCAGTCGCCATCCTCAGAGATGTGAACGGCAATATCGATATGGAGATTCCGGTTGAGGGTGACCTGAATGATCCCGAATACAAGCTGGGCAAGGTTATCTGGGGGATTGTAGAGAACCTGCTCGTCAAGGCGGCGACTTCGCCCTATCGTTTACTGGCACAGGCCATCGACGCCGATGAAAACGATCTCAAAGCGATTAGTTTCGACTACCTTTCCGATTCCCTCACGAATCGCCAGCGACGCAACCTCTCCATGCTTGGCAGGGTGTTAAAAGTAAAACCTGAACTGCGGATTAACCTTCATTACCTGCCGGGAAATACAGACGAACTCAGCCTGCTGGCCGCCTTTGAAGCAAAAAAGCGATACATATTGAAGATCGACACCCTTCGTGAAGAAGAACCGAATGCCGCACAGCTTAAGGATATCGAGGCCTTATCTATCAATGACAGTGCGTTTGTTAATTACCTCAATCGCCGGCTCTTGTTTGAAGGATCGCTTTCTCCCATAGAAAAGTGCAAACGTTACGTCGGCAGACGCCGCCTTCAAAACCGGATGGAAGCGATCATGAACAACCGGAAACGACTCATTAACGACTACCTCATTACGGAGCAACAACTCCCACCTGAAGCATTCACCTTTGTTGACGAACCCGACCGAACGAGTGATGGCTTACCGATGTTCGAAGTGCAGTTTGATGTCTACGAGCCGTAAACTACACGCTGATCACCCGTTATCCTTCCCTTCGCGTATTCGCGTCGCCGCGCCTTCGCGGTCAACCTTCGCGCCTCACAAATCCGTGATTTTCTTGAACTTCGGTGCGAACAGGTGCATGACCACCCACGCTACGAGGTAGGCAATACCACAGACGACGAAGAGAATGCCGTATCCCTTCTCCAGTTGTCCGAGTTGCGTGAAATGTTTTAGCAGCAAGCCGGCTGCCCAGGCGATGAGGATTCCACCGAAGGCACCAGACATACCGCCGATGCCGGTCACGGATGCCACGGCCTTCTTGGGGAACATATCGGACACCGTTGTAAAAATGTTGGCCGACCATGCCTGATGCGCAGCGGTCGCGATCGAGATTGTTGCTACCGCAAGCCATGTATTGATCTCACCCAGTGTTGAAGCGAACAACACGCACAGAGGGAACAGCGCATAAATAAACATGGCCGTCTTCCGCGCCCTATTGGCATCCATTCCGCTGTTAATAAACTTCTTGGGGAGCCATCCTCCGAAAACACTTCCAAAGGTGGATACGATGTACACGACCGCCACCGCCATGGGCCATTCAATCACCATGTGGTGTTCTCCTTCGGCTATGTGTCGTGCATTCTCACCTTCCAGGAACGCGGGCAACCAAAACAAGAAGAACCACCATATCGGGTCGGTGAGGAATTTTCCAAAGAAAAACGCCCACGTCTGCCGATATGCCAGCAACCTGAACCAGGAGACCTTTTCGGTCGAAGCTGCTTCTGCGGCTACCTCATCCTTATCGCTATGGATGTAATCGTATTCCGCCTGTGTGAGTTTATGTTGAGCGAGTTTTTCCTCGGGGCTTTTGTATCCCTTGAACCAGAAGGCAAGCCATAACAGTCCGACGGCCCCCGTTAGTATAAAGGCCCACTCCCAGCCCATCGACGAGGCGATGTAGGGTACGGTGAGAGGCGCGACGATAGCGCCGACATTGGCACCTGAATTATATATTCCGGTGGCGAGCGCTCTTTCCTTTTTCGGAAACCATATTGCAATCGTCTTGTTTGCCGCAGGAAAGTTTCCGGCTTCGGTTACGCCGAGGGCAGCGCGCCAGAAGCCGAATCCGAATGTGTTGCGTGCAAAAGCGTGACCGATGGCGGCGAGGCTCCATCCAAAAAGTGCGATACCGTAGCCCGTCTTTGTTCCTACCTTGTCGATCAGGCGTCCAATTCCGAGCATGCCCAGCGCATAGGCGATCTGAAATGCCATCACCACATAAGAATAATACAGTTCCTGGTTTGCTTGATCTTCACCGAACATGCCGATGTCCGACAGCGTCGGTTTCAGCAAGCCCAATACATTGCGGTCCAGATAATTAATGGTGGTCGCGAAGAAGACGAGGGCACAGATGCGCCAGCGGTATCTTCCGATCTGCTCGTTGAGTTTTTCCACAGACGGTTGGTTTAGGGTTGAACATGAATTGGTGGTGAAGGCAATTGCATCAATTCCTGATTCGCTGAATGATCTCCAACGCCTCTGCTACCTTTTCCTTTAGCAACGACCAGTTCTTGTTCGCGATAATTTCCTTTGTCAATAATTGTGACCCCATGCCAACGCACATGACGCCGGCGTTGAACCAGGCTTTAAGATTTTGTTCTGTCGGCTCGACACCGCCGGTGGGCATGATCTGCAATCCGGGCACCACGGGCATAATCGCCGATACGAACCCCGGACCCAATACGGAACCCGGGAACACCTTGATGACGGCGGCGCCGAGGTCTCTCGCATTGACGATTTCGGTAAGCGTGGCACATCCCGGCATCCAGGCTATGTCGTGCGCCTTACATACCGTGGCCATTTCAGGCCTGAGTATGGGCGACACAATAAAGTGTGCGCCGGCGTCGATGAACCGCTTGGTAGTGTCGGCGTCGAGTACCGTACCGATGCCCATGACGAGATCCTGGTATTGGCTCGCATGGGTGAGCAGTTTGGTAAACACATCGTAAGCATTGCCACCGCGGTTTGTGAATTCAAATACGCGGACGCCGCCGGCATAGGCTGCGTCGAGCACTGCTTTTGCAATATCTATATCCGCATTATAGAATACGGGAATCATTCCCGTTTCTTTCATGGAGGTTATTACTGTGGAGATTGAGAATCGAGTCATGAGAAGTGTTGAAGTTAGACATTAGCGTGACACGCGACCTGAGGCGTCTCCTTTCATAAGTTTTTCTACCTCGTCGACGGTGACGAGGTTGAAGTCGCCTTTGATGGTATGTTTCAGGCACGAGGCTGCTACGGCAAAGTTGAGGGCGCGTTGGTCGTCGCCGTCATAGCTAAGCAGTCCATAGATGAGACCGCCCATGAACGAGTCGCCGCCCCCTACCCGATCGACAATGTGCGTGATCTGGTAAGTTGGCGCCTCGTACAGATTCTTGCCATCCCACAGTACGCCCGACCAGGTGTTGTGGCTTGCGCTGATCGAGCCACGCAGTGTGATGATCACCTTGCGCGCTTTGGGAAAGCGGGTCATGAGTTGGCGTCCTACCGATTCGTACGCGGCGCCGGAGACGTGTCCGGCCGTGATGTCCACACCTTCGGGTTTGATGCCGAATACCTTTTCGGCGTCTTCCTCGTTGCCGAGGATCACGTCGCAATGCTTGACGAGGTCTTCCATTACCTCTCCGGCCTGTTTACCCCATTTCCAGAGCTTAGCCCGGTAATTGAGGTCGGTTGAGATGGTAAGGCCTTTCTTTGCTGCGGCTTCGCACGCTTCCTGGCATACTTCGGCGGCGCCTTGCGATACGGAAGGTGTGATGCCCGTCCAGTGGAACCAGGTTGCGCCATCGAACGCCTCGTCCCAGTCGATCTGTCCTTTCTTAATAGAGGCGAGGGAGCTGTGTGCGCGGTCATAGACGACCTTGCTGGCGCGGCTTACTGCGCCTGTTTCCAGGAAATATATTCCGATGCGATCGCCGCCGCGGTGAATGCAATCGGTTCTTACATTGTATTTGCGCAAGGTGGCGATGGCCGCGTCGCCGATATCGTTTTTAGGAAGGCTGGTGACAAAACGGGCATCGATGCCGTAGTTGGCCAGCGATACCGCCACGTTGGCTTCACCGCCTCCGAAGGTTGCTTCCAGTGTTGATGCCTGTGAAAAGCGAAGGAATTCAGGCGTTGCCAGCCTGAGCATGATTTCTCCAAAAGTTACAACTCGAGTCATAGGTATTTAAGTATAAAGAATCTCTGCTTTGATATTAGTGTTATGCGTATATATGCGATGCATAAGCGGGACAAAGGTGCACAGGGCGGTCGACATAAACAGGGGTAAAAGTGCATTAGCCATGAGGGGGGTGAAAATATTCAACAAAAAACTATATTCCGAATCATTTTATATAGCCAGCGCAATCGATTGCGCAAGATAGTTCCAGTATGTCCAACAAAATTCTGAAGATTCATCCTGACGACAATGTGCTCGTAGCCCTGTCGGACCTTAAGGCGGGAGAACCCATTACCAACGGACTCACAGCGGCACAAAACGTCCCTGCAAAACACAAGGTCGTCATTCGCGACCTCCAGGCCGGCGACCCGATTACAATGTACGGTGTCACTGTAGGCAAGACGGTCGCCCCCGTAGCCGCAGGCGCACCCATCACGACAGAAAACGTAAAACACGAAGCCGCACCATTCTCCGGACGGACGGCCACCCTATCCTGGACACCCCCCGACATCTCGCGCTGGCAGAACGCAACCTTCGACGGCTATCACAGACCGGACGGCCAGGTGGGCGTAGCTAACTACTGGCTCGTCGTCCCCCTCGTCTTCTGCGAAAACAAAAACGTCGAAGCCATACGCCATGCATTCGAAGAAGGTCTTGGCTTCGGAAAAAATGACGTTTATAAAAACTTCGTTACCGAACTCGTCGAATTGTATAAGTCCGGCGACCTCGACGCGATCGCCAGCGCCACACTCCGCAATGGCGACGAAAACCGACCCGGCGGTCGCCTGTTCGAAAATATCGATGGCATCAGGTTTCTCACGCATGAAGGCGGCTGCGGCGGCACACGCCAGGATGCCGAAGCGCTGTGCCGTTTAATCGCCGGATATATCCATAACCCCAACGTAGCCGGCGCCACCGTGCTGAGCCTGGGATGCCAGAACGCACAGGTGCAACTCCTCAAAGAAAAGCTGGCAGAAAAAAGCCCGGACCTTCGGAAGCCGCTCATAATTCTGGAGCAACAAAAATCCGGCACCGAACAAGATATGCTGGAAGATGCCATCAGGCAGACGTTCATGGGGCTTGTCGAAGCAAACCGCCTCACCCGGAAACCCGCGCCTTTAAGTAAACTGGTGGTCGGCCTTGAATGCGGCGGCTCCGATGGGTTTTCCGGAATCTCGGCAAACCCTTCCATTGGACATACTTCAGACCTTCTCGTGGCCCTTAAAGCAACAACTATACTTTCCGAGTTCCCGGAACTTTGTGGCGTCGAACAGGAATTGATCAACCGCAGTGTCGATGACGAAACGGCTAACCGGTTCGCGCAGCTGATGCGTGCCTACGAGCGAGCCGCCATTGCTTCAGGATCGGGTTTCGACATGAACCCCTCACCCGGCAATATTCGCGACGGCCTCATCACCGACGCTATGAAATCCGCCGGTGCCGCCAAAAAAGGGGGCACCTCTCCCGTTGCCGATGTTCTCGACTACGGCGACTACGTAAGGCGGCCCGGTCTCACCCTGTTGTGTACACCCGGAAACGACGTAGAGAGCACCACCGCCATGGCCGGCGCCGGTGCAACGCTCATTCTCTTCACCACCGGCCTGGGTACCCCTACGGGAAATCCGGTTGCACCTGTCGTCAAGATATCGTCGAACTCCAGGCTGGCCGCACGCATGCCCGACATAATCGACGTCGACGCCGGTCCCGTGATCTCGGGCGAAACCACCATCGAAGAAATGGGTGAGAAAATTCTGGAGTTCGTTATCGATGTGGCAAGTGGCAGAAAAAAGACCAAAGCCGACTTACTACACCAAACGGATTTCATCCCATGGAAACGAGGCGTATCGCTGTAGGAATAGATGCAGGGGCAGAGGCAGAGGCAGGGGCAGACCTTGAATTTCTAAGAAAACGCATTCGATACCCAACTACCTAACCTCATGAAAAAACTACTACCCCTCCTGCTCTCGTTGATTGTGATTCTGTCAGCGCAGGCACAGCAAAGCAATCTTCCTGAACGCCTGGGCTATCCCGCCGGCACCAAACTTCTCATTATCCACGCCGATGACATTGGCGTTTCACATTCCGAAAACGCGGCAAGCTTCGAGGCTTTTGCAGGTGGGATGGTCAACTCGGGGAGCATTATGGTTCCATGTCCCTGGTTTCCTGAAATCGCGGAATATGCGCGTAACAACCCCGCGGCAGACCTCGGCCTCCACCTAACGCTCACGAGTGAATGGAATCTGTACAAATGGGGACCGGTAACTTCCCGTGAAAGAGTGCAGAGCCTGGTCGACGATAACGGGTTCTTCTATGCCGATGTACAATCTGTCCTCGCCAAAGCAACTCCAGCCGATGTCGAGACCGAACTGCGGGCGCAAATCGAACGGGCAAAGAAGTTCGGTATCGATCCGACCCACTTCGACTCACACATGGGTACGCTGTTCTATTCGCCGGAATTCCTTAAAATATATATCGCACTGGGCAGGGAGTACAAGGTTCCGGTAATGCTGATGAATGCGATAACGTCGGCCTATCCGGGTGTGACCAACGAGAATGACGTGATCATTGACCAGGTATTCATCGCGTCGCCTGACGATTACAAGAACGGGATGGAGGCATTCTATAGTAAAACGCTAAGGTCGGTGCAACCCGGCGTTAGTTGCCTGATCATCCACACCGCCCACGACGATGCCGAGATGCAGGCTGTCACGAAGGGGTTTGTCGATTATGGCTCAGCGTGGCGACAGGCCGACCTCGATTTCTTTACAAGCGACGCGTGCCGTCAGATCCTTGATGAAGAGAAAATTCAGTTGATCACCTGGAAAGAGATTCGCGATAAGCTGTTGCGCTAGAGCGTTTACTAAGAATCGTCCTCTGCCCTACTGCTTCAGACCGAAGCCCAGGAATACGCCGTCGACGGCGCTTTCCGGGAAGAGATAGTACTTAAAAACTTCTTTTTCCTCATTGATCTCCAGCACACCTTTGCAGATCAGATCTGTATGATCGAGGTCTTCCTGGCTGATAAGGTCGTGAACTTCGGGAAGCGCTTCAATAAGGGGCTTCGATTCAAGCTTGGGGAGATCGGGAAGTGTGCTGGCCTTCCATACGTTGGTCACGAGGCGGTCGCGACTTACGGTAAAGCGGAACACCGGCATACCGTCGAGTAATTTTTCGATCACCCGCTCGCGGTCGCGTATGGTCAGCTCCGCGCGCTTCAGCTGCGTGATGTCTTTCGTGATGATAAACATCCCGACCGTCTCGTTCCGGTCGTCGCGGAATGGGATGCGGGATGTCGTTGCCCAGGTAATATCGCCGTTGGCGAACACCGCGCGTTCTTCCTGGTTTAAGAGAGGTTGCCCCGTACGGATAAGCTCCTGCTCTTCTCCGAAAGCTTTGTCGGCATGTTCCTTCGCGAAGAAGTCGTAGTCCGTCTTGCCGATCATTTCTTCCGGCGACATTTTGAATCGCTCTGCCTTTGCCTTGTTGATTCGAAGTATCCTGCTCTGACGATCCTTGTAGGTGATCCGGTCCGGGAGATATTCCATCAGCACGTTGAACATGCTTTTCTCCATCGTGAGATTCTCCTGCATCTTGCGCATCTCCTCGGTCTGGCGGTGCATTTGCTCCTGCGTGGCCTGCATCTCTTCCATATTCTGACGCATTTCTTCTTCCTGAGCCCGGAGTTCTTCCGCGTGTTGCTGAGATTCCTCCAGCAGCTTTCGCGTTTTATCGTTAATGCGCGCGCTGGAGATCGTGGAAGCGATGATCTCCGCTACTTGCTCAATAAATGCGATCTCATGCTCGGCGTACTCTTTAAAGCTCGCCATCTCCAGGACACCCTCGACGTCGTCGTTCACCTTTAACGGCACGAGCAGCAGCGAGGAAGGGTTGGCATTGCCCAGACCCGACGTGATATTGACATAGTCTTGCGGCACCTTCTTCATAAAGATCGAGCGCCTTTCAAGGTAGCACTGGCCAACCAGACCGCTCCCTAGATCAAATGTTTTCTGCAGGTACTTCTTCCGCTCGAAGGCGTAACAGGCGATGAGCTCAAGGTGCTTTTCGTCTTCGTTGTCTTCGTTGATAATAAACAATCCTCCCTGATTCGATCGGGTGTATTTGACCAACTCCGATATGATCAATCCGGCAAGCGAGCGATAGTCGTCGTTACGACGCAGGATGTCGGCGAACCGCGCGAGCCCGGCCGTCGACCAATTGCGCTTCGAGTCCTCTTCATTAATGCTCTTGAGTTTCTGCCGCATCTGAACGAGAGCGTTCCCCAGGACATCACTTTCACCCACGGCCTTGAAATCGTGATCGACATTACCGTCCCCAATAGCGCGCGCGAATTCGCTTGCTTTCTGGAGATTATCGCTAAGCTTATTGGCGGCCTCGATAATAGGACGCATTTCATCGTCTGCGGCAATGGCGTTGCCGGTAGTGTCGCCTTCTACGAGGCGATCGAGTACACCTGTAGCCTGTGCAAGGGATCGGCGCATGCGCCGGACGACCCGGAAGCCCCCCACCAGCAAGATCACCACCGTTGCGCCACCCGCGATAAGGAGGATAATTTGCGACCGATCAGCGTACTTGTCGACGAGAGAAAGTCTGGCCGAGAGCTGCGTTTGGAGGTCCTCCCGCAGCAGGTAGTGATGACGTTCGTATTGTTTCTCAAGGCGATTGAGCGTCTGCAACTTCGGCCCGAGATAGGCTTCTTGTTCCGCATTGAAATAGGCAATGTCGGCGCTGTCGGCAAACTCGTTGAGCGTGCGACTGGCAAACCACTGGTCGACATCCTGAGCGATGCGTTCAACAGCAATCAGGGTACGGCCGAGTGAATCCAGTTGGGGTTTGACATCGCTGGAAAATACGTCTCCCGTATTGCGGACGTTCGCAATTCCGGGAATGAGCGCCTTTTCCCTGAGACCGTTTCGGAGTGGGGCGTTTGCCGTGTCCTTGTGAAGAATATCAGCTCGGAGGGCCGAGGCGAACGATCCTACGTCGTCGTGCAGTCGTTCCAGCGTCTCCATGAGCGGCTGGTAGTTATGGCTGACATCCAGAGACGAATTACGGATAGCGAAGTTGTGCCACGCAAGCCAGCCCACCGTTCCGATCTGTATGAGCGCGATCAGGATAACACCCAGCCCAATCCTGCCCTGAAGCCCGGAAAACCTAAAAAATCTCAACCAATTACTGATCATTCAATCGCCCGGCGAACAATAAGAATTACATTAAAAAGTGCCGATTACAGCAGGATCAAAATAACCCAAATAAAGAAAAGGAATAATGTCAAAAATGGCCCTGAAAATGACATGGGTACGACAATAGGGCAATTATGCCATCGGTTACCCGGCCGCTTCGCTCAGAGACCACCAGCATGCCGTCGGCTTAGGGTTGATGCGGGCGTTACATCCAATGAGGGCTGTGGCACGCGTGACGAGGGGTATTCTCATGAGATGGTAGGGCGCGTGGAGTGTCAGGGATCATGAGTAGCCCGGACCTACGCCGGGCTAGCTCATGGAATCAACTACCCTTCACCACAAAGAGTAATCTTGAATGCTTTGGAAAAAGTCTTTTGCGCGCAATCGATTGCATATTTACGGGGATATTTTCAAATTGCCAATGCTCCGGTTAAAGTTTTTATGCCACTACTGTAAAAAATGTCTGGATCAGTCAATTAGCTTAAAACAATGGATCCACAAGACTTCACCCATCCCTGGTTCAATTTACTTCACGATGGATCCCCGTTCACCTTTTGTCGTTATATTGCGCAACCGATTACACCTCCAACCTCCAATCCATTATGAGCATATCCTGCGTTGTGCTACGCCGCACATCAAGACGAGACGCGATCGTACGCGAAGCAGTTCATAGCATAGGGAAGCGGGAGCAACTTAGATGATTACCGATTACTAATTAAGAACTACGGCTACCACCACCATGGCAACAATTCACGATATAGCAAAGGAGCTCAACATCACGGCCTCAACGGTATCCAGGGCGCTGAACAATCATCCCCGTATCAGCGAGGCGACTAAGAAAGCGGTACTCAGGGTTGCCAAGCGACTCAACTACCAGCCAAACCACATTGCTGCCGCCCTGAGAAACGGGAGGAGCAACATTATCGGTATTATTGTTCCTACCGCCGACCGCAGTTTCTTCGGTTCCGTCATACGCGGCATTGAGGAAGTAGCCAAGGAGGCACACTATAACGTTATGATCTGCCAGTCGCACGACGACTACGAGAGCGAAGTCTCAACGGTAGAGGCGCTCCTCAACGCGCGCGTCGACGGCATTATGGTTTCGTTCGCAAAGAACACGGAGAATTTTGATCACTTCCGGAAGGTTCACGAAAAAGGAACGCCACTGGTCTTGTTCGATCGGTCGTTTCCGGGGCTGGATGTAAGCCAGGTGGTGATCGACGACTACCGGGGTGCCTACGAGGCTACGGAACATCTCATCCAACAGGGCTGTAAGCGAATCGCACACTTTACGAGCGTAAGAAAGATCAGTATCTATAAGGAACGTTTCCGCGGATACCGCGACGCACTGGAGGCCCACAACATTCCCTACCGTAAAGAGCTCGTACTGGAAAGCTACCTTCAATTCGAAGACGGCCTGGAAGGACTCAACAGGCTTCTCGACCTCGACGAATGGCCGGACGCCATCTTTTCAGCAAGCGCCTACAGTGCCGTGGCAGCGCTCACTGCCTGCCGGGAGCGCGGGATACCGGTACCGGAAAGCATCGCCATTGTCGGGTTCGCCAATGAAGCCTTTACCTCCTACTGCGACCCACCGATGTCGACGGTAGATCAGCAAAGCATGCAAATTGGCAATGCGGCAGCGGAAATATTTCTCGAACAGATCACTGTAGGTCGCGATAAGTTTGTGCCTAAGCGGATTGTGCTTACGCCTGAGCTGCTTATCCGCAAATCGTCGTTGAAGAACCCGATGAAATTAATTGATAAATCATAACTTACGGCTTCGGACCGTCATGGTCCATTTTAATTCCCTCACAAATGACGACGAAGACGTTTTTTACTGAAGACTTTCTCCTGTCCAACGAATTTGCCAGAACGCTTTACCATGAGTATGCAAGCAAGCAACCCATAATCGATTACCATTGTCACCTTCCACCACAGGATATTGCCGCTGATACGCGCTTTGACAACCTTACGGCTATTTGGCTCGCTGGGGATCATTACAAATGGCGGGCTATGCGCGCATTGGGCATCCCTGAAGACTACATCACGGGCAATGCCTGCCCAATTGACAAGTTCCGTAAATGGGCCTACACGGTGCCGTATACGGTCCGTAACCCTTTGTTCCATTGGACGCTGCTGGAATTAAAGCGTTACTTCGATGTAGACGACCTCCTGACTGAAAAAACCGCCGATGAAATTTATCAGTCGTGTACCGACAAACTCCAGACGCCGCCTTTCCATACGCGAAATCTTCTCAAGCGCATGCAGGTGCGCGTCGTTTGTACTACCGATGACCCCACCGATTCACTGGAATATCATCGGAAGATAGCGGCAAGTGATTTCAGTGTAAAAGTAGTCCCCGCATTCCGGCCCGACAAAGTCTATGCTGTGGACGAGCCGAAGAAATTTAATGCGTACGTGTCGAGACTGTCAGAGGTCTCCGGTGTCACTATTTCGGATCACGACTCCCTTATGGAAGCGCTCCAAAACCGCGTCGACTTCTTCCATAGCCAGGGATGCCGGCTCTCAGACCACGGCCTCGAACAGCTTTATCATTTCGAAAAAGCACCAGCCGACATCTCCGCAATATTTTCCAAACTGAAAGATAATGAGCCCATCACCGTCGATGAAGCCAACTACTTCCGGTATGTGACCCTGCTTGGGCTATGCCGGATGTATCACGCGAAGGGATGGGCGCAACAGTTTCACCTCGGCGCACTCCGCAACAACAATACCCGCATGCTGGACACGCTCGGGCCCGATACCGGATTTGATTCCATCGGAGACTTCAGCCAGGCACGTGCACTGTCTTCGTTCCTCAACGAGCTTGATCGTACCAACCAGTTGGCGCGAACGATCTTATACAACCTCAATCCGGCCGATAACGAAATCTTCGCCTCCATGATCGGCAACTTCAACGATGGAGAGACCCGCGGCAAGATGCAGTACGGCTCGGCGTGGTGGTTCCTCGACCAGAAGGACGGTATGGAAAAGCAGATCAATGCTTTGTCTAACATCGGACTGCTCAGTTGCTTCGTCGGTATGATCACGGATTCGCGTAGCTTCCTCTCCTACCCGCGCCACGAATATTTCAGACGAATATTATGCAACCTGATTGGAAGAGACGTGGAGCGCGGCGAACTGCCGGCAGACGAAAAGTGGCTCGGGAAAATCGTCGCAGACGTGTGCTACTACAATGCCCGCGAATACTTCCAGTTTGAAAGCGCATAATGCCTACGTACAAGCCTCTAAACAGAACCCTCGCGGGTATCGGTGAGCGACGTCCGGTAAAGGTACTCCAGTTTGGTGGCGGTAATTTTCTCCGCGGGTTCGCCGATTGGATGATCGACATCCTCAACGAACGTTCCGATTTTAACGGCGACGTGGAAATCGTGCAATCTATTGGTAGAGGAAACGCTTCCCTGCTCAATGAACAGGAGGGATTGTATCACGTCGTCCTCAACGGACTGGTAGACGGAAAGCCACACCGCGAGATCCGGCTGATCACTTGTGTGCGAGGATTTGTCAACCCCACTGTTGATCCGGATCGCTTTCTTTCCATGGCGACAAATCCGGATCTGAAGATTGTATTTTCGAATACTACTGAAGCGGGGATTGTATTTGATCCCACCGATTCTGATCCCGCATCTATACCTAAGTCGTTTCCCGGTAAACTCACCGTCTTCCTGTATCGGCGTTACCAACATTTCAACGGCGCGTCAGACAAGGCTGTCACCGTCATCCCTTGCGAACTCATCGAGCAAAATGGCGCTGCACTCAGAGAAACTGTGATGCAGTACATCACGCTATGGAATTTAAATAGCGGGTTTAGGTCGTGGATAGATAACGATACTACATTCTGCAACACCCTGGTCGACCGAATCGTGCCGGGATTTCCAAAAGACGATGTTAACGAGATATGGAACGAGACGGGCTTCGAAGACAAGCTCGTGGTAATGGCGGAACCCTATCACCTCTTCGCCATCGAAGGTCCTCCGCACGTGCAGCGTCTTCTTCCCGGATCTGACGTCGGTCTTAACATCATTTATACCGATGATCTCGATCAGTACCGCACCCGAAAGGTGCGCATCCTGAACGGGGGACACACATGCCTCACACCCGTTGCGCTCCTTCACGGAATCGCAACCGTTCGCGATGCTGTTGAGGATTCGTTCACAGGCCCTTTCCTCAGGGATGCCGTCCGCAGGGAAATCATCCCGTCAATGGATAGTCCCGAAAACGAGTTGGTCCAATACATGGACACGGTACTGGACCGCTTTCGAAATCCCTACATCCACCACGAACTGAAGTCGATCGCGTTAAACAGCGTATCAAAGTTCCGTGTACGTCTCCTACCCTCCCTACTGGCATATCAGGAGCGGTTTAAGGCTATCCCCCCGCGACTGGCCTTTTCGCTCGCCTGTCTGATACTATTCTACCGCGGCGAATGGCAGGGCCGTGAGTTGCCGGTTAACGATGAAGCCCGGGTTGTCGACATTTTCCGTGAGGCGTGGGCTCAGGGCGGGATAGAAGCCACCGGATCATTTGTGCTGGCGCAGGAAACCCTATGGGGAGTGGACCTAAGCGCGATGGATGGCCTTCAACCTATGGTAAACGCATTTCTCCACCAATTGCAGGGCCTCAGCCTGCCGGACGCTTTTGCCGCAGCTACACGCAACGTGAATTTCCAAAAACCCTGAGTGAGCATTTCCGTAATTACTTTGAAATCAAGTAATTTTGGGAATGAACCGCCGCGAATACCTCTACCATATGGCAGCCCTCGGTATCCTGCCAAGCCTATCATCGTGGATATCTATGGATACTGGTCTAATCAGACGAAAAATTCCCGGTAGCCGCGAAAGCGTCACGGCCATTGGTGTGGGTACGTGGGAAACCTTTGATGTCGACACCAGTCTTGTACAGGAGCTTGAACCGCTGCGGGAAGTACTTACACTCTTCGCCGGTAAAGGCGGCAATGTCATCGACACGTCTCCCATGTATGGCTTTGCCGAGCGGAATGTGGGTACGCTTTCGACAGACGCAGCGATCAACGACCAACTCTTCATCGCCACCAAGGTGTGGACGAGCGGGCGGGAAAACGGTATCGCGCAAATGAAGGAATCGATGCAGCTGCTGAAGCGCGATAAGATAGACCTGATGCAAATTCACAACCTGGTCGACTGGAAAACGCATATCAAGACGCTGCGCGAATGGAAAGACAACGGTACCATCCGTTATATCGGGATCACCCATTATCGGGAGAACGCCTACCAGGAAATGGAATCGATCATGAAGACTGAATCCATAGACTTCATCCAGGTGAACTATAATATTGCCGACCGAAAAGCAGCGGAACGCCTCCTACCCCTCGCCGCCGAAAAGGGTATCGGCGTCGTCATCAGTCAACCTTTCGGTTATGGCCGCCTCTTCGACAGGGTCAAATCAAAAGCGCTGCCGGAATGGGCCGGCGAGTTCGACTGCCGGTCGTGGGCACAGTTCTTTCTTAAATACATCATCTCACATCCCGCCGTCACCTGCGCCATACCGGGCACCGGCTTACCAGCCCATATGCTGGACAACATTCAGGCTGCCTATGGACGTCTCCCCGATGAGGCTATGCGAGAAAGAATGGTGAAAGCGATCTGATGAAATTGCTGCCTTGACTCCGTGATAGGGAGACTCGACGTCTCCACAATAAACCCCGGGATATGAAATTTTCCAATCGGCACTACTTCAGCACTTTTACCACTGTACTGCCCGCATTGCTCCTTTTGTGTTTAGCTGCACTCTCGTGCACGGCCCAAAATCAGAAAAAGGTATCTTGGAAGAAGGTAAACGTGCTGGTGTATACCCGGAATGGTGAGGGATATGTACACGACAACATACCCAGCGCTGTCAACGCAATACAAAAATTATCCGAAGAAAAAGGCTTCAGCCTATATGTGACTGACGACCCCGCCGTATTTACGGAGGAAAATCTCGCACAATACACCTTCGTAATATTTCCCAGCACCAACAATGATGTGTTTGATACGGACGCTCAGCGCCTGGCGTTCCGGCGATATATTCAGGCAGGTGGTGGATTCGTTGGCCTGCACTCGGTGGTCGGAACCGAAAGAAACTGGCGTTGGTTCAAACTCATGCTCGGTGGCACCTTTGCGTGGCACCCCCAATTTCAAATGCTGGAGATCAGGGTGCTGGATAAGAACCATCCTTCTGTTGCCGGCATGCCTCCCCTTTGGAGGAAGGAAGATGAATGCTATTTCGTCAAAGAGTACTATCCCGGCATCAACGTCGTCATGGCACACGATCTTTCTGCTATGACCCCCAATCAGGAAGATGCAGAGCGCATCAAGGACTACGCTAAGTATTTTAACAATTACTACCCGGCCGCGTGGTACCATCACTTCGACGGGGGTACCATTTGGATCACGACTTTAGGGCACGACAAAAAGGACTACGAAGATTCAGTCTACCTCCACCACATCGTCCAGGGGATGACGTATGTCGCCGCAAGCGTCGGCAAGCTCGACTACTCAAAAGCATACGCAACCGAACTGGATACACCCCTGCAATGAGCCCCAGGGTCGTTAGCACCCTCAGTATCCTGACATGAAAATATAGTCTGAATACAGCAAAAAAAGGCGGAATGATCGTTCCGCCTTTTCAATGTTTAAAAAACGATACGCCTTAGTCTCCGATCTCAAATTCCAGGGTGATATCAAAAATATCTCCGATAAATTCCCGCTGGCTGCTACCCAAAGGGATGCCGTAAAATGCTCCAATCCGGAATTTCGGTCGTGTGAGTTGGCCTCCTACAACTACCTTGCTGATGACCTCCTCTGTGAAGCCTCCGTCCAGGTTAACCGGTAGAATGCCACTCAACTCGGTCCAGAGGGCAAATCCTGAGAAATTATAGCCACCCTTTGCGGCGCCGTGCACGAAAAGATTAACCGACCCTCCTTCGTAGGTCGGTATGAAAATATCCGGACCGGCCTCTACCCCGGAGAGGAAACCCTTCTTCCGGGCATTTTCATACGCGATGTTGAAGGAGGCGGTTATTCCCTCGGCGTATTGAAACACACCATAAGGGTCGGATGCAACACCTACTTCCTGCCTGAGAAAATTATTCGACCCAATGGTGGGGAGGTAAAGGCCGAGTTCCATGTTACTGTTACGATTAGCCGTCATTACTTTTTGAAAACCGATGTAAATATTGCCGAGTCCGTTTTCACTGGCGGATGCCTGCGTCGCGACAATAAAGGGAAGGTCTGCGTTGAAATGCCAGTCGTTCTTCATCGGGAAACGGCCGTACAAATGGTAGACGCCCGATGCGCCGGACGGTCCTTCACCAAACCAGGTGGTTTTATATGACGCGCGAGAATATTTTAGTCCCAGGATGCTGGTCGTATCCGGAACAGGACTCATGTCGACAGCCTGCGCGAAGGCGCCACCGTTGCAAAGCACAGCGCAAAGGCCAATACTTAGCGAGAATAAAGTTTTCATTGTTGATAAGAGGTTAGTAGGAATTTCAATTACAGGTATCGGCGTCGAGCGATGCGATCCATTCCCGGATCAGCTCAACGCCTTCTTCATGTACGAGTTCGCGGCCGAGCTCCGGCATACGGCTGCCCGGCTCCACCGATTCCAATCGATACAAGAGTATCGACCGGTCCGGATCACCCGGGACGATGTCGTATGATCTACCCCCGGAGCCGGGACCAGCGGCTATGGGCTGCTTGCAGAATCCAATGCGTGATGGGTCCCTCTCTTCAATGTTGAGGTACAATCCGGTGTTGTTTGCCGGTCCTTCACGACGATGGCAATGGCCGCAGTTCACATCCAGGTAAATGCGGGCTCTTTCATGGAGGCTGCCGGAGGATGCATCATCCCAGACCGCATACGTCGGAGGTAATTCGGGCGTGTATTGGCTTATCAGTCCGTATACCAGCCAGACCCCAAGTTGATCTAATGATGCGCCGTCCAGGTCAATCCTGCGGTTAAGATTGCCCGCCTTCGGACCAATAGGTGCAAGTTTTCGGTTGAAAGAATGGCATCCTCTACATTCGTTCTGGTTGGGAACATGATACGTGAAGGTGCCGCCCGACAGGTCGGGCCTGGGCATCACGATATCAGCGCCACCAATAGCCAGCCGGGCATCATCGTCGTCTTCATTCCATATGTAGGCATATGCCTTCCAATCGGAGTTATACTTTATCAGAAGGCGCGTCTCAACAAGGTCCTTACCTTCAGGCCGATCATAGTAAAAGTTTTTCACGAGGATCGTACCCGGAGGAAATTCGAACACGGCCTTCGACTTGTAGGAGCCGACCTTATCAGGAGGCACATAAATAAACCGGGCCTTCTTTGCGTAGTCACTAAACAACGGGGTGTTCAACTCGTAGGGCAGGAACTTCTGCATGGGTCCCAACCGTGGCTTCAGATCCCGGAGCGGCGTGGTGAATAAATTGTACTGGGAAAGCCATTCGAACGGCTCGTCCTCAGGCGGCGTGTTGATACCCCCATAGCCGGGATCCTGGTCTCGATTGCACGACCACAGGGCCAGCACAATCAAGAGTACGATACATCTTCGATGGGCCATGGCCGCTGCTATTCGAGTTCAACAGGTGACAACACGTTACCCTCGCAGATGTGGGGCGTGGGATCGAACGACGGATTGGCGAACTCACCGGGTATATCGAGGTTGACAAATCCCGCGTCGACATTATCCATGAGGCACAGACCGCCACTTTCAGGCATGCCCGGCTTAAAGATTCCGTCGACAACGATGTCCGGGATGGGATTGCCACTGAACTTGCTGATCAAAAGCATCCCAATGGCAGTCTGACCGGGTCCGGCATTCTGATCAGCGCTGTTGCTGAATTCATTGTCGTGTATGTATATCCTGTCAAAATAAGGATCATAATTAGGGTCTGTAAGGGGTATGTCGGCAAGGATGGACACCGAAACGAAACTGATCACGCCAAGACCCACCACATTATTTCCATCGATCGTGTTACCGAAGACTTCGGCATCCCGCGTGGCCATGAGGAGGATTCCGGTACCGGCTGGCGCAATCGCCGCGAATCCGCCTTCCACCGCGAAGTTGTCGCCGTTGTTGTCGATGACCACGTTGTTATAAATCCTCGTCTTCGACCCATACTGCGTTAGTAATTGAAGATCAAAGGCAAGAATACCACCGGCATTATCGCGCACTTCATTGTTATACACGTCGGCGTTGATGGTATTCTCCACCTGGATACCCATGACATTCTTTTCAGCCTTTGAATTCCGTACGATCGCATTAGTCGTCTGACCGACGTAAATACCGGCGTCGGATGCTCCCTTTGCATAACATTCTTCGATGAGCACATCCTTGCAAAGGACAGGATAGATACCATAGCCGCCATTGGAAGAGGAGCGCTCTGCCGTCCAAATAGTTTCGACATTCCGGAAGACGACACCCTGGGAATCTTTCACCTTGATGGCATCCCCTTTAGCGTCTACTACGGTAAGGTTTTCAATGGTGAAGTCCAGGGCGTCGGTTATCAGCAGCCCCTCGCCTCCGCCAGACTGCCCCGCGAACGAAAGGATTGTCTCTCCCTTTCCGGCGCCTGAAATTTTAAAATCAATTCTGCCGACCACGGAAAGGGTCGACGTTAAATTAAAGGTACCGGCCCCGAACTTAACGGTTGGACAATCGTTGTTGATCAGAATTTCCTGGATCTCGGCTTGGGTCATGTCTGGCGTTATCGTGCACTTCGGGGGTTCCGAACATCCTTTCTCTTCATCGTCACACGACGAAGTAGCGACCAGCAAGCCCGCAATGAGAATTGTACCGACAAGATGGTACGTGAAGAACGGGGGTTTCCTGTCCGACCGAGCTGCTGTCGGACACGAGGGGTTAGTTGCATTGCTCATATACATTTTGTTTAGAATTGATGGCGCGTTCGGTGGTTCTGCCGCGTCCCCTCTTTCATGAGCAATGATAATGGCCATTTCGGGCCGGGGAGTGTCGACGTGCGCCTATGGAAGGCAAAGCTTTTTGCAGATTGTGCGATGTATCACGATTCGGCTAACGGGGTGTTGCATGGATTGCAACCGGGCCGACGATGTCGGCGCTTTTTGCAACCAGGTCGTAATAGCAATATATCCGGCGAATTTGCCGAATCGCTGAATTCAGGTAGCGGCGTCGGACGTACCTACTCGTACCTGTTTTATGGGAGGATCGGATTTTCAATTCGAACGCGAAGGCCCGAATTTGAACGCTGTCTATTCGAATACCCCTGCCCGGTCATTGTTTCGCGAGACGATAACCTTTCGTGTTCCGTTCGAAGAGCGGGCCATACCGATACCGCGAATATCACCCGTAAGCCAGACTTCAGATTTTACATCACACGTAAACCCACCCTTACCATCATGTCTGAGCACAACACCTGTCGAGGCATCACACCTGCCCAGCTGCGGCTTGTAGGGGAAGAAGTTACCTGCAGCGAGGACCTCACGGACGCCATCGCCATCTAAATCCTCAAATAGAAATCCGTTGATGGCTGAAAATTGTGCTATTTCCGGTAACGCGTGCATCTCGAAATCCGACCCTTTGTTTTCAATCCACACCGACTCGAAGTGATAGGCGTCTAGCCGATAGGCTTTTTCTACGAGCGCCGCGGGGGCGATGTCGTGAATGGTCGCATCTGCATAGTCTGAATATTTAATGAACTTCTTTCGCAGGGAGGTCATCTGATCGAGAAGTTCGTCACGGCTTGCCATAGGATAACTCTTACCCTGGATGTAGTAGCATAATATGGGGTCGAGTACGCCGTCGTCATTGAAGTCGGCTGCGAACAGTTGAACTGGCTCTTCCGCCGAGGCTCTGAACTGAAGGTTGGTCCCAGCGTTGCCAACGAGGAAATCCAGGTCACCGTCGCCATCGATATCAGCGGGAAGAATTGTTGTCCACCATCCATTGCTGTCTTGCAGGCCAGGAAAATCCCGTTCGACCAACTTCCCCTGTTGGTTTTCAAAGAACATGATCGGCATCCATTCGCCTGCTATGATAAGGTCGGGCCATGCATCGCCATTAAAGTCTGTCCACACCGCAGCCGTAACCATTCCCGGGTTGGTGAGGGCAGCGTTTACACTTCCCGTTACATCGGTAAACCGAACACCATTGCCATCCGAATCATTTCTCAGCAGGTAGCTTCGCGGCAGAAGGCCATAGCTAAAAGGTACATGGCGACCCCCGACAAAAAGGTCGATGTCGCCATCTTTGTCGAAGTCCGCAGCAACAACGCAACTTCCGCTACTCGCTTCACCCGGCAAGGCATCGGCGGCCAAATGGAACGTACCGTTGCCATCATTGAGATAAAGGCGATCCTGGTACAACGCGCTACCGGCTTCGTGCTCGCCTCCGCCGCTGACGACATACAGGTCCAGGTACCCGTCGCCGTCAGCGTCAAAGAATACGCTGCCCAAATCTTCGCTTAATGTCTCAGCCTGACCGATATTTTCCGCAAAGCGAAATCCACCCTCATCGGTGCCGAGGTATAATGCTCCCGGCTGGCCCGATGCACCTCCGAAAAATACATCGTCGCTCCCATCCTGATTCACGTCACCGATGCTAAACGTTCCCCCCAGTCGCGAGAGTTGTGAAAAAAGAAGGCGCTGCGTCTTGTAGTCGACGAAGGCGTTTTCCGTGTGAACGAAATCGAGACCGGAATCCGCCGTAACGTCTTTAAGCGACGTGGCATTAACTGAAGGCCGATGGCCGTCGGAGGGTTTTCCGCTTCCCGCATCCACAGTTATCTCCTGGTTCGATGAGAGGTTTGACACGACCGACACGTTGCCGTCGGGCCACTGCACTCGCAGTTCGTCAACCTCTTCCGCATCGCCCAATCCGATTGTCAAGACTGGATCTATACTGGAGAGGTAGCCACGTTGGGGATAGACCTCATAAAAGAGTCTTTGATCCCCAGCTGTCACCCATACTTTCGCGCCTACTCCATACAGGTTGGCCCCGTTGCCGGCAAGCCGAACCCTTAAGTAATGACGCTCCTGTAGTTTTTCCTGGTTGTTCCGGAACAGGCCGGCGGTACTGTTCAGATTATTCGTGATCAGATCGAGGTCGCCATCGTTGTCGAGGTCTGCATAGGCAGCGCCATTGGTAACCGTCTTCGACCGGAATCCCCAGGCATCGGTAACGTTCGTGAACTTCAACCCATCCTCGTTCTTGAAAACATAGTTGGCAAGTTCTGTGGAGGGCAGCTCCTGGATCAGTTTAACGTAATCGACTTCGGCCCTGGCGTTTCGGGCTGCCTCGTACACATTACTCGTGTACTTCATGAAATCCATGTTGTTAAAGTCGCGCAGGTAGCCATTCCCGGCGAAGATGTCCCTTAACCCATCATTGTCGAAGTCGGCCGCCAGGGCCGTCCAACTCCAGTCGGTGTTGGATATACCGGCAAGCTGACCCACCTCGCTGAACCGCGGAAGTCCGTCCGGAGCAAAGCCGCGATTCAATTGTAACGTATTGCGCATGTACTGGTGATGGTAACCGCTGTCGACAGCGAGCATGTAGCGGTCGTACTCGTCAGGTCCTTTCAGGAGTTTTTGCCGATAGTTGTCTTCCGGCAACATATCGAGCACCACGATCTCCTGTAGCCCGTCGTTGTTCAAGTCGGCGATGTCGCAACCCATGCCGAACTTGGAGAGGTGTCCGAATATCGTATGCGACACTTCGCTGAAGGTGCCGTCGCCATTGTTGATGTAGCAGAAGTCCTGCTCTTCGTAGTCGTTCGTAACGTAAATGTCAGGCCAATTATCGTGGTTGAGGTCTGCCACAGCGGCACTCAGTCCGAAGTTAAGCCCGCTACCGTGGATGCCGGCTACCTCACTCACCTCGACAAACTTCCCTCCGTCATTGCGGTATAACTTGTTACCAAAATAGGGATGCCTCAGGTTCCGCAGTTTGCTCGTATTGAAGAAAGCTGCATAGAACATGTTCGCGTGGTTCAGGAGGAACATGTCGAGGTCGCCATCCCGGTCGTAGTCAAAAAAGTATCCCTGTGTCGAAAAGGTGCCGACGGCATCCAGACCATATTCCGCCGCGCTTTCCGTAAAGGTAGGGACGCCTCCCGGTTCACCGCCATTGTTTATAAACAGTTCATTGGCACGTGCAGGATAGTCGCGCACAACGGGCAGGTTGTATCCCTCACCAGGTGCGTTGCCGGAGTAACACACGTAGATGTCGAGCCATCCATCGCCGTTGACATCGGCAAATGAAACGCCTGTAGACCAGTCGGTGCGACCGGCGACTCCGGCAGCCTCCGTAATGTCTTCGAATTTCCAATCACCGCGATTGAGATAGAGTTTGTTTGAGACCGAGTTGCCAACGAAATACAAGTCGGGCAGCCCGTCGTTGTTCAGATCGCCGGCGGCAACACCCGCGCCATTGTAGGTGTACTCATACGTCAGAATGTTATTGTGCTGGGTCTCGACAATATCGTTGCGAAAGGTCACCCCCGTTTCTTCCGGAAGAAGTTCGTCGAACTGCGTTGTTGCCTCTCGGGCACACGACGCCAGCATCGCAAGCGCAGCACACGCAAGTACCTTCCTCCAATAACCCGCCATGAGCCAATCCTTTCTATTCACCCTACGTAAAATAAGTTGCCAGACTCAAGTATAAACCCCATCATTTCATCCCTGTCAGTACGCCGGACTCCAGCATACGGGTATTGCCCGAATAATCCCGCACGGTAAAATGCAATGCTTCCTGCGGTATAACTACCGTCCGTGTCGATTGAGAAAGATAACCCGATCCGTGATAGAACTCAATGCGTTCGCGCCTTCCGGCCGGATACACTATTTCCGCACTCCAGTCGCCTGGTCGGGGATGAAATACATTCGTGTTGTCCGCTGGGCCTGTTTGCCGGAATACCCGCAGGCTATCAAGATTTTGCGATGCGATGAGCAGTTCGCCGTATGGTGACCGCAGGCGGGCCAATGCTTTGGCATCGCCGGGTACAAGGAAACCGCTCTGGCTGGCCGGACAGGGGGTGAATTCTCCTCGGCCATCTCCCAGCAAAACAACACCTTCCAGCGCATCATAACGGCCTGAAAACACTTCATTGCCATAGTCGTTGCCAATGGCCACGATATCAAGATGACCGTCGCCATTGATGTCGATGGGGACGATTCCATTCAGCGGCGCAAATTGGGCAGGCGTCGGCAACGGACGAATATCGAAAGTGCCATCCCCCCTGTTCTCCAGGTAGCTCGAACTCGAATAATTCACCGTGAAGGTCATCATTCCTTCCTTGTCGTATGGCTCAAGCAGCTTTTTCAGGGTTGTCTGACCGTATTGGTGATATCTGCTGAATTGATTCCGAAACAACGGGCTTTGGCCGTACAACTCATCCCAGAAGTGAACGGGATACTCGGCCATTGTTCCTTCCGGCGTCTTAAAGTAACAGCTAAGGATGGGGTC
>DATGQD010000002.1:0-46619 GCA_035304385.1 Cyclobacteriaceae bacterium
CATGTGCATGCCGTGGTACCTTCTCCGGATGGTCGATTTCTTATGGTACCGGACCTCGGGACGGACAAGGTCCATATCTATTCGATCAACACCTCGCATGACACGCCGCTCCAGCCCGCAGGGGCAGCTTCGATTACACCCGGAGGCGGCCCCAGGCACCTTACCTTCCATCCCAATGGAAGATACGCGTATGTGATACGGGAGCTCGATGCAGCGGTGACGGTGTTCGACTACAAAGGCGGCAAGCTCCGGGAAAAGCAATCGATCACGCTGCTCGATCCTGCGTTCCAGGGAAGAGTCGGCGCTGCCGACATTCACGTTTCACCGGATGGGAAGTTCTTGTATGGCTCCAACCGCGGCGAAGCTAACGAGATCACGATTTTCGCTATTGGTAAGGATGGAAAACTAACGTACGCCGGACGGCAGTCCACAATCGGTCGAACGCCCCGAAATTTCGCGATCGACCCGACAGGCAACTTTCTGCTGGCGGCCAACCAGGATACCAATGACGTCGTGATTTTCAAACGCGACAGCAAGACGGGATTACTGCAGGATACCGGAAAGCGCATACAGGTGGATAAGCCCGTATGCCTGAAATTCGTCGCGATCAGGCGGTGAGGCGCCGTTAACCTCCTGACCTGTGACCAGAGCGCTCAACATGAGAGGTCGGTAATGTCCGTTCGATCGTGAAGTCGATATTTTGAAAACGATAACGTTATTCGGTTTGGCGTGCGCAACTCTTTTGTTGAGTACGCGATTCGGTACAGATCAGGTCTGCGCACAGGAACACATTACCGTTTCCCGCTGGTCACATCCCGAACTCGATCGGATCAACACCCTGGTTGCCTCAAGGCGGTATCAACAAGCGATAGACCGGTCGTTGTCGGGCGCCCGCCGTATGAAAAGCGAGGGAAATTGGGAAGGATATATATCCTTCACCTTGCGCGCCGCGGAGATCGAGACCTTTGAAGTATGGAAAGCAAAGGGCTTTCCTGAAATCAACATCACCGAAGACTACCGCCGTCCTCTCCGCTATCTTGAGGAGATGTATCGCAATGTTGGCGAGAGCATCTCAGACTATCCTTACCTGGAAGCCAACGCATTGTTTACGAACGCCGTGGTATACGACTTGCTCAACATGCCGGATACTGCGGAGCAAATGCACTTGCGGGCTTTGCGACAGCGCCTTGAACTCTATGGAGAGAATTCGCGCGAAGTAGCGGATTCGCACTTGTGGCTCGGCGTCTTGTACAACTGGGGTTTGCAACGAAAGGATCTTGCCGAGCAGCACTACCTCAAGGCAATGGAATTGGAAAAGCAATATCTGCCTGACAGTCGGTACGCGCTGGGTAGTGTGTATTACGGACTGGCTACTATCGCCAGGAGGAATTTCCAGTTTGATGTAGTGGAGACCATGGCGAACCTCTACCTCTCGCTTTACGTGGATCTTCCCTATGAGCAGGCGTTCGCATACCAGGTCGTTGCCAATATGTATTCTACGCAGGCCGACTTTGAACGATCCATGAAGATGCGTGAGAAGTCCATGGAGATTTATGAAACCTCCGGATTTGACGACGACCTCATCGCAGGGTATTGCAACCTTTCAAACGACCTGCGCGCTATTGGTCGCTATGCAGAGTCGAGGCAGGCGCTGGTCAATGGACTTGAAATCTGGCAACGGAAGAAACCGCGGGATCAGGGCCTCGCGAAAGTGTTGTATGGACACTTTGGTGATCTCTATCGCGTCATGGGAAAATATGATTCAGCAGCTTATTATTTTGATCGGGCCATCGTAAGTGCCGTGAGCATGTTCGGAACAAAGAACGACGAACTTGCAGCGCTCTATGATCTGCGGGGTAGAATGTATATGGACAAGGGTGACTACCGTCAGGCGCTCGACGATTTCGAACGTATGCTTGCATCGGTATTACCAGATAGTATCACGGCCAGGCCTGTCATCCGGGAAGAGAGTCCGTACTCCCTCACCCTTATCGCTGCTTACTTCAATACGGGCGATGCACTATTAAAATGGTACAGCACGGATCGCGACCGGCAACACCTGGTCCGCGCAGTGGAATACTATCGGGCGGCCTATGAACAAATGATTATTGCGCGTCAAAATATCGGCGACGATCTTTCGAAGCCTTTCCTGATGAGCAATTTTTCAGAAAGTATCGAACGCAGCATTCAGTGTGCCCGACTCCTTTATCGTGAAAGTGGTGATGTCAGCTACTTCGAAGATGTACTTCAGTTTGTAGAATTGACCAAATACCTGAATGTGCTGGAAGCGATCGAGAGGGCTGAACGTGCCAACAACTCTGGCATCCCAAAGTCGCTCCTCTTCGAACTCCAGGAAGTGCGGAACCAATTGAACCTTCGGCAGCGAAAGCGACTCACAGCGGAGGCATTTCCACCGGACTCAGTGCGTCGGATGAACGAGGAAGTGGTCTCGCTGATCCAGCGGCGCCGCGATCTCATGACCCGCATTAGCGGTTATCCAGGATATACCGTGTCAGGTATGGGAGGGTTACTGACCACGCTCCAGGAGATTCAAAGGCAACTTGGCAGCGGTGAGCAGTTGTTGGAATACTATTGGGGAAGCGACAGTATCTATGTGCTTTCCATAACCGACGACACGACCGAGATAACCGCGTTGCATCGGGAAGAAGAGCTGGATACGCTAATTTCTACGTTGTACAGAAGTATCAGCGGTCGGCCCAGATTCGGATCGGACGACGCAAACCGGTATGGGGAGATGGCAAATCGAATTTACCGTAAATTTTTTGCTCCGGTGATCCGGCGTCAGCGGTTGGTGGTGGTTTCAGACGGCCCGCTCAGCATTCTACCACTGGAGGCGTTGGTTACCTCATTCGAACCTTCACCGGATATCTCTTTCAGGGAACTGAACTACGCAGTCTACGATCTTGAGATCTCGTACGCGTATTCTTCCAGTATCTTCTTCAAGGAAAGGACCCGTCGTCGCGGGAAGATCGACAAAGTGCTGGCTTTCAGTTATTCCGGAGATTCAGGCCCTGGCTATTTTACCCGGCGCAGCCAAGGGGACGAGTTGCCCGGTACCTACGTGGAACTGGAAACGCTGGACCGGCTATACGAAAAAGTAACCCGGTTTACCAATGGAGCCGCATCGAAGCAAAATTTCATCAATAACTCAGCAGGATACGATCTTATTCATCTCGGTGTTCACGGCGTGGGCGACGAAGAGGTGGCCGACAACTCCCGGTTGATTTTCAGGGGAGATTCGATGTCAGACCGAACGCTGTATGCTTACGAAATCTATAACCTTAAACTCAGCGCCGGGCTTGTCGTGCTGAGCGCCTGTGAAACCGGGATTGGCCGCAATCTGGCTGGTGAGGGGGTACTTAGCATAGCACGGGCTTTCACGTATGCCGGGTGCCCGTCGGTTGTCATGAGCCTGTGGGATGTACCGGACGGCTTTACATCCACCATCATGACTGCGTTTTACGAAAACCTGAACGAAGGACAGTCGGTGAGCACCTCGCTTCGCAACGCCAAACTTAACTTTCTCGAAAAATCAGATGGGTTCAGAGCACACCCGGCAAATTGGGCGGCCTTCATAATCAATGGCCAGGACCTCGTCTTCCATAAGGCCGATCGCTCATCCCTGGGTCTTTACCTGGTTTCGGCCCTGATACTGGCAGGGGCGGGCATGATGGGCTATCGGTGGCGGAAGGGAAGGCGGACACGGTAATTCGCTATCTACGAAAACCAGTAGAGACGTCGCATGCAACGTCTCTACTTTTTATATTGTTTCGGTTACCGAATTATTCGCCTACCGTCTCGGCTGTTACACCCTTTTTCAGACTGCGAAGCTTTCGCCCGATACGGATGTCGGCAACGCCGATATCTCCGGCGGAATCCAGCCAATGGTCGTTATTGAAGCATACTTCGGTTACGATGTTATGCATACGCGCGAGTGGCGAGGAGGCGGCATCGTTGACAGCGGTTATTTCATAATACCGGGTTTTGGTCGACTTGAGGTTGTCAAGATCTTTTCTGATCAATTCCAACACATCTTTACCTACACCGCCTTGTGACAGCCGCTGGAGCATATCGTCGGCCGTATCGCCGAGGGGTTCAACATCGACAACGGTACCTTGTGCGAGGAAGTGCGACTCGCGGCTTGTCTTGACGAAGACGTGTTGTATTTCACCGTCTCCGCCGTTAACAGAACGGCTGGCAGTTTTGGGTTCGTCGCCGTCGAATAAAAGTGTTCCCCACCAACCGTGACGGTTTTGCCGGGGATCGTGTAAGATGGGCATGATGGTGTTATTTAGGGTTGAACATCAGAATACGATATCCGGAACTTCAGGCGGGCGAGGGCCGGGGTGAATGTTTCGGGGTTCTAATATAGCGGGTTTTGATTAAGAAGTCAGTCCCTGCATTCAGGGATTGATCAACTTCACAGCACGGCGGCATGAGGACAAAAAAAGGGGCCCCGACAAAAGTCGGGGCCCCACACCTGTCAATTATTTAACGATTAGTTATCAACGTCCCACCAGACGCGCGTATCCAGCTTGTCGGGGCCCATCCGGGCAATAGCTGCAGCAACGTTTTCAGGGTTGACGGAGATCTCGGAGTTCGGATAAGTCAACCTCCGGATTTCGTCCACTTCCCTGCCGGGGTACGGATTGGGCGCCAGGTCGGGATACCCGCTCCGCCGGAGGTTGGCAAACGCTTCGGGTCCGTTAAGGAATGACGCGATCCAATACTCAGTGTTGATTTGTTCCAGCGTGCCATCGTAGGGATGGGCAGTGACATAGGCATCGATGGCTCCGGAAGCGATCTCTGATCCTTCATCCACAGTGCCGAGCTGCTCCATGTGTGCACGGACGCCGGCTTCGTAATAGTCCTCAGCATTGCCGGTGGTAATCCAGCCCCGTTCCCGGGCCTCGGCCAGCAGCAGGTTTGTTTGTGCTGCGGTCACAAGGAAGTGGGGAGCGGTTTGCTTGGTGAGGCGATGGCGATCTGCCTGGGAGAAATCGTAGAAGCTTGCGAGACCGAGGCCGGTAGCGACTCCGCCGATCGTGCTGTTGTCGTGGCCCATCGGCATTCCTACCTGGTCGGCCGGATCATACGATGCATTTTCAACGACTTGCTCAGGTCCCGAAGTTGCACCCACATAGCGGACAGCGATCGCGGATAAACGCGGATCGTTATTAGCCTTGAGGTGCTCGACGAATGCTTCCGTCAGGTAGAAGTTCGCACCCTCAGTACCGTTCAGTGTAACACCTACGGCATTCTGGTAGTTGTTGTCATGCCTTACCATGGCGTTGTCGTCGTTGGTAAGGATCAGCTGATTGAGATCGATTGCGGACACTGTGCTTTGCGCGGTTGTTGCATCGACCTTTGACAGCCGCATACCGGCGCGAAGCAGCAATGAATTCGCGAACTTTTTCCAGGCCTCAATGTCGCCGCCGAACAGGACGTCAGCCGTTTCGATGGTCCCGGCAGGGTCCAGGGCAGCGCCGGCCGACTTAAGTTCCTGAATGATGTCAGCGTAGATCGCCTGTTGTGCATCGTAGGTAGGGAAGAAGTTTTGTTCGATGTATCCCATCCCTGCTTGCACATACGGAATGTCACCATAGGCGTCGGTAAGTACCATGAAGCCATAAGCCTGAAGAATTCGGGCCATGTTCATCAGGTTACTCCGTTCAGGAACGTCCTTCGTCTGGTTGATGATATCCTTGGTATTGCGGATTACGTTGCGAAAGTAACCCTGCCACAGTGTTTGCGTTGCCTCACGGTTGTCTTGATTAAAGTTGGCACCCGTTAACACACCAGAGTTCGGGGAAATAATATGTTGCACCACCCCCATGTCATAGATGAGGAAACTGCCACCCGCAAACCCGCCAGCCGACGTGCTAATGATAGCCTGGTTGAGCTGATATGCGGGGTTTATAGAACTCGGTGAGGTCTTACTTGTATTGACTTCGTCAAATCCGGTGTCGCAGGCTGAGGCGACCAACAGACCGACGAGCAACATTATGTGATTGCGTATCTTTTTCATGTTCACCTTATTAGAGTTTTACGTTAAGGTTGAAACCGATGCTTCGGGTAGTTGGCAGGCCGGTTGATTCCATACCCACCAGGTTATCCGACGTATATCCGAAGGATTCCGGATCGATGTTGTCGATCCATTTCTTCAGCAACAGGACGTTGTTCGCGACGAGGTCGAGGCGGACAGACTTGACCGGGAAGTTTGCCGGCAGGAACCGGGTGAAGTCATAACCCAGCGAAACCTGACGCAGCTTCCAGAATCCTCCATCATAGATAACAGGCTCGACGAGACCCTTCGACCGTACCACTTCCCAGTACGGCTGTACCGGGAATACGGCTACGGTGTTGATCTCACCTGATTCAGTGACGCCTTCACCGATCACCCCGGACTCACGACCTTCAAGCGTCATCTTGTGCAGACCATGCCGCACCGCGTTGAAGTTCGTACCGGAGAGTACCTTGTTTCCAAGCTTGAAGTCAATCAGGAACGACAAGCGTACACCTTTATAGTTGAAGGTGTTGGTAAAGCCTCCCATCCAGTCCGGAAGGGCACTGCCGAAGTGAATCGGGGCGGGTGTCGCAAGCGGGATACCGTTCGCTCCATAAACGATCCGGCCCTGGTCGTCTCTCAGATATCCGAAACCGGCGATCTGAGCCATTTCTTCACCTACGACCTGCCGGAGCTCACCGTTGAACAGGTGGGTACCTACTGTGATGCGCTCACCGGGCTCAGTCGTTTGTATTTTCAACACCTTGGTCTTGATGTAAGAACCATTGAAGGTGAAGTTCCAGGTGAAGTTGGAAGTTTCCACAGGGACAATGTCAATCAGGAATTCGACACCGCGCGCTCTGCTTTCACCACTGTTGATCCGTGTGTCGACAAAACCCGAGGCATCAGAGATTTGTGCTGCCACAATCTGATTTTCGGTGGTCTTTTCGTATACGGCGGCATCAACTGTAAGCCGGTTGTTGAGCATGCGCAGTTCGAGACCAATCTCAGTCTCAGAGGTACGCATCGGTTCCAGTTCGTCGTTGGGTACGGTCGTACCAGAGATAGCCCCCACCGGTTGCATTGCGCCGAATGGGTTCGCGAACAGGTTGCCGTTGATTCCGTAATACAAGCGGTTCGAGTACGGGCTCACGTCGGAGTCGCTGCCCACTTCAGCGTAGGCTGCACGCAGCTTACCGTAGTTCAGCCAGGAAGGAAGGTTGGCGAACGACTCGGAAAAGATGTAGCTAAAGGAGATAGATGAATACGGCATGCTCCGTTTAGACGGCGACAGCGTGGAGAACCAATCGGTACGGTGGGTTCCGGTCAGGTAGACCATGTCTTTGAACGAAACTTCTGCCGAACCATAAAGCGAGTTGATTTCCCATTCAGCCAGGTTGTAGATCGGATCCTTCACACGGCCGTTTTGTACGGTGTAGAGATCGCGCACGACGAAGTCGGTAACTTGTACACTGTTCAGGTCGGTGCGACGGAACAAGTGGTTACCGCCGAACGTGAGCGTTGCACCAAAGTCGCCGAACTGTCGTGTCGCCGAGGTCAGGAAGTCAGCATTGATTTCCCGGAAGCGGCGGGCTTCCTGTGTATATTGTCCGTTGACGAAACCTGCAGGCGCGGGTCCACGCGAGGCCTGGCCTGTAGGGAAGTTGTTGTATTCCTGATCGCGTGACCAGTAATCCTGGCCGATACGACCCTGAACGTACAACCAGGGCAGCACATCGTAGCGAACGGAGATGTTTCCAAACAACCTGTCGCGCGTAACGTTGTTGAACTGTTCAGCCAGCGTAAAGTACGGGTTGGTACGGTTCATAAACCGGGAGTAGACATACTCGTTGCCATCCTCATTGTACTTCTTCTCATTCAACAAGTCGAGCGGCATGGAATTGGCCATATTGTACAACGCCACAGGAATGGTGTTGTCCTGGTTACCGACGTTAGGCGCGTTCTTGTTGAACTCGTTGGAGTAGTTCACGTTACCCCGTACAGACACCTTATCGGACAATGCATAGTCGAAGCCAAAGTTGACCGTGCGGCGATAGAAGGCGTTGTTGGGAACGATACCCTTGCTTGTCATATCAGAAAGCGAGAGGTTAAAGCCACCCTTTTCACCGCCGGATGAGAAACTAATCGTATGGGTCAGGTTCTGGCCATGGCGGAAGAACTTGTCAACAAAACCGGGCCTGGGAATGTAGGGTACTTCCACACCATCAAAGAGAATGTGCGTCATTCCGGGCTGGAAACGTTCGCCGAACGACCACTGACCTGAGGTCGGATTGGGTGCCATCGGGCGGACGCCGTTTTCACCCTGGCCGTACTCATACTGGTAGTCCGTGAAGTCGAGCGGCTGCTCATTGGTATAGTTCATATTATAGGTAATGCCTATACCTTGACCTTCACCGCGCGTTTTCGTTGTAATCATGATCACACCGTCCTTTGCGCGTGAGCCATACAACGCGGAAGCAGGCGCGCCCTTCAGTACGGTCATGCTCTCGATATCGTCAGGGTTGATACTGAGCATACCGTCCCCACCGTCAGCGGTAATACCACCGCCGCGCGTACCGATGGACGTATCGGAGCCCTGGTTGTTGGGGTTTGTACCGAAGTTGGTGTTATCCATGGGAACGCCGTTGATAACAATGAGCGGGTTGTTTTGGCCACCCATTGACGACTGTCCGCGGATCCGGATCTTCGACGTACCACCGGGGCCTGTACCCAGTGAAGAAACATTCACACCGGCGATCTTGCCTTGTAGTGAATTCATCACGTTCGGCGTACGGTTGATGCTCAGATCTTCTGCGTTGACCTTACTCGCGGCATATCCCAGACCGCGGGTCGTACGCTCGATACCCAGCGCTGTGACGACAATCTCGTCCAGCGACCTGATGTCGGGCTCCATAGTAACGTCGATCACGCTTCTGCCATTGACAGGAACTTCCTGCGTGGCATAGCCTACGAACGAGAATACCAGGACGGCATCTGTGGTGCCTACGTCCAGCGTGTACCGACCGTTGATGTCAGTCGATGTGCCGGAAGTGGTTCCCTTAATGAGAACGTTAACGCCGGGGAAGGTGCCGTTGTTTTCATCGCGCACGGTTCCGCTGACCACAAACTCGTCCTTGTGCATGTAGGTCGTTACTTCCGGCGCTGAAATCACGGGAGCACTGGTGCTCGCGGTGTACAACGGAGGAAGTATACGTGTTGCCGACTGCTGGGCCGGCTTGGCCGGGGTTGTGGCATTACGTTGGTAGATGACGTAGAAACGTTCACCGGCCTTTTCAAAGTACAGCCGTGTGCCTCGGAACAATTCCGAAAGGGCGTCCTCAACTGTCTTGAAGTTCGAAATGTCACGGTGCGCCGTTTGGCCTTCCACCCACTCGTCCTTGTAGGCGATAGACACTCCGAAGGACCGTTCCAGTTCATGCAAGCTCTGCTTCAAAGGGTTCTTATGTCCATCTGTGTAAGAACCCATGTTAGTCCGTGACGCGTAGTAAACTTCCGCCTGGGAGCGGGCAGTAAAACTCGCCAACACGAACCATGCGACTAATAGGTAGCTGTATCTCATAAGCTATGGTTTATTGTTGTGGTACTACTCTTTTTTGTTTTCATATTAATTGGGTTTTCAGGGTTACTCAGTTAGGATGACCGTATCGCCTTTATGCTCTGCCTGAAGTTGAAAAGCCTTCGCGATCTGAAGGACCAACTCTTCTTCGCCGGCAGTCGGCATTGATCCCGAGACGGTCTGGTCAAGCCACTGTGGATCACTTACCTCCACATAGATGCCGTAATTGTCGTGCAGCATCCGCACCATCTCCCGCAAACTCGTGTGGTCGAGCACCAATCGGTTTTCCGTCCAGGCCACATAGTTCTGGGGATTTACATTCTTACGCGATACCTGGTTGCTGCGGAATTCCACAAGTTCGCCGGGTTGCATAATTATCTTTTCATTGTTCGCCGAGGGCAGGCTCAGTCTGATCTTTCCGGTGTTCAGCAAGACTTTTGTTTCCTGGGTTCGGTGGTACACGTCGAACGTTGTACCGAGAACCTCTACGGCAACGCCGTCACCGGTCCTGACCACAAAAGGTTGATCGTTTTCCTGGTGCGTGACAGAGAAGAAGGCTTCACCGTATAGCTGCACTTCTCGTGCATTTGCATTATCCCAGTTGTCTGTGTAGCTGAGTTTTGAATTTGCATTAAGGGTGACGGAGGAGCCGTCAGGCAGTGTTATCGAACGCGTTTGTCCGAATGCCGTCTCATAGGTGACCTTCTCGGGCGCATCGTTCAATGCGTACAGGGCGACCGCAAAGAGGGCAATCGCCGCTGCAACGCCCCACCGAAGGAATTTTTGGGTACTGCGGGCGGCCTGGCGCACAGGAACGGTTCGAATCCGGGTCCACAATTCGGCCACTTCATCGCCGGTGAGTCTGTGCTCGGGAAAATTGAGGTTCTTGAGGATATATCGCGCCTCTTCGATTTCGGCGAGTTTTTGCGGATGGTCGGCCATCCAGGCCCGCCAGAACGCGTCGGATTCAGGACCGGGGTTCTTAACCCAATCCTGAAAATTGGCGTCCATAACGAAGTCGTTGACGCAAAAATGTACGTAATCCTTCACGGTTTCGGGGTTGTACACTCATAAAGAGGGCACCGCAACCGATTTCTCATCGTTTTTTTGGACTTTTTTTTAAAAAATCAGGGAATTAATCAGGCCCAGCAGAAAAGCGAAGGATAGGGGCATCTTCATCTTTTTACGGAGGGTGTCGATGGCCTTGGAAATGATATTATATACGGAGTCTACCCGTATTTCCATGATGGCGGCCACCTCGTGATAGCTCAGATCGTTGAAAAACCTGAGAAACAACGCCTCACGCTGCCGGCGGGTGAGGGCCTTGATGCAGCGTTGTAATTCTTCAGATTGAATTTGCCGGACCTCCGCATCGATAATACCGTCCTCCGCGGACGGCATGAAGTCGAACAGGGATGCGTTGCCAGCCAAAAAGGTCGAAAAACGCCTTCGGGCGACGATTTTTGCCATTAATAGCCGCCTGAACGACTTAAATAGGTAGAACGTTACCGATCCCACGGCGCTGACCGTCTCCCGGCGATCCCACAGGCGCGCAAACAATTCCTGCAGGCAGTCGCTGACCAGCTCCTTGTCCCGGCAGGTGTGCATTCCATAATTATAGAGGCGTTGTACGTACTTGCGGTACAGAACGGTAAAGGCCAGGTCGTTGCCCTTCTTAAAGCTGTCCCACAGTACAGACTCATCGACAAACCGCGGATTTCCAAATTCGGATTCCGGGGTTGATGAGGCGGCTCGGTTACCAGGATCGATCGCAAACATCAGGTTCAGGGTTCTGTTATCCGAAATTTGGAATTTATTACGTCACTTCAAACGGTTGCAGCGGAAAAGTTGAGGGAGTACACGAACGGGGAATCAGAGTGAGAGTGAGAGTGAGAGTGGGTGTGAGTGTGAGGGTGAGGGTGAGGATGAAGGTGAAGAAGGGGAGCGGGAAACGGGTCTCGAACCCGCGACCTGCAGCTTGGGAAGCTGCCGCTCTACCAACTGAGCTACTCCCGCTTGTGGCGGAAATTTAGCAGAAATTGGCTAATCCTCAATACCTTCAAACCAAAGAGCCTGCCGGCTTGGGGGACTTTACCCGCCGCCGACAGGCTCTGGCAAAACTTGAAATCAGTTTTTTATTCGAAGAAGGGCACACCCGGGGTGGCGTACTTCTTCATGCCTTCTTCATTGATCTCAACACCTACACCGGGTTTTTCCGAAAGCGGGATGAACCCATCTTTAACCATTTCCCCATCGTAGGTCACGATCTCCTTGAACATCGGATTGTCATGGAAATAGATCTGCCATTCGAGGATCATGAAGTTCGGTACCGACGCACACACATGGGCGGACGCCATGGCGCCAAGGAACGAAGCGACCATGTGCGGAGCAAAGGGCACGTAGTACAGGTTCGAAAGGTTCGCGATGCGTTGACCTTCGCCCAGCCCTCCGGCTTTTTGAAGATCCGGCATGACCACATCGACAGCGCCGATTTCCAGCAAGCGCCGGAACCCATGCGCGAGGTAATGGTTTTCTCCGGCGCAAATCGGCGTGGTCGTTGAATCGGCAATAATCTTATATGCCTCCGGGTTCTCAGCCGGAATCGGTTCCTCCAACCACATCAGGTTATAAGGCTCGAGTTTCTTGGCGACCAGCTGGCCGGTAATAGCATCGTACCTGCCGTGCATATCGGCGCAAATGTCGATCTTCGGACCAACCGCTTCACGTGCAGCTGCGATCTGGTCTACCATGCGCTGAATTTCCGCCGGACTGGCGGTCCAGTTATATCGGTCGTACTTATTCGGATCGTTGAATTGATCCAGGTCGAACTTAATGGCGGTAAAGCCCATGTCTTTTACCCGCTTCGCATGCGTGGCAAAATCCTGAGGGGTCGGAAGGTTGTGCTGATAAAGGGCAGTATCGCAATAGACCCTGATCCTGTCGCGGAATTTGCCACCCAGCAGTTGATAAACAGGAACGTTCAACGCCTTGCCGGCAAGATCCCAAAGGGCGGATTCAATGGCCGACAGCACGGCGATGAACATGCCGGACTGCGCGCCTTCAAAGAAGCCACTCCGCCGGATGTCTTCAAACAACCTGTGCACGTTCAGCGGACTGCGTCCCCGGATCCTCCGACCCATCATCTGAACGAGATGGTATGTTCCCGGCGTCGCATCCACGGCTTCGCCACAACCCCAAACATCCTGGTTGGTGTATATCTTGACGAAAAGACTGTGCCCGTTCCGGATATAGCCGCACTTGATCTCCGTGATCTTCAGATCACTGGGCGCCGACAACTTCGGTGCACGATCAATGGCTTCCTCATAACCTTTTCCGAAGGTGGCGAAGGGTGACAGTGCGCCTGCGGCCAGGGCGCTTTTCATCAAAAAGGAACGCCGCGAAGTCGATGTGTTTGTTTTCACGATTGGGTTGAATTTTGTGTCATAAATCAGGGCAACTTACCAGGTACGTGTCTTGAGCAACTCCTGGATTTGTTCTTTGGGAACAGGAAGTTCGTCAATGTGCTCGTTGAGCCACTGTGAGAAATCCTTCTCAATCTCATCCGACCAGCGGGTATCGATTTGGCCGGGTGTATACTTTTGTTCACGAAGGCGCTGATGGCCAAACATGTCGCGCAACCGCACAACTTCTGACGTCTTCACAACACGCTCTACCAGGTGCGGCGGTATAAAGATGACGCCGCCGTCTCGGCCCAGCACGATGTCGCCGGGCATCACCGTAGCCTTTCCGATACGCGTCGGTGTATTAATGCCGACCAGCGTTGTGTTCAGCGCACGATCCGGGTTGTTCAGGTGGTGGGAGGGGTGATAGGACCTAAAGAACGAAGTAAAGGAGCCGATTTCCTTCAGGCCGTTGATGTCGCGCACCGCGCCATTGTACACTATACCGTTTCCGGTCTTTACATAGATGGAATTACCGAGGTTGTCGCCAATGGTAGGCCCATCCTCATGCGCCCCAAACTGATCGACTACGTAAACATCACCTTTTACCAGCATGTCGATCGGCCAGGAGTTTTGTGATTTTACACGACCGTCCTGCTCGTGGCCTTTCTTGTCTATAACACGGTGAATATCGGGCCGGCCCGGCATAAAGGTGGCCGTTACCGCACGCCCCACCAATACACTATCAGGATTGATCATGACCCATCCATCCTCATACTGATGGTTAAAATTATGACCGCGCAGCACTGCCCACGCCTCCTCAAGGGTTACGAGTTTGAGACGTTCCAGCAAGTCATCGGGAACTTTCGGACGCCCGTCAGGGAAGCGTTCCCCCTTCCACTCAGGGGTCAGAAAGATGAGCTCCTCCTTCGATATCTGTTGCCCGATGGCATGGATACCGGAGAATAGAATCACCATGGTGAGTATCAGTAGCCTTTTCATACGTGATGAGTTAAGTTTGAGTCAAGTTACAATCCGCAACGTTCTGGCACGAATTAAATTTTCTGGACGGTTTTTGACAAAGCATATGCACCCCGGCCATTCATTCTAACCCCAATGGTTTGACCGGAAAAAATCTTGTATGGACGGATGCTTCGGAGGGAAAAAAGTGCAGGTCGAGTGTGAGAAGGGCACACCGTGAGCCTGGGAAAATCAGAGTGAGCGTGAAGAAAAAAAGGATCCCGGCACCGCCGCGTCCGCCCTCGCTTCCCCGGCCGGCGGACAAATACCCCTGGTGTGGCAGGGGCATGCAGGTGCAGCGGGATCCTTAAAAATTAAACTACGCCATCAAAACGTGGCGGCGGGGAGAACCTTGTGTGAGGCATTTGGAAAAACAGGCAAAGCGCTGATATGTGAAGACGAAATGTCATTTTGAAGGGTGATAACACACGAATCGGGAGACGCCTGTCGCGCGCAATTTTAAATCCGGCAATGTAATTGCAGTCGCAAATTTCTGAGCACACATCCGGAAAATGGGGGAAAGGGGCGAAATTACCCGAACACCCAGAAGCCCCGGGTGTGCAATAGATAAGGAGACACCTTCCATGCAGGAAAAACGCAATGCAGTCAAGCGCACCATCCTGAAAGTGATTCGCATTTTCGGATGGATATGGCTTGCCCTGGTTGCGCTCCTGTTACTACTAGTCCTTATCATACGGATTCCCGCAGTCCAGAATAAGATCGTTCAGCGGGTAGTAACATCGCTGAAAGAGACGACCGGCGCCGAAATTTCATTGGAACGCCTGGTAATCTCCTTCCCTAAACGTATTGTGCTGGACAATCTTCTCGTGGCGGACCCGCGCGAGGATACACTGTTATATGCGGGCCGGATTTCCGTAGACGCCGACCTTTTCGGTCTCCTGTCCCGCCGCATCCAACTAAACGATGTCGGTCTTACGGATATTAAAGGCCAGGTAACACGAACCGCCGAAGGTTCTTTCAACTTCGACTTTATCCTGGATTCGCTCGCTGGTGAAGAATCTCCACAAGAATCCCCATCTAAACCCTGGGATTTCACGATCCGGGGCGCTACCCTGAATAATATTGACATACTATATGATGATCGCTATTCGGGTATCTCTATTGACGTCGTACTCAAAGGTTTAGAGGCCAGGGCACGCGAATTCGACCTCGCCGCCGGCCTCATAGACCTTGCCCGCATTGCCGTTGACGGCTTGTCGGCGGATGTGACCACCGCCGCCGGAAACGCCCCTGAGGTACCTGAAGATAACGGCGAAAGCAACGATGCACCGCTCAGGCTACTGGCGGGCACCATAGACATCCGCCAGACCCGGGTGCGCTACCGGGATGATCAGTCGGGAAGCGAAATCAACTTTGACGTGGGCGGCTTAAGCGTCGACAACCCTAACGTCAACCTTGAAGGCCCCGCCATCTCGGCCGACGCATTTCATTTGGAAAAAAGCTTTATCGCCTATCATCAGCTTACCGCCCGCGATTCCGTGAGCGCAGCCGATAGTGTGGCGTTATCAAATAAAACTCCATCGGAAGGAACGTGGTCCCTGGAACTCGGCCGTCTTTCACTGGCGGAAAACGCGGTGCAATATCACGACTTCAGCATCGAACGGAAGCCTGGCCTCGATCCCAATCATCTCTGGATTACACAGTTTCAGGCAGAGATCAGCGACATCGCGATAACCCCGTCTCGCTATGCTGCGGATATCGAACAACTGGCGTTCCATGAATCCGGCGGCTTCCGGTTGGGAAACCTGGCCGCCGGCCTGCTCTCCGATTCGGTTCATACGGTGATCGAGAACCTCGACCTCCGTACCCCTAATACGCGCTTCCAATTGTCGACAGAAGCACGCTACCCTTCGCTTGCGCACGTCGCCGACAACCTCGATCAACTCGAGTTTACACTCGCCGCATCCGATTCCTATATCGGCATGCGCGACGTCAATCTCCTTGCCCCAACGCTCTCACCTCTCAACCTGCCGGACACGGGACGAGTATACTTTGCCATAGACGCTTCGGGCAAGGGCAATAACGTAACCCTCGACGAGTTTTCAGTGGACGCCCTCGGCGATTCGCACGTTGCAGCACGCGGGGACTTACGGAACATTTCTGACAGAAACTCACTGAGCTTTGATCTTGAACTCCAGGCGTTGCGTACCACAGCAGCCGACCTTTCCATTCTGCTTCCCGACACGTTGTTGCCACCATCCGCTGAATTGCCACAGACCCTTGCGTTGCATGGTAATTTTTCAGGAACACTTGCAAATCCGTCGATCAGGGCCACCCTGGAGTCGAACCTGGGGTCAGTTGCCGCCGACGCTGTACTCCGCCTCGACGAGCAATCCACGCTGCGCGCTTATCGCGGAAGCGTGAACATATCCCAGCTTCAACTGGGCCGCCTGCTCGGACAGGATAAGTTGGGTATTGTCGACCTTGAAGGCTCGGTGGAAGGCGCAGGCCTTTCACCGGAAGACATCGACGCGTATGCGCGTGTGATCGTCAATGAATTCGGCTTTAACGATTACGTCTATCGCGATCTGGTAATTGATGGCTCCGTACAGAAGTCGGTTTTCAATGGCATGGCGTCAATGGACGATCCGAACTTATCGTTTGAACTGAAAGGTGATCTTGACTACAGCTACGCTTCCGAAGAAAAGGCCTACCATTTTGATCTCGATCTCCGTCAGGTCGACCTGCAGGCGCTGAATCTTCTCGACCGTCCGCTGAAAGCGACCCTAAAGCTTTCGGTGAATCTCGATAACGCCGACCCGGCAAACCTTAATGGCGACCTTGCCATTCACGACGCAGCCTTTAACAACGGCGAGAAGGTCTATCGCGTGGATTCACTGCTCGTAGCCTCCCTCACAGAAGAAGGCAAGGCGTCGCTGAACATAGACTCCGATTTTATGCAGATGCGGTTCTCCGGATCATTTGATCTGCTCAGCCTGCCGTCTGTGCTACGGTCGCACTTCAGCACCTACTACCCCCTCGAAAGCGACACCACGGTGACGGGGTCGCAAAACTTTGAATTTTCAATTGACCTTCGGAATACGGCCATACTTACGGAAGTGCTGGTTCCCGATCTTGAGCGTATCGACATTGAAGAAATCAGGGGTTCGTTCGATAGCGATGACCACCAGCTGGAACTTGTTATCGACATCAATGAACTGGTACATACTTCGTTTGCTGCTCGAAACCTTTTGCTGACTGCCAACTCCGGACGACAACGGCTCGAGTATGAGTTTGGCGCTGACGATATCCTCGCGGGAAGCATGCGCATTCCCTCGCTTCAATTCGACGGGACAGTGGAAGACGGCGCCATCGAGACGGGGATTGCCGTGTACGATTCCGCGGCGGAGGAGCGCTATGTCATCCGTGGAGTCTTTCAAAGCCTGGAGGATGCCTATGCGTTCAGCCTGGATCCGGACAATCTCATGCTCAACTACGATTCCTGGACTGTTCCGGAAGAAAATTCTATTCGTATCGGGAAGTCTGGATTTGCAGCAGAAAATGTTGATCTGACCCACGAGCAGCAACGCATTAGCATTAAGGCGCCCGTTGGAGAAGACGGCGCATTGAATATATCCCTGGCGGACCTGAGAGTGGAGACCCTCATCAACGCGGCATTTTCAGACACGGTCATGCGCGGCACGCTCGATGGCGACATCTTCGTATTCAGCGACACCACGCGCGGCCCAATACGGGCTGAGCTTACGATGAGCAACCTCGCGGCGGGAAGTGAATCGCTGGGCAACCTAAAGATCACTGTCGATCAACCGGAGCCTATGCTGACCGCGATTGATGCATCGGGGGAAGGACCAGGCCTGAACGTCGATGTGGCCGGCCGGATCCAGTCGGGCGCGGACGGGCAGGTTAGCCTGGAGGTGGATATCGGAGCACTCGCCCTCGCAACAGTACAACCCTTCATCACACAATATGCAACCGGACTCAAAGGAATGCTAAAAGCCGACCTGTCCGTGAATGGATCTCTTGCGGAACCTGCCATACGAGGATCACTTACGTTGCAAGACGCGGAAGCGTTGCCGGCGTATACCAAAATACCGATCCGGCTTGAAAATGAAACCATCCGATTTCAAAATCGGACCATCACACTAGAGAATTTTACCGTTCGCGACCAGCAGAACAATGTGCTCACGTTCAATGGTGGAATGACCGGTGATGCCGCCGGTCAATATAGGCTGAACCTGACTACAGTGGCACGGAACTTTCAGTTGCTGAACACGGAGGAAGGTGACAATGAATTGTTTTATGGCAAGGTCTGGCTGAATACCAATGCCCGCGTAACCGGAACGCTGGAACGACCGGAGGTGGACATGACGATAAGCCTGGGTGAAGAGAGCACATTTACGTTTGTCGTGCCCCAAAGTGAAGCGGGTGTGATGCAGTCTGAAGGCATCGTATCGTTTGTCGACCGCGACAAGCCCGAGCATATGGCCGAACTGGAAAAAGGCCTGGACACGCTTTCCAGTCGTGCGCCATTCCAGGGCATTACCTTAACTGCGCGCATTGAGCTCAACGAAGAAGAAACATTTGCGATTGTAATGGATCCGATGACCGGCGACCGGCTCGTAGTAAATGGCGACGCCACGCTGACCCTGGATATCGATGAAACCGGCGACATCAACCTCGCCGGTCGCTATGAGCTCACGAAGGGATCGTATGACTTTACCTTCTACAAACTGGTAAAGCGCCAATTCGAAATAGAGTCGGGGAGTTCGATCACCTGGAACGGTGAACCCATGAACGCAGACCTCAACATCACCGCGTTGAACCGCATTGATGCCGCGCCGATCGACCTTTTTGCTTCCCAGGCAACGGAGGGGAGCGATATGGGGCCGTATCGTTCGCGCTTGCCCTTTCAGGTTTACCTCATAATTCAGGGAGAGCTGTTAAGACCGGAAATTTCTTTCAGGCTCGATATGCCGGAACAGCAACGCGGCGCTGTGGGCGGAAGCGTATACGCCCGCATACAGGATATCAACACGCGCGAGCAAGACCTGAACAAACAGGTCTTTGCCTTGCTCATCTTGCAACGTTTTGTTTCGGATAATCCGTTTGAAAGCCAGAGCGGCGGAACCCTCAGCGCAGCGGCCCGGACCAGCGTCAACAGGATGTTGTCCGACCAACTCAACCGCATGGCCTCACAGATCAAGGGTGTGGAACTCACGTTCGATCTTCAATCGGGCTCCGATTACAATGAAGGCCGATCCTCCGACTACACACAACTTCAGCTGGGCGTATCCAAGCGCCTGCTCGACGACAGGTTGGTGGTAAAGCTGGCAGGCAATGTCGACATCGAAGGGGGCAGCAGCCAGGGAGATGTTACGGATTACATTGGCGACCTGGCCCTCGAATATAAACTGACAGAAGACGGACGGTTCAGGATCAACGGATTTTATGCCGGCGACTATGACATGATCGATGGTGAATTAAAAGAGACGGGAGTGGGACTCATATATATTAAAGACTACAACTCCCTGCGCGAATTATTTAAGGCAAATGACGCGGAGAAATAGGATAACAGGCCGTCATCGGACGCTGATAACATTCCTGGCCCTGGCAGGGACGATGCTCACGTCATGCACAGCAAATAAGTTCCTGGCCGAGGGGGAGAGTTTTTATGCAGGCGCCGACATTGTATTTCATCCTCATGGCAACGTAGGAAAACGCAAAACGCTGAAGTCGGAACTGGAGGAAATGATCGCGCCCAAACCGAACGGAACAATACTCGGCGCGCGGCCCGGTGTTTGGATCTATTATGTGACGGGAACGAAGACCAAGGGATTGGGCGCCTGGATTCGAAAGAAGTTTGGAACGGAACCGGTACTGTTGTCGGATGCTAAGCCCGAACTGACGACCGACATTCTTGAAGGCAACCTGTTTAACCGGGGATATTTTGAATCGCACGTTCAATCGTCGGTGGAACGGAAGCGAAAGAAAGCTACCGTCGTATATGACATCGAACTGTATCCGCCCTTCCGCATTCGGAACATCGAAATCCCCCGCGACAGCATTTTCCGCGATAGTGCAGAAATAATGCGCGAGACATTCCTCAGGGAGGGTCAGCGGTATGACCTTCAACGGCTTGCCGACGAGCGATCCCGACTCGAAATGAGGCTGGAAGACTACGGCTACTACTATTTTGACGATCGGCATTTGCTCTTCGAAGCTGATACAACTGTGGGTGGGCGCAAGGTCGACCTTAAACTCACTTATGCGCCGGATATTCCCGCGAAAGCGACCCGGCCCTACGTGATGAGGAACGTTGATGTTGTCAACGACTTTTCAGTGTGGGACGCGGGATTGGATTCAGCAACAGTTTCGGGTGACACGGTACGTGTGGATGGGTACCGCTATGTGAGCACGGAAGGAGCCTTTCGCCCGCGCGTGCTCACCGACGTGATCAACATCAGGCCCGGAGAGTTGTACTCGCGGACAATGCACAACTTTACGATCAGTCACCTTATGGGACTGGGAACGTTCAAATTCGTGAACATCCGTTACCGCGAGGCAGGCGACTCGTTGCTGGACGCTTCCATCTACCTGACGCCCTTGCTAAAGAAATCACTACGGCTGGAGGTACAGGGCGTCAGCAAGTCCAATAACTTCGTCGGTCCCGGTGTAAGCGCGACGTTCACCAATCGGAATTTCCTGGGGGGTGCCGAGCAGTTCCAGTTCAAGATCAGCGGTTCGTATGAGGTACAGATCAATCGGCAGGCGACGGAACCGCTTACTGCCGTGGAGCTTTTCACGGAGACAAGTCTTTCAGTGCCGCGTATGATTTCTCCCATACGCATAACGTACTATTCGACGAAGTTCATTCCGCACACCAACTTCAAGATCCGCACCACCTTCCAGCGCCGCATCGGCTATTTCCAGTTGAACTCCTTCAACGCTGCAGCAGGATATAGCTGGCGGGAGACTACCACCAAGAATCACGAACTTTATCCTATCGACTTGAACTACGTGCGCGTCACCCAAAAGTCGCAGGCGTTTGAGGACCTTCTCGATGAGAACCCTTACCTCAGCAATTCATTCCAGGACCAGTTTATTCCGGGAATGCGGTACTCGTTTCAACTGAACACCCAGTTGCAAGACCCAGGTGCCGTCGCCTACGATTCCAGGGCGCAACGCCGGTCGCATTTCTTCTTTCACGGAAACCTCAATCTTTCAGGAAACCTGGCGAACTGGATTGCAGGCGGCCAGAGCGATTCGGAAGGCACGCAGGGATCCATTTTCGGACAGCCGTTCTCGCAGTTTGTGTTGGGTGACGTCGACTTTAGATACTACCTGCAACTCGACCGCCGGAACAGGCTCGTCTTCCGCCTTGCAGCTGGAAGCGGCTACCCGTACGGAAACTCAACGCAGCTGCCCTACATCAAGCAGTTCTCTACGGGCGGCAGCAACAGCATTCGCGCATTTCCAGCCCGGACGGTAGGACCCGGTACCTTTCATGCAACGGCAGATCCCGAAGACATACAATTCATCGACCAGCGCGGCGACATCAAGTTGGAAGGCAATGTGGAGTACCGATTCGATATCGTCCGGTTTCTGAAAGGCGCGGTGTTCGTCGACGCCGGTAACATCTGGCTACTGACGGACGATGAACAGCGCCCGGGCGGTAAGTTTGCCTGGGATAGTTTTCTGCACCAGCTCGCCGTAGGTACGGGCCTTGGCCTTCGGTTGGATTTTCAGTTTTTCATCCTCCGTTTCGACGTCGGAATTCCGATACGTAAGCCGTGGCTCGACGAGGGCGAACAATGGGTGGTTCGCGATATCACCTTCTCAAGTAGTGAATGGCGGAAAAGTAACCTCGTGTTCAATATAGCAGTAGGCTACCCCTTCTAACCCCCCTGCCTCTGCCTCTGCCCCTGCATCTATTCCTGCCCCTGCCCCTGCCTCTGCGTCTATTCAATAACGCCCGATCCCACCAGTTCCTCTCCATCATACCAGGCCACAAACTGCCCGGGCGTAACGCCGCGTTGGGGCTGGTCGAAGATCACGTACATGCCTTCGTCTTGCAGGAACAGCGTGCAGTCTTCAAGGGGTTGCCGGTATCGGATGCGCGTCTGGTAGCGTGCGCTATCACCCGGAGAAAGGGCGAGGTCAGGCCGCACCCAGTGTACGTCGTCGTTGCGTACAAACAGTCCCATGCGGAACAACCCCGGATGGTCTTCACCCATGCCGGCATATACGATATTTTTTTCGGTGTCTGTTCCGATGATAAAGAGCGGTTCGGGAAATCCGCCGATGTTTAATCCCCGCCGCTGGCCGATCGTGTAGTAATGTGCGCCATTGTGTTCGCCGACAACGCGTCCCGCCGATGGTACCAGTGCGTACGGACGCGACAATGCCTTAGGATCATCGCTGTCCGGCTGTTGGAAAATTTCACTGTCGGCCGGGACTTCCATCACCTGCCCCTTCTTCGGCTTGAGCCGTTGTTGAAGGAATTCAGGAAGGTGTACCTTCCCGACAAAGCACAGGCCTTGTGAGTCCTTCTTGCCGGCTGTGATCAGCCCGATGCGCGCTGCGATGGCCCGGACTTCGGGTTTGCTGAGTTCGCCGAGCGGAAAGAGGGATCGCGAAAGCTGATCCTGGGTGAGCTGACAGAGGAAATAACTCTGATCCTTATTGTTGTCTTTTCCAGCAAGCAGCCGGTGCACAGTCTGACCGTTCACTATAGTAGATTCCTTTCGGGCGTAGTGGCCGGTCGCGACAAACTGGGCGCCCAGCTTCAAGGCGGTGGAAAGGAAAATATCGAACTTGATCTCCCGGTTGCAAAGGACGTCGGGATTCGGTGTCCGCCCGCGCTGGTATTCACGGAACATGTAATCGACGATACGTTCCTTGTAAGGCCCGCTGAGGTCGATGGCCTGGAATGGTATGCCCAGGTGCTGGGCCACGATCATCGCATCGTTGCTGTCGTCGAGCCATGGGCATTCCTTGCTGATGGTAACGGAGTCGTCATGCCAGTTCTTCATAAAGATCCCGATGACGTCGTAGCCTTGTTCCTTCAACAGGTAGGCTGCCACGCTGGAGTCGACGCCACCGGAAAGGCCTACGACTACCCGCACCCCTTTTGCAACGGGCGACCCGATTTCGGGCGTTGTAATAGCTCTATGGTCTGTGTAGTGCTCCATCATTTACGGGAAGCGACGTTCTCGTTTAAAAGTTCATTAACGTATTCGTCGAACTGTTGCACGTGCTGTTCATAATAAATGCCCGTACCTGGCCCGGTGAATCCGGTGTGAATCTTCTTTACCGTACCGTCGCGACCGATAAATATCGTGGTGGGGAATGCTTTTACACCATTGAGCATGGGTAGCGACCTGGAGGCACTCTCCGAATCGCGGCTTCCTGCAATTACCAGGTCGTATCCGACGTTCAGCTTGTCCGCCATGGTGGCCACCCGATCGCGCGCGTAGTCAAAATCGGCGCTGGTTTCGTAGGCCAGCCCAATGATCGCTACGTCGCGGTGCTTGTTGCGCTCGTACCAATCCGCGAGGAATCGCGTCTCGTCCATGCAGTTGGGACACCAGGTTCCGAAAAGCTGAAGGATGACGACCTTGTCGCGGTACTTTTCGTCGGCCGGGCCTAACATGTTACCGTTCAGGTCGGGAAACTGCACATCGATGGTGGTGTGTCCCTCGCGCATTACCGTGAGCCCTTCGGGGTCGGGGAGGTTGGCCTCCGGATCGAGCGTTGCGGTCCATTGGCGATGGACAGTCTTGCCGGACCAGAAGTCGCCCGTCAGGGTAGAGTCGCTCGTTTTGGTCGCCTTGAACAGGTAGGCGTGGTTGCCATCAAAGGTACTGAGTGTCATCTGATTTCCGTCGACGCTGCCCTCAAGAAAGCGATAGTCGCCGGTCGGCGTCATGAACGTGCCCTCTATAATATTACCCGCCTTGTGGTCGAACATCCCGACTGCGCGAATGACCTTTTGCCCGTCGGTGAAGGTCACCCGGTAAGTCCCGCCAAAATCGCTATGACTGTCCTCATTCCAGGGGCTAAACCGGAAATCCTGGTTGTGGGCCGCCACAAAGGGGATGCGGTAATTCTTTTCGTAGGTTTTAATGTAGTACCCCCTGAGGCTGTCTCCGTCGATTGCGGCCCTGAGTTCGGCGTCAAAGATGTGCAGCCGCATCACCAGGGAGTCGTCCTGGAAATAAACCTCGTCAAGCAGCAGATTTTCGCTACCGTTTTTGATAAAGGCGTCGTAAGCGCCCGCCGAGTCGGCCCGAATGGCAAAGTTGAAGGCCAGTTCCTGGTCTTGCAGACGGAGGACACCCCTCCATACGCCTTGTTTCAATTCCGGTGCTGATTTCTGGCACCCCGCAAGTATCAGGGCCAGGCCCACCGCAGTCAATACCCTCATTTTTGGTGCATTTTTCAATTATCGAAACACAAAAATGCAACAATTGATTTGGAAACCGACCATCCGGCGACAAACGAGCGGGTGGCAAGGAGGTGCGGCAGGAGGCTTCAATCGTGTGAAACAGGCCTGTTTCGGCCATTTTTTTCCGGAATTCGCCGAGGCTAAAGGGCCGTCTGACCGGCTGAAAGGCATTCCGTGGATAGAAACCGGCCTGTCGGGCTTCAAAATGGAAAAAAGTGGGGGGAAGTGGTTGAAAGTGGAGCATTTTTGCTTAAGTTTGTTTGGAGAAAGCATGGCAACCACTACGTCACATGACCTTTTTCACCTACGAATACGAGGCAAAACTTGACTCTAAAGGCAGATTGATACTGCCGGCGAAGATCAAGGCTCAGCTTCCGGAAGGGAGCAGCGAGCTGGTGGTCAGGCGCGGGTTCGAGCAATGTCTTATCCTCTATCCGATGGTGGAATTCAAGAGGGTTTACTCAAGAATTTCGGGGCTAAGTGAGTTGGATCCGGAGAACCGGAAGCTTCAGCGGAGTTTCTTTTCCGGAACGGCGATGGTAGACATGGATGCCAGCGGGCGGATTCTTATCGCGAAGAACATGATCGCGTATGCGCAACTGGAGAAAGACGTTATCCTGGTAGGTACGGGGACCAAGGTGGAGATCTGGAATCCGGAGATCTACGAAAAGTATAAGATCACGGATCCTGAAGAGCTTTCCAACCTGGCGGCCAAACACGCAGACGTGCGGCCGCAAGGTTAGCGTCTGAGCGATAACGTCGGACGAGGCAGGAGCGCAAAGAATGAATCAAGCAATGGCGGGGACCTCTTACCATACGCCGGTGATGTTGCAGGAGAGCATTTCCGCGCTGCAGGTGGATCCGGAAGGCGTTTATGTCGACGCAACTTTTGGTGGGGGTGGGCACAGTATGGCGATACTGGAAATGCTCAAAGGCGGGATGCTCATTGCGTTCGACCAGGATGAGGAGGCCAGGGAGCAGGCAGAGAGAGTAGGTAGTCGTTCTTTCAAATTTTGTCACGCCAACTTCCGGTACATGAAGCAGTACCTGAAGTTACACGGCATCACCGCTGTAAACGGCGTTCTGGCAGATCTCGGGGTTTCATCGCGTCAGATCGATTCGGCCGCACGAGGGTTTTCAACCCGGTTCGACGGCCCGCTCGACATGCGCATGAACCGGAGGCAGACGCTGACAGCGGCGCAGGTATTGAACACCTATAGTGTGGAAGACCTGCACCGTATCCTGGGCATGTACGGCGAGATCCGGAATGCCAGGACAGCGGCCGGCGCGATTGCCAGGGCAAGGACGGAGCGTGCCTTTGCACGAACTACGGATCTCACGTCCGCGCTCAGGTCATTGGCGCCCCGGGGAAGAGAAAACAAATATTTCGCCCAGGTGTTTCAGGCATTGCGAATAGAGGTAAACGAAGAAATGAAAGCGCTTGAAGATTTTTTGCACCAATGCGGCGAAGTGATCCTGGGTGGAGGAAGGCTGGTTGTTATATCCTACCATTCGCTGGAAGATCGAATGGTGAAAAATTATATGAACACGGGAAAGGCGTTCGGAGCGTTGGAGAAAGACATCTACGGAAACCCGCTACGACCCTTTGTACCCGTAACGCGAAAGGCAATGACGCCCTCAGCGGAAGAACTCGCGCAGAACAGTCGCGCAAGAAGTGCGAGGATGAGGGTCGCGGAAAGAGTGAAAGAGTGATGGAGTAGAAGGTATTATTAGTTCAGCATAGCGTGGAATGAGCGGTAACAAATTCCGTATCGGATTCGGAAAGAAAAAATCAAAAGGAAAGGGCGTCTTCTCCCGCATAGAGAAGGCGCTTCAACTGGAGAATTATTTCGAGGAGGGCTTCCCGGTAGCACACCTGCCCAAGATCGCGTTCGTAATGATTCTCGGCATCTTTTACATCAGCAACACGCATTACGCGGAAAAGACGATCCGGCAGATCAACCGTCTGCGGGCAGAAGTGGAAGACCTGCGGGCAGACTATACCACCCGGAAGGCCGATCTGATGTTTGCCGGTAAACAGTCAGAAGTAGCTAAAAAAGTAAGACCCCTCGGCTTAAAGGAAAGCCTGGATCCTCCCTTCAAGATAGTAGTCAGAAAAGGTGAATATTAAAACCTCCATACTGCTCCGGGTACGAATTGCCTTTATTCTTGCCGTGCTCTTCTCGATGGCGGTGGTCGGGAAGATTGCGCACATCCAACTCGTGGAAGGCGAGAAGTGGGCAGAGATGGGAGAGCGCATTTCGTTTGACTACAAACAGGTGAAAGCGACGCGCGGCAACATTTACTCCGACAATGGGAGTTTGCTCGCGACGTCCCTGCCGTTCTATCGCGTTGCTTTCGACGCGACCATCCCCTCAGACAAACTCTTTAATAGTGGATTGGATTCGCTGGCCGGACGCCTGGCCCGATTCTTTGGCGATAAATCCAAGAATGAATACAAGCGCATGCTTCGCGATGCCCGCGCTGCGCGAAGGCAATACGTTGTCCTCAACAAGAAGCGTATCGATTACCAGGACAAAAAAGCGATGTCGACCTGGCCGATATTCAGAGAAGGCCGGCTTGGCGGCGGTGTCATCTTCGAAAAAGTCGATGTACGCTACAACCCGTTCAGCAAGCTCAGCCGGCGTACGATCGGCTTCGTCAATGAAAACGATAAAGGTGCGGGCCTGGAATACAGTTTTAACGAGGAGCTGTCCGGAAGAGATGGGTATGCCTACTATCAGAAAATCTCCGGCGGCGTTTGGAAGCCTGTTCTTGACGCGAATAATGTCCGGGCCATCAATGGTCTCGATCTCGTTACCACCCTCGACGTCAACCTGCAGGATGTAGCGGAGACCGCGTTGTACAACGCGATGGAACGACACAACGCCGACGACGGTCTCGTGGTGGTCATGGAAGTCAACACGGGTCATATCAAGGCCATATCGAATCTTTCTTCCAACGGACGCGGCGGCTTTTACGAGAAATTCAACTTTGCAGCGGGTGGCCTGTTCGAGCCGGGATCCACGTTCAAACTGGTCACGATGATCGCACTGCTGGAAGACACCAACATTGAACTTACCGACAGTATCGACACCGGCAACGGAGAGGCTGCGTTCTATAACCATCGCGTTCGCGATCATGAAGAGGGTGGCCTTGGGAAGGTCACGATCCAGGGCGCATTCGAACATTCATCTAATGTGGCCATGGCCAAGCTGGCAGACAAACACTTCGGCTTGCATCCACAGCGGTTCATCGATCACATCGACCGGCTTCATTTGTCGAAGCCCCTGGGGATCCAGATCAATGGCGAGCCTACTCCTAAGATCAAACGCCCGGGACAGAAGGGTTGGAGCGGCATCAGCCTCCCCTGGATGGCCTATGGCTACGGCCTTGAAATCACGCCTTTGCATACACTCGCCTTGTACAACGCGGTTGCGAACAACGGCAAGATGATCAAGCCAATACTGGTCAAGTCGATACGGCAGGCCGACAACACCCGAAAGACTTTCGACACCGAAGTTTTGAACGGACGGATCTGTTCCGACAAGACCCTCAACAAGCTGAGACTGATGCTGGAAGGTGTCGTTGAAAACGGTACGGCAAAAAATATTTCCGATTCCCATTATCGCATTGCGGGCAAGACAGGTACCGCGCAGATTCTGGAAAAGGGACGGTACACCAGGAAGTACATCACGTCATTCGTTGGATATTTCCCGGCACACGATCCGAAGTACAGCGCTATTGTGCTCATCCGCAATCCGCGTGGATGGCAGCAGTACGGCAGCAGCGTGGCGGCGCCTGTATTCAAAGAAATAGCCGACAACATTTACGCGCGCGACATCAGCCTGCACATGGCCATGGACGGACCCAAGTTTGCCCAATCCGGCATCTTTCCAGTGATCCGCGCCGGCCGCCAGCAAGATCTCGTCATGCTGTGCAACACGCTGGGCGTATCGAATCATCCGGAAGCGGAAAGTGAATGGGTTCGTACCGTGCGAAACGGGAATTCGGTCGACCTGCGTCGGCAGGAAGTAAGGAAAGGTTTTGTGCCCGACGTGAGCGGGATGACGCTCCGTGATGCGCTCTACGTACTTGAGCAGGTGGGCCTGACGGTATCGTTCCAGGGAGCCGGCCGTGTCGAGCGGCAATCGCTGCCGCCGGGACGGAAGATCCGCAATGGCGACAGGGTCTATTTGACATTGGGATAGAGATGATCGAACTGAAAGATATTTTGTATCGCGTTTCGCTGACATCCACTGTGGGTGACATGACTGTCCCTGTGCCGGGGGTGTCGTTCGACTCCCGCACGGTTCAGCCCGGTTATCTTTTTGTGGCCGTCAAGGGAACAACGAGCGACGGTCATACCTTTATCGATAAGGCCATAGAAAAAGGCGCGAAGGTGATCGTATGTGAACGACTTCCCAACACCCTGCAGGATGATGTTACCTACGTCACTGTAAAGAATTCGGCGCGGGCGCTCGGCTTTATCGCTGCAAACTTTTACGGCAATCCATCTGAGCGTGTGTCGCTCACGGGCATCACAGGAACTAACGGAAAGACGACTACAGCGACGTTGTTGTATGAGTTGTTTACGCGACTCGGTCATCCGTCAGGATTGTTATCCACAGTTGTGAATAAAATTGTGGATAAAAATATTCCAGCCACACACACGACACCCGACCCGGTTCAACTCAATGCGCTGCTCCGCCAAATGGAAGAAGCAGGATGTACACACGCCTTCATGGAAGTGAGCTCACACGCCATCGAGCAGGAACGTGTTGCAGGTCTCAAGTTCGCTGGCGCGGTGTTTACCAACATCACGCACGACCATCTCGACTACCACAAGACGTTTGAAAACTACATCGTCGCCAAGAAAAAACTGTTCGACGAACTACCGCCGGGAAGCTTCGCCCTTGTGAATATCGATGATAAGCGGGGTATGATCATGCTCCAGAACACCAAGGCGGATAAGAACACGTTCGGCTTGCGCAAACCTGCCGACTTCAAGGCGAAGATCATTACCAACTCCATTGAAGGGCTCGAACTCGAAATCGGAGGTAAGGATGTATGGTTTAAACTGATCGGCGATTTCAATGCCTACAACTTGGTCGCCGTCTATGGTGTAGCCGTCCTGCTGGGGAAAGATCCCGATGAAGTGTTGCAGACGATGTCGTCACTTTCCGGCGTGTCCGGCCGCTTTGAGGTTGTGAACCCGGGCTTTCGCTTTACGGTCATTGTCGACTACGCCCATACGCCTGACGCACTGAAGAATGTACTTGAAACTATCGAACAGTTTCGCGGAGAAGCCGGGCAGGTAATTACCGTGGTGGGCTGCGGTGGTAATCGCGATAAGGCCAAACGTCCCGTCATGGCTTCGATTGCCTGCAAGTTCAGCGATCGCGTCGTGCTCACGTCCGACAACCCGCGCGATGAAGACCCGATGGATATTATCCGGGATATGCAGGAAGGTGTGACGCCAACCGATGCAAAGAAGGTTGTAGTCATGCCCGATCGGGAAGAGGCGATAAAGATGGCCTGCATGATGGCAGCCGACAAAGACATTATACTCGTGGCCGGAAAGGGGCACGAAACATACCAGGAAATAAAAGGCGTGAAGCATCCTTTTGACGACCGTGAAGTGGTAGCACGGATGCAAAAATTGTTTTCAAACTGAATTGGTGAATGCTGTACTATCTCTTTGATTATCTGGACCGGGAATTCGACCTGATAGGCGCGGGGGTATTTCAGTACATCTCGTTCCGTGCAGGGATGACAGCGTTCTTTTCTTTGCTCATCACCATATTCTTTGGCAAGGAGCTCATCCGGTTTCTTCGCCGCAGGCAGGTGGGAGAGGAAATCCGCGACCTCGGCCTGCAAGGGCAAATGGAGAAGAAGGGCACCCCTACCATGGGCGGACTCATTATTATAGGAGCGATCCTGGTTCCGACACTGTTGTTCGCCAAGCTGGAGAACGTGTACGTCGTGCTTCTGATAGTAGCCACCGTATGGCTCGGTCTGATCGGATTTCTCGACGATTATATAAAGGTATTCAAGAAGGATAAAAAGGGCCTCGCAGGAAAATTCAAGGTAGTCGGACAGGTAGGCCTCGGCCTTATCGTCGGGCTCACACTCTACTTCAATGAAAATGTAATTATTCGCGAAGTCGATCCAATCGCTACCGCACATCATGCGCTAATCGTTCCCGAGGGCGAGGGTCAGTTGCAGTTTCGCGATGTGAAATCAACCAAGACCACGGTTCCTTTTTTTAAGAATAATGAGCTGGATTATGGGAAGATCCCCTTCATCCCGTCGGAATTTACGTGGATCATCTACGTAGGTGTCGTCATCCTGGTGGTGGCCGCGGTGTCGAACGGTGCCAACATTACGGATGGAATCGACGGGCTCGCGGCGGGTACATCAGGCATTATCGGGCTTACGCTGGCGATACTGGCGTACCTCTCCGGTCGTATCGACTTTAGTAACTACCTCAACATAATGTACATTCCCAACCTCGGCGAACTGGTAATTTTCTGTTCAGCGTTCGTCGGAGCATGTCTGGGATTCCTCTGGTACAATGCCTATCCCGCGCAGGTGTTCATGGGCGATACCGGAAGTCTTACGTTGGGTGGGATCATCGCCGTGCTTGCGCTGGCGGTACGAAAAGAACTGCTCATACCTGTGCTGTGCGGCATTTTCCTCATAGAAAATCTTTCCGTGATCATACAGGTGTCGTACTTCAAGTATACGAGGCGCAAATACGGTGAAGGCCGACGCATCTTCCTGATGTCACCCCTGCACCATCACTACCAAAAGAAAAACCTTCACGAATCCAAAATCGTCACGCGCTTCTGGATCGTGGGTATCCTGCTCGCTATTGTCACCCTGGCAACCCTGAAACTGAGATGAAGGAACGCGTTACGATATTGGGTGCAGGCGAAAGTGGTACAGGAGCCGCCCTTCTGGCGAAGGCCAAGGGGTATGACGTCTTTGTGTCCGACCTCGGCGCGATCGCCAATGGATATAAAACCGAGTTGGCGGCTGCCGACGTTGCGTTTGAAGAGGGTACACACACATTGGAACGTGTGCTGGACTGCACGCTGATCGTGAAGAGTCCGGGGATACCCTGGAATGCACCAGCCGTTGCCGCCGCTGAAAAAGCGGGCATCGAAATCATTGACGAGATCGAATTTGCGTTCCGGTATGCGCAAAGCAACATCATAGCCATCACCGGTACCAACGGTAAGACGACAACCACGCTGCTCACCTATCACCTGCTCCGCGAAGCAGGATACAAAGTAGCCCTTGCCGGAAACGTAGGCATTAGCTTTGCACGCCAGGTCGCTTCCGGCAATTACGACTGGTACGTGTTGGAGGTGAGCAGCTTTCAGCTCGACGGCATTACCACCTTTAATCCGCTGGTGGGAATCCTGCTGAACATTACGCCCGACCACCTGAACCGGTACAGTTCCATGGCGGAATACACCGATTCGAAATTCCGGCTCGTCCGCAACATGGGCGCCGATCAGTATTTCATCTATGTCGCTGACGATCCCATTATTGCGGAGGAGATCAATCGCCGGGATATCCGGGCGCGTCAAATACGTGTTTCCCTGCAGGGTCAAACCGAAGCGTACTACGACGGGCAAGAAATGAACTTCACCGTAGACGGGAGTTTTCGCATAAAGCAATCCGATACCACGCTGGTGGGACCGCACAACCTGCTCAACACTATGGCCGCGGTATCGGCAGCGCGGCTGGCCGGCGTGGCCGCGGACGACATACGGAAAGCGCTGTTAACCTTTCGCAACGCGCCGCATCGCCTGGAACCGGTCGGTACCATCAATGGGGTGGCGTTCATCAACGACTCCAAGGCAACTAACGTCGATTCTGTTGCGTACGCGCTGAGCAGCTATCCTGGTCCGCTGATCTGGATTGCAGGCGGGATCGACAAGGGAAACGACTACGGACAGATTATGGACGAGGTGAAGAACAAGGTAAAAGTTCTGATCTGCCTCGGAAAGGACAACGAGAAACTCCGCCGGGCTTTCAGCGATGTGGTAGCCATAATACGGGAGACCCAAGACATGCGCGAATTGGTTCGGATGGCTTTGCAGGCGGCCGAGTCGGGCGATGTCGTGTTGCTTTCGCCGGCCTGTGCGAGTTTCGACCTGTTCCGTAACTATGAAGATCGCGGTGACCAGTTCCGGGCGGCGGTGAAAGAACTGGCAGAAGCACAGGGAATGAATAAGGGGTGAATACAATTTGATAACGACGCATGATCAGTAGCATCAAAATATGGGCTGACAACAATCTCAAGGGCGACAAGGTGATCTGGGCCGTAGTGTTTGCCTTGTCGTTGGTGAGCATCCTCGTCGTGTACAGTTCTATCGGAACACTTGCGTACCGACGCATGGTGACGCCTGAACGACTGATCATCACCCATACGCTGCACGTGATGATCGGGTTGGTGGCCATGTGGGTTGCGCATCGGGTCGACTACCGCTATTATTCGGGACTTTCAAAGATCGGTCTGTGGCTTAGCGTGCCGCTCCTCATTTTCACGTTCACCAACGGTGTCACGCTGAATGATGCGGCGCGGTGGATCCAGATACCGGTGATCAACACATCGTTTCAGCCGTCGGATTTCGCCGGGCTTGCCCTGATTGTCGCCCTGGCGAGCATGCTGGCAAAGCGGCAGCAAAATATTAGTGATATCCGGGAGTCGCTGATACCCATCCTTTTCTGGTGCGGAACGATCTGTGGACTCATTGCCCTTACCAATCTTTCCACAGCTATTCTGCTGTTGCTTACCTGTCTGTTGATCATGTTCATTGGCAGGGTGCCGGCCCGCTACCTGGCTATGCTGATGTTTGTCGGCGTACTGTTCGGCGCTCTGGGGCTTAAGTACGGTGTGCGTGCAGAGACTGCCATGCACCGCGTTACCGCCTTTATCCAGGGCGATGACCTGCCGTTCCAGGCACGGCACGCGCGCATCGCGGTGGCGTCCGGAGGCATTACCGGCAAGGGGCCGGGTAACAGCGATCAGCGCAACATTCTGCCGCACCCTTATTCGGATTTTATTTTCGCCATAATAATAGAAGAGTACGGACTGGTAGGTGGCGTGACCGTCGTCCTGCTTTACCTCGTGCTGTTGCATCGTGGGATGAAGGCGGCGTATAAGAGTGAGCGCGCATTTGGCGGATTGCTTTCCGCAGGGTTGAGTTTTGACCTGGTCTGTCAGGCGCTGGTCAACATGGGTGTTGTGGTAGGACTTGGGCCGATCACCGGTCAACCCTTACCGCTCATTTCCATGGGGGGTACCTCGATGGTGTTTTCAGGTCTGGCCCTGGGTATCATTCTCAGTGTGAGCCGCGGAGAGCAGGAGGATTTTAGTACGCAGGGAGATCGCGTCGCAGGCAAAAGAATGGCAACCAAAGCTGCATAACAAAAAGGATTTGAGTCAACAAAAACCATATCGACTGATTGTAAGCGGCGGAGGAACTGGCGGTCATATCTTCCCTGCATTGGCTATTGCCAATGAGTTTCGGGAACGGTATCCCAAGTCCGAGATACTTTTTGTCGGCGCGAAGGGAAGAATGGAGATGTCGCGCGTGCCCGAAGCCGGTTATAAAATTATCGGTCTTTGGATCAGCGGTCTTCAGCGGCGCCTCACCTTGTCCAATCTCCTCTTTCCGGTAAAAGTGGTGGCCAGTTACTTCAAGGCAGCGTCGATCCTGAAATCCTTCCGGCCGGACGTAGTGGTGGGCACGGGCGGATACGCGAGCGGTCCGGTGCTGATGGCGGCAACCCGTCGCGGCATTCCATCACTCATCCAGGAACAAAACTCCTTCGCCGGACTCGCGAACAAACAGGTTGCGGGAAAAGTGAACCGCGTGTGCGTCGCTTATGAAGGCATGGAAAAATACTTCCCGCGCGAGAAGGTGGTGTTGACGGGCAATCCGGTAAGGAAAGACCTGATCCATCTCGACGGTAAGCGCAGCGCGGGACTTCAACATTTTGGTTTCGACGATGACAGTAAGACGTTGCTGGTGCTGGGCGGCAGCCTTGGCGCCCGAACGATAAACGAAAGTGTGCTTGCGGGGATCGAAAAACTTATTGACGCCCGCGTGCAGGTGATATGGCAGACGGGTAAAAACTACTACCTGGCGTGCAAGGAGCGTGTGGCTGCCCATAATACCAGTCGTATGCGAATCCACGACTTCATCCGGGAAATGGACCTGGCCTATGCGGCCGCGGACGTGGTCGTATCACGTTCAGGAGCCCTGGCTGTATCCGAACTGTGCATCGCCCGCAAGCCTTGCATCCTGGTGCCGTCGCCCAATGTCGCGGAAGATCATCAGAGAAAGAACGCTGAAGCGCTGACCTCACGGGATGCCGCAGTGATGGTGCCCGACCGCGAGGCGATTGACCGGCTCGTTGACGAGGCGCTCAGGCTGATCTTCGACGAGAAACGCGCTGAGACGTTGACGCGCAACATTGCCGGACTGGCGCGGCCCAATGCCACAAGCGATATCGTGGATGAAATTGAAAAACTGTTGCACACTTCGGTACAACAGACGACGAATTAAAAGGAATGAACATCGGTCAATACCATAACGTGTACTTTCTGGGAATAGGCGGCATCGGCATGAGTGCCCTGGCCAGGTGGTTCCACCGTGGAGGTGCACGTGTGTGGGGATATGACAGGACGCGCACTGTGCTGACCGATCAATTGAGTGCCGAGGGGATGGAAATACACTATGACGACGATGTGGCGCATATTCCTGTGGAGGTTCGTGAAGACAAGGCCGGATCGCTGATCGTGTACACGCCGGCCGTGCCGAACGACCATGCGGAGCTCAGCTACTTCCGAAACGAAGGGTACAAGTTGATGAAGCGTTCGGAAGTGTTGGGGCTTATTGCCAACGAGCGGCCAATGGTGGCTGTTGCCGGAACGCACGGCAAGACGACAACGTCGTCACTTATTGCGCATATTCTGCACGTCGCTGGCAAGGACATGGTCGCATTCTTAGGTGGAGTCACTGCCAACTACGAGTCCAACCTGGTTACCCATGAAGGCCATTCCAGGAATGCGATCGTCGTAGCGGAAGCTGATGAGTTCGACCGGTCATTTCTGCGGTTGTTTCCGCAGATAGCGGTAGTCACGTCAGCGGATGCGGATCATCTTGATATCTATGGCGATCATCAACAAATGGTGAGTTCGTATCAGGCCTTTATCGGCCAGGTACGTGACGGCGGCCACCTCGTCGTGCATGAATCGGTTGCAGACCTGCTTGCAGCCGGGGCGGAACGCTTACACAAACATACTTACGGTTTAACCCAGGGACAGTTTTTTGCCGGCAATGTAACCGCAAAGAGCGGATTTTTTGAATTCGAGTTGCATGGTTTTGCTGCAGTGGAAAAAATTGAGCTTGGCGTCCCTGGTTTTCATAATGTAGAGAATGCGATCGCCGCCAGCGTTGCGGCGAGCCTGTGCGGTGTGGAGATCGATCGCATACGCGAAGCGCTCAAGTCGTTCAAAGGCGTGAAGCGCCGCTTCGAATACATTTTGCGAACACCCCGCGTGATCTTTATAGACGACTACGCGCATCACCCCGCGGAAATCAAGGCGTTCCTGACTTCGGTTAAGTCGATGTATCCCGAGCGCCGCCTCACGGTGGTGTTTCAACCCCATCTCTATACGCGCACGCGCGACTTTGCTGAAGGCTTCGCCGAGACCCTTAGTCTGGCTGACGAGCTCATCCTTATGGATATCTACCCCGCACGCGAACTTCCCATTCCGGGTGTAGACTCCGATCTGATCATGAAGGATGTAACGAGTAAGGTGAAGATCCGATGCAACAAGTCCAACTTAATGGAGGTACTCGAGCGCCACGATGTCGAGCTTATCGTTACCGTCGGCGCAGGTGATATTGATACGTTTGTTCAACCTATAAAAAAACTTCTGGAAGGAAAGTATGGCCTGGCTTAAGATCAATGTACGCAGAGAAGCAAAGATTATCGTAGGACTATTGCTGGTGGGTGCGCTGATCGCTTTCAGTGAACGCAAACATAATGTCGTTACCATCCACGATGTCCATATCCGGATGCAAAACATCGGCGATAATCATTTCATGGATGAAGGCGATATCACCCGGCTTATGGACATAGACATGGAGGCGCTGCGTGGAGCGGATGTGAAAAGCCTTGACCTTAATCAAATCGAGAGACGCATCCGCCAGGACAGCTATGTGAAGGCGGCGGAATTGTACAACGACCTCAGGGGCAACCTCGTGGTGAATGTGCGTCTGCGTCGCCCGCTGGCCCGCGTCGTAAGAAACGATGGCCCGGACGGGTACATCGCGGAGGATGGAACTATTATGCCTGCGTCGGACAAGTTCACGTCGCGTGCAACGCTGATCAGCGGCGCTCAAGCGGCCACCTTGTTGCAGAACGAAAACATTGCAGACTCGGAGGACGGACGCGCCCTTCTCGAGCTGCTGCGTTACATCCATGCTGACGAGTTCTGGAAAGCGCAGGTCGCGCAGCTCGATATCGACCGAAAGGGACGCATACGGATGTACCCGCAAGTAGGCGACGAGCGCATTGAGTTCGGTCGTGCTGTGGATTTCGAACGGAAGTTTGCAAAGCTTAACATTTACTATAAGGAGATTCTACCCCGAACCGGGTGGAATAAGTATGGTCGCGTGAACCTGGAATACGAAGGGCAGATCGTGGCTGAACGCAATCCGGGATACGAATAATTTAATAAGACAAACACCAAAACAACCACTATAACAATACGCAATCATGGAACAGGAAAAAATTGTAGTCGGCCTCGATATCGGAACTACCAAGATCTGCGCCATCGCGGGCCGAAAAAATGAATTCGGAAAACTCGAGGTGCTCGGCATGGGTAAGGCGGAATCTGAGGGCGTCGTAAAGGGCATCGTCTTTAACATCGATAAAACCGTTTACGCCATAGGCAAGGCCATCAAGGAAGCCGGAGATCAGGCGGGTATTGATATCGGTGTAGTTAACGTCGGCATCGCGGGACAGCACATCCGCAGCTTTATCCAGCACGGCGTGATCACCTGTTCCTCCAAGGAAGACGAAATCACCGTTGCCGACGTCGAGCGGCTTACACAAGATATGTACCGAATGGTTGTACCTCCCGGCAGCCAGATCATTCACGTCATGCCGCAGGATTATATGGTCGACTATGAAGACGGTATCAAGGAACCTGTAGGGATGTCGGGTGTACGGCTGGAAGCCGACTTCCATATCATCACTGCGCAGACGAATGCCATCAATAATGTGAACAAGTGCGTGCGCAGGGCGGGACTGGAAATCGAGGACCTTATTCTTGAGCCCCTGGCCTCAAGCCTCGCAGCCCTGAGCGACGACGAAAAACAAGCCGGCGTTTGCCTGATCGACATCGGCGGGGGCACTACCGATATCGCGATCTTTTATGATAACATCATACGCCATACCGCGGTGATTCCGTTCGGCGGCAACATTATCACGAACGATATCAAGCAGGGATTGAATGTTCTTCCGCAACAGGCTGAAAAGCTCAAGACCAAGTTCGGACGCGCGATCGCTGAGGAGGCCAGTCCGAACGAGATTGTGTCCATACCTGGCATTAGAAACCAACGTGCCAAAGAAATTTCCGTGAAGAATCTTTCCAGCATCATCCAGGCGCGGATGGAAGAAATCATCGAGATGACGCATGCCGAGATCATCAGTTCAGGATTTGAAAACCGCCTGGCTGGAGGAATCGTGATCACCGGAGGCGGCGCCCAACTCCACAACCTCAAGCAGCTCGTGGAATACATGACCGGCATGGATTCGCGTGTGGGATATCCCAATGAGCATTTGGGCAAGAGCAAGATCGAAGAAGTGAAGAGTCCGATGTACTCGACCGCCGTTGGTCTGGTGCTCGCAGGTTTCCGTTCGCTGGATGAGCGGGACGATAAGTATAAGGATCACCGCGAAACGGCCCGTCCCGCCCGCTCATCAAAGCGGCTGACAGCCTCGCGCAGTTTTTTCAACGACATATTGACAAAGACCAAAAGTTTGCTGATTGACGACCTTAACGACAAACACGAATACTGAGCACGGTCTGCTTACAGCAGTGAGAAATGAATGAGGAATTTTTTCAAACGACCAACCACTAAAAACGCTTATATGTTAGACACAGGATCCTACAAGTTCGACATCCCCAAAACGCTTGGCACGCGCTCGATCATCAAAGTGATCGGCGTCGGCGGCGGGGGAAGCAACGCCGTAAACCACATGTTCGACCAGGGCATCAAGGATGTCGAATTCGTGGTATGCAATACCGACTCGCAGGCACTCGACCTGAGTCCGGTACCGAACAAGCTTCAGATTGGCGCCAACCTTACCGAAGGACTTGGATGCGGAGCGAATCCCGAAATCGGTAAAGCCGCAGCACTGGAAAGCAAGGACCAGATCCGTGAATTCCTCCAGGGAACCAAGATGGTGTTTATCACCGCCGGAATGGGCGGAGGCACCGGAACAGGTGCCGCGCCTGTTATCGCCAGGATCGCGCGCGACATGGACATCCTCACAGTCGGCATCGTCACCGTGCCGTTCTCCTGGGAGGGAAAGAAGAAAGCATTACAGGCCCAGATCGGTATCGACGAACTTCGCCAGAATTGCGACACCGTTCTCACAATACTCAACGATAAGCTCCGCGACATCTACGGCAACTTGCCAATAGGCCAGGCCTTTGCACAGGCTGACAATGTGCTGACGACTGGGGCTAAAGGTATCGCCGAGATCATCACCCTCGCGGGCTACGTTAACGTCGACTTCCAGGACGTGCGTGCGGTCATGCTCAACGCCGGTGCCGCCGTAATGGGTATGTCAGAAACCCGGGGTGAGAATCGCGCACGTCGCGCAGCCGAAGAGGCCCTTGCCTCACCGCTTCTCGATAACCGCGACATCCACGGCGCCAAGAAGATTCTGCTCTCGATCATTTCGGGAACGGAAGCCGAACTGTCGATGGATGAGTTGTCGGAGATCACCGAGTACATCCAGGCCGAAGCCGGAGATGAGGCCGAAATGATCTTCGGACATGGTGTCGACGAACAGTTGGGTGACCAGATCCGTGTGACTGTCATTGCCACCGGCTTCGTCTCCGAAACCATGAAAGGTTACGGCAAAGAAAACCGCAAGGTAATTGAGCTGGATAGGGGACAAACCTGGTTGTTCGCTCCCGACAATTCGATCAACGAAGGGACGAAGGAAATAACCGTGCGCTCCGAACAGCCCGAACCCACTCCCGAAAAGCCTGTTATGCCGAAAGAACAGGAAAAGCATGCCGAACGGGAAATTATGTTCAGCGGTCCTTTTCTGAAAGTAGAAGAGACTACACCCGCGGAACAAGACGAGACGCCCGAGCTCGAGGAGGAAGGACTTCTCACCGAAGAAGAGCAAGACGAGCTCACGGCCCAGTACGAAGAACAGGTGCTGGATGAGCAACGCATGATGGAGCTAAGCAAGACGCGTGAACGTCTTGAGCTGGAGGCGAGGGAACGCAAGGAACAACTTAAGAACGCCCGCCGTCATGAAATGACCAAAGAAGAATTCAATGAGAAGTGGTCGTTGCCGGCATACCTGCGGCGCGGCGTCAAGATGCAGAATGTTCCGCACAGTTCGGAGTCGTATATATCGAAGTATAACCTAAACGATGACAATAGCATTCTGGGGAACAACAAGTTCCTCCACGATAATGTGGATTGACCCTCTGTAGAGGGATCCTTGTGATATTGTCGGGTTAACGAGCGACACCCTTTGGGCAGGCGGCCTGAAGGCGTTAACGCGGCAAGGCATGGCATGCTGCGCGCGACGGGTACATTACCCCATTCGTAGTGGTTGTTGGTGGTAGGTATTTTTTGCCGGTGCCGGCATGCCGTTTTAAAGAACAGGTTTGGAGAGACCTGACCACTTTTTCAGCTTGAGAACCCCGGGCCCCCCGGGGTTTTCTGTTTTATACCCTTTTGGGGAGGGGAAAGGTTGAAAAAGCGTGTATTTGCGCGTAAACGCATAGTTAGTACGGTTGGCCCCATATTTGTTTTACCTACATCGAAAGGATATTGTTTTTCGAGTATCAATTAGATCGGCACTACCATGAAAGCGATTGTACCGTTCATGCTGCTCGTTACGATGAGCGCGTGTAATCTTTATGTTGTCGAACCACGTTACGACTACCGCAACAGGATTACGGGTCATTATTCTGTCGATGAATACAGTCAGACCTATCGCGACTACGCATACTACAGCTTCCATGTCGTTCGCGGATCAGGACCCGACGGCATCTATATCGATAACCTGTACGGTACCGGCGTTCGCGTCAGGGCGTATGTTTCTTACGATCGTATCACGATTCCCTACCAGGTTGTGTCGGGATTCGAATTTGAAGGTTCCGGAAGAATTTATGGCCGCACCCTCAATCTGAACTACAGTGTGTACGACAGGTATAGCGGCGGCCCGGTCGATTTCCTCGACGCAGAAGCATGGCTGGAATGATGAAACGATAGCTATAATTCCGTATTTTTCCGCTGATTTTAAGAGCGACGTAAACCACCCTGTGTCAAGACGCCTTCATCGTATCATCTTCCCGATAATCGTATTTATCGCCGTCTATTTTGTTGGCCCGGAGCCGTCCACCCCCAAATGGGAAGAATTCCTTCCCATGGTACCCACCGGCGCCGATAGCCTGGAAGCGTACATTGAAAAGAAGGAGCGCGCGCACAACCTCAAACCGGATAATCATGCGAGGATCGTGTGGGCTGACAGTGCGCGCGAGCGTACGCCGTATGCGGTTGTTTATCTGCATGGTTTTTCTGCCAGTCAGAAAGAGGGAGACCCGGTGCACCGACGTTTTGCGTCGGAGTTCGGATGCAACCTTTACCTGGCACGCATGGCAGATCACGGCATCGATACGGTAGAGGCTTTGATCAACTTTACGACCGACCGCTGGTGGGCAAGCGCCCGTGAAGCTTTGGCCATCGGAAAGCAGCTGGGCGATAAGGTCGTCCTCATGAGCACATCCACCGGAGGTACTATGGCCCTCGCCCTGGCAGCCGCGTTTCCGGAAGACGTTCACGCACTCATCAATATGTCGCCCAACATCGCCATCAATAACGACGCTGCGTTTTTGTTAAACAACCCCTGGGGCTTATACATCGCCCGGCTGGTCACCGGCGGAAAATACCGTGAATGGGATGCGCCTGCGGAACGGAGGCAGTACTGGTACAACAAATACCGCCTGGAGGCTGCCGTCGAGCTGCAGGAAATGCTGGAAAGCAAGATGACGCCGGAAACCTTCCGCAAGGTTACACAACCTTGCCTGACACTCTATTATTATAAAGACGAAGCCCACCAGGATCCGGAAGTAAAGGTCAGCGCTATGCTGGATATGATGTCCCAGTTAGGCACGCCTGATACCCAAAAGCGCGCTGTCGCCATTCCCGATGCAAATGCGCACGTTATAGGTTCCTCGCTCGTGTCGGAAGATGTTGAGAGTGTGTACAGCGCTATGCAGGCGTTTGCGCGAGAGGTGCTGAAGATGAGGTCAGAACACCAGGAACTGTGATGCCTGGCGTTTCAGCATCTGACGGTATCTTTCGTTTACGAGTTTCCCATCTTCAAAGTGTGCTTCGATGCGTTCCAACCGCGGCTTATACGCCAGAATGTGCATCCCGCAAAAATTGAATATGTCGGTAAGGTGGCTGAGCGCGAGACTGGCGCCGTGACCGCTTGAGGCCAGTCCGACGAGCGCACCTTTCTTGTTCCGAAAAGTATTCGGGTATTCGAGGCCGTCAATGAATGTTTTCAGCGCGCCGGGAAAAGAACCGTTGTATTCGGGGACGACAAATACAAACTTGTCGGTGTTCAACATGAGTTCGATGTACGGGTTGAACGCCTCGTTCTTGCCATAGTTCTCATACAGTGCGGAGAATGCAAAGTCAGGCGGAAGCTGATGCAATGCCATGATGCCGGCTTGTACGCCAAGTTCCGCCAGTATCTCCTGGTAAAGAGATGTTACGTTTAGTGAAATAGCATCCCTGCGGTTCGTTCCGCAGATCAGTGTATAACGTTCCTTCATGAAAGATTTCTGAGGTATTCTACGGCGCGCTGTACATCGTCGGGAGTCTCAATGCACAGGCTTTCCGTGTCCGTTTCGGCCACCTGAATACTATAACCATTTTCCAGCCACCGGAGTTGCTCAAGCGACTCGGCTTTTTCAAGGTCGGATACCGGCAGCTGGGTGATGTCCCGGAGAATGTCGCTTCGGAATGCGTACAGTCCGATGTGTTTGTAGAATGCGTGCTTGTCCGCCCAACTATCTTTCGGTGTATTATGGAGGTAGGGTATAGGCGTACGACTAAAGTACAATGCCACCCTATCGCGGTTGAGCACCACCTTTACCTCACCGGGATTGTCAAGTTCATCGAGGTTTGTAGTACGCTTCACCAGCGTAGCGATTTCGGTTTTGCCATCGAGAACGTCGGCCAACGTGTCGATTTGTGAAGGCTGGATGAAGGGTTCGTCGCCCTGAATGTTGATAACGTAGTCGAACGTTTCGCCCAGCAAGGTATACGCCTCGTAGCAGCGGTCAGTGCCGCTCGGGTGCCGGTCATGTGTCATGACTACTTTCCCGCCGAATGTTGTGACGTGGTCGTGGATTTCCTGGTTGTCGGTGGCGACGACGACATGGTGAACACGTTTGGACTGTGTCACCTGGCGGTATACGCGTTCGATCATCGACATGCCGCCAATATCCACGAGAGGCTTTCCCGGAAAACGAGTGCTGGCATACCGGGCGGGAATAATGCCGAGTATGCGCGTCATGGAGTGTGCCTCCTTACCTGCAGGCTGGTTCCCTCATCGTTCACGACGATGATCTCGGTATCCTTGTCGATATAGTCGCCCCGGGTATAGGCGTCGTAGATTTGGTCATCTATCATCACCTTGCCGCTGGGCCGGAGTACCGTGTACGCTTTGCCAACCTTCCCTTTCATAGGTTCGCTGATGAAACTCGATGTATACCCCTGCGCCCGCTCCTGGGTGTCGGTAAGGGCAACGCGCTGAAAGTATCGCGACTGTGTTAAGCGGGAACCACCCACGAATAGCAAGGCGATCCCTCCCGCGATACCACCCAAAGTAGCTGCCGTTGCATAAATGATGCTGGATGTAGGGACCAGTCCGAAGTCAAACCAGTCGTTGTTCAGCATAATCAGGATCATCGACATGACCATAAGCGATATGCCGGCAATGCCTGCGATGCCAAAGCCCGGCAAGACAAAGATCTCCAGGGCAAGCAATGCGATGCCCACAAACAAAGCGATGATTTCCCAGTTCGCGGCCAGCCCGTTCAGATAGTACGGTACCAGGTATAAGACAAGCGCTACAAGCGCGGCAAATCCGGGGAAGCCTACGCCCGGTGTCTGCAGCTCGAAGTATATGCCGCCGATTATAACGAGGATAAGTATGCCGCTGATGAACGGATTCAGAAAAAAGGCAATGATCTTTTCAGTACGGCTGAGATTAAACCGATACAAATCATAATCGGCTACTCCGTTGCGTTCGAGAATTTCTTCTATGGAGTTGACTTTGGCTTCGCAATAACCGTATTGGATCGCTTCGGTGGTGGAGAACGTAATCACCTGGCCGGGGGGAGAGATCGAGTCCAGGTCCAACTGCTCGTCGACCATTCCTTCTGCAATACGGGGGTCGCGTCCTTTTTCTTCTGCTGTAGAGCGCATGATGGAGCGCATGTACGATTGATATTTGTCTGGCGCCTTCTGGCCGGTCGATTCTACTACTGTTGCGGCGCCTATGGTCGCCCCCGGCGCCATGTAAATGCTGTCGCAGGCTATCGAGATCAGCGCACCGGCGGATGCGGCATCAGCATTGATAAACACCCAGATCGGCTTTTCGAAGCGCATGATGGCATCCACAATCTCTTTTGCGTCTGTCAGGACGCCACCATAGGTGTCCATCTCGATGATTACGATATCCGCTTCGGTAGAATTGGCGTGGCTGATGGCAAGGTCGACGTACCGCTTCATGCGTGGATCGATGTTTTCTTTTATTTCCATCACCATTACGCGGGTCGTTTGCGAAAGAACAGCGGGAGCGGTAAACAACAACAGAAAGAACAGTATAAGGCGCATACCTTGCTTGGAAGCCATTTAACGACTTGTAATTTGCAAAAAAATAACGATACCCATTGAAAGAAACGCTTCCGCTTCGTTTTTCAGTTCATTTCAGCGGTACGCTATGGAATACCGTTGCGTTGCCATCTCAAAATCTGCTGTTTCTTGAGTTACGGAATGAGGCAAAACGGATGGTCAGGTTCTCGGCCTTGCGTTATGATCAGGGCGTCTTTGTCTGGCAGGATCAGGAGATCGTCGAGAAATGGTGGATCGGGCTGTTGGTTGCTTCCGGAAGTACATTGCTGCTCCAGCGGTTCAACCCGGAGACGCCTGAGTCGCGCGGGCTGGTCGCCACCGACGCGACCACCGGAACGGTGCGCTGGACACGCGATGAATTCGTGGTGGAGCGGGCCGGAACGGGGTGGGTATCCGGATTTTCCGGAAGTGGGAGGGAGCGCCTGACCCTGGACCTGTCGTCGGGGGCGGTGCTCGACAAAAAAACGCAGCGTGAACCTCCTGATGACAAAATTTCCGCACCGGTTCGTCCGTTAAGATATGAGGCAGGAACGCCGTATTACGATACCGTGCAAAATTTTCTTACAAACCGTTTTGCTCATTCGCCGGAAGGCAGTGTCGAGTATCTGGAATTCGAAGGAAAGGTTGTAATTTCGTACCACGTTAGAATGTCCAATGGTCTGGCGAACCACCTGCTGGTCATGCGGGAGTCGGGAGTTGTATTGCTTCACACCCAAATCGCCGGAGCGTTGAAGGGACTCGGTACCGATACATTTTTTGTTCTTGCCGGTTGTCTTTTTTTTGTACGGAATGGAGACGAGTTTTTAAGCTATCAATTATCATGATCCACGCGCTGATCATTGCCGGATTTTCAGTTTTTGGTTTTCATACGCCTGCTGATTCCCTGGGCACGGAGACGGTTGAGGGAAAGGTATACATCCTTCACCGTGTAGAGGAGAAAGAAACGCTGTACGGCATATCCCGCCGCTACGGTGCAACCATTGAAAGCATACTTGACGCTAATCCTGCTGCCGATGCCGGGCTGGACATCGGTCAGATTCTGAAGGTACCCTATACCGGCCAGCGTCCGCGTACCTATACCCGCCAGACCGGAGCGGGCGGGATTCACCGGGTAGAGGAAAAAGAGACCCTGTTTTCCATTTCGCGACTGTACGGAATTAGTGTAGACGAACTCAAGTTGTGGAACCGGCTGTCGTCCTCTGACCTCAATGTAGGTCAGGAGCTGGTCATCCGACAGATCGACACGTCCACGCCGGCGAACGATCCGCCTGCAGCACCACCGCTGATTAAGAAGGGGGTACATGAAGTAAAGGCCGGCGAGTCGATGTATGCGATCGCGCGACAGTACGGAGTGAGCCTCGAAGACATAAAGCGGTGGAATAACCTGGAAGATAATGCGTTGAAAGCGGGGCAGCTGTTATTCGTCTCCCCGCCGGCGAGGGATACCGAACAAACCCCTGTGGCGGAAACAAATCAAAACCCCGTGACATCCGAGCCCGTCGCCGTAGCGAATAAGCCGCAACCAGAAGAAACGCCGACAGCGGCTACCACCACTCCGGTGGTTCATACCGTGACGGTGCCGTCGGGTCCTTCTGCAGATGCAGTGGTTCAATCAGGACTCGCAGAGCTCATTGATGGTACCGAAGGCAACCGAAAATATCTCGCGCTTCATCGGACCGCGCCGATCGGTACGATCCTCAAGGTGAGAAATGAGATGAACAACCGTGAAGTGTTCGTGCGGGTGATCGGAAAGTTGCCTGATACCGCGCTGACGAACAGGCTTATTATTAAGATTTCACGGTCGGCCTATGACCGGCTCGGGGCCATCGACCCGAGGTTTAGGGTTGAGGTGACGTATTATAAAGGCAATCAGTAGTCAGGCGGGCCGGTAGCGGCCATCCGCGTTTGTATCCAGAGTAACATTGCGTCCCTA
>DATGQD010000003.1:0-34443 GCA_035304385.1 Cyclobacteriaceae bacterium
GTTAACTTTATCCAACAAAGAGCCCAAACTCCCGCATATTGGACTGGACCCAAGAAGAAGACGAACTTATTGTTGCTGATTACTTTGCGATGTTAACAAAGGAACTCGCAGGGGAGCGTATTAACAAGGCTGAGCACAACAGAAACATTCGAAAGTTTATTGCAAGGCCTAGAGGCGCGGTTGAGTGGAAGTATCAAAACATTTCTGCCGTTCTCGTGGATCTTGGAATGCCGTACATTAACGGTTACAAGCCTGCTAGCCGTTACCAAAAAGCGCTAGTGGATGTGGTGAATGCTTACCGTCGAGCACATCCGGAACTTGAGATTCTCTTCGACGAGTTTGCTTCGAAGCCTGTTAAAGTTGACACACTAAAATTAGATTTTGCAAAGATATTGGAAGACCTTCCGAAGCCAAGATCGGGTGTTAAGGAACCGACCCTGTCATATGGCAGAGCCGTAAAGGTGAATTACCTGGAACGCGAGCAACGAAATCAGATCGTTGGAAAGTCGGGAGAGGAAATTGCGCTGGAGTTCGAGCGATGGCGATTGATTAAGGCCGGAAAGGAGTCCCTGGCGGACAAAGTTGAGTGGGTATCACAAACCCAAGGCGACGGCCTGGGCTTCGACATTCGATCCTGGAGCGAAAACGGCAAGGATCGGTTCATTGAAGTTAAGTCTACCAAGCTGACCAAAGAGGCGCCTATATTCTTCACCAACGCGGAATACACGTTCGCCAGAGACCATCGGGATCGATTCTATCTCTATCGTGTATTTAACCTTCAAAAGGAACCGAGGCTGTTCATGGTTAAGGGTGCCTACGACGAATTCTGTCGTCCCACGCCTATCCAATACAAAGGGTATTTTTAGAACACTTCTTGACGTCGCTTAATGCGATGGAGAAAATCTTCAATGGATGGGTACGTCTTACCATCACCTTCTAGCTCTTCCACAGATTCGAACTCATGCCAAACGTGGTCCAACTCGTCATCCCACTCATCGATACGAAGGTCAGGAACCTGTAATTTCCGCGCGTCAAAAAATTCACCATCAATGAGCGCGGCGCGGATGGCTCGGTCGATTTCGATTAGGGGGCGACCGTTCGGATTGGAGAATAGCACGCCGCCGAACTGCTTGTAATTGCCGGCGTCGCGGTAGAGGTAGGTGAAGCGGATGTTCGTGGGGGAGGGGGCTTTTTGGCCGAAGTTAATGAAGGGTGACGTCAATTTGTGACAGTGCGGGGCTCGAACCGCATAGGCGCGAACGCGCGAAGGATGATCAAAACCGCGTAGAGACGCACGATCGTGCATCTCCAATAACATTAAGGAACATCTAACATTAAGGAACATCCGCGGAAGTCTGTGCCCCTAAATATACGATTCGAGCGTCTTTACTTCCGGAGTGGTGTAGTTGTAAAGGATCAGAGCAAAGGCGGCTGCCACGACTTTATCAAGGATTGAATAAAGGAACGCGCCTTCGAAGCTCGCTTGCATGATCAGATAAAAGCTCAGCTCCAGCAGTATTCCGGATCCGATCAGAATGAGGACCTTTTTGAACATCTTGCTTCTGATCTTCTTCAGGGATATGTAGATGACGGTGGCGTAAAGAAAATAGCCCAAAATCTGGAAGACGTAAAAACCCCCGGATTTCATGTAAGCCGAACTGAACACTATTTCAGCCCCGGGAGTGGTTTGAACATATACCATCAGGTTTACAAGCTGGAGGAGGATCAGTGTCACCCCCAATACCACGCCGATCTCTACGGCCTGACCATACGATAATTCCTTAGTTGCTTTCATTGCAGAACGGTTTCGTGAATTTTCAGCAAGGTACCCGGATCGCAGGGTTTAGGGTATGATAAAGGTCATTTCCGGAGGGTGCGATATGTCAGGGTGGCCGGTGTCGTTTGTCGGCAGGTGTCCCGACTCACGGGGGGTGTTCAATTTCTCCGGCGACTGAGCGAAGTCAAAGTCCCGGAGAAATGGATACCATATTTGTGTCAACACCGGAGGCTGAGCGAAGTCGAAGCCCGGACGCAGTGTTTGAGATGGATGATCGAAAATAAGATCACGCCGCTCCCCTGCGTGGCTCGGACATCGCCCGTTCCTCGTTAAAATTATACAGCATCAGGCCCAAAGCAGCTGCCAGGATCTTGTCGAGAAACGAAAAGATTACAGCGCCGCCGACGGCGGTTTGCATCATGATATAAACACTAAGTTCAATTATCCCTCCGATGACGACCAGGGCGAGGACTTTGTTCAGGGGTTTCGCTGGCCGCATCATCGCGATGAGGTAGACGACAAAAGCATAAAACAAAATGCCCGTGAATTGAAAGACAAAGAACGCCTCGGTTCTCAGGTAGTCCGCAGGCAAGGCGATTACCACCTCGGGATTGGCGCGCGTGTACATGGTCAAGTACATGAATTGCGCCGCAGCGAGAATCAATTCAATTAGCAGGGCGGTCCATACCACCTGGCCATACGTAATTTCATTAGTTCTTTTCATAGCGTACGCGTTTTGAGTTAACGACACTGACCTTTTCATGAGTCCAATCATCACACTGTGTCACAATAGAAATCTAGCCAGAATTGCAGGCTTTGGGTATGACCTGCATCAGTTTGTAAAATGCTTTCAGTCAGGATGTGCGCCTGGAGCCGGTAAAGCGCGAAAAAGGATACTGGGTTAAGGGTTTAGTCCCGATTGAATTTTTTTGCGTGAATATTGTGGAGACTTTGCCACGATTTTTCTGGAATGCGATTAGTCGGGAAATTTTTCGCGTTTTCATGGGTTACATCGGGCATGTTCGAACATAAAGTGCCGAACAATTCGGTTGGCAGCCGGTTGCTCGTGTAGGGTGATTCGTTGTGTCCGGCGCGCAAAGGCTGGAGGGGTTGAATACAGCCGGAGAATGTTGTATTGGTTCCAGGCTTTAATCCAGAGGAAGAGGTGGGCAAAAAGGACAGGACATCCCGGTGTTCCGGTATTCACAATTCACGACGCCGGAATGAAAATTGACTCTATTATAATAGAGCGGGATCCAACCGCAACGTCCTACCTGAGGAAGTGCCTCCTTTCGCGGTTTCCGGAAATCGCCGTCCAGGGCGAAGCCCGAAATTTCAGCGATGCGAGCAGGCTCATCGAAAACCTCCACCCGGCGCTGGTTTTTCTCGACGCCACCATCACCGAAGACCCCGTCCCGCCATTTTTTCACGGCGGCGCCAGCAAGTTCGAAACAGTTTACATATCCCATCGTTCCGAAGACGCCATCCAGGCGATCCGGTGGGATGCCTGCGGATTCCTTCTCAAACCGCTCACGCTCAACGATATCGTCGTGGCCGTAGGCAGCGCCATCCGCCGGCTATCGGAACGCTACTCCGTCCGCACCGCCCGGCAAGGCTTCGCTCACGACAGCAATGCGCTACCGCATACCAAACTCATCGGCATTCCGGCCATGGAAGGTATCGAGTTCCTCTACACACACGAAATCATACGGTGCGTTGGATTGCAGAAATGCACGCAGGTCATCTCAACAGGTAAGACCAATATCGTTAGCTCATATAACATTGGAGAGTTCAGAAAGCTACTCGAAGAATACGGCTTCTTTTTATGTCATAAGTCGCACCTCATCAACTTGATGTACATCAAGCGCCTCACCCGCGAAGGTTTCATCTACCTCATCGACAATTCCGCCGTACCCCTGGCGCGGAGAAAGCGCCCCGAATTTCTCCAGGTGTTGAAACATCTTTGACACGATCGGTTCCGATCGTTCCGATTTCACTACCGATAATTCCCAGGACTCTTTCGAAGGTCAGATGCACGTTGACCGCATATTATGCTCAGCGTAACATTGATCTGTCAGACACCCAAAAGCATGACAGGTGCGATCCAAAAAATAATCCTGACGGCGGACTACCTGCAAGACGGGAACGCCGACTATGAGGATCTTAACACGGACGTGATCGTGCAGTTTGAGAATGGGGATAAGTATGTGGCCGCTTTCTATTCGTGGAAGAACCTGGAAAATATGATCAAGGAACTCGAACCGAAAGATGAGTATCGGTCCGGACGCTTCTACAAGGTGTTGAATATGGTGCTTGTCAGAGATTTCGATCAGGGTGATATCCGGCCCATTATCGACGCTATGTTGGCGGAAGGCGACTTCCAGCTCGTGTTCCGGAAGTTATGATCAGGAGTTACGAAATCTTAACAGACGCAAATGGTTGATCAGGCGCTTACCTTTCTTGCAGCAGAGCTGAACGAGTTCATCGGCAATAAAGACCATCGCTATCGCGGGACGACCGTGGCTATGGTAAGCGACCTCGTGGACGAGAAGGGCGAGCTCACCTACAAGAAGCGCATAGCCGCCAACCTTAATGGCGACTTCCTTTTGCTAACGCTCATCAATGTAGAGGAGGAAACCATTGGTAAGGCCCAACAGCCCTACCTCAAACACCCTGACCAATCTTATGATCTGCTGAACCCTCCGATTCGCGTCAATCTCTACATCCTGCTGAGTGCGGTGTCGACGCGCGATGAATCCGAGCGTTACACGAACTGTCTCAAGATGCTGTCGTATGGTATCGGCTTCTTCCAGTACAAAGCCGTCTTCGAAAAGCTTAACGCGCCGTCGCTTCCCGACGAAATCGAGAAGCTGATCATGGAACTGGTAAGCCCGACCTTCGAGCAACAAAACCATATCTGGGGTGGCATGGGCGCGAAGTACCTTCCGTCTGCAATGTACAAGGTCCGCCTGTTGCACTTCCGTGAAAACCTTACTGTAGAAGGTGCAGGCGTGGTACGCCGGGTGAAAACAGAAATAAATGAGAATTGATCGATGCGATCCTTTTTTGAAATACTCTTTCAGCTCGAGGTCTTCCACACTTACTTCCCCGTGGAGGAGCAGCATCGGTGTACTGCTTTGAAATTTTTGCCTACCGGCCAGTGTCAGCGTTTGTTAAGCGACAACCGGCTCGTCTTCAAGAGCAGTGAAAATGGGTTCGTCATCGTAGCGGAGAAGAGAAACATTGGGACTGATGCTACCCCCAACCTGGTGCCGTTCTTTTCGATCCCTGAAGGCATGAGTTTCCATTTCTTTATCGTGGAGGAAGACAACGATTTTCTGAATATCACCGATACCGATCCGGCACTATTCGCCGACGGGAAAAAGTATCTGTTCCGTAACACTCCGTTCCAGCAAGCTGTGGTGAACGGAAACGATGCTGTTTTCGATATTCATAATAATACTCCCCTTGCGGAAGCAGTGACGCTTGCACCCGTGCTGCTTCAGGCGCCGGTTGCTATTGCCCAGAATCCTGTCAGGCTGGTGTTGCGCAATGCAGAGAACGAGTTTGTTGTTGAAGTCGCTGTGCCGAGAGACGCATTTGGAGCGATCAGCGCGACACGCCTGCTGATCAGCCGGCAGCCACTGACGGAGGGCGTCTACACCCTTCAGCAGATCAATGCTGCGGGTAATGTTGTCGACGAGAAGCGGTATTTTCTCTGTGAGAACGTTCCGGGTTTCAGGGTAAACGGTATCGTCGCCATCACCAATTACCCTACGCTGCGCGCTCAGGAAAATCGCCACAGCCATTTCGTGGTATCGCTACAACCCAGGCGTGCGCATTGGGTATATCATATCGACATCGAAAGGTATGAGGATCCGGCCGAATTCAGTACGAAACGCGTACTGCCTACCGACCTCGTGATAGATGCGTCGCAAAGTACACCCGCGGTGGGAACCACGTTCGCACGGACCATTGTCCAGACTTCATCCCTGCCGCAGGAGTGGTTTATTAACGACAAGGTGCGCTTCCGCTCCAATAACCCGATTCCCTTGCAAAAGGAAACTTACGAGCGGGTATCGTTGCACAACAACAGCCTGGCGCCCCCAACCATTATTCGCAGCCTGCCTAATCCCCCGCCGCTGGCGCTTCGGAAGACAGGACCGAATCAGTACGAAGCTGATATCTACCTGAAAGTAAAATAGGCTTTAAACGCATAAACAAAACCCTATGGCATACAGTACACCGGGAGTTTACGTGGTTGAAAAATCACTCTTCCCACCCTCCGTTGCACCGGTTGCAACAGCGATTCCAGCCTTTATCGGGTATACCGAGATGGCGATGGAGTATTTGGCCGACGATCTGCTCAACAAGAGCAAAAAGATCGGCTCCATGAAGGAGTATGAACGCTTTTACGGCTTCGGTGCACCTATAACCGTCAACAGCGTTGACATTGGTATCGACAACAATGTGCTGTCCGCTGACATCACCCAGCAATACATGTTGTATGAAGCGCTCCGGATGTTCTTCGAAAACGGAGGGGGTGATTGCTATATCATCTCGGTAGGAAAATATCTGCCTACGCCCGCGTTTGCGAAGGCCGACTTTTCGCGGGGCCTGGATGTGTTACGGAAAGTGGATGAACCCACGCTCATCGTCTTCCCCGACGCTGTCAACCTTACGCAGCTCAGTGGATTCTATTCACTCCAGCAGGAGGCACTGGCACAATGCGGCGAGCTGAAGGACAGGTTTGCGATACTCGATCTTCAGAACTATCTCAATCCGAACCTTTACAACGATAAAACCAATTTTGATAAGTCCAACCAGGAGTTCCGCGATTTTATCGGTATGAGTGATCTGAAATACGGCGCAGCATACACGCCCTGGATCAACGCCGATATCACAAAGGACCTTATGTACAGGGACATTCGCACCAGCCTTCGACGCAATGGCGCCAATATCACGTTGAAGACGCTCACCGCCACACTCCCTCCGGCCGACCAGTTGACAGTGAACAGCATCATCGACAGCTATGACATGCTCATCGACGATGAGGCGCAAATCCAACTGCAGGCCAATGCCCACTTTGCCCCTGGAGTCAACCTCAAATCGAGTTATCTCACGCTGGTGGATAACTTCAAGAAGGAAGCATTTACGTTGCCTCCAAATACGGTGCTGGTGCGTGGTGCATTTATCGACATGATGGATCACTGCTTTATGCTCGTCGACCTGATGGATGACTTGCTGTTTGTAGTGCCACCCCCTATTCTGGATACGCCTGATCTGACGGCGCGAATTGATGAACTGGCAACGAGTTTGGGTCCGGCATTGACGGCGCTCGTAGTCATCAACAACACGATTGCCGCCAATGACCTGGTCTTGTCCGACGCGGTGCCTTCAGTAACCGATTACCCTCGTCAGACCTTGATCACTCACGCGGAGTTTACCAATCCCGTTCCGCCCTCATCCTGGACGAATACCGCCCTCCGGGCTGCCGCCACAAGCGCGGCGGTTGACGGAACGTTTGCGAAGTTCCGCCACAATCCAACAACCATCGGTACCGCTCCCGCCGCCGATCAGGATCGCTTGCGCATTGAAAATATGCTCCACGTTGAGAAAGAGATCAGCAGCATTTTCAATCAGTTCTACAATGCTTACGATGGCATAATCAGTTACATCGGCGACAAGTACGTCAGCCTTGAAAATCAGTTGTTGACCGCTTATCCGGTGTATCGGAACATTATGAACGTGGTGAATAATACGCCGACGCGTCTCCCGCCCAGCTCATCGGTAGCGGGCCGGTATGCATACGTCGACAGGAACAGGGGCGTATGGAAAGCGCCCGCCAACGTAGACCTCAGGAGCGTGAAGGGAGCGCTTTATGAAGTGGAAGACAAAGAGCAGGATGTATTGAACATCGACGTGAACAGTGGTAAGTCGATCAACGTTATCCGGACCTTCTCGGGCAAGGGTACGATGATATGGGGTGCGAGAACGCTGGCAGGCAATGACAATGAATGGCGCTATGTGTCGGTGAGAAGATTCTTCAATATGGTCGAAGAGTCATGTAAGAAGTCGACTTCCTGGGCGGTATTCGAACCCAACGATGCTGGCACGTGGGTAAAGGTGAAAGGGATGATCGACAACTTCCTCATCCTGCAATGGAGAGCGGGCGCATTACAAGGGGCCAAACCGGAGGAGGCCTTTTACGTCAAGGTTGGATTGGGTGAAACCATGACAAGCCTCGACGTCCTGGAAGGCCGGATGAATGTAGAGATAGGAATGGCGGTGGTACGCCCTGCCGAGTTTATCATACTCACCTTCTCCCACAAGCTGGCAACATCATAAACCATTATCAATTAATCACTAAAAACTTACTCATATGAGTTACCCACTTCCGGCTTTTCATTTCCTGGTAAACTGGGGAGGCACCAACGTCGGTTTCTCGGAAGTCACCGGTCTCAACATCGAGAACCAGGTCATAGAGTATCGCGACGGAGCGTCGCCCGAGTTCTCGGTTACCAAGATGCCGGGGCTTCAGAAATTCGGGAACATAACGCTCAAGAGAGGCATCATGAAGGCGGACAATGAGTATTACGAATGGCTCAATACCATCAAGATGAATACCATTACCCGTCGTGATATCACCATCAGCTTGCTTGACGAAAACCACGCGCCCGTAATGACGTGGCGTGTGAAGAATGCATTTCCGTCCAAGTTGGAAGGCGCTTCGCTGAAAGCATCAGGTAATGAAGTGGCTATCGAGTCGATGGAAATCGCACACGAGGGCCTGGTGGTAGAAAAGAATCAGTAACGGATCGCGAAGGGCATGCCGGAGTATTATCCGCCAGTCGGTTTCCATTTCAAGGTTGAGATCAACCTGCCGGGTACGGGGCCTGAGGACAGAGAGACCCGGTTCCAGGAGGTGGGTGGCCTCAACAAAGCCCTTGAACTGGAGGAGTTCAGGGAGGGTGGAGAAAACCGGTTTGCGCATCGATTGCCGAACCCGGCCAAGTACGGCAACATCGTGCTTAAGAGAGGCATGCTCACCCGATCGGAGTTGATCAAATGGTGTTTTGATGCCATCGACAATTTCATTTTCACCCCTGTGGACGTCACCATCTCATTGCTGAATGAAGAGCACAAGCCCCTCTCCGTATGGAATGTATCGCGTGCATTTCCGGTGAAATGGTCTACGTCGGACTTTAAAGCGCAGGAGAACAGTATCGTTGTCGAGTCGCTCGAACTCGCATTTCAGTATTTCACGAAAAGTGACCCCTGATGGCAATTGAAATTAGAGAACTGATAATCCGCGCCACGGTTTCCGACGCCGCTGCAGCAGGGTCTGCCGGTGGAGACGGCACGGCCACGCCCGCGGGCAATCCGTCCGGACCCGAGATCATCCAGGAATGTATCGAACAGGTATTCAAAATACTTGACGACAAAAAACAAAGGTGATGGCCGACAACGGTACGCTTGAGAAGATACGGATTGAGACCTACTCCGACAGCAAGTATCAGACTAAGGGGAGCGAGGAGTTTACCGCATTGTTCAATCCGAATAAATACACGCTCAAGTATGAGATCGAACAAAACGAGAAGCAGGGTGCGGGCACCTCACCTTCAGCTCCGAGTTTTGCCAAGATGAAATCGCAGGAGATCGACCTGGAGTTTCTCCTCGACGGCACCGGTGTAGCCGGCGATCCGGTCGATGTGCAGCAAAAGGCCGACGAATTCCTGAAGGCGGCTTACGAATTCAAAGGCGACAAACACAAACCGCGCTATCTGAGGATCTGGTGGGGGAAGGCCTTTGTATTCGACTGTATCCTTAAGTCGGCCGATATCAACTACACGCTTTTCCAGCCCAGCGGCATTCCCCTTCGCGCGAAGATTATGGCCAAATTTCTCGGGTTCGTCAACGACGAATTGCGGGAGAAGAAGGAGGACAAGCAATCGCCCGACATAACCCACGTGGTGGAGGTGCCGCCAAAGGAGCGCATCGACTATCTCACGTACACACAATACGAGGACAGTGCCTACTATCTGTCGGTCGCTGCATTTAACGGGCTCAATTCATTTCGAAAACTAAAACCCGGATCAACCCTGGTGTTTCCCAGACTCGAATGAGGTAAGTATGGCTGAGACTGTAACAAAGGACCTGTCGACACATAAGATCTTCTCGGATGGCGCCGAGTTGCCGGGAACATTCGCCGTCGTCTCTGTGATCGTGACCAGGGGTATTAACAAAATACCCACGGCCCGCATCATACTAAAGGACGGTGATCCGGCTTCGCAGCAATATGAAGCCAGCAACAGCCAGGAACTGGAGCCGGGTAAACTGATCCGGGTCGAGGGTGGATTTCACAACCAAAACAAGGTGCTGTTTGAAGGCGTCCTGGTGCGGCAACAGCTGAAGCTGAAGAATGGTAAGGATTCTTACCTCGTTATCGAATGCAAGGACAAGGCATATAAGATGACGCTGGCGCCAAAGAGCCGATACTTCATTGATATGACTGACAGTTCTGTCGTGGAGAGCCTGCTTGACCAGTACGACCTCAAAAAGGATGTGGCCGCCACGTCCTTCACGCATCCTCAGCTAGTGCAGTATGACAGTACGGATTGGGACTTCATGGTAAGTCGCATGGAACTCAATGGCATGGTGGTCCTCGCCGTCGACGGGACGGTAAAATGCCTAGCTCCTAAAGTTGAGTCCAGCGCTTCCGTGAAAGCGACCTTCGGGACCGACGTCATCACCGTGGATGCAACACTCGACGCCTCTCACCAATACAACACGATTACGTGTAAGGCCTGGGATTTCTCTTCGCAGGACATTGCTACATCCGATAACCAATCGCCGGGAATTACCGAAGCGGGCGACCTCACGACCAGTTCACTAGCGGGAAAAATAAATGAGTCGGCAATCACCTACCTGCACTCGGGAAAGATAAGTACTGAAGAGTTGAAGCATTGGGCGACGGCCCGACAAACCAAGTTTATGCTCTCAAAAAGCAGGGGGGTACTGACCTGCAAAGGAAAGTTTGACGCCGAACCCGGAGGTACTATCGAGCTGCAGGGATTTGGCAATCATTTCGATGGCAATCATTTCGTGTCCGCCGTTACGCACGAATTGAAAGGGAACCTTTGGGAGAGCCATATTCAGTTTGGATGGTGGCCGGAATTGTTTTCAGAGCAATATGAGATCAATTCGCGGCCCGCAGGCGGCATGCTTCCTGCGATCAACGGTCTGCAGGTAGGCGTCGTGACGCAACTGGAGGGCGATCCGGCGAACGAATTCAGGGTGCTGGTGAAGATACCCGTAATGGACAACGCCGCTGAGGGGATACGGGCACGCATCGCTTTCGCCGATGCGGGCAATGAGCGAGGGTGTTTTTTCCTTCCGGAGATCGGCGACGAGGTGATCGTTGGGTTTATCAACAGTGATCCGCGAGATGCCGTGATCCTGGGCATGTTCAACAGCAGCGCTAAGCCCGCGCCGTTAACGCCGGCGGACGACAATCACGAAAAGGGAATATTCACCCGGAGCAAGATGAAAATCCTTTTCAACGATGAGAAAAAGAGCCTGCTGATCCATACCCCCGCGGGCAAAGAGATTTTGCTGGATGAGGATCAGAAGAAAATAGTCATTCGCGATGAGAATGATAACCGCATTGAGATGTCGTCCGACGGAATTGTCATCGAAAGCTGCAAGGATATCAAGCTGAAGGCGGCGGCGGATCTCAAAGGAGAAGGGGTGAATGTTGAAATGAAAGGCAGCGGAAATTTCAAAGGCGAGGGCAGCGGGGGAGCGAAGATCAGCTCGTCGGGCATGACGGAGGTGAAAGGTTCGATTGTCAACATAAACTGAACAACAATGCCATTTGCAGCAAGGGTAACAGACAATACCAATCATGGCGGACTTATCGCCGGTCCGGGTGTTTCCACGGTGATGATCGGCGGGAAGCCGGCGGCGGTGGCAGGCGATATGCACCTGTGCTCCTTACCGCCGCAGGGACATCAGCCCACTGCCAGTCCGTTTCCTATGGGAAGCACCACAGTAATGATTGGAGGAAGGCCTGCACTTCGGATCACAGATGCGTGTGGTTGCGGTGCAATGGCGATTGTAGGAGAACCCACGGTTAACATCGGAGGCTGACATGACTGACATCAACAGCGATATCATCGGTAGGGGATGGAGTTTTCCGCCTGCTTTCATCAAGACAGGAGACGGCGGCGAAGTAATTATGACGGAAGGTAAGGAGGACATCGACAGGAGCCTGGAAATATTGCTGAACACCGCGTTTGGGGAGCGTGTGATGCGACCGGAGTACGGGTGCGACCTGCGTCGTTTTCTGTTCGATCCCGTCAACGCTAACATGACTGCCTACATCCGCAAGATTGTGGAGGAGGCAATATTCTATTTCGAGCCCAGGATACGTCCTGAATCTGTGACGGTCGATACCGGCAATATCAACGAGGGACAATTGGTGATCCATATCGTCTACATCATCAAGTCGACCAATTCGAGAAGCAACTACGTGTTTCCATTTTATAACAAAGAAGCGAGCCTCAAGTGAGCAATGACTGTTTTCATCCCAACCCGTTACTGCATGGAGGCAGCAGCCAGGACCTCAGGATGGTTCCGGCCCTGGACCCCTCTACTGCACCGCTTGACGGACGGTCGATGGACCAGTTGTTGCTCTTCCTTGAAAAGTACGGTGAGCTGTTAAACTATTACAATTCCAAAAACACGATCAGCGGGGGATGGAAGCAATTTTACGCGCGGGACTTAAGTCATGTTCTGGCGCGAATAAGCACCGCTCGACATACTGACTGCCTGCCTGTATTCTACAAGTACTACGACCGGATTCAGCTGTCTACCAACCTGGCAGGGTTGAAGAACTGCATGAAGGTGCTGTTCGATATCTCCTTTACACTGCTCGATGAGATACGTGCGTGGAACGACCTCCTCGTGCTTAAGACAGCAGCGAAGGACATGTTGTATGGCGAGATCAATCATCGCCTCAGAATCGACCTTCGCGATCTCCTGCTGTACTATCTGGCCGGCCAGCCGGATTTTGTCAATACCGGATATCAGCTTTTGCCGGGAGAGGAAGATTACCTTCCCCGCGACACGGAAGAAATACTGCAGCACAATTTCAAAGAGGAATGGTGGTTTAAATACAATCCGGCAGACTCTATCAGCGATTGGAATTTTTACGTAACGACCTACCTGCCCCTTCAACTTCCGAGCATCAACGTGTTTGGTGATCCCGGGTGGGCGGATCAGGAGAACATCCGCTATGGTAGTTCGTTCCTGCGATCGGCCTTTACAAACATATACAACGCCTACGCGCGGATTGTACGCGGCGCCAAGGCATTGTTCCTGGATAGCGTTACCAAATACGGTGGCCATCAGCCCCATAATGCGATGGTCATTTCTTTCCTGCATCTTTTTCGCCGTGCACAAAAGGAGCTAAACCGTGTTACTGATCGCCATCTCAACTTCTATTACAAGGACGTCTTACATCTCGAACGCCGTCCGCCCATTCCGGATGCGGCGCATATCGTGTTCACACTCGCGAAAAATGCAAATCCTGTTATCCTTCCGGCTGGTACGGCACTGATTGGCGGAAAGGACCGCCTGAAGAAGGAACTGATCTACAAGACCAGTGACAGCTTGACGGTGCAGCATGCCGCCATAGGGGGATTGAAAAGTGTTTTCATCGATGACCATCCGGTTCATGGCGGAGTTTTTAAGTCGGAGATCAGCAATTCGGCAGACGGCAATGGCAAAGAGCTGAATCCTGAAGACCCGTCCTGGTTTGCTTTTGGGAGTCGACAGTCTGGTTTACCACCGGAAGAACGGACGATGACTGAGTCAGCGCCGGGCTTCATTATCGCCTCACCCATTCTTCAACTCAGCGAAGGCGAGCGGGTGATCACCATGACGATCGAGACGCTGAGCCTGGGTCCTGGTCCTTTCACTGCAGGTGAAATCGCGGGGAGAATGGACATTAGTCTCACCGGCAAAAAGGGATGGATCGAATTGCCAACGATTAGCAGCAGCAATATCGGCCTGCCAAACGCGCTGCATGTCGACACGGCCACAGGTGTAATTACAATTAAGATTACGCTCGACGAGTCTGTGGATGCATTGGCCGGCCTGGATCCCGACGCACATGAATTTGAGCTCAATACCCAATGGCCGGTGTTGCGATGCCAGCTAAGAGAGGACGCCCCGATAGCCCTTTACCGCAAACTCAGCAAGGTCATTGTCAAGCAAATCATAATCAATGTCGAGGTGAATAACGCCTTCACCTGTGTGCTGCATAGCGATATGGGCGGCCTGGATCCGAAGAGTCCTTTTATGCCGTTTGGCTCCAGGCCGAAAAAGAGTTCCTCACTTTATTTCGGTAGCCACGAAGTGTTTTCGAAAGCCGTGGAGTCGCTCACCCTTCGACTAAAGTGGTTGGGGCTACCGCCGGGGACAAGCTTTTATGATCACTATGCAGTACGAAAGCCGGTGCCGGGAAAATCCAAGACAACGGTAAACGGTGAGGTAAGCTATATTGATATCCCTGATACCAGCGCAAAGTCATTCACTATCCGTGGCTTGATCAAAGACGGGGAGGAAAGGGATTGTATGCCGAGCCCATCCAGCCTGTTTGCCAGCGGCAACAACGCCATAATTGATCCCGATCAGGAGCTTCACTTTTCCAATATTTTCGACACGGCAGATCCGCTGATGGACGAGTTTGCCAGCTATGATCCTTCGCTCCGCCGCGGATTCCTGCGCCTGGAATTAACGGGTCCCCCGAAGGCATTTGGCCATGAAGCATATTCAAGAGTCTTCACAGAGCAGGTCATCGCCGTCAACAAGGACAACACGGCCAACAGTCTTCCCAATGAACCCTATACGCCCCTGCTCCAACCGCTCCTGTACGACTATAAGGCATCGGCTACTATCACACCCGGGGCATCGAACAATCCTTTGGACGGACAGTTCTTTTTGCTGTTCCCATTCGGGTATAGGGCAATGAACGATGACAGTACGGTTGCGCTGTTGCATCCGCAGGTTCATGTAGATAAATCCGGCACGGAGCAAGACTTACAGGGTGCCCTCTATATCGGAATAGACAACTGCAAGCCCAACCAGGTCTTGTCGCTCTACTTTGAATTTTCGGAAGGGTCGGAAGATGCTTCTCTTGATCCTCCGGGTGTTCAATGGGCCTATTTGTCTGGCAATCAATGGCGTTATCTCGATGATCATATTATCGCCGATGATACCAATACATTCCTCGGAAGCGGGGTGGTCAGGTTCGTCGTTCCTGAAGACATGACGGATAAGCACACCGCGATGCCTGCCACCCTACGTTGGCTGCGTGTGGGGATTGGCACATCGTATCTCGCCTACCCCAAACTATATGCGGTGTTTACCAATGCGGTTAAGGCCGTGTTCTTCGATCAGGCGAACGACCTTGCCCATCTGGCATCGCCGGTGAAGGAAGGCACGATCACCAAACTGGTGACGTCGCGCGCCGAGATCAGGAAGGTCGATCAACCTTATCCCAGCTTTGGAGGAAGCCCACTTGAATTGGACCGGCCTTACTACACGCGGATCAGTGAACGGCTGCGGCACAAAGACAGGGCCATAACAATTTGGGATTATGAGCGACTGGTGCTGGAAAAGTTTTCCTATCTGTATAAGGCTAAATGTCTCAACCATACGAACGAGACAACGGAGACGGCGCCAGGGCATGTCCGGGTGATTGTGATTCCGGACATGAGCAGCAAGTCCACTGGCAATCTTTATGAGCCTCGGATCAGCAATAACAAACGGAAAACCATCAAAGACTGGCTCGCGGCACGGAACTGCCCTTTTGCCGACCTCCAGGTGCAGAACCCGCAGTATGAAGCGATCCAGGTGCAATGCGAGGTGAAGTTTCATGAGGGACTTGATGTCACGGCGCACATCGAGCAGTTGAAGATGGATATCGACAAGTTTCTTGCGCCGTGGGCATTCGACGAATCGCGGTCGATCGATTTTGGTGGGATTATCCATCGTTCGCAGATTATCTATTATATGGAGAAACTGCCCTATGTCGATTACGTGACGGACTTTGTAATGAACCTGTATCACAATGGGGTTGCACTAAGTGTAAACCTGGACGAAGCGAAAGCCAGTACGTCGAAGAGCATCCTCACCACCTATAGGGATCACCTGATAGGTACCAACACCTGTGCCAGTTGATACGCATGAATACTGACCTGACCATAGCGCGCACAATACAACTACCGGAGGTATCTGACTATCAGTGGCTGAGGGAGGAGATATTGAAGTACATAGAAGCCTTGGGCAGCAGGTTGTGGACGGATTACAACGTACATGACCCCGGCATCACAATAGCAGATGTGCTTTGCTACGCCATAACGGAATGTGGTTATAAACTGGGATTCAGCACCGCGGACCTGCTGGCCAGGGTGCCCGGAGATAACCGGAAGGATTTTTTTACCGCCCGGGAAATTCTAAGTAATAATCCTACGACCATCCTTGATCTCAGGAAATTCGTGATCGACATCCCCGGCATCCAGAATGCCTGGTTTTATAAACACTATTACCCTTTTGAAACGGGTATCGTGGCTACCTGCAGCAACGAATATTACACTGACCCTGCGAGTGGTGACCTCCTGGTGTGTAAGCCCGCCTTCTATTACGAATGCCAGCAGCCCTCCAAAGCATACGATGTACAGTTCGATGATCCGGGTGGATACTTGCCGAAATACATTAACGGTCTTTACAATGTCGTGCTGCAGTTGGAGGAGAGTGAAGAGTTCGGAGACTTGAATGCCAATGTTGTGGCGTGGGAGATTGAAGATGGCGGCACGACGTTCAAGCTCAAGATCGTTTTCCCGGTGGTTGAGGTTGCGTTTCCGGCGTGGGATTACCCGATCGAACAAATTCTGTCATACAACAACCTTACGTCCACGTCCATCACCTCCGTTAGCGGTAGTGGCGATAAGCGTGTGATTGACAAGATCACCTTCGCGTTCGATGGAAGCGCCTCCAAGAAGATCGAGTTTACCAATGTGCCGGTAATCATCGAAACCAAAGGCGCGCTTACCAATACAAAGATCCGAAACAGCCTGGAGCAGATGTCTGCCACCAAGCCTTCTTTTGGGATTTGGTACACACGACGTCTCAAGACGATTCTTGCGCTGATTCGGAAAGTCCATTGTGCACTCCATGGCGTTCGCAACCTCTGCGAGGACTACGTCAAATACAGCATTGTACGGCAGCAGGAAATCTTGCTGTGTGCCGACATAGAAGTGGAACCATCAGCCGACCTCGAAACCATCCTTGCGGAGATCTACTTCCGAGTGGACAACTTCCTCGCACCGCCGGTGCGTTTCTACAACCTGCTGGAGATGTATGAGAAGGGTAAGCGAACCGAGGAGATTTTTAACGGGTACATTCTCAATCATGGATTTATGGTGGACGAGGAGCTTAAGCTGAGCGATCTCAAGACCGAAGTCCATACGTCGGATCTCTACCATATTATCATGGACATCCCCGGGGTAAGGGCAATCAAGCATTTGCAGATTACCAATTACCTCGATGGGGTACCTATGACACCTGGTGAACTCTGGTGTCTGAAGCTTAACGGCGCATACAGTCTGAATCTTAGCAAGGAGAGCACAAAGAAAATCCACTTCTTTCGGAACGGCCTGATGTTCTTCGCTGACCGCGAGCAGGCTGAACTCATAATAAGGACGCTACAGGCTGAAAGCAGCAAACCAAAGTTGCTGAATGCTCAGAATGATTGGCCTGTGCCTTCGGGATCGTACCGCCATCTGCACGAGTATAGTTCTGTGCAAAACGATTTTCCGGACATCTACAAGGCCGGCAGGAATGGGGTCGCTACAACGGACACCCCTGAACGCATCGCCAACGTAAAACAACTCAAAGCATTTTTGCTTTTCTTCGACCAACTCCTCGTTAATTTTTACGGTCAGCTCGACCTGGCACGTGATCTTTTATCAATGGATAAGCTGGTGAAAGTTCCAGCCACCTATGCCAGCCTGCCGGTCTACGATAAAGTTGCCGGTAGTGAGCTTCCCAATTTCAGTCATGTACAAAACCTGATCAGGGATTTTACCGACACGCTTCCACCTTCTACAGACCTTGATAATGAATTGTCATACAAAACCCTGTGGGAGGCATTTGTGGGGTATGACAACAATGAATTCATGACCCACCTGAGGGAAATCGCTGAAGATAGAAACACTTACTATGAACGACGCAATCTTTTTCTCGATCATCTGATCGCGCGGTTTGCCGAAAACTTTGGCGAGTACTCGCGCATTTTTAATGATATGGCGCCACCGCTGTCCGACCAGGACCTGCTTGCCAATTTCACCGTCATTGACCAGGGCGGTGGCACGTTCGATTTCGAATATTATGTGAGCGGCGTAAAGGTACTGGAGAATATCCCGCCGTCGGTTAGCGGCCTGGACAACCTGAAGGCGTTGGTCCGCCGTGTGATTATCAACGGCATGAGCTATGATAATTACAAGATCGACCCACTCAGTAATTTCAACTACGTCCTGAATGATGCCGACGGGAATCCCATTGCACGTAACACCGACGCGTTCCCAACTCAACAGGCGGCCGAGGTTGTGATTTTCAATACCATCGATGCGCTCACAAAGCTTTATTACAGCGATGAGGAATCGTTGGTGATCGACAAGCAATTGTTTCTCGACGACTATCCGCGACTTAGCAGTGAACGTGGTAAAGCCTTTCGATACAAATGCTGCAGTAACGGAAACACGCCCCACTGGCCGGGAGAGAACATCTCAGGTCTGCAACGCCGGGTGGCGCGGTTGCTGGGGATTGATGATCCTACCGACAGGATGCTATTGCCCGTAGAGCGTGACTTTCAAAAGGGAATGGTTTCAGGGTCGATACGAAAATTCCGTTTTCGCAAGCTCGGGGCGAACCCAGTTCTGCTGGAAAGCAAGCCACCCCACTTTGACAACAGCGCGTACTTCGACGTGGTATTTAAGGTGATCGAGCATGCTGTAAACCGCACCAACTACCATCCTATGCCGGGTCAGAGTTTTGAGCTCCGTGACAAGCAGGGGAATGTACTGGCCATACCCGTGGTTAGTTTCGCGACCGATGCGGACCGCGACAAGTTTATATCGGAACTGGTTGCTTACTTCCAGGAGGAATATTTCCGGGAAGGATTTCACCTCATCGAACATATTCTGCTCCGCCCTGTGCAGGCAGGGTTAGTGACCGTCGCCGATGTCGACGAAGGGTATTTCGGGCTATGTAATCTCGATGAAGAATGCGACTGCCCGATTACCGATCACTATTCATTTAGAATCACCATCGCCCTTCCATACTGGCCGGAAAGATTCCGCAATATGAGCTTCCGCGCATATGCGGAGAGACTGATACGCTATGAAACGCCGGCCCATATCCTTCCCAAGATATGCTGGATTGGTTTTGACGATATGCTGGAACTGGAACAGCGCTACCTGGAATGGGTTACGCTGGAATGCCAGGATAAGCCTGACCGCGACGCGCTGGATCTTGCGATTACCAACCTGATCAAGGCGATCAACAACATGAAAAATGTGTATCCCGACGGCGTACTCCACGATTGCGACAACCCGACCGACGACGATGCGATTGTGCTGAACCAATCTGCTCTTGGAACGCTCGATGACGAGGCCGCAGAAACCTAAACATGATCTCACTGTGACAACCGGATTAAAACCTGTTTTATGGAACCCGTAGTATCACCGCTGGACCAACCTCTGGCCAGCTTCCCTCACTTCATGCCCAACCAGGTGTTGACCCACACGCAGCTCAATGAACTGGCGGTGTACCTGGAACAGCAGAACCGGTTCACCCGCCAGCGGCTGATTGGGATCGGCATTGTTTGCGGCCTTCAGGTAAACCGGGTCAGCGCCGGCAATAATGCTGTTGTCAACATTTCCCGGGGAGTGGGTATTACCAGCTGTGGCTTCCTTATCGACGTGCCGACAACCCTGAGCTTTGGTAGGAAGAAGCCATACACCACACCAACGGATTATGATCCATTCCTTGTGGGCGCCGGTAACGGGCCGCTCGATTGTTTTGAGCTCAAGGATGCTGCAACCACCGAAAGCGGCACAAGTCTTCTTTATCCTGCGGATGTAATCGGGAAGATCGTCGTGCTTTTCCTCGACTTGCAGGATAAGCCCAACGGAAAATGTATCGGCGAAAATTGCGATGAGAAAGGCAACAAATGGGTGTTCAACCTAAGGGCGCTGCTGATTCCGATAGCTGATATGAACAAGATTATCAAGAGGACGTATGTGCCTAATACACTTGGTAATCCGCTTGGCACCGACGCAGAGCGGGAAGACTATTTCCATCCGGCATATCAGCTCCCTACTGTGTTCGTGGAACGGTTCGGCAATCTGAACAACGATCCCAACGCACCTTTCAACTTATCAGCCATCACCACCTTTGAAGACCTGGAAAACTATTACCGCACTGCCATACTCAATAGCAGTACACGGGTGGCACAGGCGCTCTATGAAACCTACGAGGTGTTCAAACCGGTATTCGACAATCAGCTGGGTACGACCTCCAATCCCTTCAACGGATTCCAAAACCCGCAGGCATCCAATGGTCTTGCGACCATGCTCGGAAAATTGATCGATCCATTCAATCCGTCCTACAAAAGGGGCAGCTGTCAGTATGTGTACGACTTCGTTCGGGACCTGGCAGATACGTATCATGAACTGAGGGACGAATTGTTCCAGCTTGCCTCCCGTTGCTCGCCAGATCCCACTCGATTTCCGCGTCACCTCATGCTCGGGGAGGCTGAACTCAATCTGCGATTCGGCGAGTTTGTCCCGGAGGCTTATCAGCCACCAACGGTGTACCGACACTTTTTTATTTCGTCTCCCATTCACAACGAGCAATCTCAACACCTGAAGAAGGTGAAGATGCTTATCCGTCGGATCGAATTGATGATCAATACGTTGAATTTCGACGGCATTATCACGGGGGACGACAAGGAACCGATACTGATTACGCCCGATAAGTCATGCTGTTCTCCCCTCGGTGAGCAGCGGATTCCATTTTACTATCATGTGGAGGGTGCATGGAAGCTAACAGGGTATTGGAATTACGACTATACGATTCAGAACAGGACGTACGAGAACCGGAGCTACTGGGCTTCAAAGTATGTTGATACAAACTTACCGCCAGCGCTAAGGGCTGCCCTGGTTACCCCGCTTCTGGCCGACATCTGTAGCCTTCCTAAACTAAGTATCGAAGGCCATGTGGGGAAGATCCTGGAGGACGCCGTTAACGAACTCAAGCGTCTGCGAAGACATTACAACCTCAGCTTCGACTTGCTTGCCCTGAAGCTAAGCCGGCAACTTGACGAAGTGGCGATAGCGGACGATGCGCTGATAGCGGATCTGCAGGCGCAATATCTCATAGAGAGAAATGAACTCGTTTGCTGCCTGGAGGATCTTCTTGAGTATACGAAGAAACATGAAAAGCTGATCGGCGCCTTATTGCTGCTCATCCTCTCCCTGCTCTTCGAGAATTCGACAGTGGTGAATTCGGGCCAGATTAACTGGCAGGACCTGATAAGCGATCTCCTTGATGGTTACCAGGTGTCCATCTCCAAGATGATCGAGGCGCTTCCCGAAGACATCCGGAAATTCAATTTTCCTCTTCTCAATGCAATCTTTCCTGCGTTTAACGCATTTACCACCCTGTTTAAGTACGGGGTCAATACCTGGGGGGATATCGAATCATTCCTTCTGACCGACAGGGCCAATACAACATTTGGCAGCATTGCTGGTAAATGGATGTTGAGCGACCTCGCGAGTGCGATCCTGAATTTCTGGGAACTCTTCCTGGACAAAGTGGGCGACGATTGCATACTGGGCAAGTTCTACACCATCGCCACCATGTTCAAAACGAGATTGCAAACCTTCACCCTGTTTTCGTCTTTCAACGAGTCTATTCACGGCATGGAGCATATCGCCGGCACAACGAAAGGCGGAACGTTCATTCTGGTTTACGAAGATGAAGAGGAACGGAAGGATGTCATCGGAAATGTCTTCGACGAAAGCGGTAAGGCGGTCGAAGGCGCCATCATAGTCAATGCCTCCAACAATAATGTCATGTATGGGGTCACGGACTCCAAGGGCAGGTTTACTATAAGGGTGCCAAAGGACGTAAAGTCCGTTAGAATTGTTAAGCCCGGTTATGCCATCACGGAAATGAAAGCAACGGCAACCGGAAAGGCAAGCCGGGTAAGCATGCCTACCTATTGCGCGGTGGCCGAAGGGAAGAAGGCAAAGGCCCCCACTGCCATGTCGGAGGTCGACCGCGTATACGTGAACCTTAAGTCGTCCTTTGATCAGATGAAAGCGGCCGATAAGGCATTGTTCGGCCAGGTGGAGTCATTCATCAAGTTCGACGCGGCAACTACGACGCACATGCCCTATGACATTGGGTTTAAGAGATCGTTCCGGGTGGTGGCCGATTTCTATCTGCCTCATCTCATCCACAATTGCAAAATTGATGTAGATCCACTTGATGCCTGTAAAGACCTGGAAGAAGTCAAGCTGGTCGACTTTTCGGTCATCACTAAACTCCTCGACAAGTACGTGAAGACGAAAGCCGAATTCAAGACGGTATTGAATGCATTTAAATAATGATATCCGAAGCGCTTAACGAATAAATCATGTCAGCGGACGACAATGATATCAACATCCAAACCCTGCGATGGGAAATAGCGGCGCACAGCGAACCTTGTGCCCGGGAATGGCAGGAGACGGTCTCCGGTTTTTCGAGGGACGGGATGGTGTCATTTCTAAATTCTTTTATGGAACAGCAACGTGAGCCCGGAGAAAATATGCTGATCGAAAGGATGGAAGTCGAATTGCCTGTGCTGACGTCGCCCGAAGATCTCAACGATGTTTTCCGGGAGGCTTTTCAAAAAGCCTGGGAAGACATTAAGGGCAGCAGAACACTTATCGAAGGCAACGGTGAACTGTCCGGGACGGCGCAGCGACAAGCGCTGGGCCAATTGCAGTTTTACCTGGAACGTGGATATCTGAGCTGGGGAAGCCGGGTGCAAGACTTTGAGGCGGCTACCTACTTCTTCGGTCTCATCCGGAAGATACCGCCCACCCTCGTTGCTGAATGGTTGCAGGCTGTACTTGCCAACGCTAATGCGGCTCGCAGGTTGGTCCACTTCTTTGATCCGGACCAGGTGCTGGCGATTGTGGAACTCATCCGGGGAGAGATCGCGGTGTTGCAACGCGCATTGGCAACGATCGCCGTCGCGGAAGTGGCCCGCCGTCGTAATGCCGACCGTATCATGGCGTTGGAAGTTATCCTTCCTATCTATTACCGAAATCCTGACACCACTGTTGCCGACCTGCTGCAGGCCTTTTGGACAAGATACCCGCTTTCGATGGAAGAGCGGAAAATGCTAGCCGATCGCCTTGTGACCGATGACACTTTTCGTCACCTTGATGGGAGCCCGGGTGGCATATCGTCTGCTGACGCTATGGACTCAATTCGCGAGGCCCTTCAGCTGCAGGAATGCGAGCACGGCAATAGCGTAAATGATGAATCTGAATTTCTCTCCGATACAAAGGTGCACCCCCCGATCAAAGCCGAATCCTACTTCGTGGAAAATGCGGGTGTGGTACTTTTCTATCCTTACCTAAAACTTTTGCTTACCAATCAGGGCCTGGTCGATCAGGACCAAAAGTTCAAATCCTGGGAGGATCAGATCAAGTGTTGTTACCTCCTGCAATATCTCGTGAGTCATGATATCAATATCAAGGAGTACCAGTTGGTATTGAACAAAGTACTGATGGGTGTTCCCATAGATTCACCCATTACGAGGATGTGGGGTAAGGGGGATGCAGACGAGGAAATGTATGTCCGGTTCGTCAGAGCGGTAATTGACAACTGGCCAGGTGTAAAGGGCACTTCTATCGAAGGATTTCAGAACAGTTTTCTTCTGAGAAAAGGAAAACTGGAGGAAGAAGAACACAGTTGGCTGTTGCGCATCGAGCGGAAAGGTTGGGATGTCCTCCTGGAGCGACTTCCCTATCCGCTCAGCGTAATCCGCCTGCCATGGATGATCAAACCCCTCTACGTACAATGGTAGCCCGGGTGTACAAACAAAACGCGCAGCATATTCAGGCTGATCTCGAGTGGTTGAAGGAGATCATCCGGCGGCGCTATGCAGAAAGGCAAAGCCCGGCACCGTCTTTCAAGATGCCGAACCCGCCGGCATTGAAGGGTGAATCGGTCTATCAATCCCTCCTGAAGGAGTTTAAGTTCACCGCCGCGGAACGCCTTGCGTTGCTATTATCTCTTATACCGCACATAGCGCCCTATTTTCTCGACGAGGCCTGGCAAGAGGTGTCCGGCTCTTCCGAATCCGCATTGAGAAGCATGCCTAAAACGGGTACCGTACCTACCATCGATTTTTTTCTCTACCTGTTGGCAGGAGACGATCTGGAGAGAAGGTTTCAACATGCGCAGATATTTGATGACGGGTCGTTCCTCGTAGAGAACCGAATTCTTATCCACGAACCCGATTCTTCCGTTCCGGAGCTCCTGCAACCGATCAGAATATCGCCCGATTACCTGAGCATGATCGTCTACGGCAAAGAGCATAAGCCGCGGTTCACCACGGCTTTTCCTGCCAAGCGGCTCACTACATCACTGGCCTGGAAAGACCTGATACTAAATGATCATGTGAGTACACAGGTGTCGGAGATCATGTCGTGGATACAGCATGGTAAGACGATCTTGCAGGAATGGGATCTTGGAAAGCGGCTGTCGCCAGGTTACAAAATTCTCTTCTACGGCCCACCGGGTACAGGCAAGACGATGACCGCCGCTTTGATTGGTAAAGAGTCTGGCGTAGACGTCTATCGCATCGACCTCAGCATGGTGGTGTCAAAATACATAGGAGAAACGGAGAAAAACCTGGCGCGCATTTTCGATGAAGCCAATCATAAAGACTGGATTCTGTTTTTCGATGAAGCCGATGCGCTGTTCGGCAAACGGACAGAGATGAAAGACGCGCATGATCGCTTTGCCAATCAAGAGGTCGCGTTCTTACTACAGAAAATCGAAGATCACAATGGCGTGGTTATTCTCTCATCAAACATGAAGAGCAACATAGACGATGCCTTTACACGCCGGTTTCAGGGTATCGTATACTTCCCTATGCCTACCGCCGAGGAACGGCTGAAGATCTGGGAGAATGGGTTTTCCAAAAAGTCGGTACTCGACAAGACAATATCACTGCAACAAATAGCTGACAAATATGAAATGAGTGGTGGTGCCATTATGAATGTAATCCGCTACGCATCCCTTAAAACACTTGAACGGAGGAAGAACATTATCGACTTCAAGGATTTGATCAACGGCATTGCCCGTGAGTTCGCCAAGGAAGGAAGAACCATTTAAAGACCTCAGTATGGGCTATCTCTCAAAGTCGGGTAAGCGTAACGCAAGCGGAAACAACGCCCTTGGAAATGCAAGTGAGTTGCCTCTGCAGGCCAAGATGCGCTTTGGCCAACCGGGTGATGCGTACGAACAAGAGGCCGACCGGGTGGCGGACGCCGTAACCGGAAATACGCGGGCAGCGGCGGGGCCGGGAAGTTCTGCCGCGATGGCGCCCAGCATCTCCAATTATGTGCAAAGACAGGAGTCGGCCGACGCGAATATGGAGGAGGCGTCGAAAGAGGAAGATAAAGAAGAGGAAAAGGAACAGCAACGCGAGGAACAAGAGCAAAAAGAGGAGGACAAATCAACCTTAGATCAGGAGGAAACGCCCATACAAAAGAAGGAGACCGGACCTAAGGAAGAAGAGAAGCCAGTACAGAAGAAAGAGTCTCCGCAAAAAGAAGAAGAGAAGCCTGTTCAGAAGAAGTCCACCGACAAAATGGAGGAGGACAAACAGGTACAGAAAAAGGACGAAGCAAGCGAAGGCAAGGATGAGGCGGAAAAGGAGGAAGAAGAGCCGGTGCAACGGAAAGAATCAGATAAAAAGAAAGAAGAGACACCGGTACAGAAAAAAGAGGAAAAGGGCCAGGAAGAAGAAAAGGAGCCCGTTCAGAAGAAGGAATCCCAAAGTAAGGAAGAGGAAAAGCCTGTCCAGAGAAAGAAGGCGAATCATCCCAAGGCAGAAGAGCCATCGATCGAAAAGCAGATCATGGCGAGCAAGGAGGGGGGCGAGCCCATGGAGGATGACGTGCGCAAGGAAATGGAAAAACAATTCAGCCGCGACTTCAGGCACGTTCGTATCCATAACGACCCTAATGCGTATGAAATGTGCCGTAAGATCAGCGCACTCGCCTTCACGCATGGCACGCACATCTACTTTGCTGAAGGCCGATACAATCCACAAACCACTGAAGGGAAGCGTCTGCTGGCACATGAGCTCACCCACGTAGTTCAGCAAAATGGTATTCTGAGCCGAAAGATGGTCCAGGCGAAGCAGGAGGGTAAGGAGTCTTCTGACGGATCAGAGAACAAGGACGAGTTTATCGAAGACGGCCTTGGGCGAATTAAGAAGGGTGCCGATGGAAACGTCAGTGAGGTAGAGCTGGATCATATCAAAGTGCCCGGGTTGAAGGTCGATTTCGGGCCCACTGCAGGAGAAAAGATTCCGAGAAGAGAAGGCGACAGGCCCGGCGACCAGGCCAACATATGGGAGACGAATGTCAAGCTGACCAGCGCTGCGGGCTCGAAGCTGGATCAGAAATTAGATGAGGCCGTTGGCAGCTATTCAAACGACCTTAAGGAAACGCTGAAGGGAAAGAAAATCTATTTTCTTCGAAAGAAATCCAAGTCGGAGAAGGGGATGGTCAAGGGGATCATTATGGGTTCGAAAGCGGACGTGCTGGCAAAGATGAAGAGACCCCAATGGGATACCAATGGAAGACCGATGCCTTTCGATGTAGACCACAAAAAGGAGTACCAACTTGGCGGCCCCGCCGCACATGACATCGGTAACATGTGGTTGCTCATGGCGAAGCAAAATCGCGATTCCGGCAGGAACATCAAGAGCAAAATGATCGAAGACCTGGGCAAATTGAGAAAGAAAGCCCAGAAAACACTCGGCGACATACCCGCTCCCTCGATACTCAAGAAGCAATACGAGATCATTGCTAAAAACGGTGTAAAGGCAGACCCCAAGATGGAGCCTACCAAGGATGCTATCGTATATCATCGCAAGGATGTGGAAGATGGTAAGCAGATCGATGGGCTGGAGTATTTAAAGGAAAAAGAGATCATCGATAACAACCTCGTCGGAAGCAAGAACAAACTGGCCATCTACACGAGTCCTTCCGGCGGCAATAAAATCGACGTTCCCTACAGCGATGAAAAGCAGGGTAAACCCATTAAAGTAAACTACAGTAGGGGCAAGACGTTAAACATCAATTCGGTCACTTACAACGGTTCCGGACAAGGCGGCATAGTCAATGTGACCTTGTTTCCAGGATTCAAGAAAGACCTTAAGACCTCGCCCAACTTTGACGTGGATCTGAGTCCTTCCGATGCAGTTGCTTACGGCGGCGTACTGAGTAAGCAAAGCATTCTGGCCACGTTGAAGAGCAATCCTCCGGAACTCAAATACATGAGCCCCATCTCAATGGACTTTATCGACCTCACCGACGAAGGTCTGGAGGGAAGGGGCAGGCTTAAAACCAATCTTGCGCTCATCGACAATCTCGAGATAGACATTGTCATCAACGAGCGCGGCATATGGCTTTCCAAGACGTTCTCGACAAACGAAATCAAACTGCCGCCACCGTTCAAGATCGACGTGTGCAGTTTCACGGTCATGATCGGGACCGGTGGTGTTGAGGCGTCGGGCGATATAGAATTCAGCATTGCCAATATTGGTTCAGGAGCCCTTCGCGGCGAAAAGCGCAGCAATGGATTTGCGTTGACGGGAAACTTCAAACTCGACGAAAAGATCTGTGACGGCGAAGTGGATGCGCGCTATGAAAACGCAGGCGGCGTAGAAAAATGGCGAATTGATGGTACGGTAAAATTCAAGAAGGGTGCCATCACCGGCGTCAAGTCAGGGACTATCAAGGTCGGCTATGACGGCAAGATCCTCACGGCAAAGGGCGATGCCGACCTGGAAGCCGAGTGGATCGAAAAAGGGAGTCTGGAGGCCGAGGTCGGGGAGGATAAGTTCCGCTTCACGGGGAAATTCACATTAGGCAAAGTGCCGGGCATCGAGAGCGGTGAGGGGGAGGTGACCGTTGAAAAGTCGGAGGACGGCGAGTATCAGCTGAAGGCCAAAGGGAAGGCAAAGTCTTCCATTAAGGTCGTCGACGCCGAGCTGGATATCGAATACGACAAAGGCATTCTCACCGTAAAGGGAAGCGTATCGTACAGCAAGGGCATCATGTCGGGCAAAATAATGGTGACGGTCACAAATGGACCGCCACCAGCCGAGACGCCCAATGCCGGCGGCGCAGCAGGAGATTTCAGACTGTACGGTGGCGGGGAGTTGACAGCGCAGATCACTTCCTGGCTTAAGGGTACGATTGGGGTAACGTTTGACGAGAGCAACCAGGTCATATTCAGCGGCAAGTTGGCGATCACTTCGGCGATCGAGGTATTCCCAAAGAAGTCGATGCCGGAAAAGGACCTGTTCAGCCTCGGATTTGATATCCCTATCTTTGCTATACCGGTGGGTCCGAAGAGCATTGGGCTTAAGGCCCGAATCGAGGGCGCCATTGTGGCGTTTGCGCATATCGGACCTGCCACGATAGAAGGTGTTGAACTGGGCATCACCTTCAACCCGGACAAACCGGAGGATACGCACGTAACCGGCAAGGGTCAGTTCGTAATACCGGCCGAGGCAGGTGTCAAGCTGGCCGTCAGGGCGTCGATCGGACTCAGTGCAGTGATCGGCGGCGTCGAAGGCGGACTGGAATTGGCGGGAGGACTGAAGATATCGGCCAAAGCATCGGCAGGCATAGAGGTGGACTGGACGCCATCTTCCGGTCTTGAACTGAACGCCGAGCTTGAGGCTGAGGCCACCCCCAAACTTACCTTTGACATAAACGGATTTATAAAAGCCTGGTTCGCATGGTATGATAAGATATGGAAGTGGAACCTGGCGAGCTATGAGTACGGCTCAAACCTGGCGCTTGGCGTGACGCTTCCGATCAAATACAAGGAAGGCCAGGACTTCAGTTTGAAGTTTGAGGACATGCAATTCAGAAAACCCGATATAGACCCGATGTCGGTGTTGAAAGGTGTAATCAGTGATATAAAGAATAAAAGATAAAAGCTGAATCATCATGAAGACACGTGCTATGAAAACCTCGTTAGATCTCAACAATGAAGCCGCAACCTTGTTCGTCAAGGGTGATCCGGCGAAGGCGGAGAAGAAATTCCTTGAAGCCATCAGGAATGACAGCCGGAATGTGACAGCCCACAATAACCTGGGGTTCCTGTACGCGAGTATGGGCAAGGTTGACAAGGCGGTGGAATGCTATATGAAGGCATTAAGGCTCGACAGTGAAAACGCGACTGTACACCGCAACCTGGGGAATGCCTATGCAGTGATGGGAGATTACGAACAAGCCATGTTGCATCTTCAGCAATCCGCTTCGCTGGATTCCGATAATATGGAGACCCGGGAGTCGATAGCGAAATTATATCAGCTCACAGGAAATCACAGTCTGGCAGAGTCTGCATATTCCGCATTGCTGCAATACGATCCCGACAACGGGGATTATGCCTTTCAGCTTGCTCTCGTCCTTAGCGCACAGAAAAAGTACGATCCGGCCATAGAGTTGTTGAAAGCCATTTTGCAGGACGATGAGGAGAATACGGAAGTGATTACGCAGCTGGGCATTATTCTGTTGATGAAAGAAGACTTTGGATCGGCGATAGGAGCACTGAAACGGGCTTTATCCATTACGCCCGAATCGACCGACGCCCGTTATCATCTTGGCCTGGCAAAATTGCTGACGGGTAATAAGGAGGAGGCAAAGAAGGAGATGGAACGTGTGTTGCATTTTGATCCCAACCACAAGGCCCGAACTGATCTGGCTGTCCTCCTGCTTTCGGACGGGGACCACGCCGCTGCCCTGACGCATCTGGAAAAAGCCGGCGCAGATGAGTCGAATACGAAGGCAGTATATTACAAGGCTATCGCTCACCGCCTTATGGGTAACAATGGCAAGGCGATATCCGCAATCAACGTGGTGATCGGCAGAAACGATCCGGAGTATAGTGAGAAGGCGAAAAGGTTGAAGGATGATTGGCGTGGGAAGGCGTAGATGAGGGAGAAGCTGCGAGTGTATCATCGTTCCGGGGGTGCAATCGACCCGAGACCGGCAATATACTGCCGGTGAATGCATTGCCAGGCAGCACGCTACGTATTACCTTTCGAAAAAGTCTGTTCCGACCCCATGGATACACTGCCTTTCCTTGTCACGCTATTCCTTATTCTTCTTTCGATGCCCGTGTCGGCACAACAGAAGGTATTCGACGTTCATGTCCATGGCTCCAAAGATGTGCAGGCGCAGCTTGATGCACTGAACGACGCGGGTGTATACAAGATGGCAATCAGTACATCGTGGGATCTCCAACAGCAGTATGCGTCGCGGGGCGATCTGAAGATTATCCGTGGCCTCATGTTTCCATGCCCCAATGGCAAGGTGCCTTACGGTTCGCAACTATGCTTTGGTAATGGCAGCGAATATCCACCACTGCAATGGGTTGAGGACGAGATCAAGGCGGGCAACATTCAATTCCTCGGCGAGGTTTTGTCGCAATACTATGGCATCGGTTCGTCCGACAGTACGCTCCTCCCGTACTATCGACTGGCAAGCACCTATAATATTCCAGTGGGGATTCATACAGGCTCTGCCGGACCCGATCACGGGTGCCCCAACTTCTCGGAAGCAATGGGTAACCCCAGGCTCATGGAGACGCTTCTCACCGAACTGCCGGGCCTGAGGGTATGGATCATGCATGCCGGGACACCTTATCACCGGGAGGCAATCGACATAATGAACCGGTTTCCCAATGTGTATGCTGACATCTCGGCCATCAACAATCCCCGGATCATTCCGCCGGCGATGTTTGGAAATATTATAAAGCTATTCGTCGACAACGGTCTGGAGGACCGACTAATGTTTGGCTCGGACAATGCAGACATCCATGAGATGATTCAATCCATAACGGGACTTTCCTTCCTTTCAGAAGAACAACGGGAAAAAATACTCTATCGGAATGCTGAGCGGTTCTTTGAAGGTTTGGACTGAACGTCTTACTAAGCCCCAACGTAAACAATCATTATGAACCAAACCACTAAGAGCCTGTCGCTCCTGATTTATTTCGCGATCTGCGTCCAGCCTAACGTCCATGCTCAGGAGATAACGGAAGCCCACAAAGATTCGCTGACGCATATAGTGACACAGTATTACAAGCTTAGTCTCCAGGTCTATCAACAGAATTCCACCCGGTCTGATATTGACAAGCTGTTCGGTCTCTTTACGGATGATTTTGAATATGTACATCCCAGATATGGCGGAACGTATTCCCGAACCGACATTTATGAAGGCTATGTCAACAACCAGGAGAATGGCGCCTACAACGGGACAACTGTGGATATTAAAGTCAGGAACATGATTATCGGTCTAAACGCGGTTGCGACAGACCGGGTTTACCTCAATAAGGACCATGCCGGGGCTCTTGTAGAAGTGGATCCGGGGATGACGGTGTTTGAGTTCAGCGATGGAAAGATTTCGCGGATATTTGAGTATTGGTGAAGGCCTTTCATCGCGTAATGGTGTAGCCGCGGAGTCGCAGGGACACTTGCCTCATCGAAAAGGCATGCCGCCAAGCGGCTATGGGCAGCATGATCGCTGTTAACAAAAGGTACGGAAGTCTGACGAACTGCTACTTATACCAACTCTACAGGCTTCCCCTTCCCCATGCCCTTAGGACCGCGCTCCGGTACGCGAAACTGTTGGCGCTTGTCTTTCGCCTGGAAGCTCATGCGCAGCGACGAGTTTGCGGTGAGGTAAGCGATAGCCCAATTGTATAGCGTTTTCACCTTGGTGTTCTTGCCGACGAGCGAGATCACGTGTATGAACAGCCATGCCAGGAGGCCAAGCAGGCCACCAAAGTGTACCCTTTGCTTGAAAAGATCCGCTACTGCATAACTCTTTCCGATGATCGCCATGTCGCCGCGATCGAAATACTTGAAAGGCTTCATCTTTTTGCCTTTCGCGACGGCGTTAAGGTTGCGTGCCAGCGTCGTGCCCTGCTGCTTTGCGGGCTGCGCAAGCTGCGGGTGACCCTTGGGATAGGATGGGTCGGTAAACTGAATGCTGATGTCGCCGATCGCGTAAATGTTTTCATAGCCGACGACCTTATTGTAGGCATCCGTGATCAGTCGTCCGTCTTTTCTAGGCGACTCTTGCTCCAGGCCGCCAAACCCACGGGCGACTACGCCCGCAGACCAGATCAGCGTCGAAGCTTCTATTGTCGTGCCCCCGGACAAGTATACGGTTTCATCGTCGTACAGGGTGACGAGTTCGTTCAGGTGTACATGCACGCCGAGACGCGTCAGGATGTCATAGGCAGCCTGTTGCGACTTCGGGCTCATCGGGGTGAGCAATGTTGGAGCGCCGTCGACGAGGTGGATTTCCAGTCTTTCGTCGCCAAGCTCAGGGTAGTCGGTCCCAACGATACGTTGGTTCATTTCCGCCAGCATACCGGCCACCTCGACGCCTGTCGGTCCGCCGCCGGCGATGACGATTGTAAGAAGCCGCCTCCGGGTTTGTGGGTCTTTCTCTGCCGACGCACGTTCGAGTACGCGGATAAAGCCGTTGCGCATGGCCAGGGCGTCGCCTATCTCTTTCAACTCGAATACCCGATCGCGCATGGAGTCGTTGCCAAAGAAATTTGTTTTCGCGCCGGCGGCGATCACCAGGATATCGTATGTCAAAGCACCTCCGTCTGACAACAATATTTGGTTGGCGTCGGCGTCTATGTATGAAAGTTCACCTTGGCGGAACGTGAAGCCCTTTGCGTTGACGAGTTTTCTCAGCGGATAGCTGATATTGGAAGGCTCCAAAAAGCCGGTAGCCACCTGGTAGAGAAGTGGCGTAAAGTAGTTGAAGTTATTTTTGTCGACCAGCGTGACGTCGTACGCCTTAGGGGATAAGTGGTTGATAAAGTTTATCCCGGCAAATCCTCCTCCGATTACGACCACGCGAGGCTTACGGTTGTTCATTTGTGTCATTGTTCTTTCCCTTACTGCACCCATTCATATCTTCAACAAAAGTATACGGTATAACGTCCCGCGAGATCAGGATTTTTTCATCTTTTTATCGCATAATATCGACGAAAAACATGCATCGAAGAATGCACTCGATTGCAGGGTAGAAAAGTAGTTGGAGGTGCGTCTTTTCTGTGTTTACGTGCTTGCGATGCAAACGTCGAAGCATCCTTTCCTCCGGAACCAATTCTACCGTATATTGTTTTGCCTCTAAACACATCACCGCTATGGAATTAGGAATCGGCATGTTCGGCGACAACCACTACAACGAGAAAGGGGAGCCCCTTCCCGCCGGAGAACGTTTGCGTGAATTAATCGAAGAGATCAAACTTATGGATGAAGTCGGGATCGACTTCTTCGGGATCGGTGAGCACCATCGTCCCGACTACGCCGTATCGGTACCGGAAATTATCCTGGCGGCCGCCGCAACGGTCACCAAGAGGATTAAGTTAGGCAGTGCGGTGACGGTATTGAGTTCATCGGATCCGGTTCGCATTTACCAGAGTTTCGCTACCGTCGACCAGATCAGTAACGGTCGTGCAGAGATCATGGCAGGTCGCGGAAGCTTTATCGAATCGTTCCCGCTGTATGGTTACGATCTCAAAGACTACAACGGATTGTTTGAGGAAAAGCTGAAGCTGTTGCTGAAGATCAACGAGGAAGACCCGATCACGTGGCAGGGCAGGTTCCGTCCTGCGCTGGAAAACCAGCACGTATTACCACGCCCGAAGAACGGCAAGTTGCCGATATGGATTGCTGTGGGCGGTACGCCGGAGTCGGTTGAGCGTGCCGGCGGACTGGGTATACCGGTGATGTTTGCTATTATTGGAGGAAACCCTGCACAGTTCCGACCGTTGTTTGAATATTACCGTGCCTTATATAAGGACTCCGGTTTTGATATGAGTCAATTCCAGGTGGGCGTTCATATGCACAGTTTTTTTGGAGAAGACAGCAAGAAGACGGCAGACGAATACTTTCCCGTGTACGCCGCCCAGATGAACCGTGTCGGCGCGAGCAGAGGATGGCCCGCGTTCACCCGGCAGCAGTACGATTATGGTCGCGGTCCTAACGGCGCATATATTATTGGCGACGTCAATGAAGCCGTTGATAAGATTTTGCACATGCACGAGATGTTTGGGCTGACGAGGTTCTCCGCGCATATGGATGTGGGGGGACCGTCCCACGCGTCGTTGATGAAGTCGATAGAAATTTTTGGGACGAAGATCGCGCCGAAGGTAAGGGAGGCTTTGGTTCCAGTGGCCAGTAGGCA
>DATGQD010000004.1:0-96428 GCA_035304385.1 Cyclobacteriaceae bacterium
CCGATGACAATCAGTCCGGACCGAAGCTTTTTTGCTTCGTTCTTAACCGAGGCATTGAAGGACGAACCCTGTACGATGCGGTGCTGAAGAGGTTTGGTGGTTTTCAGCTTGCCCGCCAGTTCGGCCGTCAGCAATTCCATATCTTCCTTGGCAACCCGCATGAGCTCTTCTTCCAGCGCTTCAAGCCTCAGTCTCATGCTTGCCCGCGTGGGCTGGATTACCGTCACGACGTGCAGCAGGGTAAGCGATCCGTCGAGCTTGTTGGCTAGTTTGACGGCATAATCGATCGCCACGCGTGAGAGGTCTGAAAAATCGGTCGGTACCAGAATATTAACCATTAGCAGTCGGGTTTCAAGTTCGAAAATAGCGTTTTTGTGCCTATCTGCATAACACCAAACTTTCAGCGCGCACGAAAAACTCCGCGAGCGGCCATGCCCATTCAATTTGTTGCCGGGAACACTTGCGGCATCGCGCTAAAATTCGAACTTGGCGGATCATCCGGGTATACCGGCCTTCATCAGCATTGTATGGAGAAGCGCACTTTCGCGAGCGACAATTACGCCGGCGTACATCCGGCGATCCTGGAGGCGTTAACGCTCGCGAATGCCGGTCACGCACCTTCCTATGGATCGGATGAATACACTGAACGCGCCGCCGCACGGTTCAGGACGCTTTTCGGAGCTGACGTCAAACCCTTCTTTGTCTACAACGGCACAGGTGCGAACGTGTCGGCGCTGTCGGCGATGACACGATCCTTTCATGCGATCATCTGTTCCGAGCTTGCACACATAAACGTGGACGAATCGACCGCACCGGAACATTTTACGGGATGCAAGCTGCTTCCCATTCCGACAGAGGATGGAAAAATCTATCCGCATCAGATCGAAGATCGCATTCAGCGCATCGGCGATCAGCATCATCCCCAGGCCCGGGTCATTTCGATCTCGCAATGCACGGAATATGGAACGGTATACACAGTCGATGAAGTCCGCGCGATCGCAGCCACGGCACGGCAGCACAACCTGGTCCTTCACATGGACGGGTCAAGGATCTCGAATGCCGCTGTCGCACTTGACGCGCCGTTTCGCGCATTCACCCGCGATGCCGGCGTCGACGTGCTGTCGTTCGGGGGCACCAAGAACGGTTTGATGTTTGGCGAGGCTGTGTTGTTCTTCAATGCCGACCTGGCGTCAGACTTCCAGTATATCCGCAAGCAGGCGATGCAGCTGCACTCCAAGATGCGATTCATCGGCGCCCAGTTCGACCGCCTCCTCGCCGACGATCTATGGGCTGTAAATGCCCGCCATGCCAACGACATGGCGCAAGAACTCGCGAGGCGCCTCTGTAACATAGATCATGTTACCATCACCCGAAAGGTAGAAGCCAATAGCGTGTTTGTTATCCTGCCGCCCGGGGTTGCGGCAAAACTTCAGGAAAGCTATTTTTTCTATCCCTGGAATGAAAAGATCAACGAGTACCGGCTGATGTGCGCGTTCGACACGACGCTGGAAGATGTGGAAGATTTCGTCGGCAAATTAGAGCGCCTGATGCAGTAACGGCGTACGCGGTGCGCAGGAAATCCGAATCTTACGGTTTCAGGAATTTAAATATCCCCCTGAATTGAGATGCGTTGTCTTTAACAGAAAGGAAATAATATCCGGGGGAGAGGTCCTTGACGGTGACGCGCATTTCGTGCTCACCGATTGTTTCGACCTCGGGTTTGAATTCGTTGCCGATAATGCTATGTACTGAGAGGCTGACGTTGGCGGCTTCCAACTCGCCGAGGTGGACATACAGGTCTTCGGGTGCCGGATTAGGGTACAACCGGATGCCCGCGCCCTCCCGCTGTTCGGTACCAAACGACAGGTTTGACCCCGGTTCCCCCACAGACTGGGCGAAGGCCGAAATCATCCCTACGGATAGTAATACAACTAAAAGCGAGCGTAGAATCATTGTCCTATAGGCAATTCTTTTGAAAGTCCTACTTAAAATATACGGCAAAATCCGCACCAAAGTTCCGACTTTTTTACCAACCCGGCACGGTGACCCGTACAACACATTAGATGCGTTCGCAGTCGGAAAAGTTTAAGGCCGTGCCGAAAATTTTGGAAAAAATTCCCGATTTGGGGATGGAAAAACGCCCAATCTACCGAAAAGCCTGTGGAAGGTGCGTTATGAGGTCCGAAGCAATCAGACCCTCCGTTCCCACGTCAGCGGATGCGATGTCGCCGGCACGTCCGTGAAGGTATACACCCATGATGGCCGACTCCAGCGGTGGGTACCCCTGGGCGAGCAATCCTGTAAGTATCCCGGTGAGGACGTCTCCGCTGCCGCCGGTTGCCATTCCCGGATTTCCGGTTGGGTTGAAATAGACGTTGCCGTCAGGGCTCGCGATGGTGGAATAGGCGCCTTTCAACACGACAATAACATTGTGGCGCCTGGCAAAGTCACGTACCAGGTTCAGGCGCGCAAAATCGTCGGACCAGGGGCCGGCGAGCCGTTCAAATTCCCGGGGGTGAGGCGTCAATATGCTCAAGGAAGGTACAAGGTCGATCATGCCCGAGTTTGCCGACAGAATGTTGAGCGCATCGGCGTCGATAACCATAGGCCGCTTATGCCCCTCCAGGAATCGCCGGAATGCCGACGCCGTCGCCCCGGCAGTCCCGATACCCGGACCTATCCCTACGGCATCGGCTTCGACCGATGGCAGGTCGGTTATCGCATGGACGCCTGCGTCAACCTGTGCCATCGCCTCCGGCACGGCCGTCTGTACAATAGCATAACCGCACTCAGGGACGTGCAACGTGAGGAGCCCTACTCCCGACCGCAAGGCGGCACGGGCACATAGAATGGCCGCGCCCATCTTGCCGTACCCTCCCGACACGATCACTGCCCTCCCGTAGTCGCCCTTATGGCCAAATTTCGACCTCCGCTTGCGGATGCGGCGCACATCTTTGCGTCGGATTTGATAGGTGTTGGTCGACACGGTATCCAGAAAGCCGTCCAGAAGTCCGATGTCCACCACGTGCCACTCGCCGGTAAACTGATAATATCCGGGTAAGTAGAACGCCAGTTTTGCCACCTGGAATGTCACCGTGTAATCGGCTCTTACTATCGCCCCTGTAGAATGAGCGTCGGCAAATAAACCCGACGGAATATCGATCGCCACACGCGTAACCTGAGCCTGATTAATTTGTTCAATCGCGTAAGCGTATATGCCTTCGGCAGGACGTGACAACCCTGAACCAAAGATACCATCGATGACAAGATCGCATTCGTCCAGGGCCATAGTGTCGCCCTCCTGTCGGATGTCGACCACCGGAATACCCTGACTTAAGCGACCCAGGTTGGTGTTGAAGTCTTCCGATCCGGCCGACGCTCCCCTGACGATCCACACCCTTACCGTATAGCCCCATTCTTTGAGCAGCCGGGCTATGCCCAGGCCGTCCCCCCCGTTGTTACCGGTGCCACACACCACTCCCACGCGTCGGCTGGCATTAAAGCGCTCGGCAAACCACACGACGAACGCGCGGCACGCGCGCTCCATCAGATCGATCGAAGCAATTGGTTCCTTGCTGATGGTAAAGGCATCCCAGTCCCTGATTTGGCTTGAAGAGAGTATTTTCAGCATGGTGTGAGCCGGTCCGTTGACAACTATCGGATACGACTCAAATATAGGGGCTAATCGCGACTCCCGCTGAGAACAACAGTTGGTTGCTACTACAGATTTTGTTTCTTGAGTTCCTCTACCGCATAATTCGCCGCCCGCGCGGTAAGCGCCATAAACGTCAAGGTCGGATTTTGAGTACCCGTGGAGGTCATGCACGCACCATCGGTGACAAACACATTGCGGCAGTGGTGCATCTGGTTCCACGCGTTCAGCAAAGAAGTCCTCGGATCACGCCCCATGCGCACACCACCCATTTCGTGAATGTCGGAACCCGGTGGCGAGTGTGTGTCGTTGGCGCGAATATTTACAAACCCTGCCTTCTCGAACATTTCACGCGACTGTTCCACATAGTCCTGAACCATCTTGTCATCGTTCTCTGTCCATTCGCATGAAATGACGAGCTGCGGAATACCGTATTTGTCTTTCAGATCCTGGTGCAGCCGCACGTGATTCTTTTCGATGGGGATCACTTCGCCCATCATCCAACTGCTGATGTACCAGGTGCCCAGTTTGGGGTGGAGAAGGTTTTCGCGCAATTGATCACCGATCATCGACGTATCAGACGAACTACCTCTTCCCCCTCCGATTCCGATAGCATAGCCCCTCAGAAAGTCCATATCCTGTTTCCGCACATTTCGGAAGCGAGGGATGTAGCTATGACTGGGGTTGCGTCCGCTCGTACGCTTATCCGTAAAACCTTCATAGGTCGCGTTGGCCTTTCCACGATAGTTGTGCCAGGCGATGTACTTGCCCAGCAGGCCGCTGTCGTTCCCCAGGCCGTTGGGGAATCGTGATGAGGTAGAGTTTAACAGGATCGCATTGCTGTTCAGTGCAGAAGCATTCACGAAAATGATCCGCGCATAAAACTCGATCATTTCCTTTGAATGGCGGTCGATTACGCGAACCCCTGCAGCCCGCTCTTTCTTTTCGTCGTAGATGATCGAGTGTACGACAGCATCCGGGCGTATCGTCAGGTTGTTTGTTTTGAGGGCCCAGGGCAGCGTTGAAGCATTACTGCTGAAGTACGCACCGTATACACAACCCCTGTTGCACATCGCCTGATTCTGACACTTGGCGCGTCCCTGTTGGGTGTGAATGGGTTGAGGGTCGGTGATGTGGGCGCAGCGGGCCTGAATCAGATGCCGGTCCTTATAGTTTTTGGCGATACTGTCCTGAAAGTGCTTTTCTATGCAGCTCATTTCAAATCCGGGCATGCATTCGCTGTCCGGGAGTTCAGGCAGGCCATCGCGGTTTCCCGCAATACCTGCAAACTTCTCGACGTGCGCATACCAGGGTTCGAGGTCTTTATAGCGTATCGGCCAGTCGACTGCAAAGCCATCGCGGGCAGGCCCTTCGAAATCGAAGTCGCTCCACCGTTGCGTTTGCCTCGCCCACAGCAGCGACTTCCCACCGACGTGGTATCCACGAAACCATCGAAAGGGCTTTTCCTGCACAAAAGGTTGTTCGTCTTCCTTAAGTGCCCAGTGCAATGTCTGCTCGCTGAGGTAGCGGCCACCACCGTAGCCTACCCGTTTATCCAGCGGCACCGTCCCGCGAAACTCAAACTGCCATGGCGCTTTGGAAGCAGTCGGATAGTCTTTGATGTGTTTCACATCACGTCCGCGTTCCAGGACGAGCGTCTTCAGCCCATGATCACACAGTTCTTTGGCGGCCCACCCACCAGAGGCGCCTGAGCCGATCACGATAGCATCGTACGTACGGTCCTTGATGGAGTCGATAACAAGATTAGCCATAACGTCAGGAGTTAACATCTACGCAGCCATGGTAATGGCCGGGCGCAACCTTATACTTATGATATTCCACCATCACCTCTCGGGAGGTACTGAACCCGCGGATCGTTTCTCTTTTGACCAGAGTGAAGAAATCGCTCTTATCCTTTTCATCAGAGTCGGCAAAACTCATGAGCAGGTTTGTTCGCTGATCCGGGTCGCACGCAGCAAAATCCTTTCCGTGCTTGCTCCGGGCAGCCGTGTCAAGGGCGCCAAGCTGTTTTTTGAGGTTGGCCTGAACATCTTCTTCGTAGCAGCGGTCGAAGAGTGCAACAAGAAATTTGTCGACACCTACCGATAGTGCGCCGATGCTATCCCCTGGTGGTATGATCGTATCGGCGACTGCGGCGAGCGCATCCTGCTCTGTCATGGTGAAAACCGACAAACGGGTCGGCAGTGTCTCCGCGACCCAACCTTCTGCCCATAACGGCAGGGCGATCAATCCAGCCGACGCCGCCATCAGGGTTCGGATAGATTCCCTTCGGTTCATAATCGTGATGGGTTTGTGCTAAGATCAACCCAAGATAGGCAAATGTTGAAGACAGTTGCCTCAATTATGATGAATGGACGAATCCAGCCTTATGACTCGATTTCAAGCCCTCCTTCCGAGGTCACCCAGTTAGTCCTGGCTGACACGCTCCGACTTCATCGACGACAGGAATTCGATTACATCACGTATTTCCCGCCGGGACAGCAATGTACCCATGGGTGGCATACTCGAGGGTAGATTCTCTCTTTTGCTTATGCGTGATTTAGCCACAACAAGCGGCTCCGCATCGGATGTCTTCAGAACCAGCTGGTCGGCGCGTTCCTCCATCAATGTGCCCGATACGGTATGGCCGTCAGTAAGGGTCAGCGTTACCATTCCATACCCGGGTGCAATGCGTGCACTCGGCTCGATCAGCGCTTCCAGAAGTTGTTCGCGCGTGAGCTTGGAGCCGATGCCTGTCAGGGGCGGCCCCACTTCAGCACCGGGCGCGCCTACGGTGTGGCATCGCGCGCATTGTGCGGTTTCATGTCTGAGGAAGATCATTCGTCCGCGTCGCGCATCACCACCAAATAACGTCTCACTGAAGGCCGCGACACCCGTTGCTCCCGCCGACCGTAACGGCGCAGCCTTGCTGATGAGTTGTTCCGAGCCGGTCGAATCTACCGCCTCGAGGAGATCCAGCGTGACACCTGCGGAAAGTTGTTTATTCACCGCGCGTTCAATCAACGGCTCCAGTACCTGCCCACTCTTAGACGTGTCCATGGAGCCCAGCACACGGAGCAGTTGCTGTTGTTCGGTTAGGGTGCCTTGCCGGAACACAGCCTGCGCAACGGCATGAAGGCTTTGCACCGACATATCGATGTCGTTCAAAAGGCCGAGGGCGGCGGCACGGACCGAGCCATCGCGATCTTCCATCGCACGCCGGGCGGCATCTTCGAGACGCTGATAGTTCAACTTGTGCAGCGCTTGCAGTGCGGCCACCCGTACAGGTGCTGATGCGTGACGTTGGAGCAGGGAGGCCAGTTCACTTTCATAACCCTGAACGCCAAGTTCGCTGATCATTTTTGCAGCAGCGATGGTTACCTCGTCTTCGCGACTCCTGAGCAAGGTACCAGCCGGTTCACTTACCTTAGCGATCACCTCTGCGGGGTCACGCTTGATCTCGCCGCGATACCTTCCATCGACACGGTCGGTGACCGACGGCTCCGGCCACGAAGCCAGCGTTGCGAGTGCCTCTGCGCGAATCGGCGACGCCACATCCTCACGTTGCGCGAAGGCGACCAGCGTTTCGAGTTCTTTGGTTCCACCAACGCGGAGACAGGCATTGATCGCGCGGCGCAACAGCGGTTCAGAGGTGAAGCGTGTCTCGCTCAAAGTCGCGGCCAGCGCCGGCAAAGCCGATTCTATGGACCAGTCGTCGTTTATAGCCCTGGCCGCCTCCGTCACAATGTATTCGTCTTCGTCGTTCAGGAACAAGGCCACCTGGTCGCTGGCAAGCCTGCGAAGTACTAATACGGCGGCAATGCGCAAAGACCGGCTGGGATGGTCGACCAGTTCAGCGATGGGCTGGACAAACCCTATCCGCGAGAGTGCCAGCACGCCGGCATGCCGGATGTATACATCCCGATCGCGGTTATCATCGATCATTCTCAACAGCGGCTCGATAGCCGGCGCGTAGGCGAGGCGTCCCAGCGCCTGGGCGGCGAAAAATTTTACACGAGGGTTTTCGTGCTGGAGAAGTGGTATAAGCGATTCCCCGGCCTTTTCAACCTTTTCGTCGCCAAGCACCTTTGCCGCCTGGGCGATAATTTCATGGTCGGGGTCGTCAAACAATTCCAGCAGGTCGTCGCTGTATTCGGGGTTTTGACGTATGAGTTGTCCCATTCCCCAGATACCGTGTACCCGCGCCAATTGGTGGTCAGTTTGTTCAATCGCCTTGCGAAACGCGTCGCGACCTTTTCTGCCTCGCGTGGAGAGTTCGAACTGCGCCTTTTGCCGGATTCGCATGTCTCCATAAAAGAGCAGATCATATAATGCGTCAATCGACTGGGACTTATAGTCGAGCACCATAAGCCGTTGCGTCTCGGCACGTTGCTCAGCGAGGTCATTCTTGTCTGGGGCTACATCGATCTTCCAAACCCTGCCGTAGTTTTTGGTACCCCATCCATTGATCCAGTCGGCAGCATACAAGGCGCCATCAGGACCAAAGCGGATACCGGTCGGGAGGATTCCGCTGACCACGTCTACTTCATCCTTGAGTTTGAAAGATGCGCCTTCCGGTTCAAGGCGGAATGCCCAGATGTGGGAGCGCGACGGATTACCTACGAACTCCACCAGGAAGAAGGTGTTCAGCCATTCGGAACCCAGCGCAGTGCCCGGATTGTACACCATACCTGTTGGCCCATTGTGATAGTTGACGATCGGCGGTATGATATAGGCGGCCTGACCCTCCCACCGCGGCTTATACAGTTCTTCATCCATCCATACCTTATAGGTATTGTTTTTTGGATCGGTGTATTTACCGTATTGCCAGTTGGCGCGCCAGCCTGCATCGTGTCCCTCCACGATATGCACCAGGCGTTCGCTTTCGCCGGGATGGTCGCCGTCGTTATCGGAAGAGATGATATTGCCGTACTCATCAAACACGAACTCGTGGGTGTTGCGGAGGCCGGCAGCCACCACTTCAAAATCGCTGCCGTCAGGATTCGAACGTACGATAATACCCTGGTTAGGATATTTGAAATGTCTTCCGTCCGACGTGGTAATGTTGGCACCGATGTCGCCGATACCCCAGTAAATTTTCCCATCCGGCCCTTCTACGATGCCCGACATGCCGTGGCCGCTGAACCCGATATGGACAGCGTAGCCATGGCTGATGGATTCTTTCTTGTCGAGTACGCCGTCTCCATTCGTATCCCACAGCCGCCACATATCCGGTCCTACACCGACGAATACATCCTCATCACGAACGAGCAGCCCGCCGGCCACGTCGGTAATTTCTTCGTTGAAGTCTTTAAGGATTCGTTCTGACATATCGGCTCTGCCGTTACCATCGGTGTCGGTCAACCGCCAGACTTCTTCCTGCTCTACGGCAAGGTCACGCCAGTCGTGCGAACCGTCGCCATTAAGATCTTTCAGCCATTCGTTCTCCTTGCTTTTCTCAGGCGCGAAGGTGCTGCGAAGAAACGCGCGTCGGTCTTCTACAGACTGCAGCGCGATAGATGGCGTCGTCCAATGCCTGAACCCGCGAATGTCGAATTCGGAATTTTTCTGACGGTTGGTACGGGTAAGGTAGATACGACCAAGATTATCGACCGACATCGCCACCGGATCGGGAGCCAGCGAATCGGAAGCCCACAGATCGATGGTAAGTCCCGGCGCAAGTTCAACGGCCAGGCTTTCCATAATGGTGTTCGCGATCTCTTCTTCCTTTTCGGAGTCGGAGTAAATCGTTACGGGTGTTTCTTTAGGAACTCGGTTACAGGAGATGACCGCTGAGCACACAGTCAGCAGCGCGAGAACCAGGCTACGAAGGTTCATGTCGAATTATTCAGGTGAAATCGTGGGAACAAAGGAACAATTATAGACAAAAACCACTCAAGGGAAAACACACCTGTGGTTATCGGGGAGGGCATTACCGGTCTACTTCGCCGAGGACAATGTCGATGGAACCCAGGATTGCGATCAGGTCGGCCACCAACACGCCACGTGCGATTTCGGGCAACACCGACAAGTTGACAAAGCTTGCCGACCGGCATTTGCACCGGAAGGGAACATCGCTGCGGCCGTCGGCACGGAAAAAGAAGCCCAACTCGCCTTTAGGCATTTCGCCCCGAACGTAATGATCCTGCCTGGCGGGGCGGATTTTTTTGGGAACGACAGCCTGCGGGTCAAAGTCGCGGGTGCGTTTATGGTCCGACAACAGGCGCTCGATGCATTGTTCCACAAGGGAGAGCGACTGGTAGATTTCCTCCAATCGCACCCACGTGCGATCCCAGCAGTCTCCCACCGTTCCCATCTTTCCTTCACCTACCGGAACGGTGAAATTGAGCTCGGGGTAGACGGAATAGCCGTCAACTTTGCGGAGATCGAAACGCAATCCTGAAGCACGAAGCATCGGCCCCGTAACGCCGCAGTTGATGGCCAGGTCGAGTGGCAATACGCCTACATTCGCTGTGCGGTCGACAAAAATCTTGTTCTCGATAAGGACGACTTCAAGTTCCGAGAGTTTGGGCTTGAAATACCGAACGAATTCACGGCATCGTTCCTCGAAGCCAATAGGCAGATCGTAGTACAACCCACCAACCCAGATGTAGTTGTAGAGAAGCCGGGCGCCGGAAGCCCATTCGAGGAGTCGGAGGATATGTTCGCGATCGCGCATGATCCAGAAGAATGGCGTGAACGAACCGATGTCCATCCCGTATGTGCCGATGGCGATGAGGTGCGATGCGATTCTGTTCAGTTCTGAAACGAGGACGCGAATGTATTCTACGCGCTTGGGTATCTGGTCGGCAATACCGAGCATCTGCTCCACACCCATGGCATAGATGTGCTCGTTGTTCATCGCTGTTACATAATCACAGCGATCGACAAAAGGAATGATCTGGTTGTAGGGCAGATTTTCAGCGTGCTTCTCAAAGCACCGGTGAAGGTAGCCGATGTGTGGTACAACTTCCCTGACGATCTCGCCTTCGAGTAGCACTTCGAGTCTTAGCACCCCGTGTGTCGATGGGTGCTGTGGTCCCAGGTTGAGGATCATCTCCTCCGCCTTCAGGTCTTCTGCCCGAAGCGCGTTGGGTTCCGACTTGAGCAGATTTTCTTCCTCGAACCGATACCGTATCTCTTTCACGATGCCTTGCTTCCCTTAGTATTCAACTTTAACACCGCGATAGTACTCCTGGTGGCGATAGTCCTTACGAAGCGGATAACCTTCCCAATCGGCAGGAAGTAATATCCTCCGAAGGTCGGGATGCCCGGTAAAGCGGATTCCATAGAGATCGAACGCTTCGCGTTCGTGCCAGTTCGCCGTGCGATACACCGAGGAAACCGATGGTACTTCGGGGTTGTCGCGGGGGACGATGACCCGAAGCATCAGGTGATGGTGAAACGGTATCGAATACAGGTTATAGATCACTTCCATGGTACCGGCCTCAGGTCCGTTGTCGAGGCCGGTGAGGCAGGAGAGCATATCGAAATAGCAATCGGGATCGCTTTGCAGAAACGCGCACACATCACGGATATGCTCCGCTCCGACCACGACGGCACCAGATGCTTCATCGGGTTGAAGATGGTCATCCCACGTGGCGCGAAGCTTCGATATAAGAGTGCTGAACTCAGCCATGTACAGTGTCATTTACAAGTTTCTCCAGCGCTTTCGGCGCCACCAGGCTTTCCGACCGGATCTTTTCCTGCAGTTTCAAAAAACCTCCGATGAGGGCCTCCGGCCGTGGCGGGCAACCGGGAACGTAGACGTCGACAGGAATAATACGGTCTACGCCTTTGACTACATGATAGCCGTGCTGCCAGTAGGGTCCTCCGCAATTGGAACAGGAGCCCATGGAAATTACATAGCGCGGCTCGGCCATTTGTTCATAAAGTCTCCGGATGCGGTCGGCCATCTTGAAGGTGACCGTTCCTGCGACGATCATTACGTCGGCTTGTCTGGGGGACGCGCGGGGCGCCATTCCGAAGCGGTCCATGTCATATACCGTCGTCCCCGTGACCATAAACTCAAACGCGCAGCATGCGATACCAAACGTCATGGGAAACATCGACGAAAGGCGTGCCCAATTGATCAGGTCGTCGAGTGCGGCAACAATGACGCCTCCTTCTTCAAATCCTCTGTCCAGTAATCCTTTCATTATTCTTTTACCGTACCCGGCCGAAACAGCCGTCAACGAAACTTGTCATACATCTTTTTGGGAATCGGCGACTGGAATTCTGTAGGCCGCGGCTCAGGCTTCACCCAGTCGAGATAACCTTTGGCCCACGCCCAGATCAGCCCCAGCGCCAGAATGAAAATAAAGAGAACCATCTCAATGAGGGATATCCAGCCCCACAATCCGTCGGTTTGTTCGATTAGGTCTGACCGGCTAAACACGGTTGCCCACGGAAACAGCAGCACAAGTTCGACTTCAAACAGTATGAAGATCAGCGCGATGATATAAAACCTTGCATTGAACTGTGCCCATGATTCGCCTACAGGCTCCTCCCCGCTTTCATAGGATGCCAGTTTTTCAGCGTTAGGCCGGTGGGGCCGTACCAATCGCGAGATCAGCAAGCTGATAAGGATAAACAGCGCGCCTCCGACGATGTAAAGTAAGACTTCCGCAAATCCTGAGAGATATTCCTCCTGGTGCATGGACAAATATACAACTATACCGGCGTCGACGACCGGAGACGGTTCTTTCCGTGCCAGTCTTTAATTCTTCGGCAGGTATTCGGCGATCACCTGTTGCCAGATCTCGTAGCCTTTGGCATTCAAATGAAGATTGTCTTTCAGAAAGATGTCTTGCTTCACCATGCCATCGTTATCGAGTGCTGGCGTCCACACGTCGGCAAATTCCGTGTCAGGTTCGCTTTCAGCGTACTTCCGCAAAGCTTCATTCACCGCTTCGTAATTCTCCTTCAACTTCCAGCGTGCTATGCTGGGTTTCGGGGAGATGAACACCACCGGCGTGTCGCCCAACTCAGCCCGGATCATGCCGCGCAACTTCCGTGCGTTGGCGAGTATCTTTTCCGTCGTGTCGCCCTGCTGGATATCGTTGTCACCTTCGTAAACGAAGATCATGGAGGGCTTGTAGGGAAAAATTACCCGGTCGGCATAATGCAGCAAATCAGAAAAATTCGAGCCGCCAAACCCGCGGTTCAACACCCTGTGTTCCGGAAAATACGCCGCAAGGTCCTTCCAGAGTGCAATTGAGGAACTACCGGTGAACAGCACTCCGCCGGGCTTGGGTGGATTGGCGCGATCGGCATCCTCAAACTTGCGTATGGTTTTCTCCCAACGGCTGGGTCCTTCTTTCTGTGCCCATGACGGGGTAGCCAGCAGGGCCAGTAGAATTATTATACAGGTGAGCAGGGTATATAATGACCTGGATTTCATATCGCGTACCTTTAAATGGATACGCGATTATATGAAATACACACCACCCGCAAAACAATCCTGCATCATTTCCACGCGCCTATGATCATTCCCATCACGGTAAGGGCAACTACGCTGTATCCTGCGTTGATGGCGAAGAGCGTGAACGACCTGCGCTCGAAGAGGTAATGCGTTCCGATAAACATCGCCACCCAACCAAAACCAGCGAGAAATCCGTAGAATGCGCCGAGCGACAGGCTGGTGTCCGGTCCCAGGAACATCGCCAGGTTCACAGCCGCAACCAGCGCGAGAAGGAATGCGAGTCCAAAAATCTTCCCCATGTTTCCCGTTTTGAGCGACTCCTCTGTAAATCCGTTTTCCCTCATCCAGACTTTACCGAAAACCGCCGGTGAATACCAAAGGCCGCCAATCAGGAAGGTAGAGAGCGCGGCCACAAGAATAGCCCAGTAATTCAAAGTGTTCGTTTCCATTGCTAAACTATTAAGATTTGAGGTGTTGGTCAGGCGCGCCGACACAATTCATATCGTCGGCTTCGCGTATTGAGGTAATTTATCGATTTTAGATACCGGGTCACAAACGGGATATACCGTACCGGAATGAAATTTGCCTCAACCGGAATAAAGACGATACCAGGCGAAGGCGTTATCGCCCTCAACGACAGGACCATGAGAATGGTGGGCATTCCGCTGTTTGGTGTCGTCATTCCCAACATTACCGGACTGTTCGGCCACCTCGGGGTGCAGCATTTGACCTACTGGCTCGGGTACCTTTACTTCATCCTGCTCTCCGCTGCTATCTGGCACGGCAACCGTTACCTGATGTTCCGCACGCGCCGGCGTTTCACCTGGTTCGACCGGCCCATAGAAAAAATCATCCTCCTGGTATTCAACAATGTGTTCTTCACCACGCCGCTCACCGTGGCCTGGCTATGCCTGTGGTACCGTTGGGCTGGGTTTTCCGCCATCGATTGGAACACGATCTTTACAGTGGCACTCATCAATGTCATCTGCGTTCTCTTCGTCACGCATATCTATGAGACGGTGTTTATGGACGCTTTGTCGTACAACTTCCCCTCATTGCAATGGAAAATTAACGCAATACATTGAAGCATCGAAATAAGCGCCACAATGAACGTTATCATTATCGAAGATGAATTGTTAGCACAAGAAAAGCTGGAGACCATGTTACAGCGCATCGATCCGGAAATGACCATAGCGGCACGGATGGCGAGCGTCAAGGAGACCGTACAATGGCTGTACAGCAATCCCAAGCCAGACCTGGCCTTCGTAGACATTCAACTGGCCGACGATCACTGCTTCGAAATCTTCCGCCAGTATATGGTGGACTTCCCTGTGGTGTTCACCACGGCATACGACAAATATTTACTTCAGTCGTTCGAGTACAATACCATCGACTACTTGCTAAAACCGATAACCGAAGAAAAGCTGACGCGCACGATCCAAAAAATCAGACGGATGGAGCGACATTTTATCCAACAGAATATTATGACGCTCATTCAACGGGAACGGAAGCCGGGAAAGCTAAGTCGCCTGGTCGTTCGCAAGGGTGCCGACTTCATCGCCCTTAACGTTGATGATGCAGCATACTTTTTCACTGATCATAAGCTTGTCTTTGTTCGCGATTTTAAAGGCCGACAACTGCTGGTCGATTCAACGCTTACCGAGCTCCAGGAAATGCTTGACGGCGAAAAATTCTTCCGTATCAACAGGAAGTACCTGAGCAGTCACGGTGCCATTGAAAAATTCACACCCGACAACGGAAAAATAAAGATATTCCTTCAGCCGGCCGTGAAGGAAGACGTTCATGTCAGCAAAGAAACCGCTCCTGCATTCCGGATGTGGATAGCAGGAAAATCTTAGAGAAGATTGGATTTACCGTTGCAGACCGGGTTCACGATGCAAAAATTCATCGTACAATAGGGTCTGACGTGACACCAGGGGGACGTCCCAACCGTTGATGAAAAGATGCAAAATGTTGGTGGCAGGCTCCAGGGGATCACCGTCGCACACAAAGAGTGTTGCATCCTTGCCGGCTTCGAGCGATCCGAGCCTGTCGGCCACCCCGAAAATTTGTGCCGGAACAATCGTGATCGCACGCAGGGCCTCCTCCTTTCCCAGTCCGAAAGCCGCTGCAAACCCGGCGTTATAGGGTAGGTTGCGCACATTGTTAGCCTCGTTCGTGCGCAATGCTACTTTCACACCGGCCTTTTTCATGAGTCCTGCGTTGGCGAAACTCCGATCATACCTGTCGTACGCCCTGCCAGGCAGTGAGAGCACCCGCCCGGTGATCACCGGGATGCCCGCTTTGGCAATCTTGTCGGCAACACGCCAGCCTTCTTTCACGCCGGAAAAGATCACCCTTCTGATCTCCTTTTCGCGGACCCACTCCAGGGCGCGCAGGATATCGCCAGCGTCATCCACCTCAATGATCAAAGGCATCTTCCCCTGAAGTACGGGTTGGAGCGCAATCAGTTCGGGATAATAATCTGGCTTGTTGTCACCCAGTGCGGAGTCCAGTTTGTAATACTCTACCGCCTTCTTCCAGACGGCGTCAAGTTTCTTCATTGCCTTCGACGCCGCCTTTTTGATTTCCTCGGCCTTGCGTTTGTCATTGCTGCCCGTGCGCGATGTTGAGGGGAAGGTCATTACCACGGCTTCGAAGCCCGCATACATCTGCCCGGGGGTATATCCATACAGGTTGATAAGGGCGGCAGTACCGCTGAACAGCCCTCCTGAGGGTACGGAAAGTACCGTAGTGACACCATTCACCCGGGTGACGGGCACCAGCGCCGAATTGGGGTTAACGGCAGTAAGCGCTCGCATCTGCGGAACGACGTTGCCCAGCTCGTTGTAATCGTGCGTTCTGGGATCCGAACTAATTTCGGTTAACCCTATGCGCGTACCGCTGTCGATGAATCCCGGATAGACACGAAGTCCCTGGCAGTCGACCACGCGGGCATCCGCAGGCACCGACAGGGCCGCTCCGATGGCCTCAATTTTTCCGTCGCGCAATATGATGGTGCAGTTTTCAATGGTATCCTCCGTGATCGTGTAAGCCGTGGCGCCCACCAATGCAACAGGGCCATAAGAACCCTTGGGTACCTGCGACACTCCGGTTATCGTGGAGAGCACGTACAGGATACTTAGCAGCAATATGGCACGGCTGTTCATTACCGACTTTCAAATAGTTGACTAAACGTTTCAGTCGCCGTCCCGAGGCAATCGTGATAGCTGTCAGGCGCTTTAAAACCGGCCTCGTCGAAGCGTTCCTCAGGATCAACATAGAGGCGCATGTCATCGGGATCTTTCTCACGATCAAAACGCACGATACCATCTACAAGGGTCATGGAGGGCACGGTGTATATTGACAGCGGATGTTCGCTGAAGATGGCGACGTCGCCGTCCTTACCCACTTCCAGCGAACCCACGCGATTATCGATTCCAAGTTGCTTCGCGGGATTGATCGTGATGAGCGCCAGGGCCTCGTCGCGAGAGAGCCCACCGTATTTCAGCGTCTTTGACGCCTCGTGGTACAGTTGGCGGATCACGCCGGGATCGTCCGAGTTGATCGATGTCACCACGCCGTTGCGGGTAAGTATCGCGGCGTTGTAGGCTGTAGAGTAGTACACCTCGAACTTGTATGCCCACGCATCGGAGAACACGGAGACCATTGCCCCAAAGTCGGCGATTTCAGGCGCTACCTTGAATCCTTCGTTTGCATGCTGCAGCACGAGTTTCTTTATACCGAAATCACGGCACACGTCCATGATCATCAGGATCTCATCGGCGCGATAAGAGTGACAATGAATGGTAATGTTGCCGCGCAATACCTCAGCCAGGACCTCGAGGCGATCATCGTATACCGGTGGAGCGCCCCTGAACCCTCTCTGCTTCTTCTGTTCATTGTAGGTATCCCATTTCTCCCGGTACTCCCTGGCCTCCGTCAGCGCGCTGCGAATGACAAACTCCACTCCCATCCGGGTCCGCGGAACAATGTTGTGGCCCGTGCCGTGGATACGCGTCGGGTTTTCACCTAACGCAAACTTCACGGCCCTCGGCGCGCCCTCAAACAGCAATTCGGCTGGATCCAGACTTCCATAGCGAAGTTTCATAATCACGCTTTGCCCTCCAATGGCGTTTGCCGAACCGTGAAGCGTCTGGATCGTCGTGACACCTCCCGCCAGTGCGCGATAGATCGCGATGTCGAGCGGGTTGAGTGCATCGCTCATGCGTATCTCGGGCGTCACAGGATTAGACATTTCGTTGATCGACTCCAACGCAATGTGTGAATGGGCGTCGATAATTCCCGGCATCACGTACTTACCGGTTGCATCGATAACACGGCAACCCTCGGGGGCGGTGAGGTTCGGGCCGATGGCCACAATTTTACCTCCGCGAATCAGGAGGTCGGTGTTTTCCAACGTGCCTTTTGTCACGGTAAGCAACGTGCCGTTCCGGATCAGCGCATCGCCAACCCGAGGTTGCGCCGACGCGATGACAGGGATCAACACGATCAGCACAAGGGCGATATGGCGGAGACATATTCTCATCGCTCCGGGTCTTTGATGCCCTCAACGGGATAATTACCATACTCGCCGACGGTAATCTTACCCTTAAACGTCTTTCCTTCGATCTCGCCCTCAACGATTACATCCTGCGGCCTGCCCTCGAGCAGGATATCGTACATGAACTTCAGGGTCTTGCCCTGGAAAGTTATGTTGGTGAGATCAATACCTTCCGGCATACGCGTGCTGGTAATCCTTCCGGAATATTGCTTATCAGGATCTCTGCGTAAGACTACTTCCAGCTTCACCGCTTCTTTGGGTGTATCAGCGGTGAGATGCCAGGTTCCTTCCGGCGACGACACTTTTTTCTTGTGCCCGTCCTTCTCCGTGCAGGTGTATAGTTTACCGTCGACAAATATGCTCATTACCTTCGCATCCTTGTCGAACATCGGTTTACTAAACAGCGCCACGTTAGCGATCTTACCTTTCTCGATCGTGCCAAGCCGGTCGGCAACGCCCAGTATGTCGGCGGCGTTAATCGTGAGTGCGGCAAGTGCCGACTCAGGGTTGAGCCCGGCCTCCACCATGTTGCGAAGGTTCTTATGAAGGTCGCTGTACTTGGTATCCAACGCAGAGAAGCCAAACTTGATACCGGCAGAATCGAATGTCGCGGCTTGTGTCGTCATCTTCTGGATAAACTCCGAGCGGCGCGCTTTGAGCGCTGTCAACTCCGCATTGCCCAGGCTGTCGTCATCATCCGGTTCTTTTTTCTCATCGGGGTTCTCGGGAAGGTTAAGGGAGAGGAAGACGCTTGCTCCCGATGTTTTGATCTTATCGATCAGGTCCCATCCCTCGCTGACATCGCCCAGCACCAGGACAAATCCAAGTTCCTTTTGAAGAGACAGCACCCGCTGGATGTCCAGCATCTTTGCCGTCCGGAACAGTACAGGTTGTTGTCTTAAGGTTACGGGGTAAAGCGCCTCAAGTGCCCTGTTGGTTTCCGGCCGCGGCAGCCCGCTCGCGTTCGTGGCATATAGCGCTGCATAGTCTCTCGACAGTTCGGCCTGGTGATAAAGTTCACGCCATTTGGCCAGTACGGCCATCACAGTGCTGGGATAAATAGTCTTGTTCGACGTGAGTTCCGAATAGCACGCATTGTGTGGCCTGAGCGCCATCTGGTCGGGGGTTTCACCTCCGAGCAGTATTACGGCGGTCGAACCGGGAAGGAATATGCCCCGCGGGGCCACCTGCGATGCGCCGAATCCCGCACACCGCAATTCCTTAATCATCGGATCGTTTGGATCGAGATAGTCCCTCACGTCGCGTTGCGGGTTGATGCCCGCCTTTGACAAAGGGGGGTCGCCAGGATCCTCTACACGTTCGCCATGATCGTCGTCGGGACTCTTGACGCCCGTTTTAGACAGACCTTCGATAAAAGCAGCGTATGCGTACAGGCTGTCGCCGTCAAGTATAATCGCGTTGGGTGGGATGGAGATATTCTCGCCTACAGCGTCGATCAGGCCGTTTCGGATAATGATCGTTCCATGCTCTATTCTGCGGCCTGGTGCCGGTATAATGGTCAGATTCCGGATCGCGTACGTGTCGGAAACGGGAGCCAGCTCCCTTTCCTGGGCTGCCGTCGTGGTCAGGACGAGCAGCGCGCCCACGGCTGATATTATTCGGCTGGCGACAAATCTTAGCATCCGTGCACTGAGGTTATTGGGCTCAAATGAACCTGAAAGATAAAATATTCCGTTTCGGCTCGTTTTAGGCAATACAGGAGTGGCTGAAATGACGTGTAGGGTGGCGACCCCCCGGGTCAGGCTATTTTTTTACGGCCCGGTATCCGGCGGATTTCAGAATCCCCAGCACCTTTTCGCGCAGATCCCCCTGAATGAGTATTTCGCCCGATTTCACCGATCCGCCAACACCACAGCGGGTTTTCAGCGTCCGGGCGAGCGTATCCAGATCGGTGGAAGTCCCAATAAAACCCCCGACTACGGTTACCTGCTTCCCTGCCCTACCGCTTTTATCGAGAAAAACGACCAGTTTCTGCTGTTCCGGCGGCAAGGTAGCAGATTCCTCACCCCGGGGGACGGAGTAATCGTAATCCGCGTCCGTGGAGTAAACCACCCCTTCCCGCCTCTTCCATTCGTTCTTTTTAGCCATTTCGTTTACAGTCTCTGCCCTTACCGAAAGAGGAGCCAAAACAAGACGCACAAAAATAAGAGAAACATATTAACTACCCCCAGGCTGTTCATCAGTTGACGGCTGCCCTTGCGGAAAACGCCAAGAGCCGATGTAAACAAAAGGATGAGGGGCAGGAAAGCAAAATTGCCGAAAAGGGTGGCCCGAATCTGCTCCGTGATGCCCTGGGCCGCAATACGGCGGGGAATCGAAAGTATCCGCGTTCGGTACAGGTAGACAATGGTGCCCTCAGTGAACGCCGCAGGCGCATAAGTATCGAAGGTGAGGCGGGTACCGTAGTTGGTCCGTATCGTTATCCTGTCGGTGTCGCCGACGCCATAACCCCGATCAGCGGCGCGTACGATCTTTTCGTCATCCTGCCGCAGGGGTAGGGCGACATCGACCAGCAGCAAAAAGCAAAAGGCAAAGGCCGTTCGTGAGATCACGCGGGCATACCGCTGAAAACGCACATACCAGGGATTTACAGGCGGCGGACCGGTCTGCGGCCTGGGACGGGCACGGTGCCGGTAGCGGGGGTCGCGATGGGCGGGCTGAGGCGTAATGATGGGCTCTGTCCACACCCTCTTCCGGGAAAGGTCGTAGTTTCTTCGCTTTTCGGGGTTGCTCAGAACGTCGTAGGCGACATTGATCTGACGGATCTTGTCCTGGGCGGCAGGATCAGGATTGCGGTCCGGGTGATACCGGACCACCAGCTTCCGGTATGCCGTCCGGATATCATCCTGCGATGCAAGCTCGGAGACGCCAAGGATCTTGTAGTAGTCGGCCATCAGACAAAAATAAAAAGCCCGTATTGCCGGGCCTTGAAAATCGGGGATGCACTGATGGTTTTAACGCCGTTTGGTTACGAACGTAAGCACGGGGCGTCGGGCATGAGTGACCACATCTTCGGCAATGCTGCCTGCAAGGACGTGAGCAACACCCGTTCTGCCGCTCGTAGCCATGGCGATAAGGTCGGCATCGATGCTGTCAGCGAAGTAAGCGATGCCCTCCTCCTCGGTCAGGTCATTGTAGACGTTGAGTGTGTAGTTTTTCAACTGCAACTTCTTGGCGAAATCCTGCATGTACTTCATCACGACAGCATCGCGCTGGAAGTTTCCGGGTGTATTGATACGCACCAGGTGAACGGTTGATTTGTACAGGTCCTGCGTACGACGAACGATCTTGGAGAAGATCTCCTCGTCTTTGCTCATCGAAGTGGCGTAGACTATGTTCTTGAAGTCGACCCGGGCGGGTTTCTGTTTAACAGACAGCACCGGGCATTGCGACCGACGTACTACCTTCTCGGTATTGGTACCCAGGAATACCTTGTCCAAACCCGAGTGACCGCCGGTACCCATTACGATAAGATCGACCTTTGAACCGGATACAATAGTATTGATCCCGTGGTAAGGCGTACCCACCCGCAGTTCGGTGCTTACCTTAATTCCCTTGAGCTTATCGCTAGCGCTTAGCTTTTCGAGTTGTTTCTTCGAACGTTCGATAAGCTTCATTGTGAACAGGGCGTCTTCCGTGTTCGCAAGACCTGTTTCTCCGGTTACGCTAAAGGATGTAGACGAAGCCGCTTCCGCTACGTGAAGGAGAATGAGTTCGGCTCCGGATTTTTTGGCGATCTCCGTGGCTACGTCGAGGGCAATTTTGGCGGGCTTGGAGAAGTCGGTAGGGACGAGAATTTTCTTCATACAAAAAAGGTTCAGGGATTCGGTTATTGGGGAAAGTAAAGCATTTTTTGATTTGAGAACAAGATAACAAGTCGATTATGGCGACGGGGAGTCGTCACCGACGATAACAACCGGGACGGGCAGTGATCCGAGGAACGCATCCTGCGGACGTTCGGTAATCAGCCGACGCATGTTTTTGTCAATGACAATCTTGTCGACACTATTCGTGCGTATCTGGCGTAATATACAATCGCCGAAGAATCCAATCTCGATCAGGAACTCGTGGTCTGTAATGGTGCCGTTATGAAAGAAAGGCTCGAGCATACAGAAACGCTCTCGGGCTCGCAGTTCGACGCGGTTTCTAAACTTGAGGATCTCTTCTTCCTGGTCAGGCTGGATAAGCCGGTAGGAGTATAGTACGGTCACAGAACGCCCTTCCTTATTGGCCATTTCAATAGCATATTTGAGTGCCTCTATAGAGGACTCGGAAAAATCAATCGGACACAGGATCTTCCCTTTCATAATCATTCAAAGTTAGACGACCCGGATGCCCTTTTTCAGGATGAGCGTCAGGGCATAAACCTGACTTTTATCATCCCTTTGCGAAGGTTATATTGCACAATATTGCTTCCGACGATGCCCATAGACCAGAAAGACTCCATCCTTTCCCAGGACACCTTTCGGCAAATCTTCCAAAATTCTGCCGAAGGGATCATTATTGTCAATGAAGAGGGCCGGATCTTCCTGGCCAACCCGGTTGCCGAGAAAATGTTCGGCTATGATCCCGGCGAACTGGTGGATATGCACCTGGGCAAACTGCTTCCGGAGCGGTTTCGGGCGCGTCACGCGGTTCATCGCGACGACTATTTCCGGGACCCACGTCCGCGCAGAATGGGCGTCGGTCGCGATTTGCTGGCCGCACGGAAGGATGGCTCCGAATTTCCGGTCGAGGTCAGCCTGAGCAGCGTAACCATCGACGGCAACGCACTGGTAATTGCGTTCATAATCGACATCACGCTGCGCAAGAAATCCGAGGAGGCGCTAAGAAGAAGTGAAGAACAACTCATCATCTACGCGGCCGAACTGGAACGCAAGGTCAAATCCCGAACTGAAGCGCTCGATAAAACCATTCGTGAACTCGAAAGGCTAAACAAAGATCTGGAAGAACAAATTCTGGAGCGTCGTCGGGCGGAAGAAGAAGCTAAGAAAGCTCTTCGCCGGGAACGGGAAGTTAATGAGCTTAAGACCAAGTTCGTTTCCATGGCTTCTCATGAATTCCGAACGCCGCTCAGTTCGGTACTGAGTTCTGCATCGCTTATCCGGAAGTACCGCGACAAGGGAGACCTTTCCCGTATCGACAAGCATATCGACCGGATCAAATCATCGGTTAACCACCTGACTAATATTCTGAATGATTTCCTCTCCCTCGGCCGTCTGGACGAAGGAAGGATTGACGTTGCCCTGGAGCCCATCGACGTCAAAGAACTTTTCGGCGACATCGTAGAGGAATTGAAACTCTCGCTGAAGCCGGGGCAGGATATCAAAGTCACCAGTGAGGGACCGAAGCATTTGATCAAGACCGACCCCAAGGTGCTCAGGAATATTGTCTTCAACCTCATTTCCAATGCGAGTAAATATTCGGACGAGGGTAAGACCATATACCTCGATCTCACCCTGGGCCCCGATCAGCTTCGAATTGTCGTTCGCGACGAGGGTGTCGGTATTCCGGAAGAAGAGACGAAGCATATTTTCGAACGCTTTTACCGGGCGAGCAACGTTTCAAACATTCAGGGTACAGGGCTTGGGCTGAACATCGTGAAACGCTACGTCTCGCTTCTGAACGGCACGATCGGGTTTACATCAGAATACGGAAAAGGTAGTACCTTTACTGTAACGCTGCCTTGCTGAAAATGAAATTGCATCCCAGGAAAGAATCCGGGCGAATCGTAGACAACCATGAAGAAGATACTGTTAATCGAAGACAACGCTGAGGTACGTGAGAATACGAGCGAGATCCTTCAGCTCGCCAATTACGATGTCATCACGGCGGAAAACGGCAAAGAGGGCGTTGAACTCGCGCAGCGGGAGCATCCCGACCTGATTATCTGCGACATTATGATGCCGGAATTGGATGGCTACGGCGTACTTCACATTCTGGGCAAGAAAGCAGAGACGGCCCGCATTCCGTTCATCTTCCTCACGGCCAAAACCGAAAAAAGCGACATCCGGAAAGGTATGACGCTGGGCGCGGATGACTACCTGACCAAACCCTTCGACGATACCGACCTCCTCAACGCCGTGGAGGCGCGGCTGCGAAAAAGCGAATTCCATAATGCCGACTACGACCAGTCGACCGAAGGATTCGATCGTTTCATCAGCGATGCGCAACGCGCCCTGAATCTCAAAGACCTCTGCAAGGATCGGAAGGTGAAGAAGTATAAGAAGAAAGCTGAGATCTATTCCGAAGCTGAGACGCCCTTATACCTATTCTACATTACCTCCGGGAGTGTAAAGGAATTCAAATCGCATCCCGACGGCAAAGAACTGATCACAAACATTTATAAGGAAAACGAGTTCTTCGGTTTTGAACCTCTACTCGACAACGGTATTTACAACGAGTCGGCTATAGCCATGGAGGATACCGAGCTGACACTGATTCCCAAGGCCGACTTCCTGACGCTGCTGCATGCCCGCCCTGATATCTCGGCCACCTTTATTTCATTGCTCTGCAAGAAGGTCGCGGCCAAAGAAAATCAACTCCTTCACCTGGCCTACAATTCCGTCCGGCAGCGTACAGCCGAAGCGTTGCTTCGGGTCTGGAATTTTAAGAATTCAAAAGAAGTAATAAGTGTGTCGCGGGAAGACCTGGCCAAGTTGGTGGGAACTGCCTCCGAGTCGGTCATCCGCGTATTGTCCGACTTCCGTGAAGAGGGGATCATCGACATCATCAGCGGCAAGATCAAGGTGAAGCATCCCGAAAAACTGGAAAAGGTCATTCGCTGGAGCGTCGCACGGTGACCATTGCTGTAACTATGATTCATGTATTACGACTAATCGGTAAGGACATCAACACCCCCAACATATGAAAAAGATATTGATCATCGGTGTGGCCATTGTAGGCCTCTTCATCATCTACCGCCTGTTCGCGGGAACGTATAACAACCTGGTGTCGGGGCAACAGACGGTGGAGGCACAATGGGCACAGGTGCAGAATGTATACCAGCGTCGGGCGGACCTAATTCCCAACCTCGTAAATACTGTGAAGGGTTATGCGGACTTTGAGCAGGAAACGCTCACCAGGGTGATCGAAGCCCGCGCCAAGGCGACATCGGTAACGATTGATGCCGGCGAACTCACACCGGACAAGGTAGCGGAATTCCAGCAAGCCCAGGGAGAGTTGTCGTCCGCACTCAGCCGGCTGCTGGTCAGTGTAGAGCGGTACCCGGACCTGAAAGCCAATCAGAACTTCCTCGACCTTCAGACACAGCTGGAAGGGACAGAAAACCGAATCGCCGTAGAACGGATGAAGTTCAATGAAACGGTTCGATCTTATAACACTTACTTAAAACAATTTCCCCGAAACATCCTGGCAGGTATATATGGATTCCAGGAACGCGGATATTTCGATGCTGCGCCGGAAGCTGAGCAGGTTCCCGAGGTACAATTCTGATCGATGGCGAGGGATTTTTTCACTGTCATAGAAAAGCAACAGATACGCCAGGCGATCCTGGACGCTGAAAAAAAGACGACCGGCGAAATCCAGGTTCACCTGGAACGCCATGCGCGGAAACCGCTGGCGGAACGCGCGCGTGAAGTCTTCGGTATTCTGGGCGTATCGCGCACGAAAGCGCGTAACGGCGTACTGTTCTACCTTGCTATAGAAGATCACCAGTTTGCCGTACTGGGAGATTCGGGCATCGACAAAGTGGTGCCGCCCGGCTTCTGGGATCAAATACGGGAACATATGGAGCACCTGTTTCGACAGGGACGCTTCACGGAAGGGTTATGCGATGGCATTCGCATGGCTGGCGACCAATTAGCCGAATACTTCCCGATCTCGCAGCATGATGAAAACGAACTTCCCGATGACATTTCGTTCGGCAACCAATAACGCATGACGCGCACTTTCCTGCTTATTCTTTTACTGGTATACCCGGGTTACGCTCAGGACATACCACCCGCACCGAATCCACCGCAACTCGTCAACGACTTCGCGAGCGCGTTGAGTGATGCCGATCGCGCTTCACTGGAGCGCAAACTCAATACCTACCACGACACAACCTCCACACAGATTGCCGTCGTGATCGTAAAGACCCTGGGTGGCTACGAGGTAATGGATTATGCCTTCCGCATCGGGGAAGAATGGGGTGTAGGACAAAAAGGCAAAGAGAACGGCATCGTTGTGCTTGTTGCCATTGACGATCGTAAAGCGGCTATCGCCACGGGGTATGGTCTCGAAGGAGCAATCCCGGATATCGCTACACGTCATATCCGGGAAAATCAAATGAATCCCAATTTCAGGGATGGGAATTTTTATAAAGGCCTTGATGAGGCGACCACGTCACTGATGAAGCTTGCGTCCGGTGAATTTACAGCCGACGATATGGTCCCTAAAGCACCCATCGGGGCCATTTTCGGTGTGGTGTTCTTTTTCATCTTCGCCATCATACTACTGGTCATCATCGTCAGTCGCCGCAAGCGCAATCATATCGGGAGCAAGGGGCTCGACTTCTGGACGGCACTTTGGCTTATGAGCAACGCCGGTCGCGGGGGACGCGGCGGGGGCTCCTCCGGGTGGGGTGGCGGATTCGGTGGCGGCAGCTCAGGTGGGGGTTTTGGCGGATTTGGCGGCGGAAGTTTTGGCGGTGGAGGATCGGGAGGAAGCTGGTAAGGCGTCTTCATCCTCCTTGCCGTTGAGTTGTCCTTCTATCTGGTTCGCATTCTTTACATTGATGATCATAAACGTGGCTAGTGCACCTGACAAGGCTCCTTCGGCTACAAGAGCGCACGCTACGAGATAGGGATTAAGGTACTCTCCCAACGGGGCCTCTCGCTTCACGGTTTCCATCAGCGCGGGATCGAAAAACTGAATATAGAAGAAAATAAAGATCGAGAATAAGATCGTGCCGATCGTGCTTGTAACAAAGCCGAACACGAACGCCTGGAGGTAGTTGAATTGTTTGTTAATGTCGCGTTCGCGGAAATGTTTAAACGCGAAGTACAGCACGGGCAGGACAATGAAGAAATTCAGCAGCCGAAGTTCAGTGACGTGGGTAAGCCCTGCTACTTTCATAATCAGAAAGAATACGATGAGTCCGGCTGTCATTATCAGGCCGTACCGGAGTTCAGGACGCATGGATTTCATAATCGTTTCCCCTTTAGTTGGCGGTTGGGTTCTCCTTCGGTATAGGGGACAAATACCCTACCAAAAGGCCATTAGGGCGCAGGAAGGCTCAAGGTCACGACTACGGTCGCCAGAGGTTGTGGAAAATCATACCCTCTGTGTTCCACAACCAACGCTTTCTTTATCTTGTATGTATGGACACCTTTTTGCAAGTCATGGGCGTGCTGCTTGTCGGCGGCGGCATCGTAGGTAGTGTGGTACCCTTTCTGCCAGGTCCTCCACTGGCTTACGCAGGACTGTTGCTGCAACAGCTTCGCGATGATCCACCGTATACGGTAAAGTTTCTCCTGATCTGGGCGGGGATCACGATCGTTGTAACGGTGCTCGACTACCTTATCCCCCTTTACGGGACACGCCGGTTTGGCGGAAGCAAGTACGGGATGTGGGGTTGTGCTATCGGACTTTTAGCCGGGATCTTTTTTCCGCCATGGGGGATCATAGCGGGCCCGTTCGTCGGCGCTTTCGTTGGAGAGATGATTGCAAACAAAGAATCGGACCGGGCGCTTCAGGCCGCCATCGGTTCGTTTATCGGGTTTCTTTTCGGCACCCTTCTAAAACTGATCACGTGTTTTGTCATGGGATGGTATCTGATCAAGCCCTGGTTTCAATAGCGCTTGCCTCATAAATGGAAAACCCCGGCCAACACGTAGCCGGGGTTTTTGAATATATATAACGAGGGTCGATTCCTAGAAGCTGGCGGTAGTCACCTTTCCACTCTTGTCGACAACGGCGATGGTCACCTTGCCGTTGGGCTGAACGGCATATACCTTGGCGAAGTCGCTGTCGAGTTTATTGCGTTCGTTATAGATCAGCTTGTCGTTCTGAAAGATTTGCAGCGAAATGCTTTCTTCGTTTTCAGCGCCGCTTCCTTTTGCTACAGACACGAGGAATTTTCCTTCTTCATTAAGCAGCTTCGCAATATGTACGAAGTTGCTGGGCTCGATCTTAGGAGCGTGATTGATCGTCACCGTTTCGCGCGACTTACCGTTCACGATCTCTACGGTATACAGGCCTGCTTCAAGGCCTTGAAAGTTGAGCGGCTGAATAAAGCCACGGCCTTCCAGGGTATGGGTGAAGATACGGTTCCTGCTCTCGTCATAAATATTAAGCTTGAGCTTACCGGCTGTCTCCGACTGGTACACTACCTTATAGAGTGAACCTTGATTCATGGGAAACGCCGCGAGGCCGTATTTATCGCCAGGCTCGTTGGCGAACGTAGATGCCGATACACCAAGCACAAGGAGTGCCGTAACAAAAATTGAACTTGTTTTCATTCTAGTTTAAATGGTTTGACTGTTACAAATGTACGGGCTCAGGCAGGTAGTGGTTTCCCCGTTGTAAGGAAAGCAATGTTATTGCGGATAATAACGATTGCAGTGGAACTAACGTAATCACCACAGGCAAGTTTCATCGTAAGAAGAAAAACATCGGATCAATGGGCACCGAAAGGTTCCGCAAACGTGTTCGCAACAGCTGCACTTTGATTCGGTACCCGTTTCCAGTGAGCGTAACGACGATCTTACAGAATGTGCAGGTAGTTTTCCGTCCGGTGTAAGTTTAAACTTACAGTGCGACAAATAATTTCATGCGGAATATCAGACCCACGTAGAACAAAAAATCGGTGTACGGCGCATCGACATAAGTGCTTATTTGGGGACAGACTTCCACAAACTATTTGACGTTTGACGCAATGGGTTGTTTGCAGAAATAGGCCGAAATCCCGGTTTACAGGGACGAAATATGCTCCGTACGAACATTACGGCGTCGAGAAATTGTTATATTTACGCAATCGGTTGCGCTCGAAGAAAGGGATGGTTGACTCATGGGGGTGAAAGGGGTTCCCGCCGGCAACTGAAAAACTTATGTTAGCTTAACGCCTCCTGTCCAGAACCATGAAACAAAAAAAGCGGGAGATCACCATCTACGACATCGCCAGCGAGTTGAATGTCTCGCCGTCCACCGTTTCCCGAGCACTGAAGGACCACTACAGCATTGGTAAGGAAATGATTGAAGCGGTAAAGAAGCTCGCCCGCGAGCGGGGATACCGTCCCAATCACATCGCAGCCAGCCTCAGGAAAAACAAGACCAACACCATCGGCGTAATGATCTCCTGGATCAACCGTCCGTTTATTTCATCGATGATCAGCGGGATTGAGGAAGAGGCGAGCAACGCCGGTTGCAATGTTATCATTTCGCAATCACACGACAGTTTCGAACAGGAGATTGCCAATGCGCGCGCACTTTATAACAGCCGCATAGGCGGACTGATTGTTTCGCTGGCCATGGAAACGAGAAAGTACAATCACTTCTCCACGTTTCTCGATAATGACATTCCCGTGGTGTTCGTCGACCGGGTCAGCGACGATCTGAATTGCGACAAGGTCGTGATCGACAACTTTGCGGCGGGCCTCATGGCCACCAACCACCTCATCGAGCAGGGATGCAAACGCATTGCACATTTCGGAGGTGCACAACACAGGAGCATATACAAACAGCGCGCTATGGGATATCTCGAAGCGCTGCGGAGACACAATATCGAGATCGACGAAAGCCTTGTCCTCAGCGGCGAAATGCTGAGCCCCGAGGAAGGCCACCGGATGACAGAACACCTGCTCAGCCTTCCCAATCCTCCCGACGCCATCTTTTCAGCCAACGACACCGCTGCCGTCAGCGCCATACAGTACGCCAAACACCACGGCATTAAGATCCCGCAGAAGCTGGCCGTCATGGGATTCAACAACGATCCCGTGTCGCTCATCATCGATCCGCCCCTCTCGACGGTCTCACACCCTGCAGTAGATATGGGAAAGATCGCGGCGCGTCAGGTGTTGAAGCACCGCGATCACAAAGACATCATTACTTCCGAAACGATCACACTAAAGACGGAACTTATTGTCAGAGAATCGACAATGAAAAGAAAGCGCTAGAGGCATAAGCCCGCGCGCCAGTTCCCGCTATTCTACCCATATCTTCCGGGTAAGCGTTCGCCCCAGGCCCGTGATACGCGCGATGTAAAGTCCTGGTGCAACTTCCAGGTTCAGGGTGACGAATTCCTTTCCATTGCCATTCGCTGCTGCAACCACGCGGCCCATACTGTCCACTACCCGTACCATACCCACGCCTTCAGGACGTTCCACACGGATGGTGCCGCCGACCGCCGGGTTGGGATAGACTTTAAGGTTGTAATCATTATCCTCTACGGATGTTACCAGGTCGCAGAATGTGCCGCCTATGGTGCTCTTGACGTATTCTTTGAGCCATACCAGCGCGGGCCGTTCCGAACCACCCGACGTGAGCAGGTGGGCGTCATCGCGCCACATTTGCCCTTGTACGTAACCCCAAAGGGTGATACCCTGAACAGCATCATGCGACCACATGACAGGAAACTGTTGTTGGTAGATGCTCAGTTGCTGGTTGTTGGTGCCACGGACATCGTACTCTGTAATATAGAGCGGCAGGTCCGCAACTGCCATGGCGTCCAATCGCGATTTGATGTCGGCGGCCGTCGTCTCCTCAAGGCTGTGCCCCTGAAGCCCGATGCCATCGATGAGGCCGCGACCCTTGAGCATATTAATGACCGCCAGGTACGATGCGGTGCTGGTATAGCCATTGAGGATGTTGTACTCGTTGATTAAGAGCTTTGCATTCGGGCAGTAGTCTCGCGCGAGCTCAAACGCCTTGACGACCCAATCGTATCCGGTGATTCCGCCCCCGCCAAGCGCTGCAGCAAAAGTTGGTGGAGCGTTGATCGGTTCATTCACGACCTCGATCATATCCGCCTCCGGATATCGCTCACAAAACGCCTGCATCCATTCTTCAATCTCGGCAAGTTGTTCCTCCGCGCTCAATGCCTCCAACCATCCGGGCTTTTGTTGCTCCCAGATGAACGTATGGTGTTTGAACGGAAAGCCTTTCTCTAACGCATAGTTGTAGGCGACATCCAGCGGCGCCCAGTTCATCACATCGCGCTGCGGTTCGGTCTCACCCCACTTGCCCGCGTTTTCCGGTGTTACCTGGTTCCAGTATTGGTCGAACGATGGCGGCACTGAAGTACCGATGATATTACCCAGGAACTTGCACTTATTTGCTGCGATCTGCGCCTGAACGGAGGGTACCAGGAACACGAGCAGCGCGGAAACACATACTCTTGTAAACGTACTCATAAGATCTTCCTTAGGTGATAAAAAGAAGCGGGGCGCTCTGCCGAGCAACCCCGCCCCTACTTACAATATACGCAATGTTCTACGCCTATCCTTATTCGGTAGTGTAACCGGGGTTCTGGTAGGCATTCTTTTCCTCAGCGCTCATTTCGAGGGCGTCGATCTGACCCTGCGGAATCGGACGAAGGTAGTGATATGGCTGGATGCTGCGGTTCACCACCTGTACCGTATGGTCGCCCTTTGCAGGTCCGCAGATCTCATACGTGGACGCTAATTCAGTCCATTTCTGTGTGCGGATGAGGTCGTACCAGCGGTATCCTTCACCGAAGTATTCACGCGACCGTTCTTCGAGGATGTAGTCGATGTCGATAACGGCCGGAGTAGCGGTCGTCAGCGCAACGCTGTTGTCTTCGATGCGCTCCATATCGGCAGCGTTGTCCCAGCGCCACTTGCCGGCGCGTTCGCGGATCGTGTTGATCAATTCCCTTGCGCTCATGCCTGCAACCGTTGCGGCACCTTTGACAGCGGCCTCCGCAGCGATGAAATACAGTTCAGAGAACTTCGCAATGTTGAAAGGTCGCGTGTTGGTGGCGTTCGGCTCTCCCAGTCCGGTGCCGTTATTGGTACGATAGGTACCCAACTTCCACAGACCAGGATACATCAACCGGCTTATTGCACGCGGCGTGACGACATAGTCGGCGCGGCCGGGCATTTCACCTGCACCTACATTGCTGGCGCCCGGACCATCCGGATAGGTGATATTCGGCGCCTCTGTTTCATCATCGAGGAATGTGAGAATCGGATCGCCGGGTTCAACCGGAAGGTTATTCGCGTTGTACAACACTTCATTGGTCACGCCACCCTTAGGCCAGTTGCCGCGATAGACTCTTGTGAAGGTTCCATCATAGCGGGAATCCAGTGTCTTGTCGGCAAAAGTGGTGGTGATTGCCCCGATGGTCGGTGCCATGCGGATCCACGGACGACCGAGCGGCTGAACCGCCTCACGTTGTACGGAGCTGGTAGCACCGGTTCCATCCGGGTTGGCAGCGCTTCTGATTTCGGTGTAATTCCAGGTCATGAACCATACCGCAAAGTTTCCGGGTGCGTCACCATTGCCAAAGCAATTGGTACAAGCGCCGTTATAGAAGTCGCTTTCCTCTGTGTGGTCGGCGTACAGCAGGATCTCATTGTTCCGGTCGTTGGTACCTACATGCACATCGTAGTACGTTTCCTGGAGGCCAAACGGTCCCGGATCGTTAAGCGCTTCTACGGCGACGTTGTAGGCTTCCTGGAAGTACCATGCGGCGTCATGACCGTCAGGGTCTACCCGATCGGTTTCCGGATAGGTCGGAATGTTGTTCGGGTTTTCGAGCCACCAGCCATACGTGAGATAGGCCTTGGCAAGATACAGACGCGCCAGCGTTTTGGTCGCACCTCCTGTTACCCGTCCGATAGCGGGGAGGTCCGCTACGGCTATTTTCAGATCGGGGAAGATGGCCTTCGTGTATACTTCCGGCACCGTGTTCCGAACCGAGGTTCTTACCGGAGCGGTGTTGAACTTCAGTTCACCTGAACCGAGGTCCAGGGGCACACCGCCAAACGTCTGCACGAGCATGAAATAGTCGAACGCGCGGAAGAACCGGGCCTCAGCGATCAGCGCATCGGGTATGGTTCCCACCTCCGTAGCATTTTCGATAATACCGCTCGCCGTATTGATGTTGGCGAATGCCGTTCCCCAAAGTACGTCAGCGCGGCTGTTGCTGGGCGTAATGTCACCCTGTCCGCTGATGTCCATAACCTTGAAGTTGTCATCGGCACTTTGTCCGTAGGTCGCTTCATCCGTACCGGTGAGCGTCGTGTTGTAGAAGTAACCCTGACCGAAGATGTAGCGCAGGTGTGCGTACATGGCCGTCAGCCCGCCATAAACACCCTTTTCTGTCTGGAAGAACCCTGGCTCATAAATACTGCGCGGCTCTTCCTCGAGGATGTTTGAGCACCCTACCAGGAACATCGTCAACGCGAGTGTTCCCGCAAGCTTTTGTATTTTGAATCGTTTCATGTTGTCCTATTCTAGAATGTGAAATTAACACCGAAGACGTAGTTGCGCGTGGAAGGCGTGTTAGTACCCAGTGTGAGAATTCGTCTCAGGTTTTGAGACATGGGTACCGCAGCGTTCTCGTTACCATACGAGTTGGTTTCAGGATCCATACCGGATTCGTCGTGGTATGGCGAGAACAGCACGAACGGATTCTGCATAGTAAAGTACGCTCTCAGATTGATATCCGAGTTCGCGAAGAGCTTGCTGAAGTCGTAGCCAAGTGTGATGGTACGCACCTTGAGGTACGATGCATCGAAATAGCCGAGTGTGGAAGCATACTTCGGATTGTCGTTGCTCCTCACCCCGTCAGGGTTCGGATACTTGGTGTTCGGATTCTCAGGTGTCCACCAGTCGACGTCGATGTTGCCATTACGGCCGGTCAACAGGTTGAGGTAACCACCGGAACCATAGATGGTGCTGTTGAGGATGCCTCCTCTCTTGAACGCACCTACGATGCTCAGGTCAAACCCTCTGTACGTCACACGTGTGCTAAAGCCGCCCTGGAAGTCGGGCTGCAGGCTGATGATCTGCCTGTCTTCCGGTCCAATGGCACGTGTCGGTGTACCGTCGTCATTATAGTCGCCGGTATACTTCACCTTGATCATACCCACGTTGCCTCCCGGCTCGAGTATATCACGATGAGGATCTTCCGGCTGCCAGAGGCCGATGCGCTCATAGTCGTAGATCACATCGATGGGATGTCCCACAAACCACCAGTTGCCCTCATTTCTTTCAGAGCCTGAATACAGCGACACCAGTTCGTTGCGGTTAGCATAGAAGTTGATGCCCGCTTCCCAGGTCCATCCGTTGGACTCGAGGATCAATCCGTTCAGGCTGATCTCGATACCTTTGTTCTGGGTTTGTCCGATGTTTTCCGTTACGGAGCCTACACCTGAAGTCTGGGGAAGTCCCACGTTGAGCAACAGGTCTTTGGTCTTGGTTTCATAGTATTCGATCGTACCGGAAAGGCGATCTCCGAGGAGGGAGAAATCAACGCCATAGTTCATGGTTTCGGAATATTCCCATCCCAGGTGCGGGCTGGGCAGCTGGGTTACATAGTAACCTGTAGAGAATTCGCTTCCGAAGTTATAAGGGCGTGTGCTGAGCAGGCCAAGTGTCTCATACGGATCGACAGCCTGGTTAGACGTTTGTCCGTAGCCCACACGAAGCTTCAACATGTTGATTGCCCCGATGTTTTGCATGAAAGGTTCGCGCGAGATGTTCCAACCGGCGGATACAGCGGGATAAGTGTGCCACTTATGTCCTTCTGCCAGTCGTGACGACCCGTCCGAACGAACCGTTGCGGTCAGCATGTACTTATCGTCGAAGGAGTACATGACGCGTCCCATCCAGGACATCAGTCCCCACAACTCATACTGCTGATCGCCGGGAGGAATGTTGATCTGGCCGGCCGCTTGTCCCAGGTTATAGAATTGGAAATGGTCCGCAGGGATATCGGTAGCCGTCATGCGTGAACGGGTAAACCTGTTTTGTTCCGCAGAATACAGCGCGACCACGTTGAAGTTGTGCTTTTCAGCAAAGGTGCGATCAAACGTCAGCATGTTTTCCACCAGCCAGTGCCAGGTATGCGAGTTGCTTACGGAAGCACTTGACTCGGTGGTCGGGTTGGTGCTGTTGATTCCCTCCCCTGTATAGCTACCACCGTTGCTCTGGCGGAAATCAAGGCCGAGGTTGGTGCGGAAGGCAAGCCCTTCTACCCAGGGAATTTGTACTTCACCATACACCGAGTTATAGGAAGCCAAACCCCGTGTTTCGCTGAGCCATTGATCTCTCAGGTCTTCAACGATTTCCCTTGAGTATACCCAGGGTTCGTCGATACCGGAGCGTACGGTCCGTTTCCAGGAACCGTCAGGATTAAACGGATTGGCAAGGGGTGACATTCTCAGAAGGCCGCCCACGTTTACCTGGGTACCTTCCGTAATGTTGTAGTTGTTGTTCGTGGTAAAGCCGACACGGAAATACTTGCCGATCTCCTGGTCTATCGAACCACGCAAAGCGTAGCGCTTGTATTGCTGGGTGGGGATCACAGCCTGATCGAGGAAGTAACCCAGCCCAAAATTGTAGCTGCCGCGTTCTGTACCACCTGAAAGGCCGATATCATGGCTTGTGATGGCGGCTGTGCGATACAACAGATCCTGCCAGTCGGTGTTCACATCCTCGGCTTCATCCAGGCCGAGGGAGTACAGCCCAGCAGCCTCACGAAGTTGCAGGAACTTAGGTCCGTCCATCATGGGGTACTTGCTGAACACCTCTTTTGCACCATAAAAACCATTGTATGTCAACCGGGCCTGTTGGCCTTTCTGACCCTTGTGGGTAGTGACCAGGATGACACCGTTGGCGCCACGCGAACCGTAGATCGCAGTAGCCGATGCGTCTTTCAGGATGTCGATGCTCTTGATGTCGTTCGGATTGATGTCGGCGATCGTACCCACGAACGGAATACCATCGAGTACGATGAGCGGATCGTTGCTCGCCGTGAGCGACCGTGTTCCACGCACGCGGATCTGCATGGTGGCGCCGGGCTGAGACGAGGTTTGGGTGAATTCAACGCCGGGCAGACGTCCCTGAAGGGCCTGGGTGATGTTTCCCGCGGGAATCTCCCGCATAATATCACCGCTGATGGAGGCCACCGAGCCGGTTACCGCCTCCTGGCGTTGCACACCATAACCGACCACAACCACTTCAGTGAGTGATTCGACGGACGGTACGAGGCTGACGTTGATAATCGACTGCCCCGCCACGCTCACTTCTTTTGACTCGTATCCAATGAAGGAGAACACGAGTACAGCATCTGCCTGCTGTACTTCAATGGCATAATCGCCGTTCGAATCTGTGGTCGTCCCCACAGTCGAACCTTTAACCAACACGTTGGTGCCGGGGAGTCCTGCGCCCGTCTCATCGGTAACCTTGCCTCTTACGGCATTCTGTGCCTGGGCGACAAATGCCGACAACATTAATAGCGTCAGCATCAAACTGAACGAGTAGCGTATGGGACGCTTCCCCGTCATCAGTGTCATGAATAGTAACACTTTTTTCATAGATAATGGTTAAATGTACAGCTGTTAAATCGCTTGATAAATCTACGCAACCGATTGCGTAAAAACAAAAACAAAATCCACACTTCTGATGTGTTTTTTTACATGGTGAAAGATTAGCGTACCGTCAAACGGGCCTGAACAGGGGGATTTATACCAAGTTCGGCACTGCGTTTGCCAGGCAGGGAGCCCGCAACCGAAATCGTAAACTGACCCGGTTCCAACACCTTTTCCCCGGTATCGGTAACGACTGAAAGCATATCGGGCGTGATATCAAATTGCACCTCGGCCGACTGTCCCGGCTCAAGACGGACCCGCTTGATGCCCGTCAGCGTGAACAGCGGAACGCGATAGCGCGAGGCCTCGTCCGTTATATAAAGTTGAACAACTTCCTCCGCGGCGAACTTGCCGGTGTTGGTTACAGTAGCCTTAACCGTAATGGTTTCTTTGCTCCTCCGCCGGACAACATCCTTCGACAGCGTCGCTCCGGAATATTCGAAGGTGGAATAGCTAAGCCCAAAGCCGAACGGATACAGAGGCTCCTCCTTCATATAGCGATAGGTGCGGCCCTCCATATTATAGTCGTCATAAGCCGGAAGCTGGTCGAGCGACTTCGGGAAGGTAATAGGAAGACGCCCCGAAGGAGATGCCTTCCCGAAAATAACGTCCGCTACGGCATTGCCGCCTTCCTGACCCGGATACCACACCAGGAGAACGGCGTCGGCCAACTCGTGAACTTCGGCCAGGTTCATCGGACTTCCGCCCGTGATAATAGCGATAACGGGACGATCGTTGTCAGTGCAGATCTTCTTCAGAAAGTCGATCTGGTTCTGCGGCAAGTTGTAATCCAGTCGGTCGCCGTAATGAGGCGAAGCAATCGCAGCACCCTCCTCTCCTTCCAGGATGCCGGTAATACCCAGCACAACGAAATTCGCATCGCTAATCTTCGTGTTACCTGTCGTCCAGTCGATAGGGTTGGCGTTCGGCCGGTCGAGCAGTATGCCATGACGATACTGAAGCTGGCTGCCGGGTTCCAGGGCCGCCGCAATACCCTCCATAATCGTGACCATTTCCGGATTCACTCCATAATAGTTGCCGATCAATGCCTCCACACTCGCCGCATTCGGACCTGTCATGAAATAGTTGGCCAGGTCGTTCCTCAGCGGGAGCACGCCATTGTTCTTCAGCATAACGATAGACTTGAGGGCCGCTTCACGGGAAAGCTTCCGGTGTTCCGGGCTGTTGATAACCTCGGGGGTAATCCGATCATAGGGGTTCTTTCCCTTCGGATCAAACATGCCGAGGCGGAACCGCGTGCGAAGTACCGTCGCCAGTTCCCTGTCAATTTCCTCTTCAGTGATGAGCCCCTGCTTCACGGCGTCAAGCAGCGATTCATACTCCGTGCCGCAATCCAGCCCCACACCTGCCTTGACAGCCAGCGCGGCGGCCTCAGCCTCGGTTCCGACAACCTTATGGCCCGTGTACAGGTCGGCAACCGCCCCGCAGTCGCTTACAATGTGTCCCTTAAAACCCCACTTATTTCTCAGAATGTCAGTAAGAAGGGTGTTGCTGGAACAGCAAGGCTCACCGTTCGTGCGGTTATAGGCGCACATCACCGCCTCCACTCCGGCGTTGACCAGAGCTTCGAAGGCAGGGAGATAGGTTTCGTGAAGATCCTTTGCTGACGAGATGGCATCGAATTCGTGGCGAAGCCGTTCCGGCCCGCTATGCACCGCGTAGTGTTTTGCGCACGCCGCCGCCTTCAGGTAGACCGGGTCGTTCCCCTGTAAACCTTTGACATAGGCGGTACCCAAAAGGCCCGTGAGATAGGGGTCTTCACCGTAGGTCTCCTGACCCCGCCCCCAGCGGGGATCGCGGAAGATGTTGATATTGGGAGTCCAGAATGTAAGACCACCATACCGCTTATGATAATCCTTGGCCATGGCGGCGTTGTACATCGCCCGCGCTTCGTCGGAGATGGCTGATGAAATTCGGAATATCAGATCCTCGTCGAATGTCGCACCCAGACCGATGGCCTGAGGGAACACCGTTGCCACCCCCGAGCGGGCCACACCGTGAAGGCTTTCATTCCACCAGTCGTACGGCGGAATATTGAGCCGGGGTATTGCCGGCGTGGCATTCATCATCTGTTGGACCTTTTCTTCCAGGGTAAGCTGGCCGATCAGGTCATTGACGCGTGTATCGAGGGGTTGAGCGGGATCAAGGTATACCTGACCCTGGCAGACCACTGTGGCTGCCACGATGAGCACGAGTGCCCGGACGAAGGAGATGATCATAAGGTTTGGCGTCGGTTTAAAATTCCACAGCCTCAATTTTGGCAAATTGATCCGATTTTTGCAACCGATTGCATAAAAACCTCTCAAGCCGACCGAAACCGTGCGCCAATTAGCTATTTTGCGCTGCACGCGATTGAAATGAGCGCTAAGGAAGTTACCATATACGACATCGCACGGGCCCTGAACCTTTCGCCGGCCACCGTCAGCAGGGGGTTGAAAGATCATCCCGGCCTGCGCCAGGAGACGCGCGAAAGGATCCAAAAGGCCGCCCGCGATATGGGGTATCGCCATAACGCATTTGCCAGCAACCTCAGGAGAAAGCGCACCAATACCGTCGGCGTGGTGATACCGCGCCTCAACAGCTACTTCATGGCCACCGTGATCGCCGGTATCGAAAAAGTGGCCAACGACGCCGGATACAACCTGATCATCACCCAATCCGAGGAGTCCTATAATAAAGAGGTATCCGGAGTGACCACCATGTTTAACAGCCGGGTCGACGGCCTGTTAGTGTCGCTGGCCTATAACACGGAAAACCTGGAGCACTTCGAAACCCTTTTAAAAAAGGAGATACCCGTCGTATTCTTTGACCGTGTGGTCAATCATCCCGACTGCACCAGCATAATAATCGACAACCGCCTGGCCGGATACGAGATGACGCGTCACCTTCTTTCGCAGGGGTGCACCCGCATCCTCCACCTGTCTGGCAACCTGAGCCGAAACGTGTATGCCGACCGCCTCGCAGGATACCGCCAGGCGCTGGATGAATCTGCCATACCCTTTAATGATTCGCTGATCATCTCCAACGACCTGACAGAAACAGCGGGGACTCAAGCTGCGAACCGAATCCTGGAGATGCATCCCCGGCCCGACGGCGTGTTCGCCTCCAACGATACCACGGCGGTAGCGGTTATGCGAACGCTGAAACAGGCCGGACTGGAAGTGCCCCGCGATATTGCAATCGCAGGCTTCAACAACGACCCGGTGGCCAGTCTTGTCGACCCCGGCCTTACTACAGTAAATTATCCCGGTGATGTGATGGGAGAAATCGCCGCACGCACCCTGATGAAGAAGCTGGAAGGGCCTCCGGCCGAAACATCCAATGTCATTATTCTCGAACATAACCTGATTGTCCGGGCGTCTTCGTTAAGAATAGATGAAACGTAAGACGCCGTCAACCTTAACACTGCAAGACATGATAAAGAAATCCGTTCTGATTGCCCTCATGGTGTTTATGGCCGGCAGCATCCGGGCCGAAGATGGATACCGTCTTTGGTTGCGGTATGACCAGATCGGCGATGCCGCAAAACTCAAACAGTATCGTGAATACGTGAAGGGCTACTGGCTAACGCACAGCTCGCCCACCATGGAGGCCATTCGCTTTGAGTTGGCGATGGCGTTGCCTGGTCTCCTGGGATCAAATGTTTCCGAAGTATCGTCGGCTAACGACAATGGTGTGTTGATCGTGGGTAAGCCGGGCCATCCTGCCCTGCAATCGCTGGGGCTTTCCAGGCAGCTGGAAGGTGCGGGCGAAGAAGGATTTGTGATCACCAACGCCACAGTGAACAAAAAGAACGCGATCGTGATCGCGGCCAACGAAGACGCGGGATTGCTATACGGTGTCTTCCACCTGCTGAAGCTCATGCAAACCCATAAGGATCTTAAGCGTTTGTCCGTGTCGAGCACGCCGAAGATTAAACTCAGGATATTAAACCACTGGGACAACCTCGACCGAACCGTGGAGCGCGGTTATGCGGGCTTCTCTATATGGGATTGGCATAAACTTCCCGACTACATCGAACCACGCTATCGCGATTATGCCCGCGCCAATGCTTCGATAGGCATTAACGGCACCGTGCTGACTAACGTCAACGCCAATGCGCTGGTCCTCACCCCGGCCTACCTGGAAAAAGCAGCCGCACTGGCGGACGTATTCCGTCCCTACGGCATCAAGGTCTACCTCACGGCGCGCTTTAATGCTCCGATGGAACTCGACAAGTATGCTACGGCAGATCCGCTGGATCCGGAAGTGCGCAAATGGTGGGCGAAAAAAGCTGAAGAGATCTACCAGTACATCCCTGACTTCGGCGGGTTTGTGGTGAAGGCCAACTCCGAAGGCCAACCCGGACCGCAAAACTACGGTCGCACCCACGCAGAAGGTGCCAATATGCTTGCCGAGGCGCTGGCCCCCCACGGCGGCATCGTGATGTGGCGCGCCTTTGTTTATGACGATAAGGTGCCTGACGACCGCCACAAACAGGCTTACACCGAATTCGTACCCTACGACGGAACATTGAAAAACAATGTGCTCGTGCAGGTGAAAAACGGGGCGATCGACTTCCAGCCCCGCGAACCCTTTCACCCCCTGTTTGGGGCCATGCCGAAGACACCCCTGATGATGGAATTTCAGATCACCCAGGAGTACCTGGGCTTTGCAACGCACCTGGTGTATCTGGCACCGTTGTTTAAAGAGTGCCTGGATGCCGATACGCACGCTAAGGGGCCCGGCTCAACCGTGGCCAAGGTTATAGACGGATCACTGGATGGTCATGCCCTCTCCGCGATGGCAGGTGTTGCAAACATCGGCACCGACCGCAACTGGTGCGGCCATCCATTTGGTCAGGCGAACTGGTATTCCTTCGGAAGGCTTGCGTGGAACCACGAACTTTCCGCCGAGGAAATCGCCGAAGAATGGATCAGGATGACATTCGGTAACGATGACACGGTCATCAAGACCATCCTGCCGATGATGATGGAATCGCGCGAGATCACCGTCAACTACATGACACCGCTAGGTCTTCATCACCTGATGGGAAGAAACCACCATTACGGTCCCGGTCCCTGGGTGGACGGTGGGCGACCCGACTGGACCTCGGTATACTACCACCGCGCCGATTCGGCGGGCATTGGCTTTGACCGTACTGCATCCGGAAGCGATGCCGTGGGGCAGTACTTCCCTCCCGTCGCCCAAAAGTTTGGCAGCCTGGAGCAGTGCCCGGAAGAGTTCCTGCTCTGGTTCCATCATGTGCCATGGGATTACAAACTCAAATCGGGTGAGACCCTTTGGAACGGGCTTGTCCGTAAATACTACTCAGGTGTGGATTCAGTACGCTGGTTACAACGCACGTGGAATAGCCTTGAGGATCGCATCGATCCGTATCGCTTCAACCAGGTCAAAATGCTGCTCACGATCCAGGAAAAAGAAGCCGTCCTTTGGAGGAACAGCTGCGTTTTGTATTTTCAGACGTTTTCCAAACGCCCCATACCTCAAGGACTGGAGCAACCGGAACATTCCCTGGAATATTATATGAAATTATCGTTCCCCTATGCGCCGGGTATACGGCCGAGATGGTAGTGGACATTAGTCAATGAGTGAATGAGTGAATGAGTGAATGAGTGAATGGGTGAATGGGTGAATGGGTGAAGCTACACATACAACTTCAACACACGAAAATATGTATTTAATGGAACAGACCATGCGGTGGTACGGACCGAACGATCCGGTTAGCCTTCAGGATATCAGGCAGGCGGGTTGTACGGGCGTTGTCACCGCGTTGCATCACATTCCCGTAGGGGAAATCTGGACGGTGGAAGAAATCGACAAACGCAGGAAGCAGGTGGAGGACGCAGGGATGACGTGGACGGTTATCGAAAGCCTCCCTGTACACGAAGACATCAAGAAGCATTCGGGGCAATACGAAAAGTATATTGACAACTACAAAGCCAGCCTGAAAAATGTGGCAGCTTGCGGACTGAAAGTTGTTACCTACAACTTCATGCCCATCCTCGATTGGATGAGGACAGATCCTAATTACACACTGCCCGAAGGAAGTAAAGCGTTGCGATTTGAAAAGGCGGCCTTCATAGCCTTTGACCTGTTCTTGCTTAAACGCCCCGGCGCAGAAAAAGATTATACACAGGAGGAGATCGCGAAAGCGAAAGAACGGCTCACGAGCATGACCGACCAGGAAAAGGAAACGCTGTATCGCAACGCGTTACTGGGACTACCCGGAAGTGACGAGCGCTTTACGGAAGAACAAATCCTGACAGCGCTGAAGACGTACGCAGATATCGACGCCAACAGGTTGAAAGAAAACCTCTATTACTTTCTGAAACAGGTCGTGCCCGTCGCAGAGGAACTTGGATTGAAGATGGCCATCCATCCCGACGATCCTCCCTACCCGATTCTCGGACTACCCCGTGTCGTGAGCACCGAAAAAGATGCTACCGAACTTATCAAGGCAGCACCGTCGCCCGCTAACGGACTTTGCTTTTGCACAGGTTCATACGGCGTGCGTCCCGACAACGATCTGCCCGGCATGGTGAAGCGACTTGGCGACCACATCCATTTCCTTCACCTTCGAAACACAAAAAGGGATAGTGAAGGCAATTTCTACGAAGCCAATCACCTCGACGGCGACACCGATATGGTTGCCGTCGTCAGCGAAATCGTCCACCTCATGCAGCGCCGCAAAGTTTCCATACCCATGCGCCCGGATCACGGCCATGTGATGTTGGACGATCTGAAGAAAACAACGTATCCGGGGTATTCAGGGATTGGACGGTTGAAAGGGTTAGCGGAGTTGAGGGGACTGGAACGGGGGCTGGCATACGCGTCCTCGTAGCCGGCGCCTTTGATGGTCAAATATTTTGCAGGGACGCACGGTGTGCGTCCCTGTTTTTTGTGGATCCCATCTTCTTATTCAGGAACAACACGGCCTTTTTTTCATACGCACCCACACGGCCGTTGGGAAACTATTTGGCATCCCTCGGAAAACTAATTAGGGCAATCTCGCGGGTATTGCGAATATACGTGTTGACCCCAGGCCTTCAGGATTCCACGATACCCACCCATCCTGCAATGGGTTATGAAAACATTCGATACATTAATTCAAGACTTACCCTTGGATCATCTTATAGCAGCCATTCTCGTCGTAGCAAGCCTTATTTTTATCATTTCGGAATTACGGTTTGAGGATACGCCTAAAGAAAAGCCCGAAGAAAATGAGGAGGTCAGATATTATGTCGAGCCGCGGAAAGAAAGCCACCGTAGCGTAATGACTACGGCGATTTTTCTGCTTGTATTGATAGCGATCACGATAACCGCCCTCTATTTTCTCGACGTTAGCCTGGCCAAAGGCCGACGCTAGTTCTGGTACACCTAACTAATCGCAATCAACTTCGCAAACTCCTTCAGCCGCTCATCCTCAGGTCTTAGTTCGGTGATGAGATTATCGATCGATGAGAGGGGACACACCTGCATGCGTTGTGCCGTGCCCAGCTTCTCTGAGATGGTAAGTATGGCGGTGGCTTCGGAACATCGCACCATCGCTTTTTTAACCTGGACAACTTCCCAGTCGTTATCCGTGATCCCCTCTTTCAGCGATATGCCGTTCGTACCCATCAGGCACAGGTCCGCCCGAAGTTCAGCAAGCTGGCTTACCACGGAAGATCCCGTGCATATGTACGAGTTGCGGGCCAGCCTTCCACCCAAAAGGATAACCTCCACGGTTGATCGTTGCGTAACCTCCAGAGCGACGAGAGGGCTCACCGTAAAAAATGTCCCCTTCATGTTTTCCGGAAACAATCGCGCCAACTCCAGCATTACCGTGCCCCCACCCGCAAGGATTACCATCCCCTCTTTGATAAGAGACAACGCCTTTCGCGCAATGGCAATCTTCTCCTCCCTGGCATACACCTCCGGTTGCTGATAGGGATAATGAAACATGTTGGACAACGCACCACCATGAACCTTCACCAGCTTTCCCTTGCGCTCAAGCTCGGTGAGGTCACGCCGAACTGTATCCAATGATACATTCAACAACTGACATAAATCAGAAGTGAGTACCTTGTGATGAAGGTTGATGCGCTGGAGTATGAATTGCTGACGTTCTTCCTGTAACATGGATAAGGGCCTGTGGCCGCAAAGTTGCAGGTTTTTGCGGTCTCAATCAAAAAATGGACCTCGGCACACCCTGATGGCAACAAAATACCTTCCGCGGTTGCTGTTTGTTGCTTTATTTTTAAATTTGTTTTGACAATGACGCAAAAAAACGCATGCCCCGCACGATTGCCCCGGCTGGTTTTCGGCGCGATCCTCGCCCTGGTGCTGTCCGCACTGGCGCCAGCACAGCAAAAGGCGGAATCCTGGATTCGCATCAATATGTTGGGCTATGCGCCAACGTCAGTAAAGGTCGCCGTACTGGCGTCCAAGGCAAGCCAGGCCGGGCCCGCGACGTTCGAACTGGTCGACAGCCGCTCGTCGAAAGTCGTGTTCAAAGCAAAAACCGGAAAAAACTTCGGCAGCTACGGCCCTTTTGCGCATACCTACCGTCTCGATTTCTCTAAATACACGCGCCCGGGCACCTACTACCTGCGGGCCGGCAATGCACAGTCGCCGGAGTTCAACATCTCGGCGGATGTGTACACCGGCCGCGCCGACTTCCTCCTCCAATACATGCGACAACAGCGAAGCGGGTACAATCCCTTCCTGAAAGATTCCTGTCACACGCACGACGGATACACCATCTATGGTCCCATGCCCGACGGCACGCATATAGATGTTTCCGGTGGCTGGCATGACGCCACCGACTACCTTCAGTACGCCACCACATCAGCCAATGCAACCTATCACCTTCTGGCGGCCTATCGCGATTTCAAAGACTCGTTTGGCGACGAACACCTGGACAACGGGCTGGAAGGGAGTAACGGAACGGCTGACGTACTCGACGAAGCGTTATGGGGTCTTCAATGGCTGGAAAAGATGCATCCACGTCCCGACTGGATGTTCAACCAGCTTGCCGACGACCGCGACCATGCCGGATTCAGACTTCCTACACTCGACTCGGTAGACTACGGCTGGGGAAAGGGAACGGGCCGTCCTGTATACTTCATCTCTGGTGAGGTACAAGGACTCTTCAAACACAAGAACCGCGCAACCGGCACCGCCTCCACGGCCGGCAAGTTTGCGAGCGCCTTCGCACTGGGCGCCCAGCTATTGAAAGACTCAGATCCGTCCAGGGCCGATACACTCCGCAAGAAATCCCGCTCTGCCTATGCGTTCGGGAAAGCGAAACCGGGTGTGGCACAAACCGCTCCCGGCCGGGCACGGTATTTTTATGAAGAGGACAACTGGGTGGACGATATGCAGCTGGGCGCTGCCGCCTTGTTTCAACTGTTCGGCGACCGGTCGTATTATGAAGACGCACTACACTACGGTAAACAGGAACCGGTAACACCCTGGATCGGCGCTGACACAGCGCGGCATTATCAATGGTACCCGTTTCACAACTTTGGTCATTACGAACTCGCGAAGAAAGCCGATGGCGAAGACCGCAATCTGCTCATAGGCTTTTATCGCCAGGGCATTGAAAAGGTATGGAACAAAGCAAAAGACAACGCCTTCTATCGCAGCGTGCCGTTCATCTGGTGCTCCAATAACCTTACCACCTCCTTTGCCATTCAATGTTATCTCTACCGGCAGCTGAGCGGCGACAACACCTACCTCGAACTGGAGCAGGCGTGTTTCGACTGGATCTTCGGCCTGAATCCCTGGGGCACCAGCATGGTATACGGACTTCCGGCCGACCGCGACACACCCACCGACCCGCATTCTTCTTACACCGTATTGTACAACTATCCCATTAATGGCGGACTGGTCGACGGGCCGGTCTACACAAAGATATTTGAAAGCCTGCTGGGGCTGGAACTCCACGAAGCGGACGAGTATGAGGAATTCCAGTCGGACCTCGCCGTGTACCACGATGACTACGGCGACTACAGCACCAACGAACCGACGATGGACGGAACGGCATCGCTTATATACCTTCTGGCCGCAAAAGATCACGAGTCCAGGGAGGTGACCGGCAGAAAAAAGTAGTGTTCGATGCACACGGCGCTATCATCCGCGGCGACACGACGGAAAGAAATATTTTCCTCGTATTAACTGGCGATGAATTTGCAGATGGTGGTACCGTGGTCCGAAACGCGCTTCAGCGACAGGATGTCAAAGCAGGTTTCTTTTTCACGGGCAATTTCTATTCGAACGCCGCATTTGCCCCATTGATCAAAGACCTGCTCCGCGATGGACACTACTTGGGCGCACATTCCGACAGGCACTTGCTGTATGCCGACTGGTCGAAACGCGACAGCTTGCTGGTAACGCGCCGGCAATTCCGGCGTGACCTGAAACGAAATTATCGGAGGATGGGAAAATTTGGAATCCATAAAGATGATGCGAAAGTCTTTCTGCCTCCTTACGAATGGTATAACACGGCGATCGCGAAGTGGACACGTGAGCTCGGACTTACGCTGGTAAACTTTTCTCCGGGGACATTGTCGACGGCGGACTACACTTACCCTGAGATGGGATCGCGTTACCGTGACTCGGAACGAATTTTCCGATCGATCCTCGATTTTGAATCGAACGCATACAGCGGACTTAACGGGTTCATCCTGCTTGTGCACATCGGTACGGATCCGAGGCGGCCGGACAAGTTCTACGATCGCCTTGAGCAGTTGGTGGTGACCCTAAAAGAAAAAGGTTACAGCTTCCGGAGAATAGATGAACTCGTGCCGGAAAGTACAGAATGAGAATCGCGTAAACCAAAAAGTATAGCGACATGGCAATTCTCGGTCTCGATCTTGGAGGAACAAAGCTTGCGAGCGCCGTATTCTCGCGGGAGGGTGAGATCACATCCAGTGAGTCGGTTGTGCTGGGAAAGCGTCGCGACAAAGAGGTGGGTGCCCTGATCACAGACATCGTGGCATCCCACTGCAAAACCCACAAGATTCAGTCTATCGGCGTATCGGTTCCCGGTATCAGTCGCAGGGAAACAGGCACAGTCTGGGCACCTAACATTCCCGGATGGGATGACTATCCGCTATTGAAAGAGATTCAGGAGGCCTGTCCCAACGTACCGGTCATCATCGACAACGACCGGGCTTGTTGCATATCAGGTGAGATGTGGCGGGGGAGCGCCAGAGACTGTACCGACGCCATATTCCTCGCGATCGGAACCGGCATCGGCGCGGGCGTGCTCACCGGCGGACATATCCTGCGCGGTGCGCACGACATCGCGGGCGCTGTGGGGTGGATGGCCTTGCAGAAACCTTTCCTGATGAAATACATCTCCTATGGATGCTTCGAATATTATGCATCCGGAGACGGCATCGCCCGTCTTGCCCGCGAGCTTCTTACGATACGACAGGAGTACAAGGGCATATTGCGTGTCAACCCTTCTGAACTCACCGCGCATCATGTATTTGCCGCCTATGAAAAGCGTGACCCCTTAGCCATTACAGTGATCCGCGAATGCATTGAGTATTGGGGAATGGCCGTCGCCAACCTCATCAGCATTTTTAATCCTGAGAAAGTTATCCTGGGCGGTGGTGTTTTCGGACCTGCCCTGAAATTCATCCCGGACATAAAAGACGAAGCCCTCAAATGGGCACAACCCATAAGTGCTACACAAGTGGAAATCATCCCATCGGCGCTGGGTGGCGAGGCTGCCATCTATGGGGCGGGATACCTGGCACTAACCAACCTGGCCGACCGCTAGCGCAATGAATCAATACAAACTCACCTTCGCCTCCGCATGTTTCGGCATGCTCCTTTTCGGGATAAGCCTCATCACCCTTGGCGCTGTATCATCCGACCTCCAGACGAAATTTCAACTGGACGCCGTCGAATCCGGAACGCTTTTTTCCATTCTTCCGATCGGCATCATTCTCGGGTCTTTGCTGTTCGGGCCGGTTTCCGACCGGTACGGCTACAAGTTCTTCTTTGTCGTCTCGTGCCTCTGCCTGCTGGTTGGCTTTCAGGGAATCGCCTGGTCGGGCAGCATGGGCCTGCTCCGGTTTTGCATCTTCCTCTTTGGTTTTGGGGGTGGCGCCATCAACGGCGCTACGAATGCCGTTGTCGCCGATATCAGCGACAGTGGCAGCAAGGGTGCGAACCTGAGTCTTCTGGGCGTCTTCTTCGGCATAGGCGCGCTGGGCATGCCATCTGTACTGGCCGCTCTCGAAAGGCAGTTCGCATTCGAGCAGGTTGTGGCTGCCATAGGCGTGCTCCCCGTGGCCGCTGCAGTGCTGTTTCTATTTACACCTTTTCCACCACCCAAGCGCAACCAGGCCGTCGACGCCAACGCAATATTCTCCCTGCTGAAAGTCGATTTCCTGTGGCTGATCGGATTCTTTCTCTTTTGTCAGAGTGCTGTGGAAGGCGTCGTCAACAACTGGACAAGAACATACCTGGAAAGTCATTTTGGCTTTACAGGAAGTGGTGCACTTTTCACGCTTTCCCTCTATGTGGCCGGCCTCACCGTTATGCGCCTTGCGCTTGGAAGCGTGCTCAGGAACATGTCGCCATCGCGTATCATGGCCCTGTCTCTTGCCTTGCTGTTCACCGGCGCGCTTATCCTTCGCATGACGGACACGCCGGCGTTTGCTACCATAGCATTGATTGTCAGCGGCGCCGGATTGGCGGCCGGGTTTCCGGTCATGCTCGGGTTTGCCGGTGCACGCTTCGCCGAACTGTCGGCAACAGCGTTCAGCATTATCCTGACGGTGGCGCTGGCGGGCAACATGATCATCAACTATGTCACCGGCGTGATCATCGACCGTTTCGGTACCGACGAGTATACGACGATCATCCTGGTCATATATGTGGCAATGGTACCGTTGACCTATTTCATTCTCAGAAAACATCAAAAAGAAATAACCTAACTACTTTATCTGATCAATATGCTGGCTCAACAATGGCTCAACAATGCGCGTCAGGTGATGACGCGAATCGAGGAAACTCAACTGGACAACATCAGGAATGCGGCCGAAATCATGGCGGACACTATTGAAGCCGGCCGATGGGTTCACACCTTCGGATGCGGACACGCTACCATTCCGATTGAAGAAATGTATCCCCGCATCGGAGGGTTCGTAGGGTTTCATCCCCTGATCGAACTTCCGCTTACATTCTTCACAAGAATCACCGGCGAGATGGGTGTACACCAATTCCTATTTCTCGAACGCGTCGAAGGATATGGCAATGCCATTATGAAGAGTTACGATTTCGATCCGCGCGACACCATGTGGATGTTCTCTCATTCCGGCATCAACAACGTGAACATCGATGTCGCACTCGAATCCAAAAAAAGAGGAATGAAAGTCATCGTGTTTGGTTCAGCCTCGGAGGCGGTAGGCAAGAAGTCACGCCATTCGTCAGGCCAGACCCTATTCGACATTGCTGATATTGTAGTCGACTCCTGTGCGCCGATCGAAGATGCGTCCGTACCCTTGAAAGATCATCAGGATAAGGTCGGCCCTGTATCCACGATGGCGTTCATCACATGCGTCTGGATGACCGTCACCACCGTCGCTGAAATCCTCGCCGACCGCGGTGTGAAACTTTTCATCCACCCGTCGCACAACGTGCCGGGGGATACTACGGCTCGGGAGCGGTTGGATGCAGCCCTGGGTGAGTATAAGAGAAGAATCCGGGGCGTTTAGCGTGTTGGTGCGGCGGCATCCGCCGGGAACGCGCTAGTCATAAAGTTTTCCGTGCATCTCCCTAAGCCTCTCTTCCGGCATTTTAATAACCTTCCTGTCGTAGGTCATAAGGCCGTTGACTTCGATCTCGACATCGGTGGTTTGCGTGTAGACGGCTGCGGATAGGCCTCTGTCGATCAGTTTGTCGAGGTTGTCAATGTAGGTAGTGTATCGTTCGAGCAATGCCTGCTTGTCCGGGAAACTCTGATACCCCCAGTTGTCTTTGGCCTGCCAGGTGTGGCCTTCAAGCGGCAGTCCCAGTCCGCCGTATTCGCCAAGTACGAGCACATGGCGCTTTCCGAACAATTCAGGACGCGGCATAACCGGATCGGGGTAATTGTGGATGTCGAGAATATGTCCGACATCATAAAAGTTTCCGCCGCTGGCTGCGTTGACGAGTCGCGAAGGATCGTACTGCATGGTCCACTCGGTAATCTCGCGGGTCTTGAACTGGCCCCACGCTTCGTTGAAAGGCACCCACACGACGATGCTGGGGAAATTGTAGGTGGCATCGATAATTGCCTTCCACTCGGTGCGGAAAATTTCTTCGGACTCGGCGGTGCGTTCCTTTTCTGTTTCGATGCCCGTAATTCCCGGCCGGCTTTCCCAGCGGTTGCCCATATCGCCGCTCGGCATATCCTGCCACACGAGTACGCCAAGCTTGTCACAATGATAGTACCAGCGTGCCGGTTCAACCTTCACGTGCTTGCGGATCATATTGAATCCCATCGCCTTTGTCTTCTCGATATCGAATCGCAACGCCTCGTCAGTGGGTGCGGTATACAGCCCGTCGGGCCACCAACCCTGGTCGAGGGGACCATACTGAAATACAAATTCATTGTTGAGCATCATGCGTTTGATGCCGTCGTCGCCGGGGGCCACGGATATCTTGCGCATACCGAAATAACTTTTGATCTCGTCAATAACTCTTCTTCCGCGGCGGATTTGCACGGTGAGATCGTACAGGAACGGGTTGTCTGGAGTCCACAGTTTGGCGTCAGGCAGGTTGAGGACGGTTTCCGGTCCGGCTACTACCTTTTCAGCAACTTTTTGCTGGCCATCCCAGGCGGCTACGACGATCTCGTCGCCCTGTTGGAGGTTGCTGGTTTTTACTTGCACGCTAAGGTTTTGTGCATCGACGTTTGGCGTATTCCAGATCGATTCGATGTAGGTACGCGGCACAGCTTCGACCCACACCGTCTGCCAGATTCCGGTAACGGGTGTGTACCAGATGCTGCGGGGCTCTTTGACTTGCTTTCCGCGAGGCTGGGGACCGTCATCTGAGGGATCCCAGACAGACACGACAATCTCCTGCGCACCGGAACGCTTCAGCTGCGCCGTGACGTCAAAGTAAAAAGGGTCGTACCCACCTTTATGTGATCCTACCGATGTTCCGTTAACAAACACCTCGCATTGCCAGTCGACCGCCCCGAAGTGAAGCAGCACATTTTTGCCACGGAAAGACGAAGGGAGCGTAAAGGTCCGTCGATACCACAGCTTGTTGTCTTTGCCGACAGTTTTGCCCACACCGGAAAGTGCGGATTCGATGGCAAAGGGTACCAGGATTTTCCCCTGGTAGGCTGAGGGCCGGTCGGCGGTGGCAGGTTGGATTGCGTATTCCCAGGATCCGTTCAGATTCTGCCAGGTGTCCCGAACCATTTGCGGGCGGGGATACGCTGGAAGTGGCGTCTGGGAGGGATTCACATGCTCTGCCCAGGGGGTCGTTATTTTATCGCCCGCGAGTTTCCATGTTTCCTGTCCGTAGCTTACTTCGCTGAACAGAAATACACATAGGCAAAGGGTTACATTAATGCACGTTTTCAGATCCATGTCGGAGTCGTTAGAGCGTTTGTTGCTGGAGCGATAATATACGCGAAAAATGCAAACCTCGTGAATTTGCCTCAGAACAGCGGTTTAAGAATAATATGTACGCAACAACGCGGTGAAACTGAGGACCGTGTGTGTGTTTTGTGTATTTTCGTGGCGCAATCAATTAACCAATCATGAACCTTATCAATCGACACATTCCCTTTGGGGCCATGTCGCTCATGGCCCTTGTGGTAGGGTGCGGGAAGCCCGCACAGGACCAGGCGGAAACGGCCGCCGCCGATTCAACAGCGCAGCAGCCGGTAGCCATTTCAGAGCCGCTCGTAACCCACATCTACACGGCCGATCCTTCCGCTCACGTGTTTGACGGCAAGGTCTATATTTATCCGTCGCACGACATCGATGCTGGAACCCCGGAAAATGATATGGGGGACCACTTCGACATGCGGGATTACCACGTGCTGTCGATGAACAGCATTCCGGGTGAAGTTACCGATCACGGTGTGGCGTTGGACATCAAGGATATTCCCTGGGCCGGTCGTCAGCTGTGGGCGCCGGATGCAGCATCCAAAGATGGTAAGTATTACCTGTACTTTCCTGCAAAAGACAAGGAAGACATTTTCCGGATCGGCGTTGCCGTCAGCGATTCACCGGCAGGTCCCTTCAAGCCTGAATCCGAACCCATCAAGGGAAGTTACAGCATTGACCCGGCCGTCTTCAAAGACGACGATGGTAAATATTATATGTATTTCGGCGGCATCTGGGGTGGCCAGCTGCAACGGTGGACTACCGGCGAATACGCGGGGCATGACGCTTCCAAGACCGACCGCGAGCAGGATGACGCTCCCGCTATTGGTCCCCGTATTGCTTTGATGAGCGACGACATGCTCAGCTTTGCCGAGCCGGTGAAAGAAATCAGCATTGTCGACGAACAAGGAAACCCCATATTGGGCGGCGACCACGACCGGCGCTTTTTCGAAGCGGCCTGGATGCACAAATACAACGGCACGTATTACCTGTCGTACTCTACCGGTGACACCCACTACATTGTCTACGCGACAGGTGATAACCCGTACGGACCTTTTACATACCGCGGTGTAATCTTAAATCCTGTGATCGGCTGGACGAACCATCATTCCATCGTGGAGTTCAACGGGAAGTGGTATCTCTTCTATCACGACAGCAGTCTCTCCGGCGGTAAGACCCACCTGCGTTGCATCAAGGTAACTGAACTTACCCACAACGCTGACGGCACGATTGAGACCATTAGTCCGTATATCGAGTAAGATAGTGCGCCCCCGATAGGATCGGGACAGCACGAAAAAATAAGGAGTGCGTAGCAACCGGTACTGGTTGATTCGCACTCCTTAATTTTTTTCCGGTTTGAACAGAGATCCAATCTTCAACCTTTCCCGGCTTCCGATCTCCGCGCAGGGAACATTCAACTCTTCAACTCTTCAACTCTTTCTCATCGTCTTCACCGCAGAGACTCAGAGGACACTGAGCAACAGAGAAAATGCTTTATAATTTACACGCGCCCTATTCAATTCTTCAATTCTTCAACTCTTCCACTCTTCCCCCTCAGGAACAGGTATCCGCAGACTCCGGAAAGTATAGACGCGGCAAGGATGCCAATCTTTGCGTCGATGAGATAATCGGATGATGTACCAAACGCGAGTGCCGCGATGAACAACGACATGGTGAACCCGATACCGGCCACCATTCCTAATCCCAGTATCGTTCTGAAGCTAACACCTTTGGGTAGTGTGGCCCATTTAAGTTTTACGAACAGCCACGACATACCGAAAATCCCCAGCGTCTTACCGATCACCAACCCGAGGAAGACACCCAAAGTAACCGGTGTCAGCAAGTCATCCGCCGTGATGCCCTCGAGGGAGATGCCCGCATTCGCGAGGGCAAAAATGGGCATGACTACAAACAGGGCTATCGGGCGCAACGTATGCTCCAGGCGTTGCAGCGGCGTATCGGCAGACCTTGTTAGGCTTTTGATTTTTTCTATAGCGTGCACCTGATCCGGTTCGAGGATCGACACATCGTTGGGTTTTATATTCTCGAATTCGCTCACGTAGTCCCTGAGGCTTGCTGTGAATTTGGCTTCATTGATTTTGGTGCGGGCCGGTATGGCCAGCGCAGCCAGAACGCCTGCTACCGTTGCGTGGACACCCGACAACAGGAAGGCCAGCCAGAGTCCGCCGATCCCCAGTATGCCATAGACCGTCGTACTCCTGACGCCAAGATAGTTGGCGCCAAGCAGGGCCGCCATGAAGGCCGCACCGATCGCCAGGTTGACAAAGGATATGTGTGAAGAATAATTGATGGCGATCACGAGGACAGCACCCAGGTCATCGGCGATAGCCAGGGAGGTAAGAAATATTCGGGCTGTGTTCGGCACGCGCTTGCCCAGAAGCGAGAGCACCGCAAGTGCAAAGGCAATATCGGTTGCCATTGGAATCCCCCATCCGCCTTCACCCGGCGAATGGTAGTTGATGGCGACATAGATCAGCGCCGGCAGAACCATCCCCCCGAGGGCTGCCGCCAGGGGAAGCAGGGCATTGCGAAAGTCGGATAACTCCCCGCCGATGATCTCGCGCTTCATTTCCAGACCTACGAAAAAGAAGAACATGGCCATCAGGCCGTCATTAATCCAGTCGTGTAACGATTCCGTTACCTCATATTCCGCGAACCTCAGGGAAAATTCCAGCTCCCAGAATTCGTGGTAAGCAGCGCTAAGCGGTGAATTGGAAAGTACCAACGCCGCTACTGTACAGGCCAGCAACACAATGCCGGAAGAAGATTCCTCCTGCATGAAGTTCTGAAAGGGACGAAGGATTTTGTCGATTCGGTCGGGTGCCATGATACACAATTGCGGCGCTAAATTGGAAAAAGGTTAATGAACTACCGCAGGCTTATGATGTAAATGGACACCGGAATTCAAGGCCCGTGGGATATTCCCTCACGCCGGAGTGAGGATAATTCCGGATGCCAGCCTGATGACCGAGGTCCTTAACGGGGCGTGGAAATGATGCTACAACACCATCCCGCGCGGTATTTTGGGTATTCTAACGAGCCATCAGACCAACAATCGGCCCATTAACATTAATATCACTTTATGGTAGCCGGTTCAAATATTCATCCTACCTTTGTTAATTATTATAACACTATCAATTTTAATGAACACAGGAACAGTAAAATTCTTTAATGAATCCAAAGGATTCGGATTTATTAAGGACGATCAATCGGGAAAAGAGTACTTTGTACACGCTTCCGGCCTTATTAATCCGATCAAGGAGAACGACGAAGTTACTTTCGAAGTTAGAGAAGGCAAAAAGGGATTAAATGCGGTTAATGTTAAACTATCGTAGTTGACATATCAGAACATTTAGTTTGCAAAAACCCCGACGGCGTCGGGGTTTTTTGTTTTAACCCCCACCCCATTTCATAAAATTTTCCGTCCACTTTTTAAAACCTGCAGATCCTTTTGTACGTTTGTTAACCAAACGGTTAAATCAAATGGTTAACGACGATACTTCTACCGAAAAACTGATACTGGAGGCTGCAAAGCGGGTTTTTCACGAGCGGGGCCTGGCGGGCACCCGGATGCAACAGATCGCCGACGAGGCGGGAATAAACAAAGCGCTGTTGCACTATTACTTCCGAAATAAGGAGCAGCTCTTCAAAGCGGTGTTTACGGATGCCCTGGCGCAAGTCATTCCACAGATCAACGACATCTTCAACGCCGATCAACCGCTGCCGGACAAGATCCGAACCTTTGCCCACCGTTATACCACCTTCCTGACGGAGAACCCGTACATGCCGGGCTTCATCATCCAGGAGCTCAACAACAATCCCAAATTCGCCACCGAATACCTGACGCCGGAACGACGGCCAAATCCTCAGAAGCTGCTCAGCCAAATCCAGCAGGAGGTGGCAGCCGGCGCCATCAGGCCCGTCGAGCCACACCACCTGTTGATAAGCCTACTCGGGTTATGCCTCTTCCCCTTCATCGCCGCCGAGATGATCCGGCTCGTAACCGGAATGTCGAAGGAACAATACCAACGCTTCCTCGCAGAACGAGAAGAACACATCGTACAGTTTGTCATTAACGCCATAAAACCGTGAAAACACTGTTCAACCACCCTGTCCCCCTTCTGGTGGCAATAACCTTAATGATGGCCCCCATCCTATTGCAAGCGCAGCAAACACTGGAACTGGACGACTGTTATCGGCTTCTCGAACAGAACTATCCTCTTGTCAGACAAAAGGATCTGCTTGCCCAACGGACCGACCTGACCCAGGAATCCATCAGAAAAGCATTGCTTCCCCAGGTGAAACTCAATGCCCAGGCTACGTGGCAATCCGACGTACCGCACGTGCCTATAGCGCCCCCCGGCGCTGATATTCCGCTTCCCAACAAGGATCAGTACCGCGCCACGCTGGACGTAAACCAGCTGCTGTACGACGGGGGATCCGTACGAAACTCCATCGCCGTGGAAAGCCTGAGCACGCAAGCCGAACAGCAACAAGTCGACGTTGCAGTATACCAGGTAAAACGCAGCGTGAACCAGGCGTACTTTTCAATCCTGCTGCTGCAGGAAATCGATAAACTCCTCGCGCTCGCCGAACAGAACCTGGTAACCCAACTTAAAGAAGTACGATCGGCCATCCGGAATGGAATCGCTATCCCGTCTACCGCCGACGTACTCCAGGCAGGCATCCTTCGAACCCGTCAACAGCGGTTCGAGAATCGCGTCGATAGGCAAGCGGCGCTCCAAACGTTGGGAGACCTCATCGGCGTCCCCGTCGATACCGGCACCGTCCTTCAACGCCCAATGCCCGAATCCGAATTAACGGGCTCCCTGGCGCGACCGGAGCTTGGACTTTACGACATCCAAAAACAACACGTTGATGCCGCATCACGCGTCATCGGCAATAACAAGACGCCGAAGATTTCGCTGTTCGCCCAGGGCGGATACGGTAATCCCGGCCTCAACCTTCTGGACAACACCTTTCAGCCTTTCTTCATGGGTGGTGTGCGCCTATCGTGGACGATCCTGGACTGGAACATGGTAAACGACCAACAACAGGCTCTGCTCATCCGGAAGGATATGATCGATGTGGAACGAGAGACGTTTGAGCTTAACACCAATACCGACCTCAAAAGACAGCGCACGGACATTGAAAAGCTTGCCCAGTTGTTGCGCACCGACGAAGAGATCATCGCACTTCGGACACGGGTTGCCCGCACTGCGCGCACACAATTGCAAAACGGCACACTCACGGCATCAGAATATCTCATAGAAGAAAACGCACTGAACGAAAGCCTGATCAACCGTTCAGTACACGAAATACGGCTCCTTCAGGCGCACGCAGACTATAAGATCATCCAAGGTATAACAGAACAATAGACGCTATGACCCCCATGACGATTCGCAGAAATCATATCGCCAGCCTCATTGCCGCAGCCTTGTTTCTCGCCTCCTGTGCCGCCGACAACGGCAAAGCCGATGCCTACGGCAACTTTGAAGCTACGGAAATTACCGTCTCGGCAGAAGCGACAGGCAAACTGGTGGCCTTCGATGTGGAAGAAGGCGACCGCCTTACGGAAGGCCAGGTCGTCGGTTACATCGACACCACGCAACTCACGCTCAAAAAGGCACAACTGCTGGCTTCACGGCAAAAAATTGCGGCAAGCTCCTCCAGCGTCCTTTCACAAATCGACGTCTACCGCGAGCAGGAGCGTACCCTTAACATCGAGAAGGAAAGAATATTGCGCCTGCTGAAAGACAGCGCCGCGACACAGAAGCAACTCGACGACGTAGAAGGGAGGCTGAGTGTGCTGCAACGCCAGATCGCCAGCGTAAGGGCCCAAAACGCGTCTGTGCTTTCCGAACTGGAAAGCCTGGAAGCCCAGGTCGCGCAACTCGACGACCAGATTGAGAAGAGTAAGATTTCCAATCCGCAGTCGGGCACCGTGCTGATCAAATATGCCGAGCCGGGAGAGGTGACGGCCTTCGGCAGACCATTATACAAGCTTGGGAAGCTCGACGACATGATCCTGAGGGTTTACGTCAGCGAAGTGCAGCTTCCGTCGCTCGCTATCGGCAAAGAGGTTGACGTGCGCATCGACGACACGGAAGGTATGCGAACGTTGTCCGGTACAATCGCCTGGGTATCCCCTACGGCGGAATTCACACCTAAGGTGATACAAACCAAAGAAGAACGTGTCAACCTCGTGTACGCCGTCAAAGTACGCGTCAGCAACGACGGGGCTTTGAAGATCGGGATGCCCGGGGAAATGTGGTTGCGTGCACAGTGAACTGACATCACATTGAAAAGTGATTGATCATGGAAATAGAGATTGAAAATATTTCAAAGTCTTTTGGAGATGTCCAGGCGTTGGATAGCGTGTCGTTCGATGTGAAGGCGGGGGAACTGTTTGGGTTGATCGGACCGGACGGTGGCGGTAAGACGACATTGTTCCGAATCCTGACCACACTGATGCTTCCCGACTCAGGTCATGCTGTCGTCGCCGGACATCCGCTCACGGATTACCACGCCATACGACGATCGGTGGGATACATGCCGGGGCGCTTTTCACTTTACCCGGACCTCAGCGTAGAAGAAAACCTCAATTTCTTTGCCTCGATATTCGGCACAACGGTGGAAGAAAACTATGAGCTGATACGCGACATATACGTCCAGATTGAACCGTTCGCGAAACGTCGTGCCGGAGCCCTTTCCGGTGGCATGAAACAAAAGCTGGCGCTGTGTTGCGCACTGGTGCACAAACCGGCAGTACTGTTTCTGGACGAACCCACCACCGGCGTAGACCCTGTATCACGAAAAGAATTCTGGGCGATGCTGGATCGCCTGCGGCAGGATGGTATGGCCATCCTGGTATCCACCGCTTACATGGACGAGGCCTCGCTTTGCGACCGTGTAGCGTTGATCCAACAGGGAAAGATCCTTACAGCAGACACGACGGAAAACATCACCGCAACCTTCGGGCAGCCGCTGTTTGCGATTCGTACCCGAAACGTATATGGAGTAACGCTCGACATCCAGACGTATCCATTCACACAAAGCATCTATCCTTTTGGGGAGTACCTGCACTACACGGACAAACGCGAAAAGGCAGACCCCAACGAACTGCAGCGCTTTCTCAGAGACAAAGGCCATACTGACATCGAACTATCGGTTATCAAACCGACCATCGAAGATGCATTTATGGCGCTGGCCGAAAAAGAATTGTAAACAAACTGGCGGACCATGGCTTCTATCGATCCGATAATTTCCGTACAACGACTGACAAAGAAGTTCGGCACCTTTACCGCAGTCGACGCCATCAGCTTTGAGGTAATGAAGGGAGAGATCTTCGGCTTCCTCGGGGCAAACGGCGCAGGAAAGACTACGGCCATGAAGATCCTGATTGGCATTAGCCGGCCTACATCCGGCACGGCGACGGTCGCGGGATACGATATTTACAAGGAGACCGAACAGATCAAGAAGAGTATCGGCTACATGAGTCAGCGCTTCTCATTGTACAACGATCTCACCATCAGAGAAAACATCGAATTCTTCGGAGGGATATACGGACTTACCCAACATCAGATCCGCGACAAGGGGGAGGCGCTTGTGGAAAAGCTCGGTCTGCAGGACAATTACAAACGTCCCATCAGCGACCTCCCGCTGGGCTGGAAGCAAAAACTGGCGTTTTCTATCGCGTTGCTGCACGACCCCAGGATCATATTTCTCGATGAGCCTACGGGTGGCGTCGATCCGGTAACCCGACGCATCTTCTGGAACATGATCTACGAAGCCGCACATCGCGGCGTCACCATCTTCGTAACCACCCACTATATGGATGAAGCGGAATATTGCAATCGCGTATCGATGATGGTCGACGGCAAGATCGAAGCGTTGGACTCGCCGGGACGTCTGAAAGACAAGTACGGTGTGACTTCAATGAACGAGGTCTTCGTGCGACTCGCCAGAAATCAAACCAGGGGCAAAGACGCATGAAAGGATTTATCACAAAGGAGTTCTTCCACATTTTCCGCGACCGAAGATCACTCATCATTCTCTTCGGCATGCCCATCGTGCAGATCCTGCTGTTCGGGTTCGCCATCACGAACGAGATCCGAAACGTAAACATCGCCATCCTCGACAAGGCGCACGACACAAGTTCCGAACGAATCATAGAAAAGATGCTCGCCTCAGGATATTTCGTCATGAACGGCTACCTGGAATCAGAAGATGAAATAGAGGCGATTTTTCAAAAGGGGAAAATTAAGGCTGTTGTGGTATTCGGTCCCGACCTTGATCGTAACCTCGCAACTGGCGGCAACGGCGCAATCCAGATTCTTGCGGACGCTACTGATCCCAATACCGCCAACACCATTGCCAACTATGCCGCTTCAATCGTGCGGGATTATCAGGCGGAGATCAATCTTAATACCACCGTGCCGTTTCAGATCATACCTGAGGTGAGGATGTTGTATAATCCCGAACTGAAAGGTGTGTTCATGTTTATACCCGGCACGATGACGGTCATCCTTATGCTGGTTTCCGCGATGATGACCTCAATATCGATAGCTCGCGAAAAGGAAATGGGCACCATGGAAGTCCTCCTGGTATCTCCGCTAAAGCCGGTGCAAGTCGTGACAGGCAAGGTACTCCCCTACATCCTCCTTTCCTCGATAAACGCCGCTGTCATTCTCCTCCTGGGCTATTTTGTCTTTAAAATGCCTATGGAGGGTAGCTTGATCGCATTGATGGGCACGACCCTCTTGTTCATCATTACGACGTTGTCACTGGGCATCCTGATCTCCACTGTGGCGCATACCCAGCAGATGGCTATGATGATATCGCTTATGGGACTTATGCTTCCGACCATCATGCTGTCAGGTTTCGTATTCCCGATCGACAGCATGCCCTGGCCCCTCCGGTTCCTCAGTAACCTCATTCCGGCGAAATGGTTTATCATCATCCTTAAGGGTCTTATGCTGAAAGGCGTGAGCATCACCTACCTGTGGAAGGAAGTATTGATTCTGGTGCTGATGACGCTCGCGTTGATCGGCTTGAGTGTAAAGAAATATGCGATCCGACTCACCTGACCCGGTATGAAAACGATCTATTACCTGCTGAAAAAGGAATTCCGGCAAATTTTCCGCAATCGCGCGATGTTGCCGATACTATTCGTCATGCCTGTGGTGCAGCTGCTGGTGTTGTCTTACGCTGCGACATTCGAAGTCAAAAACATTCGGCTGCATATCGTAGACAACGACCAATCGGCATTCTCTCGCGAACTGACACAAAAATTTCTTGTCTCTGACCACTTCCGGCTCACCGGCGTCTCGTTTTCCGGGAGGGTAGCAATAGATGAGATGCAGCGCCACAACACCGACCTGATCCTGCACATCCCGGCTTACTTTGAGCGCGACCTGGTGCGTAACCGGAAGGCCCAGCTAATGTTATCCATCAACGCGATCGACGGCGCAGCCGCCGCGGTTGAGAACGTGTATGCGATGTCGATAATCCAGGATTTCAACGAAAACATTCGCGTCAGCATGGCGGACGATGCATTACCTTCCGAACGGCCGAAGGTATTTTCCATAACGCAATCGTTTTGGTTTAATCCTGAACTCGACTACAAGACGTTTATGGTCCCCGGTATACTCGTACTACTGGTCACAATGATCGCAGTGTTCCTGGCCGGCATGAACATCGTTCGGGAGAAAGAGATCGGAACCCTGGAACAGATTAATGTCACGCCCATTAAGAAGCATCAGTTCATTATCGGCAAGCTCCTTCCCTTCTGGTTGCTGGCGCTTGTCGAACTCGCCGGGGGATTGCTGATGTGCTGGGTGATCTTTGGAATTGGCGTAGCCGGCAGTATTTGGGTGGTGTTTCTGTTCGCCTCAGTGTACCTGCTGGTTGTGCTGGGTATCGGATTTTTTATTTCCAATTTTGCCAACACCCAGCAGCAGGCCATGTTTCTGTCGTGGTTCTTTATGGTGATCTTTATCCTGATGAGCGGCCTGTTCACACCCATCGAGAGTATGCCGTCATGGGCACAGGTTTTGACTGAGTTCAATCCGGTACGCTACTTCGTGGAAGTGATGCGGATGGTCATGCTGAAGGGGGCCGGGCTGGATGATATTCTGCCACAACTCACCCGGCTCGTCATCTATGCCGTACTCATGAACGGCCTGGCCGTGGTGGGTTATAAGAAAGTGGCGTAGAAAAAGGGTGTCGCTAGATAAGCACTGGCGGTCGCTTCAACAGGAGCTCTGCGAGTTCGGGTGGGCCGGTAAAGTTCTTGCCAAGGAAGTCGTCCATTTCGCCCAGGGTCTCTTCGGATAGGAGTGCAGCGATCTCGTCCATGGCTTCGAGCGAGACAGCGAAAGGCATATCATGCACGACGAGCAATTTTCCGGAGCATTGGGCCACGACCTGGTATTCAGGTGAGTTGGCTATGGGCGTGTCTTTGATAAGGCAATGGGTAATCCACTCGTTTACGGGCGCATCCTGGAGCTTCTGGCGGCGGGCGTCGAATCTTCCATATTCTGCAAAGTAGCTGGCCATACGCTGACGCGACGTTTCGCTCAGTGCCGCATTGAGCGAGGCGGAACACGAAAGGCAAATGGCGTACTCGAAGATGACTTCGCTCGTGCCCAGTTCCGGGAAGTGACGAACGGACTTTTCTATGAAGTAAGGGAAGCCATCGTGTAGTAGCTCAGCATTGCAGACCATACATCGCTCATGCGGTGCGCCGGTGTCGGACGAAAAAAGAAAAGGCGGAATATCAATCTCTCTTTGCATGGCGATTTCAAGAAGTTCACCGCTAAGATAGGTAACAGCAAGAAAACTTGAGGATGAAGTTTAGGGAGATTCAGGGAAGGATCGCTTCCTTGTCGCGTACCCGTTCATCCCGCGTACTTCCGTTGTGACCTTCCGGTCGCACAGGCACTTTAGCAGCAATAATTCTGCCCCATTTGATTTTACCCCACACCCGCTCATGAATGTAGTAGATGATCACCTTGGTAATCAGCTCAAATCCGCCGATGGCAAATGCGCTGACCCACGTTCCGGTGACAATGTAAGAGATCACGATGGTATCCATGGTGCCGAAAAAGCGCCAGGAGATGCCCTTGACGAGACTACGGGCGTGTGTAGGTCCCACACCATGTATGCGGCCGAAGGGGATGACATTCCACATGCGTTCGTGGAAGTAGTATAAGGCGATTTTGGTCATCACCTCCACCAAACCAATCTTCACCGCTGTAGAAAACGTTCCGGTAACGATGTAAGCCAGCAGGATGGTGTCCATCGTTGCCGTAATACGCCAGGTAACGCCTTTTGTGACGCTCCTGAGGTGTGAATCGGTCATGTATACAGTGCCCTGCTTCAAACGCATGGGCAAAGAAAAAAAATTAAATTTATATAATCTATATATTTAGTAGACTTTTGAGGAAGAGGGTCCGGAATTTTCGACGGCCGGCGTTACGTCTACTTGGAGAGCGGGGAATAAAGGCTTTTCATCAACGCGTTCTGGTCCTTCATGATCTGGTCCAGGGGAAGCCCCAAATCTTTGTGGTACAGCTTGTAAATGAGTTGCCACTCCTTCTTGTCCATAAAACCGTCGGCATTGGCGATCACACACATCCACGCAATACAGCGGATTTGCAGGGTTGTGTCCAGACGCTTCAGACCACTGACGGTTTCCTTATAGATGGCCTCCGGGGTTTTTCCTTCCAGGGCGGCGACCTCGCTATTAAATCCGGTTTCTGAAAAGCCTTCAAGGCGAATCATTTGCCGGCCAACGGCCACCTCGCGCTCACTGGTCTGCGTATCCGCATTGATCAGCATGTGAAACAATTTTGCGAGAACCGACATGTGCTTCATGGCAATAGCATGTAATAAAATGTTATCCTTTTCAAAACAATGCCAGGATGGTAATCTGGCAAAAAACTAAAAATCAGCCGTTACGGCCTGTCAGGCTATCCCAATTTTGAATATCATTTCCATTTTTGGAAAAGAGATCATGCACCACGAAGTCAGATTTTTGCCCGATTTTGACAAAAATACATTGCGGCGGGGAAATTCCTAACCGGATCAGGCGATTTCATTTGGGCCCATCCGGATCACAAGGTACTGTAAAAGAGACTGTTAAAAGGCAGGTTACATGGCAGCAAAAGGATGCGACATGCGTTGTAAGGGTTATGCCCTTGCGGGGGCACCTTTGCGACACAATCAATTGACCGAATGCCAGCTATCTTATGAGCCTGCAAACCATCATATTGCTATCCTGTGCATTTACGGCAATTGGCTTGGTCGTGTTTATAGTTGGTGTAATCAGTCACCGCAGGAGCCTGGATGAAGGAAAGCATAACGGTTAGAACCATTATGCTTTCTCACCCGGCTTTAGCTCATCGCGATAACTCGTAAGCAACTACCTTGTTGGCAGAAAAGGCGGGGACCAGGAGCAGATTCTGTTCCGGGATGTAATCGATGTCCGCCGCGTTGGCACCGGCGTCGCGGGTATCAAGCAGGAGATGCTTGCTTCCGTCGGCTTCCACCAGGTGCACCATGCCATCCCAGGTCGAGACCAGGTACGCACCGTCGCCAACGGCTTCAATGCCGTCGGGATGTTCAATTCCCTCCGCCTTAACGGTAATTTCCTGGCTTTGAAGGTCTATAGCGTTCAATGTTGCGGCATTCCAGCTGGCCATGAGGAGCGCATTGCCGTCTGCCAGCAAACCGTTGGGGCCATCAACGCCCTCCATCCAGATGGTCGCCTCCTCGCCGCTTATGCGCACGATAAAACCGACGTTGGAGTCACTAATGTACACGTCGCCGTTGGCCGCGACCGTAACATCGTTAAGGAACTGCGCGCCCGTAACAGGATATGATTTTACAATCGACCCTGCGTCGACATCAATCTCGACAACCTTGTCGATGTCGGCCACAAACAACCGGTTGCCCCGAATGCCCATACCCTTGGGAGCATCAAGACCGGTAACCCAGTTCAGGTCGGTGATGGTTCCGTCAAGGCCGACGCGCGAGATGAAACCATTGCCGTCCTTTTCACTAGGGACGCCGTTAATGTTCGAGACGTACAAAACATTTCGTTCCGCATCATAGAGTACCGACTCGCAGGTTGTGAGCAAGGTGTCGGTCTCCCACCTTTGTGTCAATGAAGGTGCGGCAGGTTCTTCAGCCACTTCCGCAGTTTCTTTCTTTGTGTTCCGGCAGCTTGACGCCATGAACGTGAGAATAAAAAGAACAAACAAGAGGTTTTTCATGAGAATGGTTGGTTGTTTTGAATCAAACGACGCTAAGATACAAAATGAATCGTCGTACCTTCGTCACGATTTCCGTGGGTGGAAGCAACCTTTACAAAAAAATTACTTCTTCTCAGGATGCAATTTTCTCCACAAACGCCATCCACCCCTCATAGAAGCCATCCGGCCCCATTTTAACCCTGGTGCTAGGGGTTTTTGCCTATAGGAATTGTATAAAAATACTAGGTGGTAAACGGGTGACCTCAAGCCACACCATTGCGGTTGGCCACCAAAATTTCAACCTTTCGCATACCGTTACCTGTCAAGTTAAAAGATCTAAAGACACTCTCATGAACGTTAAGGAAGCACAGATCGGCAGGGCTGTCGTATTCCACAGGATAGATATTGAATTGTACACAGGCCATAGACTGAGTTACCTGATCTCCCCGGAAGTAAGGGACTGGATGGAGGAATGGGTGGCCGCTGGTCCTTTCGATTCTGTGCCTGCGGCAGACTGCTTTCTTATTTTCTCAGTCATGCCCAATCGCACCGTGTTTGTACGAATGCATGACATCCGCAAGGTTACCATTCACCGGACCACGACTAAAGCCATCGTCGGCATACGACCCCGGGGTGTGCCTGCATCCAGGGATGCAAACGCGCCGGCGGTGCTCCGACTCAAAGACTGCGGAAAGACCTTAGTGTTTCATCGGCTGGATCGAAAACACAGTACGATAGAGATCAACGAAGTCAACCTCTGGCAACCGTTCTTTTTTAAATCGGGCTTTCTGCATTTCCAGGAACTGAATGGTGCGAGTCACTATATACCGGTCGGCAGCATCACTACACTAGAAGTCGACAGCCAGCTGATCATACCATCAAACCCCTGGCCTTTGAAGGGCGATAGCGACAAAGGTTAGGGCGCACGCGCTTACCCCAACTCCGATGAATATGGATCGCCGGAAGGAACGTGTGTCACGTTAATGCCGCCGACTATTGGCTTTAGCCAGGGCGCCACCCATTCCATACCGGGCTCTTCGCTCAGCACGTGTCCTAAGACGATCAGTGATGTCTGCATACCCATTGCGCGCGCGTCGCGGACATACTCTGTTGTCTCCCATTCATTAACCTCGCCGCATATAAGCAGGTCGGGTTTTTCACGCTTCATCACGGCAAGGTGCGGTCTGCCGCCCCACGCCCCCGGCATGATGGCGACGCGGCGGCACAGCTGATCCGGCTCGCCCACGACCTTCACAGCGTGTATACCCAAGCTGCGCTTCGCATGTCGTATGATCTCGTCAAGGCGTGTCTCCGGCAGCGTGATTACGGTCGAGGACTCAACATAGTGCTGTTCCCATCCCAACCGCTGCAAGAATCCCATATACACACCATCGGGTCGATGGCGATGAAGGTAATCATGAAATCGCCATACGGCGATACCATGCTCACGCAGAAGGTTCGCCTTGTAACGGTATACCGCGTCATCGCTGAGGAAGTCGGTTTCATCAAGATGATTGTAGAAGGTTGGCTCGTGCGCAATGATAAAGTTGGCACCCAGCTCGGCACACTTTTTTATTACATCGACTGTTGCGAACATCGTTGTAACGATGCCCTTTACCTCCTGATCGGCACGGCCGGCCTTAAGCGTGTCCACGGTCTGCGAAAGCGTTCCACCCGGAATCTTTGCCACGATTCGGTCGATCACTTGCTGGACGGTGAGCGCCCTACCTTGCGCCGGGATGGCAAAAGCGGGCGCAGGAACTACAGCCGCCCCTACCATAGTAGCCATGGTATTGATAAACCTTCGGCGGTGCATGCGTGATGGATTGATATGATTCATAAAACAATGTAATAATCCTGTACGAGAACCGGTGCGCAATTTTTTCATAGCCCGCCTTTCCCCTGCATGAAAGGTTTCGGCTATCCCGGGAAATCGCTATATTAGGTCGATCGTGGAGCCAACAGCGTCGTTATGGCCTTTCGGAGTGTTTTACTGGCCGTTTTCCTGCTGACCGCATGCCGGGCAGACAAGATCGCTTGTCCCGAAATCACCGTCACCAAACTCAGAACGACAAACATCCGGCCCGGCCAACTCAGAAGGGCCGCGGAAGAAGATGAGAAGCTATCCGCATCTACGCGGTACCGTCCCTCCGACTTCAAGCGTCGTACCGATCTGAAAAAAGCTGAAGATGTAGATGAGTGGGATTGCCCTGAGCCCGGGAAAGTAAAGAAGGCCGCCCGCGAACAGAAGAAGCGGATGGAGAAACAACTGCGATATGAGCAACGGAAGCGGAGGGATCAGGATACGCTGACGGTATTTCCCCTCCGTTAGTCTATGATTCGTTATCCCTGAGTTCCAGGATTTTTTTGCGCTGGTATTCGACCGTCGACTTCATCTTTTCTAATCTGGTCCGCGCCGAATTCAATTTTGCACGTGTCTCCTTAAGCTGCTCGTTCTTTCGCTGCAATCGCGTCTGCAAGTCCTCCAGCAAGGTGATGAGGTATTCCTTCTCAAACTGTTCAAAGTTCACTTTCTTCATCCCACCTATTTTATCCCTGTCAACAAAGATCTCCCTTTGCGCTTCCCTTTTGTAATTTCTGTTGACCGAATCCGATCGAACACTGTTCGCGCCCGGACTGTTCTATCGCGTGCTCCGCGAATGAACACAACGCAGATCAACGTAATAATTGATGTAAATGTTATATACACCGAACATTTTATGGACAGACGGACGTTGTGTTATACTAATGGTCCACTAAAATTAACGCAACGGACGTGCCAAGCGTTGTCGCTCCTCCCTCAAAGAAGGCATGACGCTACAGGACAGTTGACACTAAAAAGAAGAAGGCATCCATCTGGATGCCTTCTTCTTTTTTATGATTCAGATCGCGCGCTTACTTCGTAGCAGCTGCGAAACGTGATGCAACTTCCTGCCAGTTCACCACATTCCAGAAGGCAGCGATGTAATCCGGTCTGCGGTTTTGGTAGTTGAGATAGTAGGCATGCTCCCATACGTCGAGACCGAGAATGGGTGTCCCCTGGGTTTCGGCAACGTCCATCAGCGGGTTATCCTGATTAGGCGTTGATGTTACGGCGAGCTTCTTGTTCTTATCTACTATCAACCAGGCCCAGCCGGATCCAAACCGTGTAGCGGCCGCATCGGAAAACTTGGTCTTGAATTCATCGAAGCTTCCGAAAGCGCTATCAATAGCCTCGGCCAGAGCGCCGCTGGGCTTTCCACCAGCATCGGGACCGAGTATCGTCCAGAACAGGCTATGATTATAATGACCTCCGCCATTGTTGCGGACGGCAGCAGAATACTTTGAAACCGACTTGCAGATATCTTCTATGCTAAGGTTTTCCGCATCGGTTCCGGCAATGGCTTTATTCAGATTGGTAACGTATGCATTATGGTGTTTGCCATGGTGAATCTCCATGGTTCGGGCGTCGATGTGTGGTTCAAGTGCATTGGAGGCATAAGGGAGATTGGGAAGTGTAAAAGCCATAGCAAATTATTTTTTGGTTGAACATGAATGAAAAGCCTGACTTAACCGATCCGCCTTGTAATGACATCACGGCTGTGGCTCAGGCAGCCAAATATACAACCATAAAGGATGGGAGAAAATTCAGTTTTCTGACTGTTTAGGACGATAAATGCCGAGTGAGTCAACTATTTCTCAGTTGGCGGAAAAATGTATCTATAAGGCCCTTGCTTTCCTCAGCCATGAGCCCCTTAAGCACCTTTGTCCTGGGATGCAGTAGCGGAGCGTCTGTTAACGAATAGCCTCTCTGAGGATCGTTTGCCCCAAACACCAGGCGGCCGAGTTGTACCCAGTACAACGCCCCCGCACACATCACGCACGGTTCCAGCGTCACAAACAGGGTGCACTCGTTGAGATATTTGGAGCCCAGGTAATTGGAGGCCGAGGTGACAGCCAACATTTCGGCATGCGCCGTAGCGTCTGTGAGCCGTTCAGTCTGGTTGTGAGCGCGGGCTATGATGCGATTGCCTACCGCTATTACCGCGCCCACCGGAACCTCTCCCGCATCCAGGGCCTTACCGGCCTCCTTCAACGCCTCCTTCATAAAATAGCTATCCGTATAGAGATCCATCGGGGCTTCCTACTTTACGCGGATATTTTCCATGATCTTCAGGGCCGTCGGCTGCCAGGCATCCTTGATGCGGCGGGGACAATGAAACGAAAATACCAGCGTCCGGCCCGGCTGTACGAGATATTGTATATAAGAGTAGCCCATAATCGATGCCTCCTGACCCAGTTCCCTCGGGTTGCCGCGTACAGTGGACTCAAACTCAAAATATATATAGGTCTGACCCCGGACTTCCCGGATGCCCTCGCTTATCATGGACACGCGGTCAAAAGTATTCAGAATGGACGCCTTGAAGAACTGACTCGCCAACGCCGCGTTCGCATCGGGCCATTGGGTGGCAGAAACGTTTACGCTTAAATCGGCAAGCCGGTCCTCGTTGGTAAAGGCGGCAATAGGCGCCCGGACAGAGGGATAGCGTTGTGCAAAATCGAGCTCGTCCATCGGACGCCACCCCACCGGCACCAGGAGGGATATATCAGGCGCCACCCGGATGCGCTTAAGTTTCGGATCGACAAAGGAAAACAGTACGCCGACAACCATAAGTAGGGCAAGGATTCGCATAACACTTTTACTATTTGACATAGAACGGTGGAAGCAAACTATTATTAACTTCGCGCCGGAACTCGCGTTATTAAGAATTCAAAATTAATCATTTCTCAGATGCTGCGAACGCATACCTGCGGAGAACTCAGGATCAGCGATGTAAACCGGGACGTAATACTCACAGGCTGGGTACAACGCCTGCGCGATAAGGGAAGTCTTCTCTGGATTGACCTCCGCGACCGGTATGGGATCACACAGCTCCTATTCGATGAGAGCAACACACCGGGCGACCTGATGGAACAAGCCCGTGAACTGGGACGTGAGTACGTCATACAGGCGGAAGGTACCGTGGTCGAACGTGTATCGAAAAACGATCGTATGGCCACCGGCGATATTGAACTCCGGGTTAAGAAACTAACCGTACTCAATCCTTCGCGCACACCGCCGTTCACCATCGAAGACGACACAGACGGTGGCGACGACCTGCGGATGAAGTATCGCTATCTCGACCTGCGCCGAGCACCGGTACGCGACAGTCTCATGCTGCGACATCGTGTTGCCCGCGAGACACGTGCCTACCTCGATAGTCAGAACTTTGTCGAGGTAGAGACACCTGTCCTGATCAAGTCGACCCCGGAAGGGGCGCGCGACTTTGTCGTTCCTTCACGGGTACATCGCGGCGAATTCTATGCCCTTCCCCAATCGCCCCAAACGTTTAAGCAATTGCTGATGGTGTCGGGATTCGATCGATACTACCAGATCGTCAAATGCTTTCGCGATGAAGACCTTCGCGCCGACCGCCAGCCGGAGTTCACACAGATCGACTGCGAGATGGCATTCGTGACACAGGAAGATATCATGGCCACTTTCGAAGGTCTGGTGAAGCATCTCTTCAAAGCGGTAAAAGGGATCGAGCTGCCCGGAATCAGTCGCATGACCTACGCGGACGCAATGCGCCTTTATGGTTCTGACAAACCGGACACGCGCTTCGAAATGAAATTCGGTGAACTCACGGATATCGTAAAAGGCAAGGGCTTCCAGGTTTTCGACAACGCTGATACCATTATCGGTATTTGCGCGAAGGGCTGTGCCGACTATACCCGTAAACAAATTGACGAACTGACGGAATTTGTGCGCCGTCCGCAGGTTGGCGCTAAAGGATTGATTTATCTGCAGTACAAAACAGACGGCAGTATCAAATCATCGGTCGATAAATTCTACACGCCGGACGATCTCAAAAAGTGGATCGAAACTTTCGGCGCGGCTCCCGGAGATCTCATCCTGGTTCTTGCCGGTGCGACCGACAGCACGCGCAAACAACTCAGCGAACTGCGCCTGCTGATGGGCGACCGTTTGGGCTTGCGCGACAAAAACACCTTCTCCGTGTTGTGGGTGCTCGATTTTCCGTTGCTGGAATGGGACAATGACACTAATCGTTTTCATTCCATGCATCACCCCTTCACCTCGCCGCGTGCCGAAGACATACCCCTGCTGGACACCGATCCGGGTAAGGTACGGGCGAATGCCTACGACCTGGTGATCAATGGGAATGAGATCGGCGGAGGGTCCATCCGTATTCACGACAAGGCCACGCAACAGCTTATGTTCACCAAACTCGGGTTCACGCCCGAAGAGGCACAAAAGCAGTTCGGCTTTCTTATGGAAGCGTTCGAGTTCGGCGCCCCACCCCACGGTGGTATCGCCTTCGGCTTCGATCGGCTATGCGCCCTTTTTGGTGGCTCAGACTCTATCCGCGATTTCATCGCGTTTCCTAAGAACAACGCCGGCCGCGATACCATGATCGACACACCCTCGACCATCTCGCAGGAACAACTCGACGAACTGGGACTCGTTATTAAACCTGATTGATGGACGTTGTAGTGGGTGTTGCGACTCTGCGGTGAATGTGCGGAGATATCGGTCAACCTAACTACACCTTGCACGTAAGCGCATAAACACGTGAAGGACTACTTTTCAGGGCACGCAAAAAACTACGCAACCTTCCGGCCAACCTATCCGGATGAGCTATATGCATTCATCCTGGAGCACGTTGCCCACAAGCGGTATGCATGGGATTGCGGGACGGGCAACGGGCAAGTCGCCGGTCGGCTCGCAGCTCACTTTGAATATGTGGAGGCCTCCGATATCAGCCAGAAACAAATCGAGCAAGCACCGCAGGTCGAAAATATCCGGTATCACGTGTCTCCGGCCGAAGCCACCCCCTTTCCGGACAACCGTTTCGATCTGATCACGGTTGCGCAGGCCTTGCACTGGTTCGACCTTGAAAAATTTTACGATGAGGTAAAACGCGTCGCTACAGACGGCGCTGTCATCGCCGTCTGGGGATACGGTCTGAACACGGTGAACCCCGCCATCGACAACCTCATGCTGGATTTTTATTCCAATACTACCGGCCCGTACTGGGACCCGGCCAGGCGACTGGTGGAAACCCGCTACGAAGAACTTCCCTTTCCTTTCGGCACGATCCCTTTTCCGGGATTCAACATTAAAGTAGAATGGAACCTGCACGACTACATCGGCTACCTGCGTACGTGGTCGGCCACCCAGGCGTACATCCGCGCTACTGCCGTCGACCCGACTGTCGACCTCTTTGAACAAATGAAAAAATTCTGGGAGCCCCAGATACCGAAAACGGTAACATTTCCCGTGTTTGGACGAATGGGCCGCGTAGGAGACGTGCGTCCCACTTAGAAGGGCCGCGCGCTTTCAAGCGGGGTCCGCGTCCCCCACGGTTTTGTGGCATTTCATTTATTACATTACGTACCGTAGTATTTCCACGGCGAAACGGGTAACATAGTAGTACCATGATCGCGCGGAGCATTTTTTCGACAGGGATATTTTTCGGATCCGTTCTGTTTGGCGCGTTCACGCCGCCGGATGTAATCCGCATGGTCGACACGGTAATCAGGGACGGTTTGATTTTCGATGGCAGCGGCGGAGCACCTTTCGTGGGCGACATCGCAATACACCACGATACGATTGTATCGGTCGGCGACATTGGCAGGATACGTGGCGTCAAAGAGATCGACGCGCGCGGATTGGCGGTCGCACCGGGATTCATCAACATGTTAAGCTGGGCCGATAAAACTTTGCTTCTGGACGGCCGTGCAGTAGGCGACATTACCCAGGGTATCACACTGGAAGTGATGGGCGAGGGCTGGTCGCCCGGACCGGTTAAGCGCCGATCGTCGGAAAAGGGCGACAGCCTCTGGACGACACTTGGCGGGTACTACGACTGGCTGACAAAGAAGGGCTTCAGTCCGAATGTCGCTTCGTTTGTCGGGCATACGTCGGTTCGCAACTGTGTGTTGGGATATGAGGACGTCACCCCTACCGCCTGGCAACTCGAAAAGATGAAACGCCTCGTTGCCGAGGCGATGGAAGAAGGCGCCTTTGGACTCGGCACCTCTCTGATCTATGCCCCCGCATCGTACGCAAAAACGGAGGAACTCATCGCCCTGGCTAAAGTGGCAGCGTCTTATGGCGGCATGTATATTACGCACCTTCGCAGTGAGGGCGACTTTATTGTCCAGGCCGTCGACGAGGCGCTAACCATCGGCCGTGAGGCAAACCTACCCGTGGAGATCTATCACCTGAAAGTCAACATGTCGCGCAACTGGCACAAACTAGACACTGTCATCCACAAGATTGACAGTGCGCACCGTGCGGGCATGAAAGTTACGGCAAACATGTATCCATACGCGGCAAGCGCTACGGGCCTTACCTCGCGATTGCCCAACTGGGTTCAGGAAGGCGGCGCGAGGTCCATGCGACGGAAGCTGTTGACACCCTCGCTCCGAAAGAAAGTACTGTACGAAATGGCGAACGGCATCCCGTACAAAAACTCTGACCCCTCTGATGTCATGCTGCTGGCGTTTTCTTCCGATTCACTCAACACATTGTACAAGGGAAAGCGACTGGATGAGGTTGCGAGAATGCACGGCAGAAATGCCGACGAAACAGTGATCGACCTTGTTGTAGAAGACAAGTCGCGAATAGAAACGCTGTACTTCCTCATCTCGGAGGAAAATGTACGGCAGGTGATCCAACTCCCTTACGTGAGCTTTGGCACCGACGCGGGATCGCTGGCGAACACACCGGTATTTGAAGGGTGGAGTGTGCATCCCAGGGCTTATGGAACGTTTCCGAGAGTGTTGGCAAAATACGTCCGCGATGAAAAGCTGGTGACATTACAGGAAGCCATAAGGAGAATGACGTCGCTGCCCGCGTCCAATCTCAATCTCGATAGACGCGGGTCGCTAAAGGCCGGAGGGTATGCCGACGTTGTCGTCTTTGATCCCGCTAACATTCAGGATCACGCCACTTTTGAGGATCCTGCCCGCTACTCGGCCGGCATCGTCCACGTTTTCGTCAACGGCACGCTCGTTCTACACCATGGCGAGCATACCGGTGCGCTACCGGGGAGAATCATTCGGGGACCGGGATACATCAGCCGCATCCCGGCTGGCCACTAAAGGGGATCTAAATTTCTCAATGACATTGGGCAGTCGGGCAGGTGCATCATCGATAACATATCTCCCTATACGGACAATACCGGCACACGGTATTATTCATCGTCTGAGTGAACGGCACATTAGGATCGAACATTTCTTCCAGCATTTCCTTTAGGCCCGCCTCGAATTCCGGAAGGAAAGGTCGGACGTCCTCTACGTATTTCCCCCCTATCTTCAATCCAAAGCGGAAGGCTTCATCGAACAGGTTGAGCCGGTTCATCAATCCGGGTACGATCCGGTGGTTTTTCGTCTTTTCATTTGAAGCATAAAGCAACGCATAGAGCATGACCTGGAAGGCCGCCTTGTTTCGCTTGCCATCGCGAACGAACAGCTCGCTTACCTCCTTTTTGATATCTGTCGTATCCTTGCCGGTCTTGTAGTCGATCACCCGCAGCACGTCTCCTTTGCTGTCGGCACGGTCGACAATGCCCCCTACGACTACCACAGGATGACCGTCTCCCTTAAGTTGATACGTCAGCCTGAGTTCTTTATTTTCGATTCCTTCCAGCACAAAAGGAGCATGATCGCGGTCCATGGCAATGATCCGGTCGGCAAAACGGCGGATCACTTCTTTTACGACAAGCCGTTGGCCCGCATACTCCACTGTCTTCGCCTTATCCAGTCCGTACAGCTCGCGAAATACGTCATCGAGTATCGCGTCAATTCTTTTTTCCTGGCCTTCAAGGTCGGACGGCTCCACCGTCCGTGATTTCTTCCTGTCGATATGGTCCAGGTAGAACGACTCCATCACGCGGTGCAACAAACTTCCCAGCAGGCGGTTGTCCAGCTCCTCGTCGATCTCATCGGCCTCACGTATACGCGCAATGTGCCGGAAGTAAAATTTCAGGCGGCATTCGATATAGTCGTTCAGTGCAGTTGGCGTCAACTCCTTTACCTGTCCCAGGCAATATCGTGCCAGCTGATTGAAAACAGCTTCGTCCTTTGCCACTTCAATCGGGTCTATGTTTCGCGGCCGCACCGGCGTGTGCAGCACCGTCCGTTCTGTGTCATGGCCCGATTCAAAAAGAAGCTGCTGCAGGTAGCGGCTCATCTCACCCTGTCCGAGTATATCCGTCTCCGAGTTGTATACAAGGAACACGTTCTCGGCACGCTGAAGAACACGATAGAAAAGGTATGCATAGATCGCGTCCTGGTGTTCCGTCGTAGGCAGACCGTATGCCTTTCGTATAGAGTAGGGAACATAGGATCCCTTGCCGCCGAACCGGGGGAACGCCCCTTCGTTGAGCGAGAGGATCACTACATTCTTAAAATCGAGATTTCTTGTTTCCAGCACACCCATGATCTGCAATCCCTGAAGCGGTTCGCCGGAAAAAGGGATGCGCTGCGAACGGACCAACTGACGGAACAGCCGCAGAAAGGACCGCAATGCCACCCCGCGTGATGCCCCCACCCCGAACGGCTCAGCACCGAAGACCTCATCGACACGATTGAGGAGCTTTACAAAGTAAAATGCAAACTCACGGTCGAGGTCCGAAAGGTTCGGTATGGCACCCAGCGCAAGCACCACTTCACGCAGATAACCCACAACGGCGACAGGCTCGACCCGACGGAACATTGTGCGAAACAGCTCGGGGCCAGACTGCAGGAACTCCTGTGGAACCCAGACCCAGTTGTTGTCCAGGATCTCCTTGCGTTTTGCCAGCGCATTCGCGGCATCTGCCGCTACGCCGTACGGGTGGCCCAGTAGTGCCATCACCTCACGGTGGTTGAGCGCCTCGTTTCGTGCACCGATCTGCATCTGCATCAGCAGCTCGAACAAGTTGAACAGCGGTGTGCTACTCAGGGGAAAACCCATCGTAACGTTGAGCTTGGGAACAGGGCCTGAAACACTGTGCAATACAGGGAAGAGCAGGTTTTCATCCGGGAGGACGACCAGCGTTTCCTCAGGTTTCATTCCCTTAGCCAACGCATCTTCAAGTACCTGCGCGGCGAACTTGGCTTGTGCAATATGCTGCGCGGCGCCCATGACCTTAATCGACTTCTTCTTTCTAAAATTCGCGGGAATGTCGTCCGGAAAGGTTTTACCTAACACGGAGTGCTGTTGCAATTCGCGAAAGAATATGCCCGCCTCCTGCCATTCGTTGTTGACGTAGTATTCGTCGATGTCCCATACCACCTCGGCGTTAGCGTGCGTTACGCACGCCGTCATGACGACCTCCTCAACACGGGTCAGGGCGTTGAATCCGACAAAGAGTATCCTGCGATTACCGTAGGGCCCCTTAATACGGGCGGCATCCGCAGCGAGGGCCTCCGCGGCGTCGCGGTGCACCATCCCCTCGTAGGCGAGTCCCGCTTCACGAAGGCGGACTTTGTAGTCTTCATAAACACGTGGCAGATCCTGCCAAACGTGGAGGAATTTTTTCTTGTTCTCGTTGAGGTGTTCGTCGAACCCTGACCAAAAGCGTTTGAGATATTCCTTTTGTTCCTCGGAAAGATAGTCGAAGGTTGTGTCGAGTTCCTTTTGAAACCTAAGATCTTTAAAGAGCTGGGTGGCGTTGACCTGGTACCGGTCGATCTCGTCGAAATCCTTAAGCAACATCTCGCCCCAGAAGTAGAATTTGTCGAAGGGCTCGTCTACGTTAACAACAGATTTGTAAACCGCATGAAGATGGTGTACCAGCTCCAGTTTGTCCGGAACCCGAAGCGATGTAAACGACGCCATAAAATCTTCCACAGTCAACAGCTGCGGCGAAAACACCGGCTTGTCGATGATCTCAGACAGGTACTTCCTGAAATACAGGATCGCACGCCTGTTGGGAAAGACGACGGTCAAATCCCCCGGCGTGATCTTATCACCGACAATTCGTTCAGCAAGCTCTTTCAGGAACGGTTTCACAAAGCAAAACTACCAAAGAATTACAGGGAAAAAATACGCCATGGCAAGGTGTGACAGTATTTGTCAACCATCCCGTGAGCGTGGTGTCTGAATTTTACCGCACAGGTTACCATGCCGCTAAGGATCGCCGCCTTGCGACTCTGCGGTGAAAGTCTGAGGACTTAGCGTTCCTAACTTCTTACAACCCCAATTCTAACTGTCCCGGAGATCGCTTCGGCAGACGCCTCGGCTTGCCGGTCTTTACTGTGACTACTTCTCCGCTTCTGATGTAGAGCAGAAATCCCTCCACCGGATAAAAATTCATCTGTGTCAGTATCGTCATATACTCCTGCATCTGCCTTTGATCAGCTGAAGAAGGAAGGCCAGTCTTAAAATCGATGACGACGGCGTGCTTGCCCTTCAGCAGCAAGCGGTCCATGCGACTCTCACCTCCACCGGGTAACAGCACGGGAACTTCAGTTCGCACATCCCATCCGGGAGAAAACCACGATGCGATCTGAGGATCCGCCAGCAGCTCGTCAAGCATCTCCTGTAATGCAGGTCGTTCGGAAGAAGCTATCATGCCCTCATCTACCATTCGCGCCAGCGCATCCGACACATCGGATGTATAGGGTACGGCCGACAGGACGGAATGTATGTGAATACCATAGTTGATCCGGCTGCGGATGGCGTCGCCGGCATCACTGAAGAATTCTTTGGCCGATCGCTTCACGACCAACTTATCGCGCCAGTCGAATGTCTGGTATTCCCGCAATGTCGCGGTGGCCATGCCCTGTCCATTCCCTTTGCCCACAGGCTTTTGCCACGCGCCTTTACTCCACACACGCGTGACGTTGTCCCAGCCATCCTCCAAGCCCGTACCGCCGACAATGCCTTCATATAGTATCCGCGACACCATGGACTTAAACCATTTGACCTCGGGAGCAGGCGACACAACAATAAGTCCGTGCTCGGCGCGCGTTAGGGCCACATAAAGCAGGTTGAGATTATCGAGGTATACCCGCAATTTCTCCTGTTGATACGCTTCTGAATAAAACGTTTCTTCCAAAGTACCGGAGTACTTCACGGGGAGATATCCGGCACGATCGAAGGGTGGATGGTCTGTTCTGGCCCAGAGCGTGGGCGCAAGAAAACCTTCATGATCGAGATTCCACGAGCAAAAAGGAATCAGCACCACTTTAAACTGAAGGCCTTTTGCCTTATGGATGGTAAGGATCTGCACGGCATCGACGCCTCCGGAGATCTGGATCGATTTCTTGTGTCGGTTAAGGCCCCACCATTCAAGGAACATACCCAGGTCGTTGCGTTCCCTTGCGGAGAATTCCAGCACCGCGTCCTGGAACGCCTGCAGGTACGCGATCTCTCCCTGGTCCTTACCAAGCCCGAATATGCGGATCAACGTTTCCACGAGCTCGAATAGCGGCAGCTTTTTGAGGGCGGCTTTATCGCGTGCAAACGCCTCCGGCAGACCTTGTTCAAAGAATCCCTGGTTGGATACGCCAAAGACTTCGGTCAACACACGCGTGCTGCCGCTGACCCTGAAGTACTCATAGGAAAGTTGCGCGCGCGCTATCGCGTCCTGCGTGTTGAGAAGGTACCGCATGGCCGCCACGAGAAGGTTGACAGACGATGCGCCATCGAGCCGTAACGATTCATTGGACACCACATCATAGCGGCAATCGGGCCGGGCATCATCGGAATGGCTGTATCGCATGAGTTCGTTGACAATCTTCTGTCCTTCCTCGTTTTTCCTTACGAGGATGGCGATATCGCCGAGCGCTATGCCCTCATCCTGCAGCCGTTCAAGATATTTCGGGATTAACCCGAGGCTTTTCTCTTCCCAGGTTTGTTCCGCAGGTTCGTCGCTAAGAAAAGACACATGAACAAATCCATCATCTTTTCGCCAGACCTGTTGTGCCACGTCGCCATACACTTCAAGCGGTATGGGTTGTCCTGTGTCGACCGAGATCAGACTGGAAGCCGCCTTGAAAAAAGCGTTGTTAAACTCCACTACGTTCGTGGCGCTTCGGTAATTGCTGTTGAGCTGGCGTATCGTAACCCATTGCTCACCGATATGCTTGATCACTTCCTGCTGCAGCAGGTTAAGATCGCCACCACGCCAGCGATAGATAGCCTGTTTGACATCGCCCACGACGAGGTTGTCGTATCCCTGGCTGATGCTGTTGGTGACCAGCGGAAGAAAATTTTTCCATTGGAGACCGGAAGTGTCCTGGAATTCATCGATGAGATAGTTGCGATAAAACGATCCCACCTTTTCATAGATGAACGGCGTATCCGTTTCACCCATCACCCGGTTGAGAAACTTCGGGGCGTCGTCCAGGAGCATCATATTGTTCTCGTCCTTGTACTCCCTTAGCTTCCGCGATATGTCGGCAATGAGCCCAAACGTGTAGAAGTTCGCCAGCACCACCTCCGCAGAAAGCGCAGCGGTATAATTCTTGCGCCTGAATTCGAGGATCTCGTTGAGTATCGGGATGAGTTTCGTTTGGGCGAGTTGACGCAGCAATGCGGAATGTCGTGTGGTCTTCGAAGGCCAGTTCGCGCTGTCCTGGTACTGATTCTCAGGCATGGAGCCCTTTTGCTTATCGGAAAAATTCCAGACAGATGAGATCCGTGTCAGCTTCTCGAGAAAACCGTAGGCGCCACCATACGGGTATTTGAAATCACTCCTCGACAGCCCATTCTCATGTATGATGGTGAGCGCCTCTTCAGCTTTTTTCCGGACGAAGTTCACAAACATATACTTCATCGAACGGAGCTCCTTGAGAAGGTCGCGAAAGAAACCCTTTTCGCGGGTGGCATCGGTAACCTCGTCCTCGATATTTTTGAATTCTTCGGTAAAGATCTCCTTGCTGAATTCGACCAGGCTGCTTCTGACGTCCCACGCCCTTTCGTTCTCGAGGTTGACCCGCGCAAACTCCACCACCCAGTCGGTGAGGTCTTTGTTCTCACCCAACTCATCGATGAGGGCGTCGACCACCTCCTGCAGCACGGCATCCTTTTCCACCTCCAACCGGTAATCGCCTACCAACCCCGCCTCTCGTGTGAAGGCGCGGATGACCCGCTGGAAAAAGGCGTCGATCGTGCTTATGGAAAACTGGGAGTATCCGTGCAGGATGGCCTTTTGCGTTTCGAGGCTGCGTTCGCGGAACGTCGCATCGTCCAGCCCAAGTTCCTTTTTCAGTTCATCCGCCAGGTCGTTAGGTTCCGCCCGGGCAAACTTGTCGAGATATTCCAGGATACGGTCCTTCATTTCCTGCGTCGCCTTGTTGGTAAAGGTGACGGCCAGAATATGACGGAAATACTGTGCCTGGTACTGCAGCGCCAGCTTCAGATACGCTTTGGCAAGCGTGCGCGTTTTACCCGAACCCGCCGAACTCCTGTAGATGGTGAATGGGGTATTCATCGGAGCAAAGAAAACGCATTGGCCCGACAATTACTGTCAATTGCGGTGAAATCGCCGCGGATAATACAAGTAGACATAAAAGGGCCGAAGGCGGATTTTAGATACGGAAAATAGTGGCTAACTTCAATTTTTACTTTTTTGATGAAAAGGATCGCAGCGTTTTTTGAAAGGGTATTTTACTTTTTCCCGGTTCAGTTGCTGTTTTCGAACCTGAAACGGAACCAGGTGCTCCTGCTATGCTGGGTCATCCTTTTCATGATGGCGACAGGCAGTTTCGGCAGATATCTGGGCATACCTTACCTCTTCCTCGACCCTGAATATATGAACCGGGTCAATTTCACCAGCTTCTTTATTATGGGGCTTGTGATCGCCGGGTTTACCGTCGCGTTTCACATTACCTGCTACATTTCCGACGGACACCGGTTTACGTTTATCGGCACGGTGACACGCCCGTTTACGAAGTTCAGCCTCAACAACAGCCTCATCCCTGCGGTCTTTGTCCTGACGTATGTTGGGGAGATCATCGCATTTCAGCGGAGCAACGAGTATTCGTCGCCGCGACTGGTTGCCATGGACGTAGCCGGATTTCTTTCCGGCTTCCTTATCATGACCCTTATCTTCTTTACCTACTTCTGGTTCACCAATAAAGACATCTTCCGGTACGTCGTCTGCCGCATCGACGAGAAACTGAAGCAAAACGTGCAGGTCACCCGGGCGAGTGCAATGCGAAAACTCGACATAGCGCGCAAACGCCAAATACGGGTCGATTACTTTCTCGATGGATTCAAGATCAGAAGGGTGGATGACACCGGCTTTTACGATCGCGCCACCATCATACAGGTATTCGATCAAAACCATTTCAACCTGGTCGCCGTCGAGGTGTTGATCTTTGTGGTCGTCCTGATTCTGGGGGTATTCAAAGACAATCCGGTCTTCCAGCTCCCTGCCGCCGCCAGCTTTATCATATTCCTGACCATTTTCGTCATGCTTGCCGGCGCCTTCTCGTACTGGTTCGGCGGATGGTCCATCACAACCGCCATCGTGATCTTTCTGCTCATCAATCACCTGGCGGGCCAGGACTTCTTCGAAAAGCGTTACCTCGCCTTCGGGCTCAACTATGAAATCCCTCCCGCTCCGTATAATATAGATCGGCTTGTGGAGTTAAACGATTCCACCACCATCAAAAATGATCACGCCCATGCCATCGCACTCCTGAACAATTGGCGGAATAAGTTCGACAGCGCCAGCAAACCAAAAATGGTCTTCATCGCAGCCAGCGGCGGCGGAAAGCGCGCAGCGCTCTGGGCCTTAACGGCTTTGCAGGCGGCAGACAGTCTGACGCGCGGCCAACTCATGGAGAATGCGATCCTGATCACCGGCGCCTCCGGGGGACTCATAGGCGCTACATACTTTCGCGAGCTGGTACTTCAGAAAATTCAGGGCGAACCCGTCAATCCTTATGCGCGCGAACACCTCACGCGCCTGGGAACCGATAACCTGAACCCTCTTATCTTCAGCCTGCTTGCCAACGACCTCTTCGTCGGCTTTACGAAATACGAATATGCGGATCAGCGCTATCAACGCGACCGAAGTTATACGTTCGAGGAACAACTCAACCAAATTACCGGTTCGCTGCTCGACAAACCCATCAGCGCATACGCTGAACCCGAACAACAAGGCATCATTCCCATGGTGATCATGGCGCCCACCGTCGTGACCGACGGAAGAAAGCTTTTTATCAGCGCCCAGCCGGCGGCCTTTATGAACAGCGACCTGCTCGAACTGGAGGAATACAGCAACGCCAAGATCAGCGGCGTCGACTTCCAACGCCTCTTCGAACACCACGGCGGAAACAACCTGCGCTTTCTCTCGGCGCTGCGCATGTGCGCTACCTTTCCTTACATCACGCCGAATACGACCCTGCCTACAGAACCCGTGATCCACATTATGGATGCCGGCATCTCCGACAATTTCGGTCTCTCAGACGCGGTGCGCTTTATGTTCGCCTTCCGCGATTGGATCGAGGAGAATACGTCGGGCGTGATCATTGTCTCTATCCGCGATTCACCCAAGCGCGTCGACATCCAGGAAAGGAAAGCCGAGTCTATTATCGACGGCGTCTCGCAGCCGATCAGCAGTGTTTACAATAACTTCGAGAACTTCCAGGACATCACCAACGACAACCTCATCAGCTACGCCAACTCGTGGTTCGACGGCCCTATCGACCGCATCGACCTCGAGTACGAAGCTGCAGCCTATGCCAGTGTCTTCACCGAACTCGATAGCCTGAGGCAACACAGCCCCCGCGCGTCGCTGAGCTGGCGGCTCACAACGCGGGAAAAGCAGGGCATCATCCAAAACATCGCGACAGTCTCGAATCAGGCCGAGTTGGAGAGGCTGCGGGGATTGCTCAACGGCGAACGAAAGCCGGAATCGGCGGGAGAGATGGGCGCAGTGGGCAGTAGGCAGTAGGTAATGGGCAGTTCGCACACTTTTTTTATCTTCCCCGATGAAATGGCCCCGGCTTCCGAGATTCATTGCCCGATACCGTGCGTTGGCTAAGTGGCTCTTAACGGAGCGGGTCAGCCACCAGGCACGATTTCTCATCTCCACCGTTCTCCGCACCGTACTACGCGTTACTGATGCGGCGATCCCTGCAATAAGCTTGTTGTTGATGGGCGTCGTCATCTACGATGTAGGATTTCGCACGTTCTACAGCTTCGGGCCTCGTGTGTACATCCTGATGGCCGTGCTGATGGCTGTGTTACGGTCGCTCATGATCGCACGGTTTATCGCCGAACTTCCCGAGAAGCGCAAGTTAGGTGCACACATCTTCAATTTTGGGTTGGTGGCACTAACATTTTATCTGTACGACCTGCTCGGCGTCACGGCACAAACGGAACCCTTACGCACCAACGAATTCTTATTTAGAAAGCTTTTGCTGTACGGCGGTATCCTTTTTATTTTCTCCACGGAGGCATCAGACCTGCTAAGGTTCGTTTACCGTCGAAGCCTGAATCCCGCGTTTCTTTTTGTCGTGAGCTTCGCCTCCATCATACTGGTGGGCACCCTTTTGTTGATGTTGCCGCGGGCGACGTATAATGGCATAAGCCCTGTCGACGCGCTCTTCACGGCTACCAGCGCGGTATGTGTTACCGGACTTATGGTCGTCGACACCGCTACTCATTTTACCCTTATGGGTAAGATTATCCTGTTGTCGCTGATCCAGGTGGGCGGCTTGGGGATCATGACGTTCACGGCATTGTTGGGCTACCTGGCAGCAGGTTCGGTTTCAATTCAAAGCCAGGTCGCACTCAAGGACATGCTGTATAGCAGGCGCATCAACAATGTCATTCAGCTGGTAACGCGGATTATCGTGGTGACCTTCTTCTTCGAATTCCTCGGCGTCATTCTTATCAATTGGGGTATCGGAGATGAGGTGGCGGTGAGCAAACTCGATCGTCTCTTCTTTTCCATCTTTCACTCGGTGTCTGCTTTCTGCAATGCGGGCTTTTCCACCCTGCCTCACGGACTCTACGAAATGCCCCTTCGTTACAACTATACACTGCACCTGACCATCGCGGCGCTCGTCGTGCTGGGAGGCATGGGCTTTCCCATCACATTCAACCTGTTTTCACTGATACGCGTACGGGCGACGAACTTCGTCAGGAACCTTCTGAAAAGTCCGAAGCGGGAACACTACACGCGGATTGTACACGTCAGCTCGAAACTCGCCATAACCACCAGCGCTATCCTTCTGGCATTCGGTTTTCTTACCTATCTGATCTTCGAACAAAAAGGAACACTGGCGCAGCATCCGACCGCCTGGGGTAAGGTGGTAACTGCGCTTTTCGGGGCGGTGACGCCACGGACTGCCGGCTTCAATACGGTGAATTTCGCGGCCATGACACTACCCACGGTCATGGTCTACCTGCTCCTCATGTGGATCGGCGCCTCCCCGGGATCAACCGGAGGTGGGATCAAGACCACGACAGCAGCCGTGGCAGTGCTGAATGTAGCCAGCGTAATCCGACGAAAGAATAGGACGGAAGTGTTTAGAACGCAAATAACAGAGGGGTCGATAAACCGCGCGTTCGCTATTATAGTGGTGTCACTGCTCGTCATGGGACTCGCAGTACTCCTCATCGGTGTGAACGATTCGGACAAGGGGATGCTGCAGATAGGCTTTGAAGTCTTTGCAGCGTTCAGCACTGCTGGTATCACGCTCGGTATTACAAAAGACCTCTCGATGTTTAGCCAGGTTGTCCTGATCTTCGTTATGTTCATAGGGCGCGTTGGCGTGCTCACCATTTTGATGGCACTGGTGCACCAGGTGGGACGGCTGCCCTATCAGTATCCCCGGGAAGACATTATGTTTTGATCATAAACGAAGGACGGTAAATTTGTTCGCTTACATTCGCTAAACGACGCAGTTATGAAATTCATCGTATTCGGGTTGGGCAGCTTCGGCGCATCGCTCGGCACCAAGCTGGTGGCCCTGGGCCATGAGGTCATCGGCATCGACAAATCGATCGAAATAACCGAGCGCTGGAAGGACAGTATCACCCACGCCATCGCCCTGGACGCCTCGAGTAAGGATGCCATGCTAACATTGCCATTGAAGGAAATGGACTGCGCTATTGTCGCCATCGGCGAAAACCCCGGAATTTCTATCATGATCGCCGCACTCGTAAAGCAACTCGGCGTGCAGCGCATCATTTGCCGCATTGTTGACGACACACAGCAAACCGTCCTGGAGTCGATGGGGATCGACGAATTCGCGTACCCCGAGTCCGACTCCGCTGAACGACTCGCCTATACACTGGACCTCAAAGGCGTGGTCGAGTCTTACAAGGTCTCTGATGACTACCATCTGCTGGAAGTTGCTGTGCCCGACCGGTATGTCGGAACCCGTGTAAGCGAAATCAATTTCGTTGGAGAACACAATGTGCAATTACTGACTGTCATCCGCCCGGAAAAGCAGCGAAACCTCCTCGGAACCGTCCATACTGTACGAAAAGCGCAAGGCATTATTGCCTCCGACATTGAACTTGCAAAAGAAGACACGTTGTTGTTGTTTGGCGATGTGAAAAGGTTGGAGGAATTCATCGGACAGTACGAGTGACCCAGGCGGATAAAATACTAGACTTTCTTACTAAACTTCCCGATCCCGGCCCTTTGCCGAAAGGCGTAGACGTGATGAACCCGTTCACCGACCCAAGGGCCTTCGCGCTGGTGCAGCGCTTTTACCGGAAATATTATAACGACAATACACCGCGTATTGCCATTCTGGGCATTAATCCCGGGCGCTTCGGCGGGGGCATAACAGGCATTCCGTTTACCGATCCCATAAAACTTGAAAAGTATTGTGGGATAGAAAACGACTATGATAAAAGAGGAGAACTTTCCGCCGACTTTATCTACCGCATGATTGAAGCCTACGGCGGACCAGAAGCCTTCTACGGACGTTTCTACATCAGTGCAGTGTCGCCCCTCGGGTTTGTGCTGAACGGCAAGAACATGAACTACTACGACGACGCGGAGCTTGAACGCGGCCTGCACACCTTCATCATACAGTGCCTCAATACACAACTTGTTTTTCCCCTCGACCGAAAACGATGCTTCTGCCTGGGTGAAGGAAAAAATTTCAAGTACCTTGTGAAGCTGAACCGCGACCACGCTTTCTTCGACGAAATCATCCCGCTCCCCCACCCGAGGTTCATTATGCAGTATCGGAGAAAGAGGGTGGAGGAATATGTGCGTAGATATGTCGACGCATTGAATGCTGAATAAGGCGTTCGCCCACGGGATAGTCGCAGAGGCAGAGGCAGGCGCAGGGGCAGGGAATTCAACAGTTTAATACTTCAAGGTATCAACACTTCAACAGTTCAACATTTCTCCCACACCCTCGACCTCATTCGTCGTGAGCGGCAGGAGGACCTGGAGCAATACCGCCAGAAGGTCTTGCTAACGCCACTGAACAAGAGGACGCAGGAAGGGGTGTGTTGGTACCCGGTGCGGCTAAAGCGGCATTACATCGGCACGGGGGAGCGCATCATTATTGAAGTGGAACGGACCACACAGATCGACCAACCCCATGTTTTTCAATCGGGTAAAGTAGTGAGCCTGTTCTCCAACGCTGAAGGAAAGCCGGAACGCGATCATACCGGCGGCGTGGTGAACTACGTCCGCGATAATACTATGGTGATCACCCTCAACGCCGACGATCTGCCCGACTGGCTGGAGGATGCTCATCTCGGTGTCGACGTCATGTTTGACGAGGGCACGTATCGGGAAATGGAGTACGCGTTGAAGATGGTGATGCAGGCCGAAGATTCGCGGCTCGCTGAATTGCGCGACATTTTGCTCGGCCTGAAGCCGGCGCGTTTTTCCGAACGTGGGCTTGTGACGGCCCCTGCTCTCAACGAAAGTCAGCAACACGCGATGAACCGTGTCCTCGCCGCGCGCGATGTGGGTATTGTTCACGGTCCGCCCGGCACGGGCAAGACAACGACGCTCGTCAAGGCGATCACGGTAGCGCTTCAGACGGAACGGCAGGTGCTGGTGTGTGCTCCCAGCAATGCCGCAATCGACCTCCTCGCAGAAAAGCTGGGCGACGAAGGGTTGCGTGTATTGCGGATCGGCCACCCGGCCCGTGTCAGTGAGCAGTCGCTGAGCAAAACGCTGGATGCGCGGATCACGGCGCACCCGAACTATCGCGAACTCAAGCAACTCCGTCGCAGGATGGAAGAGCTGCGGGTCGCTGCCTTCAAGTTCAAGCGCAACTACGGCTATGCCGAAAAAAACCGGCGGAGGACGCTGCTCCGCGAATCCAAAGCGTTGAAGGCCGATGCTGACGTATTGGAATTTTATATCATCAACGACCTGCTGCAAAACAGCGACATCATCACCTGTACGCTGGTGGGCGCATCACATTCGTTGCTGAGGTCAAGGACCTTCAGGACCGTGTTTATCGACGAGGCCGCACAGGCGTTGGAACCCGCGTGCTGGATTCCGATTATGCGCGCCGGTCGAGTCATCTTCGCCGGCGATCATCATCAGCTGCCGCCCACGATCAAGTCGCGTGAAGCAGCCAACGCGGGCCTCGCCACCACCCTTTTCGAGCGATGCATCGAACACCAGCCCGCGACCGCCTCTATGCTCGAGATACAGTATCGGATGCATGAGGACATTATGGCGTTTTCGTCGGCCTACTTTTATGACGGCAAGCTCATAGCACATGAGTCGGTACGTCACGCGACGCTCGGACCGGGCATACCTCCGGTGGAGTTCATCGACACCGCTGGAAGTGGCTACACAGAAGAGCAGGATCCGGAAACGTTAAGCCGCTACAATGTAGAAGAGGCAGCCTTGGTGGTGCGGTATGTCGACCAACTGGTACAGGCCACTAACCTTGTCGAGAATCCGCGAACGATAGGCATCATCACACCCTACCGCGCGCAGGTCGAACGCCTCACCGCGGGGATCGAAAGCATGGAGTGGTACGAGCCGTTGAAGGGTGGCATCACCATTGATACGGTTGACGCGTTCCAGGGGCAGGAACGTGATATTATCGTGTTAAGCTTTGTGCGTTCCAACGACCGCGCTGAAGTCGGCTTCCTCGCCGACATCCGCAGAACCAACGTGGCCATGACCCGCGCCAGGAAAAAACTCATCATGATCGGCGACAGCGCGACACTCGGCGCGCATGAGTTTTATGAGGAGCTGTTGGAGTTTGTACAAGCAAAAGGCTTCTATAGAACTGTGTGGGAAATTTCGTTTTAGTCGTTTGACGACGTGAGGCACAGCCGGCTGCGCCGAAGCAATACATAAATTAGCACCTGTCATTCTGAGCGGTGGACGCATGGCGGATCGTGCGAGCGAAGGACCCCATCAAGTTCGCACGATCTGTCAAAAACCCTATCTTCGGCACCATGAACCTGACGCCCGTCTTAGAAGCTTTCCAACTACGCGCGCCCCGCATTACGCCTCTATCAGGAGGACTTATCAACTCCACCTGGCACATCACCACCCCTAGCGGAGCCTACATACTCCAGCGTATCAACCACGCGATCTTCAAATGGCCAGAGAAAATCGATGAGAACATCAGCCGCATCGCGGAATACCTCAAAAAACACCACCCCGACTACTACTTCATCTCCCCCATTGCCGCGAAAGACGGACACACACTAATACACACACCCGATGGATACTTCCGGCTGTTGCCGTTCGTGGATAAGTCTGTAACATTACACACCGTCACCCACCCCGACCAGGCGTATGAAGCGGCGGAGCAGTTCGGAAAATTTACCAGGCTCTTGTCGGGCTTCGATGCCAGCACATTACAGATCACCATTCCCGACTTCCATAATCTTACCCTTCGATACAAGCAGTTTGAAACAGCCCTTGAAAATGGAAATGCGCAACGTATTGAAGAGACGCATGCGACAATAGAAACGCTCAAACAACATCGGTGGGTGGTGGATGACTTTGAAGCCATCCGGAAAAATCCGGAATTCCGGATCCGCGTCACCCATCACGACACGAAGATCAGCAACGTTCTTTTCGATAAGAACGGGAAGGGCATTTGCGTCATCGACCTCGACACGGTGATGCCGGGCTATTTTATAAGCGACTTCGGCGATATGATCCGCACGTATGTGTCGCCCGTCAACGAAGAGGAGCGAGACCTTGCCAAGATACAGGTGCGTGAAGACGTACTGGACGCTATCACCAGGGGCTACCTCGAATTCATGGGCGACGAACTCACAAACACAGAGATAAAACACATCCGATACTCCGGCATGTTCATGGTCTATATGCAGGCACTCCGGTTCCTCACGGATTATCTTAATGATGATGTGTACTATGGGTCGCGTTATGAGGGGCATAACAACGTGCGCGCGATGAATCAGGTTCGGCTTTTGGAGGCGCTGAGCGGTTGAACCACGTGGTTCACATAGCACATCGCCGGGTTTTTTCCTACCTTGTACAACGTAAAAAATCACCGTCATGAAATCCCGCAGAAAATTCATCCAGAGCCTTGCATTGGGGACGGGCGCCGTTGCCACCGGGTTGCCTTCATTCGCGTTCACCGGAGAGACACCGGAGCGTCTTGCCAACGGGGTAGCACGTGGAGAGGGCAGGCAGCTGTTTAACATGAGCGGATACGCAGCGCCGAAGCTCGAAGTAGTCCGCATCGGCGTTATCGGGTTGGGTAACCGGGGTTCGGGTGCTATTGCGCGACTATGCCGGATCGAGGGCGTGGAGATCACCGTATTGTGTGACAAATATCCCGATCGTATTGCCCGTGCGCAGGAGCGTCTCGCGAAGTCGGGCAGGCCCAAAGCAAAAGAGTACAGCGGCGACGAAGGATGGAAGGCAGTATGTGAGAGCAAGGATGTCGACCTCGTCTACACGCCGACACCGTGGGATCTTCATACACCCATTGCGGTAGCCGCCATGAAAAGTGGAAAGCACGTTGCCGTGGAAGTACCGGCGGCGGTGAACATCGACCAGTGCTGGGAGTTGGTGGAAACCTCGGAGGCGACAAAAAAGCATTGCATGATGCTTGAAAACACGTGTTACGATTTCTTCGAGTTGCTGACGCTGAACATGGTGCGCAACGGACTCCTGGGCGAGGTCGTCCACGCCGAAGGCGCCTATCTGCATGATCTTAGCCGCGACCACCTCTTCGGCAAAGAAGCCTACGCCGACATGTGGCGATTGAAGGAGAACATCGGCAGGAACGGAAATCTTTACCCGACGCATGGATTGGGTCCTATAGCGCAGTGCATGAACATCAACCGGGGAGACAGGATGGAAAAACTGGTATCGATGAGTTCGGCCGACTTCACCCTCAATGCACTTGCCAAAGAATTGGCGACGAAGGATGCGTTTTTCAAAGCGTATGTCGACAAGCCGTATCGCGGAAACATCAACACTTCAATCATTCGCACGGCACAGGGGCGGACCATTATGAACCAGCATGACGTATCGACATTACGCCCATACTCCCGTATCCACCTGGTGAGCGGCACGAAGGGCATTGTTCAAAAGTATCCGGAACCGGAGCGCGTGGCATTTGGTCATGAATGGATTAGCGACGCCGAACTGAAAGAGCTGTATGCTAAATACACACCGCCCATCGTAAAACACATTGGCGAGATGGCTAAACAAGTAGGTGGACATGGTGGAATGGACTTCATCATGGACTGGCGTCTTATCGACTGCCTGCGCAACGGCCTGCCCCTCGACCAGGATGTCTACGACGCCGCGGCCTGGACCGCCGCCGGTGTCCTCAGTGAAACCAGTGTGGCGAAAGGATTCCAGGTCGTCGACTTCCCCGATTTTACAAGGGGTGCATGGAAGACCAATAAACCGGTGAATTTGACGCTGGAAGGTGGGGCTACGACGACGGTAAGGAGGCAATAAGATGCGGCAGGAAGGACGGTGAGGGAATGAGGGAATGAGTGATTGAGTGAATGAGTGAATGGGGAATGGGGAATGGAAGAATTGCTTCACAAGTCTCCTTCGTTAAAAGCCATTGGCGGCTTAATTCTCAGATTATTTTCCTCATACTTTCCAAAGTACCGGGCCAACCGCACGCCGAACTTTTTGTCTTTCGTTAACTCGTTCGGTACCATTTCCTTGTTTTCCAATTTTTCGTACGGCTGATCTACGGCAGCAAGGACCACACGCCCGCCGATCGGTTCGAAGGTCGTTGACACACCCGAGAATATTCCCTGCAATACTTTCGGGCGTTGACGCTTTCCTATCTTATAGACATGATGGATCTGCTTTCCAGATTCCGAGCGCATCAAAACAAATACACAGCCATCCGATGAAGTCGCCTTCCCTTTATATGCCCAGGTCGGTCCACGCAATTCAAACACATATTCACCGGCATTCCTACTAATCCGCACCGGCGATCGGAACACGACCAGGTCTTCCGAATTTCTCCGCACATAACAATAGTAATTTCCCAACAGACCGGATAACACCGGATCATCGCCACCCTTACCTTCTAAGAAATCGCGAATGTTGTTATATCCAAGATACTCGGCTATGACATTCAGTCGATTCTCCTGTAACCTGATCTTCGATGTTTTGCTTTTTGCATCGCGGACCCTCAAGTGAAGGTTTTCGTACAAGTATTTTTTCGTCATACCGTTTCCGATAGCCTCCGCGATGTACTCAAAGGTCGCGTACTCAAGCTTGTGTCCGCTTTTGTGTGACACATCGCGCAATAGTCTATCGACTTGCTGTACAGTGAGCTCCATCGGTTTGGGAAAAATTCAGGAAAAACAAGGAACAAAATAGGAAAAAACAGGAACAGTTCGGGTGGAAGAACGCCACGCCTCTTTACCAACTTCACATTGTTCAAGAACACCAGACCGGTCTGACGTCCAGCCGGCCCTGTTGTGTAACCCGCTGTCATGAGGGGCGGGCAACGCAGCAGGTCGGTGTGGATACCCACCTCATGGCCCAGTAAGCCCATGCCGGCGCGTCGTCTATGCGAGCCGTGCTTGTCGCGACAGCGCGAAAGCATCAGGCCCCGCCTGGCAGGGCCATGTCTAACCTTAAATAATCTGAACAATGCGTTCTTTCAAATACCTGTTGGCCCTCGTGGCCCTGGGACTGGCGAGCTGTGCGGACGATGTTATCCAACCGCGTTCCGAAGACGAAAAAGAGCCCATTCCCATCGGAGCCCCTCCGCCTCCGAATCCTTAATCGAGAGCGGAGTTGCACCTGCACAATCATAAGAGCTGTCCCCTCACCGGGCGGCTCTTTTGCTTTTTTTGCGTAACTTGTTACGCCCCTTACCCAAAAGATGCTTCTCTCATACCTTTGTGTGTGCGTCGTGACCTTCGCGTCATCTAACGACAGCCTGCTCGTGCTGTTGAACCAGGCCCGGGATGCCGGCGACCGCGCGCTTCAAACACAATACCACAACACACTCGGTTTCGATTGGTACAGGCAACGTAATTACGACAGCGCACTGCACCATTTTCACCATGCCCTTCATCTCTGCCGGGCGCTCCGAAATGATACTTTGGTAGCGCAATACAGCAATAATATCGGTATGGTGCACTACCAGTCCGGCACCCCTGACAGCGCCCTCCTGTACTACGACCGCGCCTTCATGATCTTTCGCCAGCATGGGCTCACAGAAAAAGCCGCCATCGCCGGACTCAACCTCTCCCTGATCTACTACGACAAAGGCGCCTATGAAAAGGCGTTGGAACTTGGACTGGCAGCCATACCCTATCTCAAGCAAGCCAACTCCCTTCAAGCATTAGGGTCGTGCTATAATACGATCGCACTCATCTATGCGCGACTCAGCGATCGCCACCGGTCGCTGGAGTTTCATCGCAACGCACTTGAGGTTCGAAAGCAACTCGACTACCATCGGGGCGTGGCACAATCCTACAATAACATCGCCAACCTCTATAAGGAATCAAGAGCCTACGACAGCGCAATGGTGTATTATCAACACTCATTAGCGCTGAAGCGTAAGATTGACGATCGTTCCGGAATCGCCAGCACATACAATAACATGGGCGAAGTCATGCTCGCGATGAACCGCCTGGACGAGGCAGAACAATTCTTCCTTGAATCCCTGGAGATGAAAAGGCAGAGCGGCAACCGGGCGAGCGAAGTGTTCACACAAAACAATCTGGCACGATTGGCGCTACTTCGAAAGGATTTTATAAAGACAGCACAACATCTCGACCTCACAGAGCATCAGGCACAAGAGCTGGGATTGCTGGACGAACTACGCACTAACTACGAACTGCGCATTGCCCTTCTGAAAGAAATGGACCGGGCTGCTGACGCATTTCGCTATAGCGAGCAGCTTATGATCATTAAAGACAGTCTGTTGAATCGTGAAAAAGCGGAAGCGCTGGCCGGCATTCAGATCGCATATGAAGTGAAGGAAAGAGATCAGCAGATCGACCTGCTGGAGAAAGAAAGCGCGCTTCACGAATCACAGATCGCCGAGCGCAATGCCTGGGTGTTTGGCCTGTCGCTCGCCTCCGTGCTCTCAACCATTATCATCGGGTTGGTGTATTGGCACTGGCGTCGCGAGCACCGCAACAAGGAAAACATCAAAACACTCTTGCGCGAATTGCATCACCGCGTTAAGAACAACCTTCAAATGCTTTCGAGTGTGTTGGGGTTGTACGCACACCAGCTGACGGACGAACAGGCCTTGCAGGCTGTCAAGAGCAGTGAGGGGCGTGTTAACGCGATGGCGCTCATCCACCGAAAGCTGTACGAACGCAGCGATGAAGCGCGATCGATTGACATAAGGGACTATATCACAGAGCTCATCACATACCTCGTACACGCCTATGGCTATCATGAGAAAGAGATGCAGCTCGACCTCCAACTGGAGCCCGTGCAGGTGGATATCGACAAAGCCATTCCGGTGGGATTGATAATCAATGAACTTATCAGCAACGCGTTCAAGCACGCGTATGTCGATCACCCGTCGCCTGGTCTGGCTGTCGGATTGAAACAGGAAGGAAAGGGAGCGCTCAGTATCGACATCCGCGATAATGGGTACGGTCATCGTCCGGCCGCTGAAACGCGGGGCGATTCTTTTGGGTTGAAATTGGTAAACATGCTGATGAGCCAGTTGCGGGGCAAGTATGAAGTCCGCACGCAACAGGGTACCCAGTATATTTTGACAATACCCCTTTCATAATGGAGCGCATCAAAGTATTGATCGTAGAAGACAACGTGCTTGTTGCGGAGAGCATCGCTGCAACGTTAGGAAAGCATGGAATGGAAGTTACCGGTAAATGCCGTTCGGGAGAAGAGGCGCTGCAAGCGTTCGAAGAGCACAGGCCCGACCTCGTGTTGATGGACATCGAACTGGACGGACCGCTTGATGGCATTGCTGTTGCCGCCCAGATGATGAAGCGTGCGGCTGTACCGGTCATTTACCTCAGCGACTACACCGACAGCCGGACGGTAAGCCGGGCGAAGAAAACCTTTCCGGCGAACTATCTGTCAAAACCTTTCCAGGAGCCCCATCTGATCCGTGCGATCGACATTGCCTTCACGAATCACAATGCGCGCAGGGGCACGCAGGTGGGGACGCTGTTACCCGACTACATCTTTGTCCGCACGGACAGCCAGAAATACGAAAAGATCGCATATGCCGACATCGTTTATCTCAAAGCGGAACGCGCATATTGCAGGCTAGTGCTGGAGGAAAACAGGACCCTCACCCTATCGAGCAGCATGAATAACATCCACGAACAACTGAACCATCGGGATTTTATGCGCGTGCATCGTTCCTACGTCATCAACACGAAAAAGATCACCTCCATCGAGGGCCGTGTGGTGCACTTGGGAGCGCATACCGTGCAGATAAACGAAGATTCCTACCGGTTGCTGACACGTCGGCTGAAGCTGCTCCGGTAGCTTTGGGAAACCGAAACAGGCCGGAGGGAAATCAAATTGGCAAACGTTGGCGCGGATGACGAAATACGTGTATGTCCACCATGGGAAAGGGCTACGAATACGACGCCTTCATTTCGCACGCCGTAGAGGATAAGCTTGCGATTGCCAATGATTTATGCCGCGGCCTGGAGGATGCCGGGTTGAAAGTCTGGTACTCGGGCTTTGAGCTTAATACGGGTGACAGCATCCACAAGAAGATCCTGGAAGGATTGCATGCCTCACGTTACGGGATCGTCATTCTGAGTAAGAATTACCTGGCGAAGAACTGGACGATGAAGGAGTTGTACCTCCTGATGTCGAGGGAACGGCCGGACCACAAGGTGATCTTACCGATTTTGTACGATGTGACGGCTGAGGATTTGGCGGCAAAAGACATCGGCCTGGCCGACCGGTTTGCGCTCAGGGCGGAGAGAGGTGTAGGCTACCTCGTAGAATACCTGGTCAATGAGATAAACAAAGGCCGGCGTGAGGAGGCTCACGCGGCCGTGAGGAAAGGCCGGTGGCGGTGGTTCGCGGGTATTGCAACTGCGGTTATTCTCTCGGGCGGTGCGTATACGGGCGCGCGTTTGTATGATGCAACGGCGAAGGAGCATGGTGTCGCGGCAACGGTAGAAGACCTCATCACCAGACATGCGTCGACGCTTACGGCGGTGTCGCGCGACGGACTGGGCGACATCGAACGGCTACAGGTGCCGCTGGAACCCCTTCGGGACCTGTATGCAGAGTTCAGAGAGTCGAAATCGTATTACCGTAACGTTTACACGTTAATCACCCCGGACAGTGTCATCCGCTCGCGGAAAAACGTCGAGGCCGCGTTGGGTATAGCCATGGAGCAGTTGACACCTTCGAACAACTTCGGGATGGAGGATCCGATCTTGTTTTTGTTGTCGGACACGACGGTAAACGGCGTCCGGCGGGTCCGGTACAGGGTTGAAAACTCGATGCCGTTGACCCACCGCCAGGAAGAAGCCGACATCAACGGCGAGGTGCGAAACGTCAGGATAACCTGCCAGAACAACATCCGCGTGATACAAACCACTTTGGATTTTCCGGACGACGAGAATATCAAACGGTACACGGTGGTGATATATGGTTTTTTGCCTGAAAGGACGTATGTGCTGAGGAAAAACGATTAGCAGTGGTAACGACGACCCTGATACAAGCTATGGCCCTATTCACTCATTCACTCATTCACTCATTCACTCATTCACTCATTCACTCATTGCCTCGAGTGTGCAACGCGGGAGGATACTCATGAATTATGAGTCGTAAATATTTCATACGTGGTGTTTTATGGTTGTTGCTGGCTGCCGGCATAGCGTGCGATGCAGACGCACA
>DATGQD010000005.1:0-88025 GCA_035304385.1 Cyclobacteriaceae bacterium
GTGGAGGGCGGTATGGATTACGCATCCCGACATTTCGGGCAACGAATATGCGGTTGTCAACTTCCGTAAAGAATTCCGCCTTGAAACCAAGCCGTCGCAGTTCATTATATCAGTCTCTGCCGACAACAAGTACGTGTTGTACGTCAACGGGACTCGCGTCGCGCGGGGTCCGCAGCTGTCCGACATCCGGCACTGGCGGTACGAAACTATAGACATCGCTCCATTCCTTCGCGCGGGTGAAAATGTTATCGCAGCCGAGGTGGTAAATTTCGGGCCCGACCGCTTTTTCGGACAGCAAAGCTACCGTACTGCGTTCATCGTGAATGGGAATACCGCCGCACCGGAATCGATTCAGGCTTCGATCGTTAACACGTCGCGTGGCACGGGGTGGAAAACTTTTGTAAATACGGCTGTCAAGGGTAAGGAGGTACGATGGAGAACATTGCCCCGCGACATCATCGGGGGCTTTTATGCGAATAATCCTACCGACAGCCTTACCGCAGCATCATACCCCTGGGGTTGGGAACAGCCCGGCTTTTCCACGGCCGGATGGCGCGATGCCATCTTCTGTGAAAACGCCAGCGCTTTTGGAGGCGGCTTTGGTTGGATCCTGGAACCGCGAAACACCCCTATGCCGGTGCAGCGCCAGGAACGACTGGATGGTGTTGTCATTACCGAGGGAATGAACGCCGCCGGTAATTTTCTTCGGGGCGAACCGGTGACCATCCCCGCGAATGCGTCGGTCAGAATGCTTATCGACCACAAGGTGCTGACGACCGGATATCCGGAGTTTTACTTTGATGGCGGTAAGGACGCGGTCATTCAAATCGGCTATGCGGAAAACCTCTTCCTGCCGAACTCCGCCAACAAAGCGAACAGGAATGAATATAAAGGAATGGAATTCGTCGGCATCAGGGATGTTATTGTGGCCGACGGCGGCGCGGGCCGGAAGTTCAGTCCCACCTGGATCCGTACCTTCCGCTTCATAGAACTGAAAATCAATACCGGATCGCAACCCCTGGTGATCCGCGATTTCTTTAACATGTATACCACCACGCCCATCCCCATAAGGGCGACGTTAAAGGCCAGCGATCCGGTCTATGAAAAAATATTTGACCTGTGCCGGAGGACGGTGGCCCTTTGCACCCAGGACTACTTTCTAAGCGACGCCTACTACGAAACCATGCAGTATGTTGGCGATACAAAGGTGCACGCCCCCGTATGGCAGGCGTTCAGCGGCAATGATCTTCACACCCGCAATGCCCTGGAACAATTCAACTACTCGCGTCTTTGGGATGGAAACCTCACGAGTTGCTATCCATTACGCTCAACATTTGTGCACCCCACGTATTCGGTGATATGGGTCGATATGCTGTACGATTACCTGCTCTGGTCTGGAGACTCGGCGTTCATAAGAAAGTTTGTTTCGGGTATCCACCATACCCTCAGCATGTTTGATGCGCTCATCCAGGAAAACGGATTGGCCGGCGCTACGCGTTGGGACTATTTCGTCGACTGGTATACAGACTCGCAACGGGGCGGAATTGCTCCCGGTCAGGATGGTTCCAATTCTGCCGTAGTCACCCTGCACTATGTACATGCGCTCAAGAGCGCGGCCCGCCTCTTAGACTATCTTGGCGAGCGTGAAGATGCAGACGCGTATCGCCAACGCGCAAAAGAGATAGCCGATAAGGTCTATAAAATCTGCTTTGACCCGACGCGTAAACTACTGGCGGAGCGTCCCGATAAATCATACTTCGATCAGCATACCAATATTATGGGTGTATTGACCGATGCTATCCCCGCGGATCAGCAGCGTGCCGTATTGGAAAGGATCCTTGATGATTCGTCGCTGGGACAGGCAACCTATTACTACCGCTTCTACCTGTTCGAAGCCTTGCGTAAGGTGGGCGCCGGCGATTTATTCGACAAGGCCCTGGAACCGTGGAAGGACCTGGTGCGCGACGGCCTCACGACCACGCTGGAACGCATGGAATCGGAAAACAAGCCTACGCGTTCGGAGTGTCATCCCTGGGCGGCCGGACCAGCTTATGCGTATTATACGCTTGTTGCCGGCATCAGTCCCGCCGAAATTGGTTTCCGTACCATTCGGTTTAAGCCGGAGCTGGGCACCCTGAAATCAATTGAAGGGCTATACCCTCATCCGGAAGGGGATATCGCCTTCAGTATCCGGCGTAAGGGCAAAGCGCTCGTGGCTGACATCACGTTGCCGGAAGGCATCACAGGCACCGCGGAAATCAACGGTAAGAGTGTGCCGTTGCGCTCCGGGCGTCAGACGGTGCAGTAGCGCATGCGGTGACTTACAGTTCGCTGCCCTCCCAGACCGTCTTGATGTTGACGAATTCCCTGATTCCGTAGGATGAGAGTTCGCGCCCATATCCAGACCGCTTCGTGCCGCCGAAGGGAAGGCGGGGATCGGACTTGACCAGTCCATTAATAAACACGGCACCGTCTTCTGAACCTTCGATGAAGGGTTGCGCGCGCTTCCGGCTTTGGGTGAATACCGATATACCCAGTCCGAATGTGCTGTTATTGGCAAGGCGCAAGGCTTCTTCGTCGTCGCCAGCGATGGTTGCTGCGGCGACCGGCCCGAACAGTTCTTCGTCGAAGGCCGGCATGCCGGGTTTGACATCGCGGAGCAGGGTGGGATAGTAAAAGTTGTCTTTCCGCTTGCCACCAAAAACAACACTTGCACCTGCTTCCACCGATTGATTCACTTGCTCCTCAAGTTGATCCACGAGATCGGCGCGTGCCAGTGGCCCCATATCCGTTTCGGGGTCCATAGGATTTCCCACCTTAAGTTTTGCCGCATGTTCTGAGAACTTGCGGATATAGTCTTCCGCTATGTCGCGATGGAGAATAAATCGTTTGGCGGCAATGCAGCTTTGCCCGGCATTTTGCATGCGTGCGCGTACGCCGGTTTCGACCGCCGCCGTCAGGTCGGCATCCGCAAGGACAATGAATGCATTGCTCCCGCCGAGTTCGAGGACGGTCTTCTTGATGTTCTTACCCGCTTTCGCAGCCACGGCAGCGCCGGCGCCTTCACTTCCCGTGAGTGTCACAGCTTTTATTACCGGGTGCGATATGATAGTTGGGATCTGACCCTTATCGACGATAAGGCTTTGAAATGCCCCCACAGGAAAGCCCGCTTTAACAAAGACTTCCTCAATGTGCAGAGCACAGCCAAGGACGTTTGATGCGTGTTTCAGCACACAAACATTACCCGCCATCAGGGCAGGCGCCGCGAAACGGAAGACTTGCCAGAAGGGGAAGTTCCACGGCATAATGGCAAGGATGGTTCCGAGTGGATCGTAGCGCACATAACTCCGCGAGGCGTCCGTCTCCACCGGCTCGTCTGCCAGAAACGAAGCCGCATGTTCCGCATAGTACTCGCATGCCCAGGCGCATTTTTCCACTTCAGCGATTGATTCTTTGAGCGATTTGCCCATCTCCAGGGTAATGGTCCGCGCCAGCCCTTCCTTGTCGTCTTTTAGTACGCGGGCAGCGCTCCGCATGAGCGCGGCACGGCTGTCGAAGGAAGACTTGCGCCAGGCGTTGAAGGTACTGGCCGCCGCCTCGAGTTTGTGTTTGAGTTCGGTTTCTTGTAATGACTCGTACTCCTGCAGCACGTCCAGTGTATAGGGGTTGATGCTCTTGTATTTCATAGCCGTCGTATTTATGCCAATATGGATTCGGTTCCTGCTATTTTCAGTCAGTTTCCGTTATGGGTTGGGTTTTGGGCCGTGTGCAGCGGGGCGGTTTCCGGGGAAGAAGGTCGACAGTCACGGCGATTTCATACATGCGAATTTAGCAGGCAAGCGTGACTTTGCCTGTTCTTTTACGGTGGAATATGTTGACGGCCAGCGCTTCAATCGGGCTGTCTTGAAATGGGGCTGTACAATACAGGTAATTCGAGCAGGACGGTACATTGGTATGAGTGCCGAAAAGATCGGCAGGACACCCTCTTTCAACTGTTAGTAACATTGTGCAAATTGGAAATTGCAGGCTCTAAACATGATGATACCGAATTTGATGTGCGCCAGGCTCTTTTTTGTCGGCCTGTTGGCGAGTGTGTTGATCTCCTGCGGGAACGGGAAAAAAGAAGCGAAGCACTGGTACAAAGGAAACCTTCATACGCATTCGTACTGGAGCGATGGAGATGAGTTTCCCGAGATGATTATGGATTGGTATAAGTCGCATGGCTATAACTTTCTGGCACTATCTGATCACAATATTCTCCCTGAAGGGGAAAAGTGGATAAAGGTTCCCAGGAGCAGGTTGTACGAGGAAGGTTTCCAGGAGTACGTCCGAAGGTTCGGTGAGGAATGGGTTACCCACCGCATGGATTCGGGACGGATTATGGTGCAGTTGAAGACGCTGGAAGAATATCGCCCGCTCTTTGAAGACGAAACGTTTCTTATCATTCCATCGGAGGAGCTTACCGACCGGTTCGAAGACAAACCCATCCACGTCAATGCCACTAACATTCAGCAGTTGATCCCACCCCAGGGTGGGGGAAGCGTGGTGGAAGTATTGCAGCGAAACATCGACGCTGTGCTTCGCCAGCGCGAGGAGACGGGCGTGCCGATGTTTCCACACGTTAACCATCCGAATTTCTATTACGGCGTGTCCCTGCGTGATATGATCGAATTGCGCGGCGAACGTTTCTTCGAAGTATACAACGGGCATCCCATGGTAAACAACTACGGCGACTCGCTCAGGCCGGGAACAGAAACCATGTGGGACCTTATCAACATCGCCTACAGTAATCGCAACCAACCCCTGATGTACGGCCTGGCAACAGACGACAGCCATAACTACCACCAGTTTGGGTCCGCTTACGCGAATGCCGGCAGAGGGTGGGTTATGGTCTATGCCGATTCGTTGACGCCATCATCGCTCATCAAGGCGATGGAGTCAGGAGACTTTTACGCGACGACAGGGGTACTGCTCGATGAACTGTCTTTTGAAGACGGCACCCTTCACATTCGTGTCAGGGAAGAACCCGGCGTCAATTATAAAATCGAGATCATCGGCGTGGCGGCTACGCAACCTGAACCTCGCGTGCTCGAAGTCATTGAAGGATCAGAAGCGCACTTCGAAGTTACTGACGAGTATTTGTTTGTGCGCGCCAAAATTGTCTCCGATCGGGTGAAAGAAAATCCCTTCAAGGAGGGCGACATGGAAGTTGCCTGGACGCAACCAGTAACCTTGTTGAACGGCCGCCAGTAGCCCCCGCGTTCTATAACGATTGCGGTAATAAATACCGGTATTTGGCATATACCTGCGAACATTTAATGCGTTTACTACGTAGTATCATGGGCGGGCACTTATTCCCGCACGTTGGGCCGCATTGAAACAAGTGGATTACCGCACCTGCCTGGAAAAGATTATTGGGCGAACGTCTCCTATGACAGAATCTACTGAAAGCTCTTGTGAGCCGAATGATATTTAATTGGTCGGATTATGAACTGGAACACAATATATATTAGAGGAAGAGATGATTTTCGTGAAGAGGTTAACCGCCGGCTGGAGCATTCGCGCCTTCGCGTGATGGCCGGAAGCCTGGGTACCTCGGAAGAGGCCGCAGAAATGTACTGGGTGGCCGAGCATGTGGCGTTGAGAGATTTCAAGAAGGCCATTGGAGCCCGGACCATCTGGAAATACAGACTGAGATTTTTTACTTCCCTCGAAGAGTTCATCGAATCGAAGTACATAGGGGATCATGCTGGTGACGACATAGCCCCTGAGGAGGAGGATATGATTCCGGATTTTCCCCCTTTCCTGCCTGTCAGGAATCCTGCATAAGCTTCAGCAGCTTAGCATCCAGCTTATGACCATGCCAATCCTGGTAGTGGACGTCGGCGCGTCCTGAGTCGAGAATACCAAACGTTCCGATGAATTCCCATAAGGCGAAGCCGATGTTGTTCTGCTTGAGTATATCGAGTACATCGGCGAACCAGGCCAGGAATACATCGTGAGGCGTTTTGTTCCAACATCCGCACTCACCACAGTGTACACCTACGCCGTCGTGGACGAGTTCGATCCAGGGTGCGTACGCCTTCTCCAGCATTTCCCTGCTCAGGTATTGATTACCCACCTGCCCGGGCCATTTGGGTTCCGGCAGGTTGTCGGGATCTTTGAACGCCCACGGTGCTTTGTAGTGAGAGATGATGGCCGGGTGGTATCCTCGGCAACTTTGTCCGATGCCGAGGTCCTTGAGCTCCGGGATGACTGTGTTGCCACCATTGTTGCCATCGGCGATTACCAGGTGATCCGGATTGTGACGACGGATAGCTTCGAGTGCCGCCTTAGCCACCTTTCTGTATACATCGCCGGGAACAGCGGTGCGTTTTGAGTGCTGATCGTTCATGTCTTCCCGCATGGTCGGCTCGTTCACCAAATCGAAACTGATCAATTTCGACGAAACATTCTTGTAGCGTTTTGCCCACATGTCCCAGTGGAAACAGAACGCGTCGAGCGCTTCCTGGTCTTTCCAGAGGTTGTAAGGCTCGTGGAATCCGGCGTTAATGCAATACCCCGGGGCGCGGTGAAGATTCAGGCTTACGTGCATGTTGTACTTGTGTCCGAGGCTTACCACCCGATCCACTTTTTCGACCGCGGAGTCTTTGATCTTATAAACTTCCTCGGGCGTAATTTTCCTGGTGTGATCGATGTCAAGATAGGAGGGGTATGCCATAGGCATACGGATGAAGTCGAATCCCCAGTCGCTCATCCACTTGATATGCTCTTCCGTGGTCGTACCGCGCGACGATGCAGGATTCGGCGAGAAGAAATCCAGGAGATTGAAGCCTCTCCATCGCGGCAGCTTATTGGCCGGGGCGGAGTTGGACAATGCTAGCGATGCGGTGTCGGGCAGCGTCAGAGCAGCGCCGGCAAGCGCCGTGTTTCTTAGGAAAGTTCTTCTCTTCATGGCGAAAGGAGTTGATGTGCTTCGGGAGGGCTTTCTCTAACTTATGAATAAATTCCAACCCGGAGTATGAATTGTGTGACAAGTTGTACTATTTTGATTCAGATGCCGATGCGCCCCCAGCTAAGGCTCGCGCACGACCTGCTCAAAACCTGTCTCAGAAATGAACCAGCGTCACAGTAGACAAACGCTGATCGGAATCGTAGGCGATTACCGGGAAACCAAGCATACACACCGCGCACTGCAGGAATGCATTCGCCATTGTCAGCCACATGTTGGAAACGTTGTCTTCGAATGGCTTCCCACGGATCAGCTGCGCAAAGTGTTCCTGAATTCCTACGACGGATACTGGATTGCTCCCGGGTCGCCATATAGCGATGACGACGCCGTGTATACTACAATCCGCCGACTGCGCGAGCGGGACCATATTGTTCTGGGAACGTGCGGCGGATTTCAATACATGCTTGTGGAGTATGCACGGAATGTCCTGGGTATTTCAGAGGCCGAACACGCGGAATCCGATCCCGACGCGGACATACAGGTCATTGAAAAGCTGGCGTGCTCCCTTAAGGGGTCGCGTGAAGACGTGATCGTCGAAGATGAAAACTCCTGGCTGTATCGTGTAATGGGCACAAAGCAGTTCGAAGCAGGCTACAACTGCGCCTACGGGTTGTCTGCGGCGTGGCAGAAAAAACTCGATAAAGACCCACTGGTTTTCACCGGCTTTTCTCCTGACGGTATGGCGCGCGCGTTTGAAGTGCGCGACCGCACATTTTTTAATGGCACACTATTTCAGCCGCCGTTGTCGTCAACTGCTGAACAGCCCAGCCCCCTCATCCTGGATTTCATCCGGGCCTGCCAGGGCGGTGCCTGATGCGTTACTTCCCGTCGGGGGGAGGAGCGGCGCCGGGCGTTACCTTGAGCAACTCTATCTCAAAGATGAGGGTAGCGTAAGGCGGGATTTCCATTCCTGCGCCACGTTCACCGTATGCTAGCGGGTAGGGGAGAAACACTTCCCATAAATCGCCTTCGTGCATCAGGAGCAGCGCTTCTGTCCAGCCCGGAATGACCTCTGACGGAACGAAGGTAATGGGGTTGTCGGGGTCAGACTGATCAAACACATGACCGTCAATCAGCGACCCTTTGTAATGTACGGTCACACTGTCGTCAGGACCCGGGGCGGGACCGCTTCCGGCCCGAAGCACCCGGTACTGAAGTCCGGTCGGAGTTTCGGTGACATCTCCCTTCTTGCGGTTTTCTTCGAGGAACTGGAGGTTTTCTGTTCTGATTTTTTCGTTGCGATACCTGGCCGCCGTCTGGAGGTAGGGTTGAATGACACGCATACACTCATCCTGATCCATCTTCAGAGGCCTGCTCGTGAAAACATCGCGTATGCCCTCATGGATGGCTACCAGGTTTAATGAATCGCCGCCCTGACTGCGGAGGTTTTCTGCCAAAAGTACTCCGGCGGCATACCCTGCCTGCTGATGCCGATCATTCAGGTCGAGCGGAGCTTCCTTTGGTTTCTTCAAAGCTTCCACTTCGGCCCGGAGCCGATCCACCTCTTGTATGAGATCCTTCTTAGACTGAGCGGTGAGGGTGATGGGGGCCAGCATCAGGACAGCTATGCAAATGGGTCGCATAATCGATAGGGTTGAGATAAGAATATTGTCGGGGAAATTTGCACAAATAAGCAGAAAGTTTCTGGATATCACGGACCGCCCGATTAATTTTATCGCCGAGCTGAACGTTACATGTCCCGCCCACAAGTATCTAATTGATCGTTTAATTGCCTATCAAATGAAAGCCTACATTATTGTCGACATCACGATTACCGACCCATCGCGCTATGAAGAATACAAGAAATTGACACTTGCTACCCTGCAGCCGTTCGGAGGGAAATTTATAGTGCGCGGCGGTAAGGCCGAAGGATTGGAAGGCGACTGGCAGCCGGGTCGTATTGTCGTTACCGAATTCCCTTCCTTAGAAAAAGCGAAGGCATGGTGGTCGTCAGAGGCATACGCACCGGCAAAAGCGATGCGACAGTCCGCTTCGGTTACCCAGATGATCGTCGTTGAAGGAGTGGCGTAGGGTGGCGGCGCGTCTGGCGGTGAACCTCATCGCTTCTTCAATCTTCGCATCCACTCCTCGGCTTGTGACATGCGGCTGATGGTGCCATCGGCCAGATATTTTTTTAATGTCTCGTGCATCGGGCCCTTTGAGGTCAGGTGGTATTGCCCGCAGTCGTCACATAAATAGATCGTCACCGGTCCGTCGCCGCGGGAGTGATCGTACCGTACCCATGCGCCGATAAGTGCGTCAACGGCGATTTCTTCCGATACAAAACCACGCTTTCCGGTTGGACATGTTGTCATAACCTGGAGAAAATTACGGCGTCCGGACCACCGTCCGGAGTCTCTGGAAATAACTGTAGTTGAATAACACCAAAGCGCCGAGAATAATCCCATAGCCACATGCTTGCAGCACGGTGACGGTCTCCTTGTACAGCGCTATGGCCAGTATGAAATTGAGCAGGGGGTTGATGTACATCAGGATACCAATGGTGGCGGCATTGATAGCGTTCAATGCGTACAGGTTCAGGAACAGGGGAATCACCGTGAACAGTACGGCGATCAGGGCCACGATCATATAAAACGATGTGTCCTTCGGGACGCCCTGGACCAGGTAAGGATACAACACCATCAAACCGAGAAACGCGATGAAGACCTGCGCCCCGAGTATAATGAGCCGGTCGAACCCCTGAAGACTTCGCTGGGAGATCAGGTAGGTCGCATAGGTGAACGCCGTCAGCAGGCTAAACAGGAGTTCCGGCGCCGAGTTAAGTCCGACAAGCACACAACTCGCGGCACACAGGCCGACAGCTAACCATTGTAGGGACGATAGCCGCTCCTTGAGGATCAGGCTTCCCAGCACCGCGGTCAGCACGGGGCAAATCAGGTACGTGAACGACGCGGTTTTCACGTTGACACTGTTTACAATGTAAATGAACAACAACCAGTTAATGCCCAGGAGTATGCCACCGGCGACAGTGAGCCACACGGCTTTTCGCCGTTGACCGGGACCAAGCTGCAGAAAGTGGCGAATGTCTTCGCGCAGCGATCTGCGTCGGCCGATGCCGATGATCAGCACGAGTGTGAGGAGGGACAGCAGGATCCGGAAAAATACGATCTCGCCGGCGGGGTACGACTGAAGCCATCGGAGAGGAACCGGAAAAAAACCCCAGATTACGAAAGCCAGAATGGCCGCCGAGTAATGTTTATTAAGTCGCATTCCGTTCAGTAACGTCCTCCCGCCATTTCGGTTGCGCAGCAATATACTACGTCACGGCTCGCATTGATAAGTTCCGCCGTACCAATTATTTTCGGGAACGATTGCGTGAGCTGTGTTCCGCCGGCTTTTGTGTCAAAAACTTCACCGCCGTTTTTGTTGTTTTGAAAGCGTATGAACCTGTACATAAAAAATATGGTGTGTGGACGGTGTGTTGACGCCGTGCGTACCGCCTTTGAGCAGGCAGGCCTTCCTCCTGAAGAGGTTGCGCTGGGGCGTGTAACGCTTCGCGACGAGAAGCCGGCAGCGGAGGCATTAGAGCGTGTCGATGCCTTGTTGAAGCAGGCAGGCTTTGAGCGGATCAACGACCGGAAGTCGCGCCTGATCGAGGCCGTGAAGAACGAGGTCATTTCGCGCATCCATCACAGTGAACGGCTTGATCTTAAGACCAACTGGTCGGCCCTGATTTCGGAGGCGCTGCATCATGAATACAATTACATCAGCAGCCTGTTTTCTTCTGTGGAAGGTGTGACGCTGGAACACTATATTATCCGGCAGAAGATTGAGAAGGCGAAAGAGCTTCTCTTTTATGAAGAGCATACCCTGAGTGAAATTGCCGACCGGTTGGGATATAGCAGTGTGGCCCATCTTTCCGGGCAGTTCAAAAAGATCACGGGCTTGACCCCGACACAATTGAAGAAGTCGCTTCGCGATGGACGCGAGCGAATCCCTCTCGACAAGGTTTCGTAACCCGTTGCGGTAGCGATTACCTCTCGTTGTTTACCCGGATAAAGTGGTCTGTTCCTGGTGCACAAGCGGGAATAAAGACGTAAATTACGGTTCTCTCCGAGATCAGATAGGGGTATGATCGGCCGAGTCTTCATCGTTTTCCTTGTTTTAGGCCCTTTTTTGCTGCACGCGGAACCCGGGGATGAATATCGTTTTCTGCGGCTCAACGTCAACCAGGGGTTATCGCACAACCAGGTCAATTGTTTCCTTCGGGATCGCCAGGGCTTCCTGTGGGCGGGCACGGCGTCCGGGCTTAACCGCTTTGACGGATATTCGGTAAAGGTCTTTCTCAACAGGGCGAATGACTCAACCTCGCTGGTCGATAATTACATCATCAAGCTGTTTGAGGATCCGGATGGCCGCATCTGGGTGACCACCTATTTTGGTGTGTGCGTGTACAATCCGGAGACGGGCAACTTTGACCGTAATCCCGATCACCTTCTTGAAGCGTATGGTTTACCGTCCGGAAGGGTACTGGATATTGTCGACGATGGCAATGGCGCCTGGTGGTTTATCCATGAACAGGCCGGCCTGTATCGCTATGTCCCGGATAGCGGCAAAGCCGTACCGGTCTTGCATCACGACGGCGATGTTCCCTCCGCGGTGGCTATAGACAAAACTTCCGGCGCGGTCTGGGCGATCTTCCGCAGCGGCACCATCGTGGCACTGGATCAGCGGAACTACGACGTCCGGTATACCAATACCGACCTGCTACGGCCAACGACTTCCGAGTATCTTGACTTTAACCTGCGCATTGACAACGACGGCGACTTGTGGATATTCGTTGCCAACGCCAACCTGGGCGTCTATTATATGGACTCCGGCACCAGGGAATTGCGCCAGATCACGCGGAGGAGTGCGGGCAACCTGCGGCTGAACAGCGACATTGTCCGCAACCTCGCGGTAGGCAACAACGGGTTGATCTGGATCGGCAGCGACCACGGCGGCATTAATCTCATCGATAAGAAAACGTGGTCGGTACGGTACCTCATGAACGATCCGGGAGACGACCGCAGCCTCAGCCAGAATAGCATCAACACCATATACATCGACTACGAGAACATTCTCTGGGTGGGTACCTTCAAGCAGGGGGTGAGCTATTACCATGAGAACCTGACCAAGTTCCGGCTGATACGGCATCGCGATACCGACGACCACTCGCTCCCTTACGACGATGTCAACGCCATGGTAGAAGATAGTCGCGGTAACATCTGGATTGGTACCAACGGAGGAGGGCTCATTCGTTATAATCCTGCCACCGACTCGTACACCCGATATGTACACGATCCGGCGGATCCGAACAGCCTTAGCAACGATGTGATCGTTAGTCTGATCGTGGACCACCGCGACGAACTATGGATTGGAACTTACTTCGGCGGCATTGACCGTTTTGATGGAAAGCGGTTTACACACTATCGATATGATGCCACGGATCGCGAATCCATTTCTGACGACAACGGCTGGTCTCTGCTGGAAGACGCCAACCATGATATTTGGGTCGGCACGCTCGTCGGTGGTTTGAACCGCTTCGACCGAAAGACCGGGAAATTCCAGCGGTACACCGCATCCGATGGTATTCGTACCGGCTATGTGCCCGCATTGCTGGAAGACGACGAAAACACTATATGGGTAGGCACGGGGTATGGCATTTCTTTCAGGCGTCATGGCGAATCGACGTTTACCCACATCCTGGCGTCAGACGCTCCGGGCAGCCTGAGCAACAACAGCATCACCGATTTGTACCAGGATAGCCGCGGATTGATTTGGATCGGCACGCAGGATGGTTTGAATGTATACGATAGAAAAGAAGGCCGGTTTAAATACTTCCGTGTTGAAGATGGCCTTCCGCATAACGCCATCGTGGGAATACTGGAAGACGATACGGGCACAATCTGGGCGAGTACACCTAACGGCATTTCCCGCGTCGCAGTAAGCATGCCGCATGGCTTCGAAAGTCTGGCGGTGCAATTCAAAAACTATGACGAGTTGGATGGCCTGCAGGGGAAGCAATTCAATCATCGCAGCGCGTTGCGTACGCATAGCGGTGTATTGTTGTTCGGAGGTTCCAATGGGATAAACATGTTTCACCCGGATCGCATCGTGCGGAACACCGCGAGGCCACCTGTAGTGCTGCTGGACTTGCAGATTTTCAATCGCAGCGTGGGCGTAGGTGAAACGCTAAACGGCCGCGTGATCCTCGAGAAGCCTGTAACCCGCACCGAAAGCCTGACGTTACGCCATGATCAGAATGTGTTTTCGCTGGAGTTCGCAGCGCTCAGCTTTTTTCATCCGACCAAAAATCAGTACAAGTACAAGCTCGAAGGATTCAACAAAGAGTGGTTGACGACCGACGGCGCATCACGGAAGGTAACGTACACCAACCTGGATCCCGGCGATTATGTTTTCCGCGTGATCGCAGCCAACAACGACGGCGTCTGGAACGAGGAGGGTGTGAGCCTGGCTATCACTGTGCTGCCGCCTTTCTGGAAGACCAGGATCGCGCTGGGGTTATACCTTTTGGTGATCCTCGGAGCACTGTTGCTGACACGGCGACTTATCCTGCAGCGTGAGCGGATCAAGGTTAAAGTACAGCAGGAACGCGAGGAGGCCCGGCGTGTCCACGAGCTTGACATGCTCAAGATAAAGTTCTTCACCAACATCAGCCACGAATTTCGCACGCCCCTGACACTTATACTGGCGCCGATTGAGCGGCTGATGAAGCATTCGCGGGATCCGGCCGAAAAGGGGCAGTTGCAGATGGTGTATCGGAATGCACGCCGGTTGCTGAACCTGGTCAACCAACTCATGGACTTCCGGAAGATGGAAGTGCAGGAGATCCGTTTGACGCCCGAACGCGGTGACCTCGTGCGGTTCTGTCGCGACGTGGCCTTTTCCTTCTCCGACCTTTCCGAGAAAAAGAATATCAAATTCTCATTCGAGACCAAAATACAGCAGCTCGATACGCTTTTTGATCGCAACAAGGTCGAACGCATCCTGTTCAACCTCATTTCTAACGCTTTCAAGTTCACCCGTGAAGGCGGTCAGGTGTCTGTAAAGATGGATCTGGACGAAGAGGCGCAGTCGCCAGCTGTCAGGATACAGGTTGCGGACACAGGCATTGGCATTGCCCGCGAAGATCAGGAACGCATCTTCGAGCGCTTCTTCCAAAGTGAAACGCCGGGTAATATGGTCAATCAGGGGTCCGGTATCGGTCTGTCTATCGCCCGGGAATTTGTGCGCCTTCATGGCGGGGTGATCTCTGTTGAGAGTGAGATCGAGAAGGGAAGCGTCTTCACAGTGGTCCTTCCGGTTCGCAATGTCCACATAATTGATGGCCCGGAGTCCCTCGCGGAACCCGAGACCCCTGCCCTGACGCAGGCGACTGTTTCGGACGAACCCTTACGCAGCAGAAAAAAGCCGGTGCTGTTGCTTGTAGAGGACAATGAGGACTTCCGCTTCTATCTCAAAGACAATCTCAACATTACCTATCACGTGGTTGAGGCTTCCAATGGGGTTGAGGGTTGGCGTCAGGCCTGTGCCAATATTCCCGACCTGATCGTAAGCGATGTGATGATGCCTGAGATGGATGGCATGGCGTTCCTGCGAAAGGTGCGGGGCGACAAGCGAACCTCACACATCCCGCTTATCCTGCTTACCGCCCGAGCTGCCGAAGAGCAGATCCGGGAGGGATTCGACATGGGGGCCGACGATTACGTCACCAAACCGTTTAGTTTTGAGATCCTTCAGAGCCGGATCCGGAATCTTCTGGAGCGTCGGCAGGCCATGCGTCAGACGTTAGGCAATCGGATCGAGGTCAAGGCCAGCGAGATTCAAATCTCTTCCCTGGACGAAAAGCTGATCGAAAAGGCTGTCAAGTTCGTTGAGGAGCATATTTCCGATCCGGACTTTACCGTAGAAACCTTGAGTCATGAGTTGGGTATGAGTCGGGTACACTTATATAAGAAGCTGGTGGCCCTCACCGGCAAGTCTCCTCTTGAATTCATTCGTACGATACGCCTCCAACGGGCTGCCCAGCTGCTGGAAAAGAGTCAGCTCACCGTCGCCGAAGTTGCTTACAAGGTGGGCTTCAACAATCCCAAGTACTTCGCTCGCTATTTTAAAGAACACTTCAACGTGCTCCCCTCGCTGTATGCGGGGAGAAAACAATGAGTGACTGATAAATGAGTGACTGATTAAGTGAGTGACATTCGACAACCTCAGGCACCGGTGTCGGGACCCTCAAATTGTGTTAGGGGTACATGATGATAACGTGAGGGGCATGGGGCGATATGAAAACGGAAAAATTATCTTCTAAAGCAACAATCTGAACCCTGATCATTACGATTTTGTAGCCTCCCGCGGCAGGAATTCGTGCTAGATTGACACGAGTTTATTCCAGAACCTGATGTCTGCTGACGATTACCGAAAAAGGAGCAAGGTGATGCTGATCATTGAGATCCTGCTTTATTTTTTGATCATGGGATGTATCGTTCTCGTATCCCTGATCTGATCATTTCATTAGTATTGCTACCGAAAACCCACTCCCTCAGGTCGCTTTGTATGCGTTTGCAAAATCGGCGTTAGACGGCCCGCAATCGCAATTTTGCCTAACATCCAATACCCCTTCCTGAAACATTCCAACCCCCCTCGTTAACGGTTCACCCGCAACTGGGCAACATTTTAATACCCTCGAAGTCCCCGCGGAAGGGCATCTTTGGTATGCCCTCTTGGCAACCGATTGCGAAACCGTCCTGATGAATTCGATTGCTGGACGTTTGGGGATGGCGAGGCAAACGGACAGCCGTGAAGTAGAAAAAAACACTGAAGAATAACCGGATCCAGTAGTTTCAGAAGGTTTGGCTGAAACGTTCTAGCCTGTCGTGGATTTCACCTGAAATCCCGTCAGGTGATCCGGTATACCATGTTCAGATAGCAACAGTTAATCTAATTCAACCCTATAATCTATGAAGATTGTTTACCGAAGTTTAGCACGAGCGGTCGTTGCGGTACTTCTGCTGCTGGGGTTTGCGTCTGCCTACGGGCAGCAACGCGTGGTCACCGGGCACGTTACCGACGATTCGGGGAGCGCCATTCCTGGCGTGAACGTGCTCAAGAAGGGCACTACAGCAGGTACGACAACGGACGGGAACGGACGGTTCTCGATTGAAGCCAGCGAGGAAGATGTGCTCATGTTTGCGTTCATCGGATACGTGACCCAGGAAATTCGGGTGGGTACGCAGACCACCATCGATGTGACCTTGTCAGAAGATGTGACCACGCTCAGTGAAGTCGTGGTATGGGGCTATGGTGAAATGCGGCGGGCCGACCTTACTACGGCACAGACATCGATTTCCACTGCGGACATCGAGCGAACCGTTAACACAACTCTTGAGCAGGCCATCCAGGGACGGTCTGCCGGCGTGTATGTCACGCAGAACACCGGTGCCCCCGGCGGAGGTATCTCTGTCAACATTCGGGGTATCAACTCCATCAATGGAACCAACGAGCCTCTTTACGTTGTCGACGGCGTTCAAATCCAGGGATCGATTTCCGCATCAGGAACCAATCCCCTGGCATCGCTGAACCCCTCTGACATCGCCAGCATGGAAATTCTCCAGGGACCTTCGGCCACCGCCATCTACGGGTCACGGGGAACGAACGGCGTGGTGCTGATCACGACGAAAAGAGGAAAGGCTGGCGACATAAAAATTTCTTACGACTACTCCTATAGCCTCCAGGCGCCGCCGGATAATATCCCCGTCATGAACTTGCGGCAATACGCGCAAATGGAAAATGAATACAAGGAGCTGGCTGGCGGAGAGGTACGGGAAGATTTCCGTGACCCTTCCATCCTGGGTGAGGGGACGAACTGGCAGGACGAACTGTTTAAGTCGGCCGCCATGCAAAAGCACCAGGTGACCGTAAGCGGAGGGGGAGACAAAACCACGTTCTACGTTTCCGGTGAAAGAATGCTTCAGGATGGTGTGGCGCTGGGTTCCGGTTTTGAGAGGACTTCCGTCCGCGTAAACCTGGATGTTAAACCCCGCGACTGGTTCTACGTGGGTGGCAATGTCAATTATGCTAAGACGGATGAAACGCTGGCGTCAAACAACCTGAATGGCAACAATCTTATTGTGAATGCCATCCAGCTTGGCCCTCAGATCCCCGTCAGAAACCTGGACGGAACCTTTGGTGGCGGTAATCCGGCAAACAATGCAGAACAATTTGCGCCGCCCAACCCGGTAGGGATCGCCGAGATTTCTACGAACGAGCTGCGGCGCGACCGTATTTTGGGCGGATTGAATGCCGGGGTGAAAATTCTCGAAGGACTCGATCTTCGCACCAGCTTCAACACGGACATTGGATTCTCCCATTCTACCTACTACCTGCCTACCTACAATTTTGGCTGGCAACAGAATTCCAATGCATACCTCGAAAACAATCACAACCTGAATACCTACTGGGGTTGGAGCCAGACCTTACAGTACTCGAAACAACTGGGTAAGCATCACATCGACGTCATGGCGATACATGAAGCACAGGAGTCGACCTGGAAAAATCTGAATGCTTCCCGCCGCGGATTTTTGACCAATGAAGTTCTCGACCTGAATGCCGGAAATGCCGATGATGCCGGTAACGGAGGCGGTCAGGGTGAGTGGGCGATGGAGTCCTACCTGGGCCGTCTGCACTACAATTTTGACGATCGCTACATTATCACCGCCGCGTATCGCGCTGATGGATCGGCGAACTTCGGTCCCGGAAGAAAGTGGGGATACTTCCCATCCATATCAGGGGTGTGGAGGGTTTCTGAAGAATCCTTCTTTAATGTGCCGTTTATCAGCGACCTGCGGTTGCGACTTGAAACAGGTCTCACCGGCAACCAGGGTAACGGCGGGGCGATATACGGTACCATGGCCGACGCGCTGCCCACGGAGTGGGGATCCGGGTTCCGGCCCGCGAACTACCCTAACCCCGACTATCAATGGGAGGAAACAAAAACCGATAACTTCGGTATCACACTCGGCCTCTTTAACGGACGCATTCAGCTTGATGCCGACTACTATATCAAGAACATCGATAACCTGATTCTTCAAAGCGAGTTGCCCTGGTATATGGGTACCCGCGGAGATGCGTCGGTTGGCGCCCCCGTCGTGAACGTCGGCTCGCTGGAGAACAAGGGATGGGGATTCTCCATTCACACCATCAACCTGGACCGGGATGGATTCAAGTGGGAATCAGACCTCAACATTTCCGGGTTCGAAACGAAAATCACCAAACTTACTACCGGAACCAGCCACCTCACCCGTGAAGGACCGGATTGGTTCCTGGCCAATTTTGCGCAGCGTACGCAGCTTGGCTACGCACCCTGGTTGTTCTTTGGTTACATCGAAGAAGGATTATTCCAAAGCGTGGAAGAAATCGAGAACAGCGCACGGCCTGTGGATAATAACAACGAGCCGCGCCCGGCCGACCCCGCCAGCATTTGGGTGGGCGATGTGAAATACAAGGATGTCAGCGGACCAGACGGTGTGCCTGACGGAAAGATTACGGCAGATGACCGTACGTTCCTCGGCAATCCGTATCCGAAATGGTTTGGTGGCTTTACGAACACCTTTTCCTATAAGGGCATTAACCTCAGCATTCTGCTGACCTACAGTTATGGTAACCAGGTATACAACTACGTGCGTTATCAAAACAATAATCCCAACAACATCAACCTGGGCCGCAACATGTTTGTGGAGGCTTTCAACTATGCCAAGGTAGCCGAAGATGGGGAAGGCAATCCGTACCTGCTGAACCCCGAAACCCAGGTCAACCGGATTTCAGGTTCGAGTGTCAATGGTAACTATGACAGGCTTACAGACAAATACCTGGAAGACGGGTCGTATCTGCGCGTGAAGAATATTTCAGTCACCTATACGCTACCCCATAACCTGCTGGGCAACCAGAACGTTGTCCGCAACGTCCGCCTGGGTGTAAGTGTACAGAACGCGTTCACCATTACAGGATACTCGGGCTACGATCCGGAGATCGGCTCGTACGTCGGACCCAATGGAAACGTTGCCCAGGGATTTGTCGGTGTAGACTACGGTCGCTATCCGCTCACACCGGTCTATTCATTTAATGTTGGGGTTGATTTCTAGTCTTAAAAAGAATCTGAAAATGAGAAATAGAATTATACTTCTTGCCGCCCTGACCGCATCGGTTGTCCTTGCCGGCTGTTCAGATGAGTTTCTGGACAGGCCGCCTCAGGACAGGCTGGTAGATGCAAACTTCTACAAGACCAACGAGCAGGTGTTGGCCGGCACAGCGCCGCTGTACAGCGGTGCCTGGAAAAGCTACGTCGATAAGGCCAACTTTAAGTTGGGGGACATCCGCGGCGGAACCGTATTCCGCGCGTGGGGTGACCGGGATGCTGTGGAATTCAACATCACCGACGTATCGGAGCCCAATGAGCAGGCCTACCAGGCTTTCTTCGTGGTTGTCGGGCAGGCCAACCTGGCGATGCATAACATCAACACCTATGCAGGCGCCGATGTATCGGAAGAAATCAAGAATCACGCGCTTGCAGAAGCGCGGTTCATGAGAGCTACGGCGTATACACACCTCGTGATGAACTATGGTGACGTTCCAATCATCGAAAATAATCTGGAGCACCTGTTCAACCCGAATCTGAAACGCAATCTGGTCTCCGACGTTTGGGAGTTCATCAGACGTGACTACGAATTCGCTGCAGCACATTTGCCTGAAGTGTCGATTCAGCCCGGCCGTCTTACAAAATGGTCGGCTGAAGGTATGCTCGCCCGCACACACCTGACACTCGCTGGTCTGGGTGCCACGGCCGGCGCCCGCCACCAGGAACACCTCGACAAGGCGAAGGAATACGCGGAACGCGTGATCACAATGAGTGGCAAGCGTCTGTTGAGTAACTACGCTTCTTTGTTCAGGCACCCGTACGACAACAATGAAGAGTCGCTCTTCGAGTTGCAATGGGTGTATACAACAGCTCCTAACGGGTACGAAGCGTCTAATACCCTGGTATCGCAGATCACCTATTCGAACGACATTGCTGCCAACGGCGATGGATGGGGCGGGGACCTCAGCGCTACCTGGTGGCTGCTAAGCTTGTACGATGGACTGATCGTCGATGACGGGGCCACGCCGGGCTTTACACTGGATCAGCGGCTGAAAGCCAGCTTTATGCTGCCTGGATTTACATATCCTGAGATCATCAATAATGTGACGGCCCAACCCCATGTGTTCCCCGATCCCGGAACCAGTGATAACAGCTTTGCCAGCATTAAGAAGTATGTGATAGGCAGAATACCGGGTGAAACCGATCGTCAGCGCTATCCGAACAATACCTATATGCTGCGCCTTGCTGAAATGTATTTGATATATGCCGAAGCGGCCCTCGGGAATAGCGCCTCGACACAAGATCCCAAGGCGTTGGAGTATTACAACGCAATTCGTATCCGAGCCGGGGTTCCCCCGATCGATCCTGACAATGTAGAAGGACAGCCGACAGCACTCACCTGGCAGATGATCTTTGAAGAGCGCATGAAAGAGTTTGCAATGGAGAGCATGGCTTGGTACGACCTGGTGCGATTGAGCTATTACGACGCGCAGAAAGCGTACGACATCATTAGCAGCCAGGATCGCGGACTGTTTGCCATCTACCCTAACCAATGGCCTAACCCCACCGCATGGACGTTCACCAGAACCTCATGGGACAACAACCGCCTGGCCGTTGCCAACTCGGGTAACTTCAGACTGCCCATTCCGGCGTCCGAAGTCAGCCAGGCGCCCAGCCTGAACGAAGAGCCTGTACCCTATGAGTTCGACTAACGGTGCTATTAGTGATCTAGAAACGAAACGTTATGAAATCAAGATATAAGATACTGATTCTCGCAGCGGCTGTTGCCATGACCGGGATATTTACCCAGTGTTCGGATGACGATGCCGGAGGCGCGCCAAGGGTTCGCTATGTGCGGGTCACGCAGCCTACGGCAGCCGACTCGTTGCTTGTGGCTGCTGGTCAGGGCCAAATGGTCGCTATTATGGGGGAGAATCTCCAGAATACGGTCGAGGTCTGGTTTAACGATCAGCCGGCGACACTGGTAACAACCTTTATTACCAGCACGTCCATTATCACACGAGTGCCTTCAGAACTTCCCGAAGTCATCAACAACAAAGTCAAACTGGTATTTGCCAATGGTCAATCCCTTGAGTACGACTTTTCGGTGGATGTCAGCGAGCCGTTGATTTCGAGGATGAAAAGTGAATATGTAGGCACCGGCGAAGTCGCTGTCTTCTACGGTAATTACTTCTATGAACCGCTCGTTGTGACCTTCAGCGGTGGTGTCGAGGCAGAGATCCTCACAGTGGAGGATCAGGTGTTGGAAGTGATCGTGCCGGATGGTGCACAACCCGGACCGGTAACGATAGCATCTAATTTCGGAGTTACAGAGTCAAATTTCTGGTTCCGTGACGGGCGGAATATTTTCGCCGACTTTGAAGGTCCGTTTGTTAACGGTTTCTGGAGGGGAGGCGACTTTGTCGTCGATTCAGACCCTGACATACCCAATGTCAACAGCAACTTCATGCGGGTCGATCGGGGTGAGCAAGGTGCATGGCCCTATCTCGAAGTCTACGGGGGGCCGGCAGATGGCGACGTAGCCGATCTTACCAAAGTCATTCCCGAAGACGCATTCCTCGACCCCGGAAGTTACAGTCTGAAGTTCGAGGTGAATACGCTGGAGACGATCAGTGGGGCCGTTATGAGGCTTTACCTGGGCTCGGCCGACGGCGGTGGCTTTGGCGACGCCCGGAATAACATCTTCTATGAATGGCAGGCTAACCTTGACACAGGCGGGGATTGGGAAACCGTAACCATTCCATGGGCCGACGTATATGCGGCCAATCAGGAATTTCCCTATAACCCCAATGGATATGGCATGTACATCTATTTCCATGGTCCAAACCCGGCGATATACAATTTCGCCATGGACAATTTCAGGGTAGTACCCAACACGAATGATTAACCTTTACCTGATACGTCGTATGAAAAGGAAATATATAGGAATACTACCGGGCCTGTTGTGTCTGACGTTGTCCCTTGTGTTGTTGACATCCTGCGATGACGATGATGACAAGAACAGCGGGCAAATCGAACTCTTGAGTTTCGGCCCCTCTGGTGTATTGCATGGGGAGCAGATAAAGCTGATTGGCAATAATTTGGATAAAGTAACGGCGGTCATCATGCCTGTAGGCGTTGAAGTTCCGTCGAGTGCGTTCGATAGTCAGTCGTCCGAGGTGATCACATTCAAAGTGCCCCTGGAGACCGGCTTTGGACGGATTACACTCAAGACACCGCAAGGTGATATCGAATCCAAAAGTATCTACAGTCCCGACGCGCCGATCGTGATCGCCAGCATCACTGAGGAAGCGAAGCCGGGAACCAACATCACGATCACGGGTGAATTCCTGAACTTTGTGACATCGGTTTGGTTCACCGGCGGCGTGGAGGTCACGGAGTTCGTGAGCCAGTCGCGTACTGAACTTGTGGTGACGGTCCCTCTTGAGGCTAAGACCGGTAAGGTATCTCTGCAACGGACGGCCACGCTTCCGGAGGCCTTGACCGTCGATACAGAGGAGCCGCTTACGGTTACCTTGCCTACGATCACGAACATTTCCCCGCTCTCCCTGCATCACACTGAAGAGCTAACGATAGAAGGGACCGACCTTGACCTGGTTACTTCGATCAGTTTAGAAGGCGATATCAACACGTCTGATTTTGTGAGTCAATCGGAAAGCCAGATTGTCCTGCAAATTCCGGTGGGCGCCTTGAGCGGTCTTGTTACACTTCATCAACCTTCTGAAGTCGACGTGGTGTCCGCCGATCCGGTAGAGATCCTGTTGCCTGTTGGCGATAGCTTCACACCAAAACCGGCTGAACCCGGGGTGGATAACATTACGATTTCAGGTGAACGTCTGGATTTGATCGTGTCGCTTGGATTCGCCAATGTAACCGATCCGATTCCGTCCACTGATTTCGTCAGCCAGTCTCCTACACAAATTGTAGTCGCCGTTCCGGCCGACGCAACTGCAGGCCCCATAACGTATACCACGGAACATGGATATACGGCTAACCTCGGCCTGAACCTTACTGTGCCGGTAGAAGGACCTGCACCGCTGGATTATGTCATCTATGACGATGGGTTAAAGAATGGATGGGGTGAATGGGATGGCTGGGAGGTCACTAAGGATTTCGCGAGCACGGAAGAAGTATTGGTTGGGACCACAGCTATTAAGGCAACGTATTCCGGCCAGTATGGCGCAATCCAGCTTGGCTCGCCTGCAGCTGATGTTTTTTCCGGCTACAGCACGCTTTCTTTCTCGGTATATGCGCCGGCACAACAGGATTTTATCATTCAGATCGGTGATAATGCTGATACGTATATCAATATCCCAGCCGGATGGAGCGAAGTAAATATTTCCATCGCTGATATGGCAGGAAATGACAACGTGGGTGAACTCCGGTTCAAGAATAACAATGCGAACTTGCCTGTGACGCTCTATTTTGATGAGATAGGGTTGAGGTATTAGTCGACCGAATATGTGACATAGTTGTACTAGTTTGATTTACGGTAAGCCGCCTCATTACGGGGCGGCTTATTCTTTTTCAGGCATTCGCTGAAAGTGAGTATATTTAATGAACGACTATTGCTACAAACCGATCACGGTGATACCGTGCATCACGGCACGCTTCAACAGACGATCGACGAGAGGCATACCATGACCAGAATACCTGCTACTGCTTTATGCTTGCTACTGGTGATTTCCTGCACTACGCAAGATGATCACCTTTTTACCCGCCTGAGCGAACGCCACACCGGCATCAGCTTCGTCAATGAAAACCACGAGACTGAACGAAGCAATATTCTTACATACGAGTATTTCTACAACGGTGGCGGCGTCGCGTTGGGAGATATTAATAACGATGGCCTGGTCGACATCTATCTTACGTCCAACCTGTTCAGCAACAAACTCTATTTGAACGAAGGCGACTTTAAGTTCAGGGATATTACCGAACAGTCGGGTACCGCGTGTGAGGTAGGCTGGAAGACCGGCGTAACGATGGTCGATGTCAACGGCGACGGACTCCTCGATATCTATGTGTGTCGCTCCGCCAACCCGGTCGACAAGGAACGACGTCGAAATATCCTCCTGATCAACAACGGCGACCTGACCTTTACCGACAAAGCCAAAGAATACAACCTCGACGACCCCTCATACTCCACACAAGCTGCGTTCTTTGATTTCGATCGCGATGGCGACCTGGACATGGTGCTGCTCAACCATTCGCTCCTGGAAATTTCCAATGTGTACAACCTGTCCGTAAAAAACTCGAATGAACGATACCCCGATGTGGGCAACAAGCTATATCGGAATGACAATGGATACTTCACTGACGTCAGCGATTCTTTGGGCGTCTATGGGTCTGCGTTCAACTACGGCCTGGGAATAAGTTTGTCTGATGTAAACAACGATGGATGGATCGACATGTATCTGGGGTGCGACTACACCGCACGCGATCGGATGCTGATCAACGATCAGGGTCGGTTCTTTGTTGATGTCACCGACCAACTAAGCCACATATCCAAATTCACCATGGGCACCGACATCGTCGACATTAACGGCGATCAGCATATGGACATTTTTACCCTCGACATGCTGCCGAAGGACAACTACCGGCAAAAGCAACTCATGGGTGTCGATGAGTACAACGTGTTTAATACCATGGTTCGAAGCGGTCTGCATGCGCAGTATATGCGCAATATGCTTCACCTGAACAATGGAAACGGCACATTCAGCGAGATCGGCCAGCTCGCCGGAGTGTCCAATACCGACTGGAGCTGGAGTGTATTGATAGAAGACTTCGACATTGACGGTGTCCCGGATATTTTCGTTACGAACGGATTCAAGCGTGACCTCACCAATAACGACTTCGCCAAATTCGAGGCGGCGAAAAGTGTTGAAGCCAAGGTTCGACAGGGAGAGAAGGTGAGCCTGCTGGAGGTCATCGCAAAATTCGAAGAAAATAGGCTCCCCAACTACGCCTTCCGAGGAAACGACAACCTCACGTTCACCGATGTAACAAAGCCGTGGGGCTTTGATGAACCGACCATAGCCAATGGCGCGGCATATGCCGATCTCGATAATGACGGTGATCTCGATTTGGTCGTGAATAACATGAACGATAAGGCCGGAATCTATCGCAACAATTCCGAACGTCTGCAGCACAACTTTCTGGCTGTGAAGCTGACAGGCAAGACGAACAAATTTGCCGTTGGCGCCCGCGTAACGGTTTTCGCCGGAGGAAAGACCTGGGTACGGGAAAATCTTCCCGTAAGAGGGTTTCAGTCATCCGTAGATCCGGTGTTGCATTTCGGGTTGGGCGCGGTGGACCGCATCGACTCGATCGTCGTACGCTGGCCGACGGGCGGATACCAAACAGTGACGAACGCCGCGGTCAATCAGCGCGTAGACATCAGTGAGACCGAGAGCAAACCACGCCTGCCAATGGATGCCCTACCCACGTGGTTCCGGCAAGTTGACGTTGTGCCGGACTTTTCGCACGCTGAAAATGAATATGTCGATTTCAATATTCAATCGCTCCTCCCGAGGTTGTACTCGACAATGGGACCTGCGCTTGCAGTGGCTGACGTGAACGGCGACGGGCTGTCCGACATCCTGGTCGGTGGCGCCAAAGGCCAGGCTACGGCCTTGTTTTTGGGTAGCCCCCAGGGTTTTGTGAAATCAAACCAGTCGGCGTTTGAAGGCGATAAAAACAGTGAAGACATCGATGCGATTTTCTTCGACGCGGATGGCGACGGTGACAAGGATCTGTATGTCGTCAGTGGAGGATATGAGTATTTCAAAGCGGACCAGGACTTGCAGGATCGATTGTACGTCAACGACGGGAAGGGGCAGTTCTCTAAATCGACGCTCCCTGAGATGCGAATCAGCGGTTCCTGCGTGCGACCAGCCGACGTAGATGGTGACGGCGATATGGATCTGTTTGTGGGTGGACGCATCGTTCCGGGGCGCTATCCGGAAACCCCTGAAAGCGTACTGCTGATCAATGACGGTCGGGGAGAGTTTACGGTAAGTTCACTTCCTGACGACCTTAAACATATCGGAATGGTTACGGATGCAGTGTGGGTGGATTTGAACGGTGATCAGTATGAAGATTTGGTTGTTGTAGGCGAATGGATGGGCATTGAGGTGTTTTTGAATGAAAGCGGTACGTTGAGAAGAGCGACATCAGACTACGTGAAGGAGTCGACGTCCGGTTGGTGGAATTGTATTGTCGCCGCTGATTTTGACGATGACGGTGACATAGATTTTGTGGTCGGCAATGTCGGGCTGAACAACCAGATCAAAGCCACGGCGGAACGTCCTGCCATGCTTTGGTATGCAGACTTCGACGACAATGGATCGGTAGATCCCATCATCGAGTATTACATCATGGGTCGTAGTTATCCTTATCCTACCCGGGACGAATTGGTGGGACAACTTCCGGGTTTCCGGAAACGGTTTAAGGATTACGACACGTACTCACGCGCTACCCTTGATCAGTTGCTTACACCTCAGGAAAAGGAGTCGGCTTCGCGGCTGGCGATGGAACAAATGCAGAGTTGTTTTGTCAGGAATGAAAGTGGCCGGTTCGTCGTCGAGCCCCTTCCCATTGAAGCGCAGATTGCGCCTGTGTTCGCTGTGGCGGTGCTGGATGCTAACGGGGATGGCAAGCTGGATTTTGTTGCTGGCGGCAATCTAACCGGAACACGATCGAGAACGGGAAAGATGACAGGTAACACTGGGTTCCTTTTCCTGGGGGATGGAAAGGGGGGGTTCGAGTTTGTTAAACCGGAAGAAACCGGGCTTCAGTGGGTTGGTGATGTGAGGAAGATTGTTGTTGACGGGGAAGTGATTGTGGCAGGAATTAACAATGCGCCGATCAGGATGGCAAGATCTAATGCGGAAAGGCCGCCGGTTGCGCAGGTGACGAACCGTTAGTTGCAACTTAATAAATTATGGCTATGTTAGATAGATATCTTTTTCGGTTGGTCTTGCCATGAAACACATATTGGAAACATTATCACAACCCTGGCCGTGGTACATCGCCGGCCCGCTGATCGGTCTTACCGTTCCGTTATTGTTGTTGATCGGGAACAAGTCGTTCGGCATCTCTTCTTCATTTTCTCATATATGCGCGGCGGCGTTGCGTCCGTCGATTTCTTTTTTCCGATACGACTGGAAGAAGGAAGCCTGGAATCTTTGGTTTGTTGCCGGCCTCGTACTGGGAGGTGTGATGGCAGCCACCGTGCTGCCGTTCCCACAGGAAATACAGGTAGCCAGTGCGCTCAAGGAGGAGCTGGTCCACTACGGAGTCACCCGCTATGACGGGCTGCTTCCCGACGAGCTGTTTTCTTTCGGGAGCTTGGGAACGCTGCGTGGATTTTTGTTGATCGTCGCGGGCGGATTCCTCGTGGGCTTCGGAACACGCTATGGAGGAGGTTGTACGTCGGGGCATGCGATCATGGGCCTGTCCAATCTTCAGCTACCCTCCCTGGCGGCGACCATGAGCTTTATGGCAGGAGGTTTCCTTATGGCCAATGTCATCCTGCCGTTCATCTTAACACTTTAGACTATGAGTAAGGGCGAAGTCGTAGAAGAGTTTGAAAAGTTGACGGATGTCGATCCGGAAGGCCGCGCTATCGACAGTGGTCTCAATGAATCGCGCCTTTCCCATTCGTGGTGGCACAACCTCAAATACCTCGTCGCGGGCACGTGGTTTGGGTTGCTGCTAGTGAAGAGCGAAGTGATTTCCTGGTTCCGAATCCAGGAGATGTTCAGATTGCAATCCTTTCACATGTACGGCGTGATCGGTTCAGCGGTTCTGGTGGGGATGCTCTCCCTCTGGATCATCAGGAAATTTAAGGTCCGCACGATCTATGGTGAACCGATTGTGGTGGCCGACAAAAAATTTCACAAGGGCAATATATACGGCAGCCTGCTGTTCGGTTTTGGATGGGCTATGACCGGCGCATGCCCCGGCCCGCTATATGCTCAACTCGGCACGGGGTTGCTCGTGATAGGTGTGACCATTATGAGCGCATTGGCCGGCACCTGGGTGTATGGCCTGTTGCGGGCAAAGCTGCCGCACTGATCGCCTAGGCTGTCCACCATGGTAGAGGCAGCGGTACATCGTTGACGGAATCGACCAGCAGATCCGGCTTGAAGGCGTAATGTATAAGATCTTCTCTCCTTGAAATGCCTGAGAGTACGAGGACGGTCTTATACCCCATCACCGCTCCGCCTAAAATGTCGGTGTCCATCGTGTCGCCGATCACGGTAGTGAACGCGGTCTCCAGGCCCAGGGCCTTGCGTGCAGACCGCATCATCACGGGACTTGGTTTTCCGATAACAAACGCACGTTTTCCCGTGGCTTCTTCTATCATGGCCGTGGTGGCAGCGATGCCCAGGTTATTCCACCCTTTCTTTTTGGGAGAGGGGTCGCGATTGGTAGTTATGAATTTCGCTCCGGCCAGGATCATATCTACGGCCCGCTGCACCATTTCGAGAGTGAAATTCCGCCCTTCTCCCAACACGACCCAGTCGGGGTCGGTCTCTACCAGTGATATGCCGGCTTCATTCAGGCTGCTGAGCAGTCCGCCTTCCCCCAACACATAGGCCGATCCGCGCGGGATTTGTCTGCTGAGAAACTCCGCTGTCGCCATGGCACTCGTGTAGATATGGTGTTCTTCTACATGGATTCCGAGTTTACCCAGCTTTCGAACCACCTCGGTGCGGCTCCTTTGGCTGTTGTTCGTCATGAACATAAAGGGGATGTTCTCTTTCAGCAGGCGACTAATAAAATGGTCGGCGCCGGGAATCATAACGTCACCTGAGTAGATGACCCCGTCCATATCGATGAGTATGCCGTGTTTCATAGTTGCGATTTGGCGTGAATGAGGCAAAGATAATTGTTCGGGCATTAATCCCGCCCCCGTCGCCGACAAAGGTTGGGGCATTGCGTCCGCCTTTTGTCTCAGCGCCTTATATTTGACGCGCTACCTAATAAGACCATGCAGACAGAGATCGTCACGCTGGCCCTGATTGCCGCCAACATTCTGATTTCCTACAAGGGGTTTCGCGATGCCTCTTTTTTTGATCGCAACCTTTTCGAAGTCGGGCGTGTGTTGCATCACCGCGAATACGGGCGTTTGTTTATGTCGGGCTTCTTGCATGTCGACTGGACCCATCTCCTGTTCAACATGTTTTCGCTGTACAGTTTCAGTGCTATCATGGAGCAAATATTGGGACCGGTAAACGTTCTTATTATTTATTTCGCGAGCCTGTTTGGAGGTGATCTTCTGGCCCTGTTCATCCATCGCCGTCATCCCGGATACCGCGCCGTAGGAGCATCAGGAGCGGTGTCGGGTGTCATTTTCGCTGCGATTGCAATCGTGCCCGACATTCACGTCAGTCTGTTTCTTATTCCTATTGGAATTCCCGGCTGGCTGTTCGGCATCTGTTATGTGATCTACTCCATGTACGGCATTCGTACCAGCGCCGGCAACATCGGTCACGAAGCACACCTCGGTGGTGCGTTGGTCGGTTTGGTTACTGCTGTGCTGATCGTGCCGGCTGTGCTGAAACACAATACCCTCCCCGTGGCTCTCATTGGTGTCGCGGGTACGGTGTTTCTGCTGTTGATGGTGTTTAGACCGGATTTGCTGGGGAAACGATAAGGGGGTCGCATGGCGGCGACAACATTGAATCACAAGGTCATATAGGCCTCATAAGAGCGTAAGGGTGCATTCAAAGCATCTCTTCCACCACCGGTTCTTCCGGCTGTCGCAGTCCGAGGTAGCCCTGAACGCAATTGATGATCACAGAATAGTTTTTCAGGAAGGCCATGCCGATGGAGGCGTAGTTATGGCGCGGAGAATAGGTGAGGGCGACCGGCACGTCGGCAGCGGTGTATGCGTTCAGCTGAAGGTGTCGGGCGACAGTGCGTGAACCCATTAACTTTCCGTTAATACCTCTGCCCAGTACGGTCATTTTCGATTTGGGACCGATGTGCTTTTTGTCGGATGACGTCAGTAGAACGGATAGCGACGAACCGGTGTCGACCAGCATTTCCGATACCATGTCGTTTTCAGGAAGCGCAAATGTTGCGGCAATGGTTGGGCGATGGCGTGCGAGCCTCAGCGGGATATGATGGTAGTCGCTGGGAAGGGTGCGATGGAAAGCAGGCCGGAAGACGATTTCCTGACGGGAAGGATGAATCTCAATTTCAAATCGGGTAAACAGATCGTACCCGATCAGGCCATCGACCCGAAGATGTTGTCGGAAGATGTGTTTACCCGGCACCACAATAATCGGCACCTGATCGCCCAGGATTGGTCCCATGGTGATGGTATTGTCGAGCGCCACGCTACCGACCGCGGGATCGCCCGTCCCAATTCCGGAGAACGTCACCCTGAAGTCCGGGACCAGGTCAAATACCTTTTCGAATCGCCTGCCGAATAGTATGAGCGTTTGGCATCCTGTATCCAGGATCAGATTGACTGGGATAGTCCCATTGATCATGAAGGGGAGCACGATGAGATCATCGACTGTGAAATAGTGGAGCGAGAATTCGCTTACTGAGTCAGATAGTGTGAAGCCGGGTCCGACCGGGAACAGTGGGTTAGTCCGCGGGTTCGTTCCGGAACATAAGGTTGGGGCGATAATCAGGGCAAGGGTTACAACAGCTCTGGCGGACATCACGGGTGGCTCTTTGAGAAAGCAAACTACCCTTGGGCCACTCGCCGGACGAGCCGCAAAAAGCCTGATTTTTAAACGCAATCCAAAGTCGCGTATCGAATCGCAGACGATGGGTTACATCAAAAATCGGTATATGGGAAGGTAATTACCGGTTGTATGTGTAACGAAAACTGGGGTAATAAATCACTCCGGACGTTTCTCGCTGCTGGTGCGCATCGCAAGGCGCACCGCTTCATAGGCATTGATAACGCCGCCGGCGATACAGAGCTGGTCGATCCGAACTTCTTCAAGCGTATCGGGCTTCCGTACCCTTATGCCGTTGAGACGCCGTGTCGATTCCCGCAGAATATCCCTGATGTCTTTGGCTGTGAGTTCCGGGAAGTACGACATAAGGATGGCCGCCACGCCGGAGGTGACAGGCGAAGAGAGACTAGTGCCGTCAGTGCTTTCGTAGGCGTCGCCGGGGTCGGTTGAATAGATATCGACACCGGGTGCGAAAAAGTCGACCGTCTTCTTACCATAGTTCGAGAAGGAAGCGATGAGGTCACTGGTGTCAGTACCCTGTGTAGACGCCCCAACCTCGATCCAGTTGGTCGCCTCCTTACCGTCGAGGTAGAAGCGGGTAGGGAAGCTTTCGTCGACGTCGTTGTCGTCCTTGTCGTTACCCGCCGAGTGGATGATCAGGACGCCTTTCGACTCGGCATAACGCACGGCATCATCTACGATTTCCTTGTGGGGCGAGTATCCCTTGCCGAAGCTCATATTGATGATGTGTGCACCGTTGTCGACGGCGTAATAGATGCCGTTGGCAATGTCTTTGTCTCGCTCGTCACCATTGGGGACGACCCGGATGGGCATGATGCGGACGTTGTCGGCAATGCCGTCAATCCCGACGCCGTTATGACGTTTTGCGGCGATGACGCCGGCCACGCTGGTGCCGTGAGAAGGGTCAGGTCCTTTCACATCGTTAGTCCCATAGTAACGTTCTTCCAGGTCTTCATAGTTGTCGCCGACGATCTGACGTGAGTCGTAATCCGGATTATAACCAAACTCCACGGCGGTGCGGTAGTGGTCGCATACCTTATCGTTGTACTGAATGACGTATTCGAACTCTTCGAGGACTTCGTCAAGCGTAACGTCCGGTGAGGTGTTCTGGAAGATTACCTTGATGAAGTAGGCCGCCAGTTCGGCGTCTTTGTTATCGGTCTTGAGTGTGTCGATCACTTCGGGGGTAATTTCTTCCAGTCCGTAGGTTTCCTCCAGCAGGTCTACAGACCGGACGAGGTTTTTGTGAAAGGCTGTGTAGGAGTCGAGTTGTTGTTGGCAGGCCTTAAGATCGTTTTCACTCTTGGCCTTGTACCGCTCGAACCGGTCTTTGATCATGAGCCAGTATTCGTACTCCTTCTTTTCTTTTTTACGGATTTTGATGGGCTCGTCGGTTTCGTACTTTATGCGGAGCCGCGCATATTCCCGGGTGAGCTCGTAGGTGTCGGCTGCGACGTCGCCGATAAAGTTCCATCCGTACACGTCGTCGACATAACCATTCTTGTCGTCGTCGATTCCGTTGCCCGGGATTTCGCCTTCGTTCACCCAGATGACGTCTTTCAGGTCTTCATGGTCGATGTCGACACCTGAGTCCATAACCGCTACCACCACCGTGCGCGAGGGCCTGTCCTCCAGCAGTTTATAAGCCCGCTCGACGCTGACGCCCTGAACGCGGTCTATTTCCGGGTCGAGGAGGAACCATTCCTTGCGGAGGTCGACGGAGTCTGTCTGGATGTAAGTACGCAGCGACTGCGCGTCAACAACCAGTGCACTGATTATCAACAGACTGGTCAGAATGGCCTTCATTTTTCTCATGCTGATAGCGTTTTGGTGGTACCGGGATATTCCCGGTTTTGTTCCTGTGCGACCCATCCCTTACAGGCCGGTTTGGAGCCAAACATAGCAAAGTGGCTGCTTCCGGGCATTCTTTTTTATCCGGATGAACGGATTCGGGCAAAAGTTGTGCTAAATCTTACTTCGGTGACATCTCCGGGTGTGACTCCGACCGAATTAACATATAAATGCAGACTTTAGCTTCCGCAACCGCTCGTGTCATGGAGATATTTGTGTTCGTTGGAATAGCGCTGTTTTTCTCTTTTTTCTTTTGGATCGCCGTTAAGCTGAACAAGGAAAGGGGACTTTGAGTTTCGGCAGAGGCAAGGGCCGCTCCGAAAATCTGTCTATAGATTTCTCACCCTTTTCAGTATACTCAAAAACTCCCTTCCGGCTGCGGATTTCAGATACTTTTCGCGCTTCCGAGCATCTTCCCGGGTGGGAAATGCCTCAGTGTGAATAAGATTCGAATGGGCGATACCGCCGGGTACTCTTACCGAAACCAGCATTATGTTGATGGATTCTCCGATCCACATTGTCTGTGGTCCCGACATACGTGAAGTTGTGGGTACGGCTAACGATTACATAGACATAGTACACAACGAGGGCGAGCTTAAGGTTATCGACAACTCCCAATGACCTTTGGACATGGAACTGTCCAGTGCCGAAGGTGGGACTCGAACCCACATGTCTTGCGACACACGCCCCTGAAACGTGCGTGTCTACCAATTTCACCACTTCGGCAATTTGTTGCGCCAAGCCGGATTACAGCCGTCCTCGCGCAAACGTATTTCTTTTTTTCTAATTCAGAACTATCCCGTTTGCTCGTTGGCTCTTAGCCCTGTATCGAAGGCCAACCTCGAACCTGCCCGACTGCGTAACGCAGACTTAAAGGCTAAGTGTAGGTTAGTCGCGCAGGCGGACCTGCCCGACTGCGTAGCCCAGACTTAAAGGCCAAGTGTAGGTTAGTCGCGCAGGCGGACCTGCCCGACTGCGTAACCTAGGCTTAAAGGCCCGGTGTAGGTTAGTCGCGCAGGCGGGCCCACATGTCTTGCGACACACGCCCCTGAAACGTGCGTGTCTACCAATTTCACCACTTCGGCAAACTATGGTGCCCAGGACTGGACTCGAACCAGCACACCGGTAAAGGCACTACCCCCTCAAAGTAGCGTGTCTACCAATTTCACCACCTGGGCTTATACCCCGACCTCGTCAGGGGCGTCAAAAGTAAGAAGCTTTGCAGATTTTAACAACGAGGAAGGCACGATCCCGGTTCAAATTCCCTGATTGCGTTCCGCCATCCCGTTTTCAACCCGTCCGCGGGTTGTAGCATCACCCACCCTCGCCGGATAACAATTTGACAACCAGAACTTTCTCTACCGCACCTGAGTTATCCCAAAGAGCCCGCTAGCGAGCCGAGGATGGGATTTGAACCCACGACCTGCTGATTACGAATCAGCTGCTCTACCGCTGAGCTACCTCGGCTAATTGGCGCCCGCCTGGCTTCTGAACGGCATTTGCGGCATGCCTGCAGGAGGACCCCTCTCAAATCGCGGGGAAATTTAAGGACAAAAACATAAATTGGCCCTTAGGAGTCGACCTATGCTTTCAAAAAAATGTAAGTATGCCATCCATGCGCTCGTTTATCTGGCCGAACGCTACGACCAGGGACCGGTGCACATTCAGGCAATCGCCGAGGATCAGAGAATCCCAAAAAAGTTTCTCGAAGCCATCCTCCTCGAATTAAAGAACGCCAAGATCCTGGGAAGCAAGAAAGGGAAAGGAGGCGGGTACTATATGTACCGGAAACCGGAAGATGTCAACCTGATCGAGATCATCCGCCTCATGGACGGTGCCATCGCCATGCTGCCATGCGTATCGCTCAACTACTATGAACCATGTGAAGAGTGTGTGAACGAACACCTGTGTGGCATTCGGGATGCATTCATCGGGGTCCGCGATGAGACCCTCAGGGTCCTTTCCGAGCACACCCTGGATCGCATCGTTAAATTAAAGGCCGAAAAGCAGCGACTGCTGTAAAAATTGTCCCTTTTTTGAAACAAATTTCTTTAAATACATGTACCTCAATTGTATATTGAGGACTCCCTCCTTCCACCCGGGGAGTTAGTCTCTGAAGGACGTCAATATTTTCTTCTACAACCAAAACAAATTTACGATGTCACTACGATTAGGCGATGTTGCCCCGGATTTTACGGCGGAGACCACCGAGGGCACGATCCGATTTCACGAATGGCTGGGCGATAGCTGGGGCGTTCTCTTTTCACACCCCGCAGACTTTACCCCTGTTTGCACTACTGAACTCGGCGTTGTCGCAAAGCTGCGGTCAGAATTCGATAAAAGAAATGTAAAGGTGTTGGCGCTTAGCGTCGATCCCCTCGATTCACACCAGCAGTGGATAGGCGATATTAATGAAACTCAACAGACTGCCGTCAACTTTCCGTTGATCGCGGACCCCAAGTTTGAGATTGCCGACCTTTACGGTATGGTCCATCCCAACGCAAATGATAAGCTCACGGTACGGTCCGTATTTGTAATCGGCCCGGATAAGAAAATCAAGCTGACGATCACGTACCCGGCATCTACAGGCCGGAACTTCGATGAGATCCTCCGCGTGATCGATAGCCTGCAACTTACGGCAAACTACAGCGTTGCCACACCCGCTAACTGGAAGCATGGCGATGACGTTGTCATCTCCGGTAGCGTTTCCGATGAGGATATCCCTAAGAAGTTTCCCAAAGGACACAAGCGGGTGAAGCCGTATCTCCGGCTCACACCTCAGCCCAATATCTGAGTACGGATAGATACCCTTACAAAAGCAACCCATATGGGTTGCTTTTTTTTGCACTATGATGCCAGGTATTCTACAATGCCATCCCGAATGGCTGTGAACGTCTGCTTAAGGTAGGCTTCGTTTTCTTCCAGAAGGGTGACGCGAAAGCCCTGAAGCTCCGAACAGAACGAAGAGATCGGCACCACGCACACCCCCTTTGCGCCGAGGAGATAGTACACGAAGCGTTTATCCAGTTGAATAGGCTGGCTAACCCACCCCTCTACCAGTTTGCGAATGGCGGGATTGTCGATGCGCATATGTTGATCCGGGCGGAGTACGCCATCACGGAAGATAATCGTGTTGTAGAATGCCCCGAACGTTTCGTTGAACGTCAACTGCGGCACAGCGCGCAGCAGGTCGCTGATGATCCGGCTCCGCCTGCCAATGCGTTCGTTGGTTTTGTCGCGGTACTCACGAAATCTGGGGTCGCCGAGGATGCGGGGTATGGCCATCTGCGGCAACTTCGTCGAACACACCTCGATCATCTTGGCGTTGTCGAGCGCGGCGCAGAATCGGCGGAAGTCGTCGTCGCGATCGCGGTTGTAATACTCCATCCACCCGCAGCGGGCACCGGGCCACGGCAGCTCCTTCGAAATCCCCTTCATGGAAATACCGGGCACGTCCTCAATTATTTCGGCCAGCGAATAAGCCCGCGCACCGTTATAGGTAATGTTGATATAGATCTCATCGGCTACCAGGAACAGTTTGAATTCGCGGGCGATCTCGACAATACGCTTCAGGGTCTCAAGAGGATAGACCATACCCGTTGGATTGTCGGGATTGATGATCAGGATACCGACAATATTGGGATTGTATTTCACCTTCAGGTACAGGTCGTCAAGATCAGGATACCAATGGTTGTTGGGATCCAGCCGGTAGGTGAGCGGTTCATTACCGGCGTGAGCCGCCTCCGCGCTGGAGTGCGTCGAGTATGCCGGCGACGGGCCGATAACGCGCGACGTGGGGGTTATGTACTGGTATACTTTTGAGATGGCATCACCGAGACCGTTAAAAAAGCATATATCGTCGGGTGTGATCTGTACGCCGCCGAGCGCGTTGGTCTGCTCGGCCAGGAACTCCCGTGTCGCCAGTATTCCCTTCGAAGGACAGTAGCTGTATACCTCATTGGTACGCGCGAGGTCGGCCACGATGTCTTTAATCCAATCGGGTATGATGTGATTCTTTTGTATCGGGTCACCGATATTTTCCCAGGAGATGGGGAGGCCGAGCTTCCTGAGCTGCTCGGCTTTCTTAACGATCTCGCGGATTTCGTAACTCAGTTCTTTAGCGCCTTCGCTAAGTAATGGTTGTCGCATATGGTGTTCAACTTGGAAATAAGAAGTGAAAAAAATGATGGGAGGGGGGATCTGAAATCTGACCCCATGGGCTATTCCTTGCTCGCTCGCTCAATCGCAGAAAATATGTCGTCTCTTACCTTTCGCACTTTTTGTAGTTCGGATTCCAGATAGCTGCGATAACCGGTGGCGTCCAGGGTATCGTTCTCAGGACGGAACTCGCGCATCCAGGCCATCATGGCGCGGCTGGCGGCGTCAAGCTGCCTAATCCTGTTCTCCAACTCTTCCCTTTCTTCTTCGACCAACCCGGGTGCGTCTTCGATCCGGTCCGTGAGCTCCCGCTTTAACGCATAGATCTCGTCCATTTTTTCCATACCCTCATCGTGCAATCGCATTACCTCGTCGTACAACTCTCCTTCTACCTGTCCCGATGAAGGAGCGCCGACGTGGTCATGACGATTGTCTGAATCGGCGGGCTTTCCACAGCCTGCCGACAATACTTGGGCGACTATCGCAATCGTAATCAGGGTATAACGCATAGCATGCGGGCTCTGCGGTAAAGGTAGTTGGCTTTACCGCCAAGTTCAAGTGCAGGGCACCGATCCTGATTAAATTTGCCCGGTCTGTGTAAGTCATATGATATCGCTCGTCGCCGGAACCGGGAGGCCTAACAAGCATTAGTTCCAGGTTTTTTTACGGATTGTGCCTGTAGGTTCTTGGATTCCAAGACCTTTTCGTCTTATCTTTAACCCGCAATTTGAGCAAGAGATGATCAACAACGCTTCTTTTTACTTTTACTACTATTTCTTTAGGTGCCGCAAGGGACTTCAAGGGTAGTACGTTGTTGACAAACAATAAGAACTCAAGGAAAGTCCCGTAAAAGCGGGACTTTTTCTTTATATGGACTTTGGTATGAGAACGATTAAGCATCACCAAAAAGTTAAGTCGCCCCGTGCGGGGGCGTTGCAGCGCTAGTAAGACTATGGCTAAATCCAGGAAAACAAAAGTTGCCATCCAGGGCATATCCACCAGCTTCCACGAGGTTGCTGCCCGTACCTATTTCGGCGAACCTATCGAGACAGTGGAGTGCCTTACGTTTCATCAGGTTTGCGAAAGCCTGAAGAATAACGTGGCCGATTTTGCGGTCATGGCCATAGAGAATTCTATCGCGGGAAGCATACTGCCGAACTATTTCCTGCTACAGGAATACGCTTTTGCCATTGTCGGCGAATTGTACATCCCGATCCATATGCACCTGATGGCGCTTCCCGGCGTAAAACTTTCGGATATCAGGGTTGTCGAGTCGCACCCCATGGCGCTCCGCCAGTGTGCCGAGTATCTTCAATCCCTGAACGGCGTACAGCTTCGGGAAAGCGACGACACCGCGTTGTCGGCGCGTCTCATTAAAGAAAAGCAACTCAAGACTACCGCGGCCATTGCGAATGAATACGCGGCACGCAAGTTCGGTCTCACCATCCTCGAGAAAAGGATTGAGACCCATAAGAAAAACTTTACCCGGTTCCTGGTGCTCCAGCAGGGGAGGAACGGAAAGACGGATGGCAACAAAGCATCACTCAGCTTTCAGGTTGCCCATACCGTGGGAAGCCTGGCCGATGCGCTGATGACCTTTAAGAATCACAGCATCAACCTGACCAGGATACAGTCGATACCCATCGTGGGTAAACCCAATGAGTATTCCATTCACATCGACATTGAATGGAAGCGTAGAAAAGATTACGACCAGGCGCTGGGTGATCTGTTGCGCCAGGTGAGGAACCTTACCATACTGGGTGAGTACAAGAAAGCGAAAATAGAGTATAAGTAAAGCCGGCAAACGACTGAACTACATGATCAGGACCGCAAACAGAATAGCGAACGTCGAAGAATACTACTTCAGCAGAAAGCTGGCCGAAGTGCGATCGCTCGACAGCCCGGAGTTGCCTGTAATCAACCTCGGCATTGGCAGCCCCGACCAGGCGCCGTCGGCAGATGCTATCGAAGCCCTGGTAACGTCCGCACGGAATCCTGCCCATCACGGCTACCAGAGCTACAAGGGCATCCCGGCGTTCCGTAAAGCCATCGCGACGTTCTGTCAGAACATATACGGCGTGACGCTGGACCCGGAAACCATGATCCTTCCGCTTATGGGCTCTAAGGAAGGTATCATGCACATTGCTATGGCCTTTATCGATGAAGGCGATGAAGTGCTGGTGCCCAACCCCGGGTATCCCACATACTCATCGGTAGCACGACTTGTCGGGGGTACACTTCGCTATTATAAACTCAACGAAGAAACGAATTGGGGTATCGACGTTGATGAGCTTCGTCGATCTGATCTTTCGCGGGTTAAGATTATGTGGATCAACTTTCCGCATATGCCCACGGGTAGAGTCGCGTCGCGGGAAGAGTTGAAAGCGCTGGTCGACCTGGCGCGGGAGAAGCAGTTCCTGATCGTGAACGACAACCCGTACAGCCTTATCCTCAACGATCACCCGGAAAGCATCCTTTCTATCGAAGGTGCGGAGAATGTGGCGTTGGAACTGAACTCGCTCAGCAAGTCGCACAACATGGCAGGCTGGCGGCTCGGATGGGTGGCAGGTAAGAAAGAATACATTGATGCTGTGCTGCGTGTCAAGAGCAATATGGATTCGGGGATGTTCCTCGGGCTTCAGCACGCGGCAGCTCAGGCGCTGCAAAACGGACCGGAGTGGTTTGCCCGGTTGAATGAAACGTATGCACACCGACGGAAGGTGGCGGCGAAAATTCTTAAGCTCCTGGGGTGCACCTGGTCGGATAACCAATCGGGGTTGTTCCTCTGGGCAAAGGTGAACGACGACATCAAGGATGTCGAGCGATGGATTGATGAGATCCTGTATGCGACCCGGGTGTTCATCACCCCCGGTTTCATCTTTGGCGACGCGGGCATGCGCTACATTCGCGTGTCGTTGTGCAGCACGGAGGAAGTATTGAACGAAGCGCTGGGAAGGATTGAACGGTTTCTTGCGAAGCCTGCTACGCCCGGCATTAAATCGGAAGTCCAATGAACATCGGAGTCATAGGTTTAGGATTGATCGGCGGATCTATGGCGCGTGACTTGCGCGCTGCAGGCATTGCCACGCGCGTGATCGGCGTCGACCGCAATCCGGCGCATGGTGAGCGTGCACTGGCTCTTGGCCTCGTCGATGGACTGGCGACGCTCGAGGAAGCCGCCACTTCGGCCGACGTCCTGCTGGTCTGTATTCCGGTGAATGCCATTCAGGCGCAACTCACCAGCATCATGGATTTGACCACCAGAGCGGTAGTCATCGACACGGGATCGACCAAGTCGCTTATCTGCAGCGCCGTGCGTGAGCATCCGGCGCGCGAAAGGTTCGTGGCTGCCCACCCCATCGCAGGTACGGAAAATTCGGGTCCGGATGCCGCGATTGCAGGACTATTTGCCGGCAAAGTGAACATTATATGCGAGCCGGAACGTTCAAGTAGCAAGGCTATGGAAGTGGCACGCCTCATTTTTGATACGCTAAAAATGAAAACCACGTTCATGGACCCGGATGATCACGACAAGCATGTGGCTTATGTGTCTCATCTTTCGCACGTGAGTTCGTTCCTGCTCGGACAAACCGTGTTGGATATCGAAAAGGACGAGAAGAATATATTTACGCTGGCGGGAAGCGGATTTGCATCTACGGTAAGACTTGCCAAAAGTTCTCCAGACATGTGGGCGCCGATCTTTGAACAGAACGCCACCTTCCTGACGCGTGCACTTGAACAATACATCGGCCACCTGCAACGGTTTCACCAGTGCCTGGTGAATCGCGAGACGACGCAGATGCACGAAATCCTGTCGCGGGCGAACGAGATCAGGCGCGTGCTCAGTGGCATTGAACTCAATCAACAAAGAAACAATTCGCAACCAGCGAGCATTCAAACAGAATATAAACCCTAGAATCGAACGAAATGAAAAAGGTACTGGAATCAGAACCCCTTACGAGCTGGCTTTCAGGAATGGCCCGTCCTGTCATCATCAGCGGCCCTTGTAGCGCCGAGACGGAAAACCAGATGATCATGACGGCAAAGCAACTGGCCGCAACAGGAAAGGTAAATGTATTGCGCGCGGGCATATGGAAACCGCGTACCCGCCCCGGCCAATTTGAAGGCGCCGGCAAGGAAGGGCTCGCATGGCTGATCCAGGCGAAGCGGGAAACCGGACTCCCGGTGACAACGGAGGTGGCAACCCCTGAGCACGTTGAGCTGTGCCTTGAGGCAGGCGTGGACATCCTTTGGATTGGCGCGCGTACCACAGTGAACCCGTTCTCCGTTCAGGCTATCGCCGACGCGCTGAGAGGGGTAGACGTACCGGTACTGGTTAAAAACCCCGTGAACCCCGACCTGGAACTGTGGATCGGTGCGCTGGAAAGACTGGACAAAGCCGGTGTCAGAAAGCTGGGCGCAATCCACCGTGGGTTCTCCTCTCCTGAAAAGGGACCATTCCGGAATGCACCGATGTGGAGCATGGCTATTGACCTGAAAACGCGTATTCCCGATCTGGATATTATCTGCGATCCTAGTCACATCTCAGGTGCGCGCGATCTGATACCGCTGATCGCACAAAAGGCGCTTGACATGGACATGGCCGGACTCATGATCGAAAGCCACATTCACCCGGACGCCGCATGGAGCGACGCCAAGCAGCAGGTAACACCGGCAACGCTGGGAAGTATCATCGAGAATCTTGTGGTGAGGACACCATCGTCACCTAACAAGAACTTTAAAGATACACTCACTATCCTTCGCGAACAGATCGACCAACTCGACGACGAGATCATGCAAAAGCTCGCATCGCGGATGAAGATTTCCGAGCAGATCGGACAATACAAGAAAGAAAACAACGTGACCATATTGCAAGTAAGCCGCTGGGAAGAAATCGTCGCGACGCGTATTGCCCTCGGACGGGCTATGGGCTTGAGCAAAGAGTTTACCAACGAACTCCTGAAGCTCATTCACAACGAGTCGATACAGGTGCAGACGCGGGTTATGAACAAGATGGAGGAGCGCGTCTGAAACGTTCCCAAAAAGGGCCTGTGCGCGGTACCAGTGTCAAGTCCTGGCAGCAAAAGCAATTGAAAATGTCATTTTCCTTACATCGTGGCCGATCCCTTTCGGCCATGATGTAACTTGTTGTTTTTAATCTGTTGTCATGGCTACTTTTTGGCGCTGCATTGCGCTCTTATGGTTGGTTTGTGTTACCGCCGTACACGGTCAGCACGTACCATTAATCAAGTCTGGTGACATCCTCTCCGAGGCGATCATACTCCATGATAGCGGAAGGTACGAGGAAGCGATCGCCCGATACAAGACCATTCCTCCTCGTGATACGGCATACACCCAAATGCTTTCGGAGCTTGCGCTCACCTACGACGCAAACGAGCAATACGATGAAGCGATTGCCACCTGCCGCGAGGCGCTCAAACGACCGGGCCGGTATGAGGCGCACTTGCTGCGAACACTGGCAGTAGCGCTGGACCATAAAGGCGACTATCAGCAATCGGTGGACGTGTTCAAGAATGCTATCGAAAAGTTTCCTTTCGATCACCTGCTTCATTACAATCTGGGTGTCACGCATTACAATAACAATCATTACGACGAAGCGGCCGAGTGCTTCTACAATACGCTTAGGATCAATCCTTTTCACACCGGCAGCCATCTTAACCTCGGCAGGCTTGCGGCCTTCCAGGGCGGTAAGATCCGCGCTATGATGGCAATGGGTGTGTACCTTTCGATAGCGCCGGGCGACCACTCCCGCCTGGTCTTCCTGGAAAGATTTCTGAACAACGAGATTGCAGAGGAAGGGAGTATTCCCTATGACGGCACGACGACGTACGATCGACTCGATCAGATCATCAAGGCTAAAGTCGTGATGGACAAAAACTTCAAGCCGCTGGTTCCGGTGGATGCCGTCCTCACGCGACAATACCAGCTCCTGATCGATCAAATCGATCAGCTCGGTGATCCCCAGGATCACTGGGCACAACTCTACCTGCCATTGTACCGGCAAATGCGCGATGAGAAGGCACTCGAGCCGTTCCTGTATCACATCCTCGGCAGCACATCCATAGCCAGTGTTTCAAAATGGAACAAGAAGCACCAAAAGGAGCTGAAGGCGTTTTATGAGATCGCAAATACCAACCTGTACAAACTCAGACTTCAAAGAACGGTTCCGGTTTCATGGGGCTTTCCTGATCCCGTATCCTGTTGGTATAACGAAAACAAACAGCTCGTGGAACTGGGCAACAAAGACGGGGATAAGCGTGTGGGCAAATGGCGCTTCTATGCGACAAACAATGTCATGATCGCTGAAGGAGAGTATGATGACAACGGTATAAAGAAGGGCATCTGGAAATACTACTACGATGATGGAACGTTGAAGAGCGTCGAGAATGAAAGCACGGGGGAGGTCCATAGCTACAATCCGCAGGGAGAGCTTCGCTATCATTACCACATTAAGGACGGAAAACCGGACGGTGTCGTGGAGATCTTTGACCCATGCGGGCAGCTGCGGGAGAAGCTGATATATAAGATGGGCCAGCGGACAGGACCGGGCACGGCATATTATCCGAATGGCAACACCGAAGCGACATACAACTTCACGGACGATGAGTATGATGGTGAGTATATATCGTATTATCCGAATGGCACCTTGCGATCGCGTTCCGTGTACCAGGCCGGCAAACTGCAGGGCGCGTATGCCGATTTTTACGCCGACGGCGTCCCCCAATCAAAGGGCCATTATGAAGACGGCGAGGCAACCGGTACATGGGAATATTTCCATATGAATGGCCGCCTCGAAAAGAAAGGCATATTTCTGGCGGACCAGCCCCAGGGCATTTGGGAATATTATGATCCGCGAGGCAATCTCATCGAAGAGCGCCCCTTCGACGAGAAAGGTCAGCTTCATGGTGAGAATAATTTTTATACCGATGGTCGCCTCTATGCAACACAGTTCTACCATCATGGGATGATGACAGGCATTGCCTATTTCGACAGCGAGGGAGAGGAGTTCGCGCGATGTGGTGATCCTTCGGGTACGTTCCAGGCGCAGGGCTATTTCAATGACGGACGGCTTCGCTTTGAAGGAAGTTATCACCAGGGCAAGGCAACGGGCGCGTGGAAATATTACTTCCGGTCAGGCGTGCTGGCAAAGGAGTATTCGATGGCAGACGGCAAGATGGAAGGGAAGTTTATCGAGTATTTCCCCACCGGAAAGGTAAAGCTGGAACGTGAGTTCCATGAAGGCGATCCCGACGGCTATTCGGTGGAGTATTATGGCAACGGGCAACTTAAGCAGGCAGGGTGGTTCGTTGAAGGTGTGCGCGAGCAACAGTGGGTTTCCTGGTATCGCGATGGTACACTCAAATCGGATTTGTACTACCGCAACGGGTCACTGGATGGTGAGGTGTTCTATTACAATATCGATAGTACACGTAGTTCGAAATATGTGTATCGCGACGGCCGGACCTTGTCGTTTGTGAATTATAATCCGGAAGGCGAGATATGGCTCGAATCAACTGCGCCGGAAAAGTTGGGCCGATACGTTCAGAACTATCGAAACGGGGCAAAGCACACGAGCGTGACCCTTACCTGTGGATTCTATAGCGATACCATGGAGTCATTTTATGACGACGGAACTGTGCACTATTCCAATCAGGTTCTTAATGGTTATTTCCACGGCCGGTATGTCATCAACTATCCTGACGGTAAGCCTGAAGGACGCGGCATGTATCAATACGGATTGCAGCACGGAAAATGGATGTGGTATCATGAAAACGGCCAGGTCGCCAGTGAAGGGCTGTACCTGGCTGATGAACGCGACAGCGTGTGGACGTGGTACAATACGGACGGAAGCGTGACGCTCAAGGCAAATTACCTCAACGACGAACGCCATGGCCTGGCGCAATATTTTGCTCCCGACGGAACGCTGATCCTTGAAAAAAGATATGCAGAAGGCGATATTGTCGCCTATCGTGCCCTCGGAAAGGATGGCGTCATGGGGAGTTGGGTCGCGGCAACGCCTGACATGGCGATCGTGGCCTACTATGCCAGCGGCATAAAAGCATATGAGGAATTCTTTAAAAATGGCCTCCTGGAAGGCTTTTCCCGGGAATATTATGCCGACGGCCGGTTACTCAGCGAGTACAATTACCATCAAGGAGAGAAGAACGGGCCTTTTTTGGTAAATCACCCTAATGGCAAGGTCTGGCAGAAAGGAACCTATGACGCCGGGTCGATGCAGGGGATAGTGGAATTTTTCAACCCGGACGGTACGCGCTTTCGCACGGAAACCCGTCGCGATGGCACGATGCACGGCAAATCCACATTGTATAAAAATAGTAAGCCCGTAAAAACGTTGACGTACTGGTCAGGAACTCTCATCGATTAATGAACAATACATTAAAAGCGGGCCTTTTCGTAACGGGCTACATGCTTGTAGCGACACTCAAGGCGCAGGACGGCGACCTTTGGCAACAGATCAACGCAAAGTATCCCGGCGAACCTGCCGTTTATATTGAACGCTCCGAAACATTGACGATACAACCGAAGGGTGATTCTCTTGTGGTATATGCTGATGTTTTCGACGACATCCTTTACCTGAAGGAACCAACGGAAATGATGGCGAGCCGCCGTGTGCACGGATCCCATTTCACCGAAGTAGAAAACCTGAAGGCCAAGACATTGGTGTGGGAAAAGAGCCGCCACAAGGAACTCACCGTCTCCAATTTCGCGCGGAAGTTCGATACCGATGATGGCATATTTCATGACGACTCATATTATTATTCTGTATCCTTTCCTGCTGTCGCGCCCCGAAACCGTACGCAACTCGAATACCGCAACAATTACCGGAATCCGAGATTCATTCCGGGCTTTATTTTCTCCAGCTACCTTCCACAGGAGAAGACGACATTCACTATCAAGACTACCGCGGATGTCGAGCTGATGCATGAGGTACTGAACGATCCGGACAGGAAAATCAAGTTCAAAAAGTCTGAGCGCGGTAAACAGGTAATCTACGAATGGAGTGCCACAGGCCTGGAGGCAACCAAATTCGATTCGAAGAGTCCTTCCCTTCGTTACTATGTGCCGCACCTGGTGATTGCAGTAAAGTCCTTCAAGACATCGTCAGGCAGGAAGAATGTATTGTCCTCTCTTGACGATCTGTACGGCTGGTATTATTCTTTTGTCAGCGACCTGAGGAAGGATCCGCCGTCGCCTGATCTGGTGGAGATTGTGGAGGGCCTGAAGGCTCCGGGCGACACCAAGGACGACCTGGTACGGAAGATATACTATTGGGTGCAGGACAACATCCGCTACATTGCCTTTGAAGAGGGCATGCGCGGGTTGATCCCCCACACCGGATCGTATGTGTGTGAGAAACGGTATGGCGACTGCAAGGATATGGCAAGCCTGCTGGTAAGCATGATGGATATCGCCGGAATTACAGGGTATTACACCTGGATTGGCACGCGCGACATACCCTACGCTTACACGAAGTATCCCACACCTATCGTGGACAATCACATGATCGCCACCTACATATCCGATGACGGCACGTATCATTTTCTGGATGCCACCAGTAGTCATACACCCTTTGGAATGCCATCGTCGATGATTCAGGGTAAAGAGGCGTTGATCGGTAAAGGCGAGGGGAACTACGAGGTAAAAGTTGTCCCCGTTATTTCCCGCAATGTGAACGTCCACCGCGATTCGGTTTACCTGACTATCGGAGGAAATGAAATTCTCGGCGAAGGGCAGATGCGCCTGAGCGGGTACTCGATGGTGTTCGCAGGATATCGCCTGGATCGTGTACGCGAAGAAGATACGAGGCGATACGTCACCCGGTTGGTGGGAAAGGGTAGTAACAAATTCTTTCTGGACACCTATTCCGTGCTTGACATGGAGAACCGGGATCGCGCGACAAAGATTGATTACACGTTCCGTATCGCCGACTACTTTCAGAAAATCGGGGATGAGATCTATATCAACCTGAACCTCAACAAGGACTATTACAACGATTTTATCAATACCACCATTCGTCGAACACCAATCGAAAACGAATACCGGTATGTCAAGGAAGAGATCGCGATACTGGATATACCAGACGGCTATTCAATAGAGTACATGCCTCCGGACGTGAAACACGAGGGTTCGCTTATGGGTATTGTCGTGGACTACGAGACGACGGACAAACAAATTGTAATGAAAAAAACTTTTTATGTTGATTACCTTCTGATGAACCCGTCTCAGTTCTCCGCGTGGAATGAATCCATATCCCGCGCAAGCGAGGCCTATAAAGAATCCATAATCCTGAAGAAAAATTGATCCCAATGCTAAGAATCCTTTTGGTGTTACTTGTGCCGGTCACGCTATTCGGCACGGGCGCAAACCCTGCTATATACGAATGGGAATCCGATCGCAGCAGATACGAGCTCACCGATGACGAGGCGACGATCGGAGAATATGTGCTCAAGCTTCACAATCAATATGATTACGTCTTTGAGGACAATCAGTTCCTGCTCTACTATACGGTACACCGGATCGTCCGGGTAAACAACGACGAGGCTATCCAGCGTAACAACCGCATTTACATACCTATGGGCGGTGTGATCGACCTGGTGAGTCTGAAGGCAAGGTCGATAAATGCATCCGGTAAAGTTGTCAATTTCGATACTTCTAACCTTAAAGAACTGAAGGATGAAGAAACGGGTCGCGGATACCGGATATTTGCAATTGAAGGCGTAGAGCTGGGTAGTGAAATCGAGTATTTCTATGTGCTGAAAAAGAATCCCAGCCTTTACGATCGCCTGTTCATGCAGTTTGGGACTCCCGTTCGGGGAAGCACCTTCCGCCTAACGTCGCCCAAGCATCTGAAATTCGATTTCAGCTCATACAATGGGTATGCTCCTATAACGGAGACGGGTTCGACGGACGAGCGGAATGTGTATGAAGGCGAAATGAAGGACATACCGCTGATGCGCGAAGAGAGTTTTTCTTCTTTCGACGGAAACCGTCAGCGCATCGAGTTCAAGCTCGCGTACAATACGGCCAAATCAAATGCCCGCCTGTTTACGTGGGAAGAGGCCGCAAAGACCTTCCATGGCGTCATCACAAACAGAGACAAGGACGACGAAAAGGCGCTGGGCAAATTTGTTAAGTCCCTCGGCGACAAACCTTCGGCGAAGCTGGAAAGTCGCATCCGCAATATTGAAGCGAAGATCAAAACTACCGTCCAGGTTAATCCTGAAGGTCGCGATGAATCGCTGACCGATATTTCTTCCATTATTGCCAGGAAGGTCGCATCCAAGGAGGGAATGACGCGGTTGCTGTATTCGGTTTTCGAAAAGCTGGGAATCGAGTGCCATCCGGTGCTGACGTGCAGCCGGGAAGGTGTCAAGTTTGATGGCTCGTTCGACACGTGGGCTTTCCTCGATGAATATCTTCTGCATTTCCCGGCCACCGGTGGATTCGTAGCGCCTTATGCCTTCGAATTCCGTTATCCGCTCATTCCGCCGGATTTGACGGCCCAGGATGGCTTGTTCATCGAACCCTTCGCGTTGGGCGAGGTTAAATCCGCCCTCGGCGTGGTGCGCACGATCCCTGCAGCGGATTACTCGCTGAACACGGACAACCTTGACATCCGGGTGACCTTCGACGAGGGTATGACGACCAATACAATCCACATGAAGCGTGAGTTCGGAGGGTGCAACGCGACGTTTATCGCTCCGTGGTATGAGATGATCAACGACACAGACCGCGCAAAACTGATGGAGGAACTCGTGAAACAAACCGCACCGGATCCCACTATATCCAAATGGACCGCAGGTACGAGTAAGGAAGGGTTGGCCGACAGCTTTGTAATGGACGTTACATTCAGCTCCTCACATTTCATCGGAACAGCCGGATCCCGGGTGCTGTTTAAGGCCGGTGAATTGATCGGGCCTCAGATCGAAATGTATCGCGACGACGAGCGCATGACCGATGTGGAGAACGATTTTAACAGGGGCTACGATCGCACCATCCGGATAAGCATTCCTCAGGGATATCAGGTCCGCAACGCCGACGACATTCGCTTTAATGTCGTCTACACGGAAGACGGCAAGGAGCCGTTTCTCTTCGTCTCCGATTATACCATGGAAGGCAATGACCTTGTTATCACCATCCGCGAATACTACAAGGAGATCTTCGCACCGTTGGAGCGATACGAAGAGTTCCGGAAGGTTATCAACGCCGCTGCGGATTTCAACAAGGTGATCCTGGTGCTGGAGAAAAAGTGATGGGTTGAGATCTTTTCACAACCGCTGTTAACGTTCGTCCTGACACGACGTTCCATCGCTTAATGCGAACCTGATTCGGCCCGGAGTTCTGCGCCTTCCTGGCCGCTGATTTTAACAGCAAGTGAAGGATACAGCAATTCAATGTTGCGCTCGCGCAAGGTATCCAGGATCGAGAAATTGATGGTCTGTTGGATGTCCATGTATACGTTGTAGTCCGGACTCTCCACGTAATACACAACTTCGTAGTTCATGCCTTCCCTGTCGAAGGACAGTAAATGTGCGCGGTCGAGTGTAGGGCCTGTCTGGGTCTCCATGCCCTGGATAATGTCACGAACCAGCTGCGGGATCGCCTTGACGTGTTCAGGCGGTGTATTGACGCTCACGCGGAAGTTAAACACAACCCTCCGGCGGAACATTCGCTTGTAGTTGTGAATCCGCGAATTGGTCAGGTCGCTGTTCGAAAAGACGATTTGCTCTCCTGAAAGACTTTTTACCCGTGTTGTTTTGATGCCTATATATTCTACGGTGCCGAGTTTGTCGTCGACAATAATAAAATCACCTACTTCGAACGGCTTATCAAAAAAAATGACGAAGTAGTTGAACAGGTCGCCCAGGATGTTTTGCGCAGCCAGCGCAACCGCAATACCACCCACGCCCAGCCCCGCGATAATCGCTGTAACATCATAGCCCAGGTTGCTGAAAAGAAAGATGAGCCCTATGCCCCAGACTACGACAGAGAGAATGAGGATGATGCCCTGTACCTGCTGTACCTTCTCAGCGCCATGCTCTTGTCTCCGGACATAATCTTCCAGAAGATAGCGTAGTGTAGACGACACCAGTCTGATGAGGAAGAACGCCACCACCGAGGCCACCGCCACTTCGAGAACGCGGTGCATCCGTGGCGACAGTTCGAGGGAGTACAGCGCCCAATACAGGACGAGGAAGTTCAGCGCGGGGATCCCAAACCTGCTGATGGTATGTACCAGCAGGTCGTCATAGCGGCTTTTGCTGTTTTTTGCCCACCCCTGGAGCTTGCGTACCAGCACGATCTTGAGAATCCGGACTATCAGAAGTCCAACAAGGAAGATGGCGAGCGCAATCAGGTAATCGCGGACCGTGTTGCCCAGGTATGTTCGTTCAAGAAAATCCTCCATGCTCACGGCGTTGTGGTGCGAGCGTCAAAACTAGGGTTGCCTGCCCGGACATGCCAGCGAATCGGCTGAAAATGTGCCCGGAGAAGAGGGTTACCCTTGGGATATTTTCTTTGCAAGGAAAATATGACGGATTTTATGTCACGGTAAACCGCTGAATGGTAGGGGGTTAATTAGTATTTTTTAAAGGAAAAGTCTATATTTGGGGTGAACCCTCCTTTCGCTAATTTTTTTGGTGCACTATGAGAAAGCTCAATTTTTTTGCACTGGTGAGCGTATTTTTTGTCACAACCACCCTCGACTGTCGCGAAGCAGCGGCACTTCACCAGGAATCTGTTTCATTTCAACCCGGCGTTAACTATGTGGTGATTGGCGCATTTGCCGTCCAGCAGAACGCCATCCGGTTTACCTCGCATGCCAAGTCGCTGAGGTATGATGCCCGCTACGAGTTCAATGCAAACCGTGGCTTGTACTACGTGTATGTGCTCGACACGCGTGATCGCGAGAAGGCGCTAAGCGAAGCCCGCCGGCTTCGTGTGGAAAGCGAATTCATTGACGCATGGGTTTATGGAGGTGCATTAAATGATGATGCGCCCGGCGTAGACATTAACCCCGTTACCGAAGGCCAACTGGGCGCCGTCAATCATGACGACACCGCCCCGGCACTTGCCGATGCGTCAGGCGCGGAGGTCACGGCCTCTGCGACACCTGCTGCGACGCAGACTACCGCAACCGCTGCACCGGCCGCGCCGGGACGGGCTTCGCGTGAAGTAGAAGATGCTGCACTCGGCAAGCGCTTTATCTTTGAATTGTTTAGAGCCAATGACCAGAAGGTCGTCGAAGGCGACGTACAGGTTGTCGATACGGACCGCTCCAGAAGGATCGCTACGTACAAAGGCAACGAGCCGGTGCGGGTCGCATCACCGGCGAGCAAGACAGGCAACATCACGCTCATCTCGGAAGTGTTTGGATACCGGAAGGTTCAACACGAGCTTAATTATAACGATCCGCAGGGTCCCACTGTCCGCGAGGATGCAGAAGGCAATGTCATTGTGCCGTTTGAACTCATGCGTCTGCAGCGTGGAGACATTGCGGTAATGTACAATGTGTATTTCTTTAAAGACGCCGGCGTAATGCGCCCCGAGTCGCGCTATGAAGTGAACAGCCTGCTCGAGATGCTCCGCGAAAATCCGAACTACAAAATCCGGCTTCATGGACATACCAACGGCAGCGCGCCCGGAAAGATCATTTCGCTCGGCGAGGAGAAGAACTACTTCTCCCTGACGGGAACAAAGGAAGGCTTCGGTTCAGCAAAGAAACTGTCTGAGCAACGTGCCGAGGTCATCCGTGAATTCCTTCTGGAACAGGGCATCGAAGCCTCTCGCATGCAAGTCAAAGCCTGGGGCGGCAAGCGTCCGATCCATGAAAAGAACAGCCCCCGCGCGGAGGAGAATGTGCGGGTGGAAGTGGAGATACTGGAGGATTAATGAGTGAATGAGTGAATGAGTGAATGAGTGAATGAGTGAATGAGTGAGTGGGTGAATGAGTGAATAAGTGAATGAATGGCTACTTCCCGCTCTCCACTGATCCGGCTACTGCTCTAAGGATATCATGTTGTGTAATGATGTGCACCTTTTCCTGTTCGTCGCGGACGAGAACGGCCTTGTTGTCTTTGTTCACGAGTGACGACAGCACGTCGAGGGTGCTGTCGGGGGCGACGAACATCATCGGTTTGTCCATCACCTCTTTGACCCGCTTATTTTGCAGCTTGGGGTCGTTAATAATTTTCTCGAGTAATCCGGAGGAACTGATACTTCCTACGAAGGCGCCATTTTCCGTCACCGGGATCTGGTCAATGCCTTCGCGGTTGAGGATCAGAATGGCTTCGCTTACCACGGCATCGCCGGAAACGGTAAACAGGTCGTCTCTGTCGCGGCGCGCGGCAATAATGTCGCGCGCGGTGCCAAAGCTTCTTGATTCCAGGAAGCCGTGGTCCTTCATCCACTGATCGTTGTATACCTTGGCAAGGTAGCGTGTGCCGTGGTCGGGCAGCAGGATTACCATCAGGTCGTCTTCTTTCAGGTGCTCACGTGCGTATTCCAGTGCGCCGTGTACGGCGGAACCGCTGGACCACCCGATGAACAACCCTTCCTCCCGGGCAAGCTTCCGTGCCATGATGGCCCCGTCTTTGTCGGTTACCTTGATAAACAGATCGATGATATCGAAATCGACATTCTTCGGGAGTATGTCTTCACCAAACCCTTCGGTGAGGTAGGGATAGATTTCGTTTTCGTCAAATATTCCAGTCTCCTTGTACTTCTTAAATACTGACCCGTAGGTGTCGATGCCGACCGAAACGATATTCGGATTCTGCTGCTTGAGGAACCGGGCGGTACCGCACATAGATCCACCTGTGCCTACGGTTGCGACGTAGTGCGTAATCTTATGCCCCGTCTGCTCCCATATTTCCGGTCCGGTCGTTTCAAAATGCGCCTGTGCATTGGATGGATTATCGTACTGGTTAGGATAAAATGAATTGGGGATCTCCTTATTGAGCTTTCGTGCTACAGAGTAATATGATCGCGGATCTTCCGGATCGACGTTGGTCGGACATACGATTACCTCCGCACCGACGGCGCGCAGGATATTGATTTTTTCCTGCGACTGTTTGTCGGCCATGGTAAATATGCACTTATAGCCTTTGGAGGCGGCAGCCAGCGCAAGGCCCATACCGGTGTTTCCGGACGTGCCCTCGATGATCGTACCTCCGGGCTTCAGGATGCCCGCTTTCTCGGCGTCTTCAATCATCTTTAGCGCCATCCTGTCCTTGGTGGAATTACCGGGATTAAAATATTCCACCTTAACCGCGATAGTGCCTTTAATGCCCCGGTTTACCTTATTCAGCCGTACGATCGGCGTATTTCCGATCGTTTCAATAATCGTATTGTAAATCATATCAAGCTCATTCCGTGGGAACAAGTTACTACTTATGTGCTTATCGTTAACGCATTATGTATAGGCGGTGTTCCGCCGCTATCAGCCTGCTGCCCCTGCTAAAAGGTAGAGTACAGCCATACGCACTGCTACGCCGTTCTCAACCTGATCCAGAATGATAGAATGCTGGGAGTCGGCTACATCGCTGCTTAATTCCACCCCCCGGTTGATCGGACCCGGGTGCATGATCACAATTTGTCGCTGCAAACTGTCGAGGAGCCGCTTGTTAATTCCATAGTAGAGGGAGTATTCGCGCAAGCTGGGGAAGTACCGGATTTGTTGGCGCTCGAGCTGGATGCGGAGTACGTTGGCCACATCGCACCATTGCAGCGCCTTGTGTACGTCCAGCTCAACCTTCACGTCGAGTTGGCCGATGTATTTGGGAAGCAGCGTCGGAGGGCCACATACCATTACCTCCGCACCGAGCTTTTTGAGCGCAAAGATGTTAGACAGCGCAACCCGGGAGTGCAGTATATCGCCTATTATGGCCACCTTTTTTCCGCCCACGGTACCCAGCTTTTCGCGGATGGAGAATGTGTCAAGCAGCGCCTGCGTGGGATGCTCGTGGGTGCCGTCTCCTGCGTTGACAATGTTGGCCGATATGTGGCGCGAAAGGAAGTGAGAAGCGCCGGGGCTGGCATGCCGCATCACCACCATGTCGACCTTCATTGCCAGAATGTTGTTGACCGTATCGAGCAACGTTTCACCCTTCTTTACCGAGGACGTGGATGCCGAGAAATTGACTACGTCTGCGGATAATCGTTTCTCAGCAAGCTCGAAAGACAGGCGTGTCCGGGTGGAGTTTTCAAAGAAGATGTTGGCAATGGTGATGTCGCGCAGGGACGGGACTTTCTTTATGGGGCGGTTGATGACTTCCTTGAAATTTTCGGCGGTTTCGAAAATAAGATTGATGTCCTTCTCTGTGATGTCCTTTATGCCAAGGAGGTGCTTCTGACTTAGTTGGGACATAATTTCAATCCTTATTGATCAACCAGATCCTATTGTGTTCGTGGCCCTGCGCTTCGAGTTCCACGAGCACGCGCTCCGAGGGAAGTGTGTTAACCGCCTTCCCGATATAGTCGGCCGCGACGGGCAGGTCGCGGCTGTATTTTCTATCTATCAATACCAGAAGTTCCACCTTCGCGGGTCGGCCAAATGTGATCATGGCGTCAAGCGCGGCCCGCACCGTACGGCCGGTGTAAAGCACGTCATCTACCAGCACGACCTTTTTCCCTTCGATCATAAAAGGAATCCGCGTTTCGCTCGGTTTCGCCGGCGTATCCCGCCGACGGAAATCATCGCGATGAAAGGTGACGTCCAGATAGCCCAGAAGGATGCTCTTTTTGGTGTCTTTTTCCAGTTTTTGGTGGATTTGCTCGGCCAGGTAAATGCCCCTGGGCTGAAGGCCGAGGATCACGGTATCCGAAAAATCGGCGTGATTTTCAATTAATTGCTGACAAAGGCGGCTGATCGTGAGGTCGAGAAGATCCGAATCGAAGATGAGTTTCTTTCGCTTTGTCACGGCCGCAAATATAGAGAAAAACGGCGAATGAGACCCGGCCCGGCTTACAGGTTGATCTTGTTTACGAAAAACACCCGGCGTTTTTCTGTCGACCCGCCGGCCGTTTCGCTTTCAATCTCATGGATGCCATACGCATAGAAATTGGCTTCGTACCAATAGTTAAGCTGGCTTGTATTCCGCCGGGCTTTAACCACCACGTCATTTTCGTGAAGCGTGCGGATCGGATCTATGGTCTTTCCTTCCAGCACCTCGTTGTCGCGGATGATCTTCGTCCGGATCTGGTTATCATACAGATATAGTAGTACGATCTTGTCTTCCTGGACCTCGAAGCGTACAAACTGTTCCAGGCTGTAGGTCTTTACGTCGCTGATTTCGAAACTATTGTCCCACAACAGGTTGCCGTCACGGTCGAAGCCAATGATGACGGCGTGTGTGTAGCGATAGCCATCGAACATCTGATCGCCCCTAAACATGGGGTAGCCGCTGTACACCCGCGGATAGAAAAAGCCCTGGTAGCCGCTGCTCACAGAGGTGTATTGTGGGTAAAAGGCTTCTCCCAGCACGATAAACTGGTCGTTGTGTTCTATGACTTCGTGAATCAGGAACCGATAATTGAAACGAACTTTCTTTCCCCGTATCTTCCTTCGCTCGATGCGTTGTTTGATCCGGTTGCTTCTCCTGGCCTTCATATAGTTGAAGAAATTTTCAAGGTCTCCGAAGTTGTAGTACTTCGTGGTTTGCAAACCCGAGGGATCTATGCTGCTGATGAACAACCCCCTCGAAAACTCGCTGTTGCGGTAACCGTAAACACCCGACAAGATGTGCACGTTGCCTGCAGAGCGCGTCGTCCTCCCAAAGATCAACCCCGTGTTTTCCGCCGGTTCCAACGCATAGTTATTGACAATGCTGCCGTCCGGCTGGTAGGTTTTGATCCAGATGGTGCGCTGTCGGAGGTAATTGCGGCCGCCGATCAGCACCTGGAAGCTATCGTCTTCAAACACCTTGATTTGCGTGAGTTCGCCATCTTCGTTCAGAAGGCCCGGTAAAATGGAAGACTGGTGCGTTTGCAGGTCGTGAAAAAGAACGAGCGGTACGCGGTTGAAATAGCCGCCGATAAGAACACCGCGACCCGTAATCTGGCACTCGGTTGCACTGAACCGCAGAAAACTGTTGATCTCGTACTGCCTGTACTGGCCACTGTCCTGTTCCAACTCAAAGAGCAGGAACGACTTTGCCGTGAAGGCGTGGAAAAGGAAGTACACGTTCGTGCCGTGGGTAACGGCGGCAATGAAGGCCATGTTGCCCTCTATCGGAATGCTTCCGCGCCATTGCTCCTGGAAGGAAGTATCAAGGCGGATGATCTCCAGGAAGTATTCTTGCTGGCTGCGGACAAATCGGTGAAGGATCAATCCCCGCGATGCCGCTGGCGTGACCCGGAAACCGGGTTCATTGTTGTCTAGTTTGAGCTCAAAACGTTTGGGCTGCTCTATCTGGGCCGCGGCGGGCACGACGAGACAGAAGCAAAGGATCAGGCGGGCTGCGACATCAGTTGACCTCCACCTTGTTGATATAAAAAACATCGCGCACACGTTCTTTCAGCGTAGTGTTGCGAATAGTATGGTAACCCCACACAAAGAAGTTATTGCCGTACCAGTATTGAATCCCTCCTTCTTCTTCCTTTTCCGAACGGATTTCGTCGTCGGGATTGGGTAGAAGCAACTTCTGGGTTACGGTTTCATCATCTTCACCGTTTTCCGGAAGTATCCAACGCGCCACGATCTCCGACTTATCCTTCTGAACGAAGATCAGATGACCGTTCACGTAGTGGAAATCGGCGACCTGTTCCATCGAACCCTTTTTTACATCGTCGAGCTGGAGGCTTTGGTCCCACTGTACCGTACCGTCGGGCGCAAAGGAAATGACCATCGATTGATACGTTTTGATTTCATCATTCCGTGAACGGTGTCCATAGCTATACGGGCGGGAATACAATCTTCCATAACCCGGATAGTACCAACCATAGGGCGAGTAGTAGGGGTTGTAGTAGTATGGGCTATAAGGTCTTGAGAAGTCGGAAAACCCCGACGAGGGCGAATATGCCTCCGCGAAGAGCAGGAATCCTTCCTCGTATTCCCGGATGCGGTACGGCATAACATAGTTGATGAAATTCGGTATGCCCCCGTTGCTAACCACTTGTTCCGTGTTCTCTTTAATACGACGCGCACGCTTCTCTTTCATGTAGTCGAGATAGTGGTTGAGTTCACCGAGCGCCGTGAACTTAATTTTCTGATCGCGGAAGGGGTCGATGGGCAAGGCAAAGAAGCCATTGGCTTGTTTGGAATTGCCTTCACCCCAGGTGCCGAGCAGAATGAGATCTTCACGAACGAGCATGCTGGTGAGCCCGGATTGCAATGTACGCCTGTCGTCAATCGTTACCACATCCTCCAGGAGCCGGTTGCCATGCTCATCGTAGGTTTGAAACACAACCTTACGTTCATCGCGTTGCGACCGCTCGATAAGTACCACGTTGAAAGTCCTGTTTACATTGACACGCAAGTCCACCAGCTCCGTATCTTTTTGAAAGAACCCGGGAATGATCTTCATGCTTTGGGCGCGGAGGTCATACATCAACACACTTGGCTCTTTGTTCACGTACCCGCCAAGGATAGCGCTGTTGCCCACCCGAGTGAAATGGGTGAAGTTCATCGCAACCTCCGGTTTGATCACGTGTCGGGGATGCTCGTCGCCGGAAAGATTCATCTCCACCAGCTCGATGTTGTTCTTTTCTGTATCGCCTTGACGATATAAGAGGAGGACCTGACCGGGACTCGTTTCGTAGCCGATGAGCCGGTTTCGGGTTTCCATGGGCAGGGTTATGGTCTTTTGTTCTTTAAGGTCGGCGTCGAGGTGGATAGCTTCCCAGATCCTTTTTCCTCCTTCAAACCTTTCGCGGTCGCGAATCAGCAAAATGCCCTCTTCGTCGAGGGAAATGATCGAAAACACGCCGTCGGAGTATTTGAATTCCTGCTCGTAGCGCTGCGTCTGTTGCAACTGTGCGAATGCCGTTGACGGCATCAGTACGGATGCAACCAGGCATACCACCACGAGAACAACCAGGCCGGGGAAGCGGACCATAAGCTATTTTGTTTCGCTGAGTTTGAGAATCATTTCAAATTCCTGCGGCGACACCGGCTGTACCGACAGCCGCGCGGCGCGCACAAGCACCATATCCTTGAATTTTTTGTCTGCTTTGACTTCGGCAAGTGTCACGGGCCTTTTCAGGGCCTTTTTCGGGGCCACCATCACGGCTGCCCACGCTTTGTCTTTTGGGTCGGGAAAATGTTCGCGTGTGACGGTGGCGATCCCCACAATAGCCTTTTCATCGCCGGTATGATAGAAGAACGCCTGGTCGCCCTTTTTCATTGCCTTGAGGTGGCTGCGGGCCTGGAAATTCCGGATTCCATCCCAAACCGTTTCGCCTTCCTTTTTTAAATCCTCCCAGGAGTAGGTGCCAGGCTCAGTTTTTATAAGCCAATAGTTCATCTGTCGTTCTTTTTAGGAATGACTAAAAATAGCAAATCCCCGTTGTTTTTTCTCAGGAATAAGAGAATACAGGGCGAGTGTGAGGATGAGGAATGTCAGTACGCTCGAACGAGCTTGCCTTCCATGTAATTGGCGTACGCCCGATTGACGACACGAACTCCCCCAGGGGTGGGGTAGTCGCCCGTAAAGTACCAATCGCCAAGATGGTTGGGGCAGGCCTTGTGAAGGCCTTCAATTGTCTGGAACACGATCTCCAGCTCAGCTTTCATACCTGCAGGCCGTACAATTTCCGCAATCTTGGCCGACACATCTTCATAGGCGAACTGGTCGTAGAGGGCCTTGACGTGATTCTCCGGTTTGGCGCTGCTGCTTGATAACAGGCATTGTTCGTACACTTCGCCCAGCATGTATTCCATGCCGCGTTCTTTTATCAGGGCGATCATGGCGCGGAAGGCTACAAAATCCGCCATCCGGCTCATGTCTATCCCGTAGCAATCCGGGAAACGGATCTGGGGCGCGGAAGACACCACGACGATCTTTTTCGGGCCGATCCGGTCCAGCATACGAAGTATACTCTTCTCCAGTGTTGTTCCCCTAACGATCGAATCGTCGATGACTACGAGCGTATCTATGCCTTTTCGCACCACTTCATACGTAGTATCGTATACGTGCGATACGAGTTCGTCGCGGTGATTTTCGCCCGTGATGAACGTTCGCATCTTCACGTCTTTCAGAACAATTTTTTCGATTCGCGGGCGGAACGACAGAATGTCTTCCAAAGAATCGACCGACGGCTTCCCTTCGATGATGATCTCCTTTTGTCGCCGGATCAGGTAGTTCTCTATTTCATTCATCATCCCGTAGAAGGCCGACTCGGCCGTATTGGGGATGTAGGAGAATACCGTGTTCTTGATATCGAAATTGATGGCACGGAGAACCTGCGGCACCAGCAGCTTACCCAGCATCTTACGCTCCCTGTAGATATCGGGGTCGTTGCCGCGTGAGAAATAGATCCGCTCAAAACTGCATGAACGCTTTTCGCCGGGCGGCAGGATCTGGTGCTGTGTAAATTCACCGCTACGGGAAATGACGAGCGCGTGTCCTGGCTGAACCTCTTCGATCTGATTGTACTCGACATTGAAGGCTGCCTTGATAGCCGGCTTCTCGGAAGCGACAACAACGACCTCGTCATCGGAATAATAATACGCGGGCCGGATTCCATTGGGATCGCGCACCACGAATGCGGAACCGGAGCCGATGAGTCCGGCCATGGTGTAGCCGCCGTCAAAGTCCTTACAGGCCCTGCGCAACACACGCTGCAGGTTGATCTCATTTTCTATGAAATCGGAAATCTCCTGGTTTGAGAAGGCGTCCTTGTATTTCTCGAATATGCCCTGCACCTCTTCATCGAGAAAGTGGCCGATCTTCTCCATGACCGTCACGGTATCAACCTTTTCTTTCGGGTGCTGGCCCAGATTGACGAGAATGTCAAAAAGATCGTCAACGTTCGTCATGTTGAAGTTGCCGGCCATGACGAGGTTACGACTTCTCCAGTTGTTTTGTCTGAGGAATGGGTGGACGTTCTCAATACTGTTCACCCCATGTGTGCCATATCGGAGGTGCCCCAGCCACAGCTCGCCCGTAAAAGCGACGTTCTGCTTGAGCCATTTTTCATCTGTAGCCCGGTTCGGGTTCGACTTCAGGGCTTTTCTGTATTTCTTGCTGATCTTCCGGAAAAGGTCCGCAATCGGTTGCGATTTTACGGAGCGGTAGCGGCTGATGTAGCGGTAACCGGGTTCGAGGTCGAGTTTGATGTTTGCAATACCTGCTCCATCCTGACCCCGGTTGTGTTGCTTCTCCATCAGGATGTACATCTTGTTCATCGCGAAAGTAGGGCCGTACTTATGTAAATAGTAGGACAACGGCTTTCGCAATCGAATGAGTGCGATTCCGCACTCGTGATGAATCTGGTCCGTCATGTAGCCTTAAAGCACAAAGGTAATTTTATTAATCCAACCCATCAACAGATCGGGTCGGAAGAACAAACCCAACAGGACTAAAACAAGGACCAGCCCCAAAAAATTTATCCATGTCAAGTATTTTACGGGGGTGCTTTCGCCCTCTTTCAGAAACGCGAAATAGGGGATCCGCAGGTAGAAGAACAGCGAGATTACCGTGTTCAGCAGGCCGGGGATGAGGATCCAGAGGAGGAAAGGATCGTCTACGGCGCGGTAGGCATCGTAAAGGCCCGTAAAAATGAGGAGCTTGGCGGTGAAGCCCGCCGTCGGAGGGATACCCGTCAGCGAGATCAGGCCCACCAGGAGGAGCGTGTTCGCGGCCGGGTCCGAGCGTCCCGTGCCGGCAAAATCGGGAATCGTGAGCACGCCTCTCGATTCAAAATATTGCAGGTACGCGAAGACCACGTAATTGGCGACAAAGTACACCGCGGCATAAAACATCATGAATTGTATCCCCTGCTCCGTTAGCGCTACGACGCCGACCAAAAGAAAGCCCGATTGCGCGATGGACGAATACGCCATCATGCGTTTTGCGTTCCATTGCCGTAGCGCTGCTACATTGCCCGCCGTGATGGTAATTATTGCGATCAACCCGATGATCGCTTTCCAGTCGATAAGCGATTGCCCGTAAGCAGTCGCCGCCAGGATAAAACGCGTGAGCACCGCCAGACCCGCCAGCTTCGGCACCACCGAAAAGAGAGCGACCACCGGCATGGGTGCCGCCTGATACACGTCGGGCGCCCATAGATGCATGGGCAATACGGCCATCTTAAATAGAAAACCGGCGAGCGCCAACAGCCCCGCTACAAGCAGCAACAGCGACTGGTGGGCCAGCAGCCCCTCCACAAACTCCTGCGATGAAATTATTCCGGAGCCGGTCAGTCCGTACAACAATGACAGTCCATACAACATGATCGCCGCCGCCGCCGTACCGAACAGGAAATATTTCAGGCTGGCTTCTGCACCTTCCTGCCGGAACGAATATCCCGCAAGCACGTATGAACTGATCGAAATCAATTCGACGGAAAGAAAAATCATGATCATACCGACGCTCATGGACAGGAAGTGCACGCCCAGCACGACGCTAAGCACCAAAGCGGCATATTCGGAAACATGTTTTCTTCGCTGTGACGCGGGCCACGAAAGTAGCAGCGTCAGCGCACCTGCGATGTCGCAGATGATCTTGAACCATGACGAGAAGCGATCATTGACGACCATACCGCCGAACAGGTCGACGGCCTTCTCCTGTTGACCCCAGTCTGCCAGCGAGAGCGCGCACGCGACAAGTGTTGCGATCAGGGCAATCAGCAGGGGCGCTACGGAGGTTGATCCGGCACGAAGGGAGGGAACGACGATACCCGTACAAAGCACGACGATAATCCCGGCAAAGAGGACCAGCTCAGGCCCGAAGAATCCCAGGCTTTGTCGAATCCATTCCAGCTTTTCCGGTAGTCCTGCTTCGATATTCACGGCATCATCGTTTTAGTTGCCTCCATTTAGGAGTGCGACAAAACCGAGGGCAAACGGGTCTATATATCGGAGCAACAACTGCGGGAATATGCCAAGGATCAGTGTGGTTGCGGCCAGCGGTAAAAACATCACCTTTTCCCGCATGCCCAGATCGACAAGTTGTTCGGTGGCCGCACCGCCGCGCACGTGGAGCGTACCGAAAAACATACGCTGTATTGTCCACAAGTAATACGCCGCGCCGAGTGCCAGGCCGAGCGTGGCGATCACCGCCAGACTCAGGTGGATCACTTCGGAACGGAAGGCGCCAAGAAATACCATGATCTCCGCGATGAACCCGGAGAAGCCGGGCAGTCCCAGCGATGCAAAGAACGCGATCAGCACAACGGCAAAATACGCCGGCATGATCCGCGCCAGCCCGGAATAATTTTCAATCATGCGATCGGAAGTCCGGTCGTACAACACCCCTGCGATGAGGAACAACATCGTTGTAATCACACCGTGACTTACCATCTGATACACCGCGCCGGCTACACCTTCCTGTGTTGCTGACGCCATCCCCAGCAGTACGAATCCCATGTGGGAAACCGAAGAATAGGCGATGAGCCGTTTCAGGTCTTTGCTCGCCATCGCGGTGAGCGCTCCATATATAATGGACACCACACCGAACAGACCTACAACCCAGCTTAACGACATCGCGGCATCCGGAAAGAGCGGATACGCGATGCGCATCAAGCCGTACCCACCGATCTTCAACAACAGCGCGGCCAGGATAACGGAAGCTGGTGTCGGGGCTTCAACGTGCGCGTCGGGCAGCCAGGTGTGGAATGGAACCATCGGCAGCTTGATGGCGAATCCTATAAACAGGAGAAGGAATGCCCAGTTGCGCGCAGACCATCCGCCGATCAGCCAGCTGCCCGAGGGATCCAGTATAGATCCCGCCAGGTAGTTTCCCGGATCGCGCAGATATACCATGTTGAATGTGTGGGTGGTTTCATCGCCAGGTACAGATCCTGACAGGTAGAGGGCGATAAACGCAATGAGGATAAGAATAGAGCCACACAGCGTATACAGGAAGAACTTGATCGACGCGTACTCACGTCTGCTTCCACCCCAGATCCCGATCAGAAAAAACATCGGGAGCAGCATGAATTCGAAAAAGAGATAGAACAGCAAAAGATCGAGCGCGACAAAGCTGCCGATAACGGCGGCATTGAGAATGAGGATCAGGATAAAGTAACCCTTTACGCCTTTAGCAATAGTCCAGGATGAGATACCCGCGATCAGCATGACGAATACCGTCAGCACAACGAGCGGAAAGCTGAGACCATCAACACCGAGGAAATATTCCGCCTGGAGATTACCCCACGTGCCGAGGTTCAGTGTGAACCATTGCATGCGCTCTACAAGTCTGAGTTCTCCGGTTTCATGGCTGTAGCGACTGATGGCAATGATCACCAATACCGCCTGTATTGCACACGCGGCGAGGTTCAGTACACGAAACCATGCGGCCCGGTCGCGGGGAATAAAGAGCGCAACAAAGGCTGCCAGTATAGGGAGAAAGATCAGATACGTAAGAATATGATCCGGCATCAGACTCGGGGGATTACTGAAAAGCGCCTAAAAATAAAAGTTAATTGGTTCATAATGTTATGCAACGATATAAAGGGTGAGCAAAACGAGGCCCATTCCCGCCCAAAAGATGTACTTATGGATGTTTCCCGATTGAAAGGTCCGCACAAATGCCCCCAGCCACGAGGTGAGGCGAGCGACAAGGTTGACAAAACCGTCAACGACAGCTTTGTCGAACCATCCAACTATATGGGCCAGTGTCACTTGTATATAAGCCGATCCATGCAAAAAGCCATCGATATACTTCCGGTCTACCCGCGCACACAAAGCTGACAGATGGCCTACTGGACGCGTGACCACTATGGCGTACAACGCGTCGAGATAAAAGGTGTTCGTCAATACATCGGCCACCCGCGACGGTTCGGACCTATTCCGGAAAAACAGGTAAGCGAACGCCAACGCACCGAGGACAACACCCACCGATACTACTGTAGTGAGCGCGCTTGCGGTACCTGTCGTAAACCATCCTGAGAATGAAAACGGATTCAGCGATACAATCCACCACAACGACGCGAGGGCCAGTACGATCATGGGAAAACGCATAACAAACGGAACTTCCGGAACGCTTCTCCATGAAACTTCAGATGCCGATCCGGACCGCTCTGCGATAAACACAAACCAAATGAGCCGGAAGGTATACGTCACAGTGAGAAATGTCGCGATCAGAAAGAGGGCCGCGACCGCCATACCGACTGCGTCGCCTCCGGCCAGGATGCTCGAGAGGATCGCCTCTTTCGATTGAAAACCCGAAAACATGGGGATCCCTGAAAGGGAAGCGCCGCAAATGAGAAAGACACCAAAGGTTACCGGCATGGCCTTTCGAAGTCCACCCAGGTTGCGGATGTCCTGGACATCGTACGTCTCTCCGGTGCTCATCTGCGCCTGATGAAGTGTATGGATGATCGCGCCCGCGGCAAGGAACAGCCCGGCTTTAAAGAAGGCGTGTGTCAGGAGGTGAAGCATCGCCGCATCTTTAGCGCCTGCGCCCAACGCGGCTACCATTAGACCGAGCTGCGACACGGTGGAGTAGGCGAGAATTTTCTTGATATCAAAGTGCCCCAGCGCTGCGGCCGCTCCCGTCAACGCCGTTGCGAGCCCGGCGATAGTGACCACCTGGAGCGCCAGCGGCGGGAATAGGAAATGGATGCGTGCGAGCAGGAACACACCGGCGGCTACCATTGTGGCGGCGTGGATCAGCGCCGATACGGGCGTAGGCCCTGCCATAGCATCCGGCAGCCAGGTAAAAAGGGGAAACTGTGCCGACTTGGCGGCGATCGCGACGAAAATGCAAAGCGCCGCGGCGATCTCCCAGCCCTGCAATCCCTGGGTAGCCAGCACCGTGATATCGAAGGTGCCCGCGTTACGGTAAACGATCATCAGGCCCGCAACAAAGCCCAGGTCGCCGATCCGGTTCATCATATAGGCTTTCCGCGATGCCTTCGCCGCCTCGGGCAACTCCATCCAGTGCCCGATCAGCATATATGACGAAAAGCCCACGAGTTCCCAGCACATGAACACGACGAGCAGATTGTCAGACAGGACAATGCCGAGCATCGTGAACGTGAAGAACCCCAGCATGACGAAGTAGCGTCGAATCGCCGCGTCGCCGGCCATGTACCCGGCGGAATACATGTGAACAAAGAATGACACGATGGTGACGACGAGTACCATCACGACCGTGTATTTGTCGATGAAGATTCCGACCGAAACCGTATTGCCTCCCAGACCGAACCACGGCATACTGAAGTGCTGCGGTTTCTCCAGTCCGGCAGTCGATGCCAGCACAACGGCACCTGCCACAGCGAGCAAAAGCATGAAAGACGCGGTAAGGGAAACAAGCCAGGAATATCGCAACGGCACCAGGGCGGACAAGATGCCCGAGATCAGCGGCGCCGATAACACGACCATCGAGGCGACGACGATCCAAAAATCGATATCAACGTCAGGGGTCACGGTTCCTTTAGGGTGCTGATGTTATCGGGTACGGCAGTGTTAAACAGGCGATAAGCCCGCAGGATGATGGCCAGGCCAACGGCTGCTTCGCAGGCTGCCACGATAATGACAAATACGGCGAACATCTGGCCGTCCAACCGTTGAGGATGCGCCAGGTTGAACGCCACAAGATTAATGTTTGCCGCATTCAGCATGAGCTCCAAACCGAGCAGCACGGCAATTGCGTTCCTTTTGATGACAACGACCATTAACCCGATAGAAAACAGCAGGACAGAAAGCACCAGGTAATTCTCGATCGGTATCATGAACTCGTATTCTTATTTCGTGTTGCCGCAATAACAGCAGCTCCCACCAGCGTTATTAGCAGTAACAGACCCGCAACTTCAAATGGCAGCAGGTAGTCAGTCATCAGGGCAATCCCAAAGCGGTTGACTAACGTGAAGCGCTCATCCATCAGGGGTACCGTTGGAGCCCCCACCGTCTCACGCAAAAATAGCGTGATGAGAAACCCCATGACCGCCAGACCCAGCAGGAGGCCTGAGAACCATTTGCTATTGGATATCGCCGTCGGTCTCCCCGGCGCCCGCGTCGTCAGCATAATACCAAAAATGATGATGACCACCACTCCGCCGGCATACACAAGGATTTGCGTCACCGCCACCCATTCGGCATAGGACACGGCATAAATCCCGGCCACGGCAAGAAAGCATACCAGGAGCAATAGTGCCGCGTGAAACAGACGCCGGGCAAACAGAATTCCGGCAGCTGCCGCGACCGCTATAAAAGCGAAAATGTAAAACGCATAGATCATTTCGGTGGTCCCGGGGGTTTCATCCTGGGTTTGAATACCGGACGTGCCGGTTTTGCTTCTCCCGAAGGTTTGGGCGTGGTCTCTTCGGAAGGCTTGGTAGTACCCTGTGCAGCAGGTTTGGCGGCTGCCTTCTCCTTCTGGTGGGCCTCCCATTCCGCTTTCTTTGCCGCGATCTCTGCTTCCGACATTTCAGCGAAGGCATAGTAATGATCGCGGATGTCGTAGCTGCTGAAATCAAAGACACGCGTCATGGTCAGGCATTCCGTCGGACAAACGGTCGTACAAAGTCCGCAGAAGCAGCATTTGCCCATGTCTATATCAAAGGACGCGGCGTAAAGACGCTTGGGTGTTCCGTCTGACGTCTTGCCGATCTCCGCTATCGCCCGTATGGGTTCCATGGTGATACAATCCACGGGGCAGATCTTGGCGCACTTGTCGCAAACGATACAGTCGTCTATTTCATTATGGAGCCGATACCTTCCGTTGTCGGGAATCGGAAGTAGTTCATGAGGATATTGAATGGTGGCGACGCCTTGTCGCGATTCAAAATATTCGGGATCGGAGATCGCCCTGTGTTTGTTCTTTCTTGTTGCCGTTTTGAAATGCTTCCACGTTACAACCAGGCCATCCCACAGGGATCGCAGTGCGTCTGCGAGGGTATAGCTTTGCCACGTGCGTTTCGATTGCGTCATTTGACAGCAAAAATAAAGGATATAGACCCAGAAAGAAGGATTTGGGGAATTTTGTGTGGCGGACACAGTTTGCAACTGCGCCTGCGCCTGCTCTTAAGGTTTGGGAACAGTAAGCCAGAACGTACTCCCCTTGCCCAAGGTACTTTCCACCCAGATCCTGCCGCCGTTCTTTTCAACAAACTCCTTGCACAGGATCAAGCCCAAACCGGTGCCTTTCTCGTTGGCGGTGCCGCGGGTGGTGTACGGCGACGTCTTGTCGAACAGCATGCGTTGAACTTCCTGGCTGATCCCGATGCCGTTGTCATGCACCGATACCAGCCAGTGATCGCCTTCGTCCCTGGCATCGATGATCACCGTGCCGCCGTCGTTGGTAAACTTAATGGCGTTGGTGATCAGGTTGCGGAAGACGAGATTGATCGTATTCGAATCGGCGAAGGCGATCGTCTCATCACGGACATTATTGATCAATGATATTTGTTTTGCCTGCATGGCAGCAAGCAATTGTATGTTCTCGTCGATGATCTTCGCGAGGTCGATGCGCGAGGCTTGCAGACTCAACTTGTCCATCTGCAGCAGCGTCCAGTCGAGCAAATTGTTCAATAGCGTCCGCGTATGATTGAAGCGGATGCGGAGTTCCTTGGTGTGTTCGTCGAACTCTGGCTGGCTGAGGCCACCTCTTGACATCACGTCGAGTATACCGGAAAGTGCGTTGATGGGCGACCTGAGGTCATGGGAAATAATCGAGAAGAACTTGTCCTTCACCTGGTTGAGCCGCTCCAGTTCTTCACTCCGCGTTTCCATCTCTTTCTGGTGTTTGACCAGCAGCTTGTTGATTTCCTTGCGTCGTTGTCCGCTGCGGTATACCGTGATCAGGAGTAACACGCACAGTCCGAACACGACGGCGAGAATATTGCGGATGAACTCCTCGCGCTTGAGGGCATCTTTTTGTTGGGCGTCGATCTGGCTCAGTGCGGCGATCTCCATATCGCGGGCTTCCGTTTCGTAGCGGATCTGATCGCGGTAAAGTTTGTGCAACACCTCCTGACTAAAGAGGCTGTCTTCGAGCGTTTTGTAACGCTTAAAATAGTCCAGTGCCTTCCTGAAGTTGCCGCGTTTTTCCCAGATAGCGTGCAGATAACGGTTACATTCAATTTCGAGCACCCGCGCGTTGAGTTGCCGGGCGATGGCAAGGCTCGCTTCAATGTACCGTTCAGCATCGTCGTACATGTCCTGTTCCAGGAAGACGATGCCACGACCCAGGCTCACTTCAGCTTTTCCGTACTGGTTGTTGGTCTTATCGTAAAGCCGTTGCGTTGAGTCGTAATAAGCGAAGGCCTTGTCGTAGTCCTTCTTATACAGGTAGCTGTTAGCGATCTTGGAGAGCGTTCTCGGCTTGAGTTCTCCGAGGTTTTGCTCGTTGATCAGGCTCAATGCCTTGTTCAGGGCGGTGAGTGCTGAGTCGTATTTGCCTTTCCTGATAAGAACATCCCCGAATTCGTCGTAGTAGTAGGGTAGCCCGGGTTCATCGCCGATCTGGTTGCTCATCTTGAGCGACAAGGCAAAGTGGTTCAGGGCACGGTGGAATTCCTGGAGTTCCTTAAATACCCGTCCGACGTTATGGAGCGCGATCGCCATATTGAGCGAGTCGTTTCGCGTTCTGGCAAGGAGGTACGATTGCGTAAAGTAAAAGTAGGCGTCGTCGTATTCTCCGATGTCATAGTAGTCGTTGCCCAGATACTTATATGACTCTGTTATGCTGGCGCTGTCGCCTGATGCGGTGGCGTTTTGCAGGGCCATGTTATCGTACCGAAGCGCGGTGCTGTAATCGCCGTTAAGGGTGTAGACGTAGGCCAGGTTGCGATAGCTTTCGGCTTTTGCCCACGGGTTGCCCATGCGCTCCGCCAGCGTCGCCGCTTTCTGGGCATGCGTTAGCGATCGTTCGTAGTCGAGGAACTGGTAAAGTCCGGAAAGCTTTATTTGCACCCGGAGCCGCACGGAGTCAGGCAGGTCAGTAGCCAGAAGTTGTTCGAGGCTATCGCTTTCTGACGTCTGCGCGCCGACGGTCGTGATGACCAAAAGAGAGAGTGTTGTTGCTATGATCGTTCGTGAGATCACCATAAAAGTATTTTCCAAAGCCCGCACAGTACGACGAGGATAAGCGCAGCGGGAGTAAGAAACTTCCAGCTCAGATTCATGAGCTGATCCACGCGCAACCGGGGGTACGTCCACCGTATCCACATCTGTACTAATACGAAAAAGAGAGACTTGGTCACCAGCCAAAAAATACCCCATAGGGTAGCGGAGAAAGTTCCGGTCACCCCGCTTGTCCACGTCCCCAGTTTGACAGCGCCCAGGTCAGGAAACGGCGAGTTCCAGCTTCCAAAAAACAGCACAACGCCGAGCATACTTACCAGCAGCATCATGGCATATTCTCCCAACATGATCACAGCCCACCGGAATCCGCTGTACTCGGTTTGAAATCCCGCGACGAGTTCAGATTCGGCCTCGGGCAGATCAAAAGGCGCCCGGTTGCATTCGGCAAGCGTAGCGATGAAAAAGATGAGCCACGCCGCCATCAGCAGCGGCAGCCGGAAAATGTTCCACGCGAGAAAGCCGCCGGTCTCGACTACGTCGACGCCTGTTGCGGCAATGCCAAACAGGTATGCCGGCTCCGTCGCAAAACGGCCCTGCTGGATCGAGATCTCCTGGAGATCGAGCGTCTGACAAACCATACAGACGCACAGGACCGAGAGGCCCAGTGGCACTTCGTATGAAACGATCTGGGCGGCCGACCGGAAGGTGCCCAGCATACTGTATTTATTATGCGACGACCAGCCGGCTATAATAATACCGATTACGTCGAGGGAAATGATGGCGAGCAAAAAGAACAGACCGGAAGCGACCGAAGCGCCGGCCCACGTCGGACTCAGGGGGAGGAATGCAAAGCCGGCAAATACTGACGTAAAAATTATCAGTGGCGCTATCCGGAAGAGCAGGGGGTCTGCCTTAGCCGGCACAATGTCCTCCTTAATAAGAAGCTTGACCAGGTCGGCGACCGACTGCGCAAAACCGTAGCGGCCGGTTTCCATGGGTCCGAGGCGATCCTGGATGAAAGCGGATACCTTCCTTTCGCCATAGATTGCCGCCATGGCGTAGATTACCAGAAAAGGAAGGTAGAACAGTATCGTGGTCAAGTTCGGAGGCTTTAAAAACCCCTAATTTGATAAAATTATGCATGTGTTTTGCTGGAATTTCACGCAAAACAATACATCCCACTGAGTTGAAAGGGTTTATGGCGCTCTCAGGCGTTGCGGGTATACAACGGCTCCAGTATGTTTCGCGACGTTGCGGCCAGTCGCACCGCGTGCACTTCCCGGTGTTCGCAATACGAACAATGGTAGTGCTGGTGCAGCAACCCGCGCTCCGTAGCGGTGGGCATCACCTGAATCGCTTCCTCCTCGATCTTCATCGTATAGTATCCGCATTCAGGGCAGGCTTCCGCATGCTGGTAGTTGTAATATTTTTCTATCCGTGTTTCGCCGGTCACGTCGTCAATCCATACGTCGTAGTCAATGGAATGTATGGCTTCATCTTCGATCTGCCCGGGATCGAGATGCGCGTCTTCCTCCGCCTCGCTGAGCCGCCGCATCGGATTTCCTGATGGCGATATCCGGGGCGTGTCACGAAGGCGCTTCAGCCGCTTCTCCACATTGCCGGGATAATACACCCGGATCATTCCGAAGAAAACAAAATAGGCAATAATGCTAAGGCTTACGGTGGCGAAGATCCTTACGTAGAACCACAGCATGGAATCGCGACCTATTGTGATGGTGCCAATGGAATTGACAAACAGGCCCGAGGCAACGATGAGCATGACAATCGCCGACCAGAAATATCGGATCTCATGCAAGTTGATGTAATCGTACTTGTCCTTTAAATCTTTGATCCGCGAGACCTTGATCTCATAGTACACAATCAGCGCAATGCTCGTGGCCAGGGCGACATACGAACAGGAACGCATGACTGCATCCCATAGGTCGAAAAAAATAATGGACCTTTCCATAGCAGCTTAACCCGGTTTTGGTTTAATAAATATATTAATTTTATTGCACGAAATCGATTGAAATCGGCACCTGTTGCGTCTTTTCGTTACGATTGTAATATTTCACCCATAAAGCATTTAATCATCCTATGGCTCATAACCTGCTGAAGGGCAAGAAAGGAATCATCTTCGGAGCGCTCGATGAAAATTCTATTGCCTGGAAAACCGCCCTCAAGGTAAAGGAGGAGGGGGGCACGTTCGTCCTCACCAACGCACCCATCGCATTGCGCATGGGCAAGATCAACGAACTGGCCCGTCAGTGTGAAACAGAGGTGGTGCCGGCCGATGCTACCGTGGAGGAAGACCTCCAGACCCTGTTCACCCGGTCCATGGAAATCCTGGGGGGCAAGATCGACTTCGTACTGCACTCCATCGGCATGAGCCCCAACGTACGGAAGGGCAAAGACTACGGCGACCTCAACTACGACTGGTTCCTGAAGACACTAGACATCTCCGGGGTGTCGTTTCACAAAGTCCTGCAGGCGGCAGAGAAAACTGACGCCATGAATGAATGGGGTTCCATCGTCGCACTATCGTACATCGCCGCGCAACGAACCTTTCCTGATTACTCTGACATGGCACAGGCCAAAGCCGTTCTGGAGTCGATTGCACGCAGCTACGGCTACCGCTTCGGCAAGAGCCGCAAGGTCAGGGTCAATACAATTTCTCAGTCGCCGACAAAGACCACGGCAGGGACAGGCATTAGCGGCTTCGATGTGTTCTTCGATTACGCCGACAAGATGTCGCCGCTTGGTAATGCCAGCGCGGACGACTGCGCCAACTATATCGTCGTCATGTTCTCCGATCTCACCCGCATGGTAACAATGCAAAACCTCATGCACGACGGCGGGTTCTCTACTACCGGTATCAGCGAAGCCATTATGGAAAAGCTGTCGGGATAATCCGGCTGGGTTGACCGTCAAGCGCACGCGATATGATCGCCTTTCCGCCCTGTAAGATCAACCTGGGGTTGAACGTCATCCGGAAACGCGACGATGGCTATCACGACATCGAGACGGTGTTCTGCCCCGTACACTGGACGGACGCCCTCGAGATCGTCCGCAGTGATTCGTTCCGGTTCACCCTCAGCGGGCTGGCCGTCGCCGGTACATCGGCAGACAATCTTTGCGTTAAAGCATACAAGCTCCTGAAGGACAAACACGGCATCGGACCAGTCGCCATGCACCTTCACAAAGTGATTCCTATGGGCGCCGGGCTCGGCGGAGGATCTTCTGATGCCGCTCATACACTCAAATTACTCGACACTGTATTTGACCTGAAGCTTGGCGCACACAAGCTGCTGCACTATGCGGCGCTGCTGGGCAGCGACTGCCCTTTCTTCATATACGATAAGCCCGCCATCGGTAAGGGGAGGGGCGAGCGCCTCACCGACGTCGACCTGCCGCTCGCCAATAAGTTTATTATCGTGGTCGTACCAGATGTTCATGTCTCCACGGCGACGGCCTATGCAGGTGTGACGCCTTCGGTGCCCGAACAGCCGTGCAGCAAGATCGTTTCAGAAACGGAGTTCAGTAAATGGAAAGACTCCCTGGTTAACGATTTTGAAAAGTCGGTCATGCAGTCGTTCCCCATCATAGCACACATCAAGGAGGTGTTGTACGATAGGGGCGCCGCATATGCATCCATGAGCGGATCGGGATCTGCTGTGTACGGAATTTTCGAGACGCCGGTCGACCTACCCACGTCGTTATCACACTACCCGCACTGGAGCGGCTTTTTATCGTTGGGAAGGAAGTGACCCGCCATATCGTTTCCTGAGGTAAGGGTAAGCGATAACGGAACTGATAATGATGAATGCGCCAACGTAAAAGCGCGCATCCATGCGCTCACTTTCTCCGAATACGATAAGCGCCATCAATATCCCATACACGGGCTCCAGGTTGATGGTAAGCTGGATAAAAAACACCGGTATCTTCCTCATGAGCCGCAACATCACAATGAAAGCGTACACGGTACATACGCCGGATAGAATGAGCAGATACATCCAGTCGGTAGCTGTAGGCACAAGTTTCAGCGTTCCATCCGCAACCCAATTCATCTTGTAGAAGGGAAGAAACACCGCAATGGAAAAAGCCGCACCGGCCATTTCGTATAGGGTGATGGGACCCACGGGAATCCGTTCGGTGTAACGGGCATTGATTACGGCAAACACGGCGGCGAGAAACCCGGAGAGGATGGCGACGAGAAAGCCCGCACGGTGGCCGTCTTCAAAGGAGAAGATGATCACAATGCCGGCGATTACGAGCAAACCGAGGAAGATTTCGAATCCTTTGATGCTTCTTCCCCGCGACAACGGTTCGATGATGGCTGTCCAGAGTGACGCAGTGGCAAAGCCGGCCAGGCTGATCGACACGTTGGCCATGCGCGCCGAACCAAAGAATGCGATCCAATGTGCGGCAATGATGGCGCCGGTGAGGAACAGGCCGGGGATGTCCTTGCTGTCTACCCGAAAGTCCGACTTTCGAAAGAACATGACGGCGGCAAGGCCTATCGTAGCCAGTGTGGTCCGGAAAAGGATCATTTCAACGGGCGGCAGGGTAATCAGCTTGCCGAGGATAGCCGTAAACCCCCACAGGAACACGACGAAGTGAAGTTTGAAATAGTCGCCGGCGGTAATCATCAGCGGGGTACGTACTTGTACATGCCCAGCGCGATGATCGCAAAGATGATGTTAGGAATCCACACTGAGATCTGGGGTGGCATGGAACCCGTCTCGGCAAAGGTGCGGAATAACATGAAGAAGATGATAAAGATAAAGGATAGCAGGAAGCCCAGTGCGATCTGAAGCCCGGTGCCGCCGCGACTCTTTCGCGACGAGACGATCACTCCCATGAACACCAGGATGAATATCGTAAACGTATGGGCGTATCGCGTATACTTCTCCACTTCGTACACTTCCACCCCTGCAGAGCCCCGTGCCCGCAGGGTCCGGATGTAGTCGTCCAGTTCGTTGAGTGTCATGCCGTCATACTTCCTGTAGTCACTCTCGAACTCCTGCGGGTGGATGATGAGCGCGGTGTCGAGTGTCTTTCCGCTTTCCATCGGCAGACGCCGGCTTACGGTTGTGGCGGGCACCACACCTTCGGTATCGCCCGGCTTTCGTTGTGACGCTTCAAACACAGAGTCCACGCGTTTCAGCTTCCATTCATGGAGGGTCCATTTTTGTTTGAGAGAATCCCAGGTGATGCGGTTGGCGGTGAGCTTCTCCGCAAGGCGATTGTTTTCGAAACGTTCGAGTGTGAAGTGATAGCCGGTGCGCGTGTTGTTCTGATAGCTTTGCATGTACATGTACGTTTCCGGCTCAACCTGGAGATGTATGTTGCGTTGATTGAAATAGAATTTGTTCTGCAGGTATTGCAACTCGAAAGCGAGTCGTGTCTTATTCGAGTTGGGGATAACCCAACCGTTCAAAGCAAAGCTGACAATGGCTACCAACGTAGCGCCGATAAAGTAGGGCACGAGTGTCCGCTTGAAACTGATGCCGGCACTGAGCATGGCGATGATCTCTGAGTGTGCGGCCATGCGCGAGCAGGTGTACACTGTCGCGATAAAGATGGTGATGGGTGTGATAAGGCTTCCGATCCAGGGGATGAAGTCCTTGTAATATCCCAGGATTTCCAATGCAGACAGGTTTGCCCGCGCGTACTTGTCCATCTTTTCCGTGAGGTCGATTACCGTCACGATAGCCAGCAGAATCAGGACCACGAACACGAACGTGCTGAGGAAACGCTTGAGAATATATTTGTCGAGTAACTTCAATACGACACGCCTTTTAGAGCCGTTGCGAAAACTTCCCGATTACCTGTGTCTTCCAGTTAGCAAATGTGCCTTCCAGGATGTGGCGCCGAGCTGTCTTTACCAACCAAAGGTAGAACGTAAGGTTGTGAATGCTTGCAATTTGCGCGCCCAAAATTTCCTTGCTGATCACCAGGTGGCGTAGATAGGCTTTCGTATGACGCGCGCTAACGCCGCCAAGTGCCGGATCTATGGGAGAGAAGTCGTCTTTCCATTTTTCATTCCTGATGTTAATGATCCCTTCGGTGGTGAACAGCATGCCGTTGCGGGCGTTTCGCGTAGGCATCACGCAATCGAACATGTCGACACCCAGCGCGATTGACTCCAGGATGTTTTCGGGTGTACCTACGCCCATCAGGTAACGGGGTCGGTCGGTCGGGAGGATCCGACACACCAGGTCGGTCATGGCATACATTTCTTCTGCCGGTTCGCCTACCGATAGTCCGCCAATGGCGTTGCCCACCTGGTTCTGGGCGGCGACAAACTCGGCCGACTGTTTCCGGAGGTCGGAATAGGTGCTGCCCTGCACAATAGGAAACAATGCCTGATCAAAGCCATACAATGGCGACGTTGTGTTCATCCGCGTAATGCACCGGGTAAGCCACCGGTGCGTTCGGTGCATGGAGTCGTTCGCGTAGTTGAAGTCGCACGGCCAGGGGGTACATTCGTCGAACGCCATAATGATGTCGGCGCCGATGGTACGCTGTATGTCGATAACATTCTCCGGCGTGAAGACGTGCCGGGAGCCGTCGATGTGGGAGGTGAAGACGACGCCTTCTTCGGTGATCTTGCGTGAGCTTCCGAGGGAGTACACCTGGTATCCGCCGCTGTCGGTCAGGATGGGGAGGCTCCAGTTGGAAAATTTGTGCAGGCCGCCGGCGGCGCCGAGAATGCCTGTGCCGGGACGGAGGTACAGGTGATACGTGTTGCCCAGGATGATTTCGGCGCCAATGGCATCGGTGAGCTCATGATGGTGCACGGCTTTTACCGCCCCCGCTGTTCCTACCGGCATGAAGATCGGGGTGTTAATGGCGCCGTGCGGAGTGTGGAGGACCCCCGCCCGGGCGCCGGAGGGGTCCGTACCAAGGAGTTCGAATCGCATAAACGCCCCAAAAATACGCCTTTTTAAGTGTTGAAGTGTTGATGTTGCCTGGCTTCCGCGCGTGTGCCAGGAAAAGAACGAATACCAACGCTAACATTTTGAATACGCTACCGTGCCGCGGGCTTGTGGAAGGCCTTATTCAATTCTTCAACCCTTCAATAACTATTTCGCGTCATTCACTCATTGTTTTACGAGCGCTGGTTCAGAATTCAGATAAGATTCCAGGTTCTGCGGGGTGATGACCTCAAGCGGAAACAAGCTCAACGCGGGTGTAGCCTTCCGGAACAGGAGATGGTTGGCGAGGTGGCTAATGCCGAGGAACGCCTGCCGCTTCGGGTTCTGGTTGATGAGGAAGTCGATGATGCCGGCGCGCATAAACCCGAGGTTTTTCTCGAGCAGGTCATAGCCCACGAGCCGGATCGAATTCTTTCCGTGCTTTTCCAGTATAGAGGCGGTAATGTAGGTACCCGACGAGGTGCTGGCGAAAATGCCTTTTAACATGGGGTCATCAAGGATGCGCAGCACTTTTTCACTCATTTCTTCCTCGTTGTGGTTACTCAGGTCGTATGACGTGATGTTATGCACATACCGACCGTTGTTTTTCTCGAAATAGTCGCGGAAGCCCCGTTCTTTTTCCAGCAAGTGGATGGCGTTGTGCATGTCCTCATATATATGGAGTACGGCAAAGGATGCGTCGCCATGCTGGCCGATGTGCATTAACTCGGCGCCTACATGCCCGCTCTGGTAGAGGTCCTGACCGATAAAGCACAACGGCTGCGCTTCGGGAATGTTCGTGTTGAAGAGCACATAGGGGATTGACCCTTGTGTGTACAGGTCGAAAAACGGCAACGCTTCATGATAGAAGATGGGTGCGATAAGCAGGCCGTCGGGTCCTGATTCGTTGGCTTTCTCTGCCGCCAGACGATAGGAGTTCTTGTCGAACATGTCGAAGAAGAACGGCTCCACTGTCATCCCGTATTGCCGCCATTCCGCTTCTGCCTGCTGTATGCCCTTGCCAACAAGTTCCCAATAGGGGTCCTGTTCGGGGTCGGGTACCAGCACCGCAATCCGGTAATTCTTTTTAGATCCCAGGGTCCTGGCGATTAGGTTGGGCTTGTAGTCTATCTGCTCCAGCACTGCCAGAACCTTACGCAGCGCTTCCTCCGAAACACGCCCCCGATTGTGCAATACCCGATCCACCGTGCCGGCGGATACACCCGACATTCTCGCAATGTCCTTGATCGTGATATTCTTCCTGTTGGCCATAAGTATTAGGTTTGTGGTTTGTTCCCCCGTTATCGAACACAAAATACGTGTGTGCGAACACATTGTCAAGCTTAAAGGCGAATGGATATCGGTTCCGCATTCGTTTGCACCCGGACGCGGATGGCCCGTTGTGAGGTCATATTGTTACCTTTGGCGCTTACTAGCTGATTATCAGGTTGTCATTCCCGTATCTTCTCCTGCTTGCCGCCCTGGGTATCCAGGTGATTTATTTGCTGGCATTGCTGTGGGCGTTTGTGCGAAGGAGGGAATGGTGGGCCCGCGAAGTGCTTCCGGCGACGATTCTGGTGTGCGCCCGCAACGAGGAGGACAACCTGAAGGTGCTGGTGCCCCTGTTGTTGGCGCAGGATCATCCGGATCTGGAGGTGGTGGTGGTGCTCGACCGTACCAGCGATGGAAGCCGGTCGTTCCTGGAGGCCATGAGTGCACAGCACCGGAACCTGCGCCTGGTCGACGTTCCCGTTGTGCCTGCCGGCGTTAATGGCAAGAAATACGGATTACTTCAGGGCATCCGCGAAGCGAAGCACGACATCGTCCTGCTAACGGACGCCGACTGCCGCCCGGGAAGGGCATGGGCGCGGGAGATGGTGTCTGCTTTCGGGCCGGATGTCGACATTGTGCTCGGCTATTCGCCCTACGAGAAAACTTCCGGAATGCTCAATACGTTTATCCGGTTTGAAACGTTGCTTACCGGTATACAGTATCTCGGATGGGCACGCCTGGGTTTTCCATACATGGGCGTAGGCCGCAATCTTGCTTACCGGAAATCATTTTTCACGAGCACCAATGGATTTGAGGGAATCATGACGGTGACTGGCGGGGATGACGATTTATGGGTAAATCGAAACGCTCACGCCGGCAATACCCGTGTGCGGATGGGAGCGCCTTCTCTCGTGTGGTCTGTTCCGAAGACAGGCTGGAAGGAGTTCTTTAATCAGAAGACACGTCACCTGTCGGTTGGCCGCCACTATAAACCCGCATCGCGCGTCCTGCTCGGTATATTTCATGTGTCGCATATACTGAGCTGGATGCTCTTTATCGCGATGCTGATCATTGCTCCCTTCGATCCGAATCTTTTAATACCGGCGTTCATCGGTCGGCTGCTGCTTTTCATCGTATTGGTTGTTGTAGCATCGACGCGTATCGGGGACAAATTCCCCCCGTGGTCTGTTATCCTCTTAGATTTTCTATACGTGTTTTACTATATTTCAACGGCCCTCAGGGCGCTCTTTACCAGAACGGTACAATGGACGAATTGAAACGGGAGTTTTCAGACAAAGCGATGGAGGATTTCCGCCTGATCGACCAGGCAGTGGCTCACGACGACGAACAGGCGTACGCGCGGCTTCTGCAACGTTACCGTCGTCCGGTGTATCACATGATCCTTAAGATGGTCCGAAACGTCGACGACGCGGAAGACCTCACCATCGAATCGTTTGCCAAGGCCTTCCGAAGCCTGCACCGCTTCAAAAAAGATTATACGTTCAGTACGTGGCTGTTTCGAATCGCCACGAACAACACCATCGACTTTATTCGCAAGAAAAAACTCAATACCCTTAGTATCGACAACACCTTCACCGACGACGACGGCCAGGCCGTTTCTCTTGACGTCGAGGATGAAAACCTCAACCCCCAGGAGGAGGCCATCCGCATGCAGAAGGCGGAGCTCATGCAATTCTTTGTAGACAAGCTTCCGCCCAAATATCAAAAGCTTGTACGGCTGAGATACTTTCGTGAACTGTCATACGAAGAAATCGCCGACGAGCTCGGCGCTCCCCTCGGCACCGTCAAGGCACAACTTCACCGCGCACGTGAACTGATGCACGAGATGGTGAAGAATAAGAGGGATCATATCTAGTGTGTTTGAGTGCGTAGGTGTTTATGTGTTTGCGATGGTGCGTGCACACAATGTAACTTCTTGTATTGTTCGGAAAGTGCTGGGTAAAAAGGACGCGAATTAGCGCGCGCGTTGATCTGTGACCAACGTAAGCACCTAAACACGTAAACACATGAACACGTATTTCTCCCTCTCCCTCCATCAGCAGGAGCAATTCGCTAAGCTTGGGCCACTCTATCGGGAATGGAACGAGAAGATCAACGTCGTCTCGCGCAAGGACATCGACAACCTGTACGTTAACCATGTTTTGCATTCACTCGGTATCGCGAAGGTGATGCCGTTTCGTAAGGACGCCAGGATACTCGATGTCGGAACCGGCGGCGGATTTCCGGGAATTCCATTGGCGATATTTTTTCCTGATACACAATTCCACCTGGTCGATTCGATAGGCAAGAAGATTACGGTGGTGAAAGCGGTGGCTGAGGCGGTGGGACTGGCGAACGTGGCCGCGGAGCAAGTGCGTGCGGAAACGCTGAAGGGTGAATACGACTTTGTCGTGAGTCGCGCCGTAGCACCACTGAAGGAATTGTACCGGTGGACGAGTAAACTGATCAAGAAAGAATCTGTGCACCCGTTGCCCAACGGCATTCTGGCCCTGAAAGGTGGCGACCTGAAGGAAGAGATCGCAGAGGTCCGGCGCCCGACCAGGCTGTTTGCGTTATCTGATTACTTCGAGGAGCCGTATTTCGAGACGAAGTTTGTCGTGCATGTAGCGCGGGTGTAACCTGCCACAGGCTTATCCAGCCCGGATGGGAGCATCTTTTATAAGAATCTGAATAGCAATCATTTAACTCTAATTCCCAAAGGTTGATAACGACCGATATGTCCTAATATCTCCTAAAATGGCAATAATTAGGAAATTTTTGGACATCTTTATATGTTCCTAAAATGTCCTAAAAATTGAAAACTTAGGAAATATTATGAGAAAGGTGGAATCTCCGCCTGATTGGACTAAACATGTCAATGAGGCGCTGGAAGTGTTGTACAGGGACTCATTTAGAGTCCTTGTCACTCAGATTAATGAGGAGTACCTCTATTGGGATAAAGTAAAGTATAAGCCGGTTCCGGAGGGCAGGTCGCCCATGGTATTGTGGAGTCTGGTTAAACTCAGCCGGCGTCAAGCAAGGTGGCTGCGTTTTGGGAAGTACAGCTTCATGTTTACCCTTACTAATTCAATACAGAAAGCCCTGCACGAATTCGACCTTCATATTGGAGGGCACCTCGGTAGCGATAACCTGATACCGTCCGGGGAAAAGGACAGGTATCTGATAAGTTCCATAATGGAGGAGGCAATTGCCTCAAGTCAAATTGAAGGCGCTGTGACAACCAGGCGAGAAGCAAAGGAAATGCTTCGAAAAAATGCCAAACCCAGGAACAAGTCGGAGCAGATGATCCTGAACAACTACATGACAATAAAACATATTGTCAACGTTAAGGAGCAACCGCTGACGGTGGATGGGCTGCTTGAAGTTCATCGGTTAATAACCCATTTAACGTTGGACAATGAGAAGGACGAGGGTCGTTTCAGAACCGACAACGAGGTGAATGTGGTTGATGCTATCGACGGCGAGACCGTCCATATGCCACCGGACCATTCTGAAGTTCCGGGGTTGATGAATGACCTCCTCGATTTTTTCAACGACAAGGATCAGGAGGAATTTATTCATCCCATTGTGAAAGGTTGCATCATACATTTCATGATCGGATTTATTCACCCGTTTGTGGATGGTAATGGGCGCTGTGCGAGGGCTTTGTTCTACTGGTATCTCTTGCGCCGGGGGTACTGGTTGACGGAATACTTGTCTATATCAAGGCTTATTGTGAAAAGCAAAACACAGTACGCACTGGCCTTTATTTATAGTGAGATCGACGACAACGACCTGACTTACTTCATTCACTATAAATTGAAAACAATGACACAAGCTTATCACAGCTTGCTTGATTACATACAAAGAAAGATCAGTGAAAAGAAGAAACTCATCCAATTCCACAGGATTAACGGAATCAATGCGAGGCAGGCAACCATTATCCAATGGGTTTTCGATGATGCGGACATACTACTTACCGTTAAAGAAGTGGAGACGCGCTTGGGAATAGCCAATCAGACCAGCAGAAATGACCTGATGGGATTGGTGGAAACAGGCTACCTGGATATCCTGGATGTAGACAAGAAAACAAAGGCTTTTTGCAAAGGTCGTTCATTCGATAAACTCTTAAAGAAGGGAACTCGATAAAGAACAAGACCCAAATACTCAGAAAGCCCGGGCAAGACTTTGAATTGAATATATGACCACCACCCAACTCATTCGCTATCGCCTTCGCGCGCAACATCTTGTGCCTCCATACTTTACAAAGCCTGTCGATGTGGTCGAATGGATGGGGGCGGTTCAGGCCCAGGATTATCTCGGAGCATTGTGGTCGGTCGGCCAGCGACTTAAAAAATCCGTGGAAGCGGATGTCGAAGAGGCTATCGCCAAAAAGGAGATCGTCCGCACATGGCCCATGCGGGGGACGCTGCATTTTGTCGCGCCAAAAGACAGCCGTTGGATGCTACAGTACCTTACACCGAGGGTATTCGCCCGAATCGCAAGCGTTCTCCGTAAAGACGAAATAGACGAAAAGGTGCTTGCAAAGAGCACGAAGGCCCTGGTCAGAGCCCTGGAGGGAGGAAACCGGCTCACGAGGCCGGAACTATACGGTGCTTTGGAACGTGCGAAAATTTCAACCTCCGGAACCCGCGGGCTCCATATTATAGTCTGCGTCGCGCAACGTGGTGTCATCTGTTTCGGACCGAGACAGGATAAACAGCATACCTTTGTATTGCTTGACGAATGGCTTCCTTCATTTCCGGTCCTGCCCAGGGAAGAAGCGATGGCCGAACTCGCGATACGTTATTTCAAGAGCCATGGTCCTGCGACGGCCGACGACTTCATGTGGTGGGCGGGATTGACCAAGTCGGGAGCACTGGAAAGCATACGCGCCGCGGGTCGGTCGCTGACTGAAACTCAAGTCGGGGACAACACATATTGGCTCGCGCCGGATGCAAAGCCCGCATCGTCAGCGAAGGGGATACGATTGTTGCCGACGTATGATGAGTACGGTATCGGCTACAAGGACAGAAGTACGATCATCTCCAGAACGAATGTCCAAAAGGTGGAAGGCGGATACACGTCAGCCGTCATTGACGATGGAAAAGCCATCGGGCTGTGGCGGCGGACGACCGGAAAGGATACTGTGAAGGTCGACGTGGCGCCTCTCAACAGGTTCACCAAAGACCAGCGTGCCGGCATCGAAGCCGAGGCCGCGCGGTATGCGAAATTCACAGGGAAGAACGTTGAGGTACTAAAGTTCCGCTAACGACTCTCCTCGATGACCCACAAGAATGCAAGCCTGTGCGGCACTTGAGTAGTTTCCTCACACATGATACACCCATTCTTTGTACTGGTCGTCATCAGGATTGAAGTCGCCCTGCGGCCGAAACCGCTTCTCCAGCACCTCCACCTCCATGATGTCCTCCAGCGCAAGGTTACGATAGCCCTCCTTTCCTCCGGGCTTTGTAAAGCCCAGTGTCTGCCAGCAGACCAGCACAATGCGCCCGCCCGTCGTGCGACAAATTCCATACGGATGTACCACGCGTGTCAGCGGCTCACCGTGCATGGTAATGCGACACACGCGCAGTTTCTGTGACGCCTGATACAGAGCCTGAACGATTTCCTCCATCCCGGTCTTTCTGGTGAAGGTAACAGAACAAAAAATTTTTGCCCGCAGAATTGGTGACGACATACCCGACAAAAAGCAAAAAACCCTTCACTGGCATGGGTCACCCCGGCGATCACGCTACGCATGCCGTTGTTTTTCGGTCCCGACAGGTCCCGGCGCTCCGGCGGGGATCACCGTATAAGAGGGTGACCTGTTGCCCGAGGTATTCCACGGACAGATCGTCCACGCCGATGCGGGACCGAATGTGATCCGCGCATGTTGTGAAGGGAAAGGAGGACTGTAGAACCTCTTACACAATCGGTAATGCCGAATTTGTTGATGACGAGGAGTGTGGAGGCGTTAACGGATTTGGCGGAGTATCTGCGGAGGGGGGAGGAGTAATTAACGAAATGGCTATGCATGTCGGTAGGCGTCCCGATTCATTTATATTCATTCTTCTTTTAGGTCGGCCGTTCTTAACATGTGTTAACTCAGTTAACCCGTGATAGCGTATTTCATTGGGTTTGATGTGTAGTGATCATGAAAGTGAAAAGAATCGGCTATTCAGCAAGTGTGTTAGCTTTCATAATTGCGATGCGAATTCTAAATTAGGGTACAGCAGTTATGCAGTGTAAACACTTTAAACCGGCCAAATCTCCCGTAGGGTGAATTGACAGGAGGAAAGATATGGAGGCGGGGATTCACAGGCGTTGGGATCATGCCAGGCTTCATAGACAACGAACGCTTCAGACGACTCTTGGGTGTCCTGCCGGAAAAGGCGATAAAGATCCTGTATGAAGAGTATTGCCACGCGCTCATTACATTTGCAGAAAGTCTTGTTCACGACAGGAGGGCGGCGGAGGACATCGTTCAGGAGGCATTCATTCACATTTGGGAGCAACACGAAAAGCTGAGCAGGCCGGATCATCGATCCATCGAGCATTACTTGATACGTGTTGTAAAGAACAAGTCGATTTCGTACCACAATAAGCATATGCAGCTAAGACTTAAGGCGGTGGAAGTGAATCATCGGCTGTCAGAGCGCTCGATTGAAGCGCGGTGGATCGACCTGGAGACCAGCAAGGAGATAAGGAATATCATCCTGACGTTTCCTTTGCGTGAGAGACAGTGCTTGATGATGAAGCTTGACGAAGAGGTTACCACGCAACAGATTGCAGACCGGTTGAAAGTTACGAGAAAGGCGGTGGAGCGTAGCCTTACCAGCGCTTACAAGCGGCTGCGAAAATGTTTGAAAAGCAGCGGTTATGCGGTCTGGGCAGGCCGTAACGCATCAAGTCGTCCGCCCCGGCACAAACCTGTATGAAAACGTTCAGTTCTTTCTATGAGTAAGGCCGCCGCTATATATAAGGTGTTGAGTGGTAATGCCTCTGAGGAGGAGCGGGAGCAAATGGTGCGTTGGATTGGGCAAAGCGCGGCTAATCGTAAAGAGTACGAGGATTTGGTGCTGTTGTATCGGCTCTCAAAGCAGTACCGTGGCGTCCGCAGAGACGGGCGCTATTATGAAAGGTTAGGCCGGATCGGGCGTCTTGCGCGGGCACGCCTCGGCCGTAAGGCGCGGGTACAGCGTATCCGTCGCCTCATCGGGGCGTTCGTGTGCATTGCGATGGCGGCGTTCCTGGGGAGCCATGCAGTCTCCGATTTCCGTCCGGCGACGCTTCAATTTCAGGATCAGACCCTGCGGCAGGTTCTGCCTGTTGTGGAGCGAGCGTACGGAATTGAAGTCCGCATAGAGGACGATGCGCTTCGATCGTGCAGATTTACGGGCACCTTTCACCGCGTAGACCAGCCGGAAGACATAATCCGTTCGATATCCGAGGCTATAAGAGCAGACCTCGTGTCTACCGCACCGGGAAAGTATCGGCTATTGGGTGGCGGCTGCTAGGTACCCCCCTGCACTACTTCGAGCGCGTTCCTCCCAGTTTCTCTACTTCCCTGATCATGCCGGATGCTGTGATACCGAGTGCCTGCGCTATCTTGAACAACGTCTCGATGGAAGGCGTACGTTTGCCTCGCTCGAGTTGAGAGATGTAGGTTCGGTCCAGATCACTGTCGGTAGCCAGTGCATCCTGCGAGAGTCCTTTCTTTTTGCGATGGTCCTTTAGAACTTTTCCGAATGTTTTAGAAATGTTATTCATGTGTCGTGAATGTGCAAAAGTTTGAAAAAAGTGTTTGACGACTATAGTCTACAAAAAATAATTTTAATACCTTCATAGCAACAAACGCACCACCAAGGGTAATAATCGGACCAGCAACGGCATCCGAGTAGTAAGGTATTGTGTAAATCCAGCGCATAGCCCATCTGGTGCACCGGATTATCGGAGCCCGTAGGGGCTTACTTTCACGGTTCGTAGTTGTTCCTTGCAATCCTATCCAGACCATAGTGACGCGGAGCTTGTTTCCCTGCTAAGGACCGGCGACAAGCTTGCATTTGAAGTGATTTACCATCGGTATGCGGCGGAGTTGTATCGGTATGCCCGGAAGAGCGTTCCGGTACGCGAAGACTGCGAGGAGATGGTGCAGGACGTATTTGAGTCGCTTTGGATACGTCACGAGGGTCTGGAGATCGACTCTCTTCGCCGTTATCTTTTTAAGTCCGTCCGCTATATGGTTATCCGGTACATTCAGCATAGGGGTGTTCGGCAGCGGTACGCGGAGCATTACAAGGTCTTTGCCAGCTTGTATGATATGGGCAATGCCGACACCGAAAGTGCTGAATCGCTGGGAAAGGCGATCATGACAAAGCTGGAGGGGCTGCCGGAGCGGTGTAGGATGGCCATAAAGCTTCGCATTTCGGATAATCTCTCCAACCAGGAGGTGGCGGAAAAAATGAATATCTCCCGGCGGACGGTCGAACTTTACATTTCCCGTGCGCTACGACACCTGCGGGCCTCCTTTGCGCAATCCACCAAGGCCACCTGACGGTCATTAATTTTTTTTAAAAAAAATGGCTCGCGGCTATGTGTTTTTCGCAGGGTTCGTCACGGATATATAAAGACGGCAGTCAGGCCTGCCGGAAATTCTTAACTTAGAGTAAGTCCTGCTGTCCGGTACACCATGGAAAAATCAGAATTTGACCGGTTATTGGAACGTTACCTGAATGACAATGTCACCGAGCAGGAGAGGTTAAAGATCGAAGCCTGGCTGAATGTTGCCAAGACGAAGAGGGCGGATGACCAGGAATTGGACAAGGAAGCGGAGGACCGTCTGTTCCGCAAGATTACAGGCAACCTCGACAAGCTCGATGAGTTGGTGACCCTGGAGCCTCCTTCCCGCAAGCACGCGGATATCACGCAATGGACGCTACGCCTGGCAGCCGCCCTGCTGGTTCTGGCCATCGTCATTTACGGCGTCCGATATGTGCAATATGAATATCAGCAAACGGAGCATGTTGCGGTCGGATCGCAGGTTGATAAGCTCATCTTAAGTGATGGTTCGCTGGTCTGGCTACGGGGCGATAGCAAGTTGGTGTACTATGAAAAGCCGGGTATTCGATACAGCGAACTTGTGGGAGAGGCGCTTTTTGAGGTGGCCAAAGATCCGGATCATCCCTTTATCATACAGTGCGGGGATGTGAGGTTGAAGGTGCTTGGGACGAGCTTCTCCGTGAAGGCCGGCGCCGACGAGGTAGAGCTCAAAGTGCTCACGGGGCGGGTGAACCTGTCGGCGGAAAAGGCTGAGCTGACGGTAGACGTAGCCCCTAATGAGCAAGTGATATACCGCGGCGGCGCTATTGAAAGGCACACCCTGACGAAAGACGTTGTTGAAGCCGTTACCGAGAACACCGAGTACAATATGGAATTTTCCAATGTTCCGATGGAAGAGGTGTTTCGGAAGATTGAGCGCAAGTTTAACGTGCGGGTACGTTTTGCCAACCCGGGGATAGGGCGTTGCCGCATCACAGCGGATCTGACGGATCAGTCCCTGGAGAGTACGCTTCAGATGGTGACCGAGGTACTTGGCGTAACGTATAGCCGGCGTGGCGGGGAGGTCATCTTTGCCGGCAGCGGTTGCAATTGATCGATTAACCTAAACCTGACCTATATGAATGCAATAACGATCATGGATTTCAGTTCCGTCTGAAACAGAAAACAGGAGCGTTTGAGCACTCCTGTTCTTTTCCCACCGGGTGAAGGGTGGGGTATCCTGCGGCCGGTGTCGCGAACCAACGCAGGATAGGATTCCCTCGATAAGACGACACTTGTTGGTCTGCATGTCTACCGTTTTCGCACAGAGCGCATAGACGGTACGAGGGAGCTTTGTCTCATCAGAAAACAAAACCATCTCAAAATATGAAAAAAAGTTTTACCCTAAAACTTTGGAAGGTTATGAAACTATGTGCCTTACAGTGGATCATCGCGTTGATGTTCGCGGGCGTATCCGTTGCGTACGATGCAGAGGCGCAGGTCCTGGACCAGGAGATATCCATCAATCTGTCCGGCGTACCTTTCGAGGAAGCGTTACAGCAAATTCAGGACTTAACAAATGTTAAGTTTTTCTATAGTCCGGGCCAGCTGACCGGCGAGGGTCCGGTGACCTTGCAGGTGAACGGGCGCGCGCTGGGGGAGGTGCTGGAGGGGCTGTTGGGGCCACGGGGGATAGAATATAGGGTGCATGAGCGTGAGGCGACGATAACGCTGCGAAAATCGGCAGCAACGCAACCTCAGTTGCCTGACAACAGTGAAGCGGGTTCAAAGAAGCGGCGGGCGCTGGTTGAGGTGACGGGCACCGTAACCGACGGCAGCGGCGAGCCTATGGCGGGGGTGAACGTGGTGGTAAAGGGGACAACGATCGGTACGACGACGGATTCAGAAGGCAGGTACCGTATCGACGCGTCGGCCGAAGCCACGCTCGTGTTCTCATTCATCGGTTTTTCGTCATTCGAAACCAGGGTAGGCGGCAGGACGGTGATTGACGTTGTCTTGCAGGAAAACATCACCAGTTTGGGCGAAGTTGTTGTAAATGCGGGTTATTACTCGACGACCAGGAAGCTCCAGACCGGGAGCATTGTAAAAATTGAGGCCGAAGAAATTGCGCAACAGCCGGTGTCGGATCCGCTGGCAGCGTTGCAGGGAAGGGTGGCTGGGATGGAGATCGTTCAGA
>DATGQD010000006.1:0-58312 GCA_035304385.1 Cyclobacteriaceae bacterium
CGACGACGTTCGCGGGTTCTCCAAAATATTCGGCAACCAAACCATGATCTACCATCAGGTATCCAACAAAGGGAATAAATGAACACGCAACGATATTTGGACTCACCCTGTAGGGACGCACGGCGTGCGTCCCGGGGTACTGTGGGAATAAATGAACACGCAACAATATTTGGACTCACCCCGTGGGGACGCACGGCGTGCGTCCCGGGTACTGTGGGAACAAATGAATACGCGGCAATATTTGGACTCACCCTGTAGGGACCACGGGCCTGCGTCCTGGATTTCCCGGGAATAAATGGAATACGGATACGTGACGATATATGGAACCGACAGGGCAAAAAAATTAACATACCTCCCGGAACCGTGTGTTCCGGGGTCAACACTAACACCAAAACACGATGACTAAAAAACTCAGGGTAGGCGTTGTAGGCGGAGCGGGATACACCGGTGGCGAGACGTTGCGCCTCCTCCTCAACCATCCCGATGTCGAGATCGCTTTTGTTCACAGCCGGAGCAACGCAGGTAAACCTCTTTACGCAGTACACCAGGACCTGCTGGGAGAGACTGATATAGTATTCACAGATACTTTGGGCGGCGCCGACGTCGTATTCCTCTGCCTGGGTCACGGAGAAAGCGGCAAGTTCCTGGAGCAGGATCCGTTTAAGGATTCTGTCAAGATCATCGACCTTAGTCAGGACTTTCGCCACGGCCAGCGCACCGACAAGCGCACGTTTGTCTACGGACTGCCGGAGGTGCATCGCGATGCCATCAGAAAGGCCGGCAACATCGCCAATCCGGGTTGCTTTGCTACCAACATCTTGCTCGGCCTGCTTCCTCTCGCCTCGAAAGGTATTCTTGGCGAAGTATTCGCTACGGGAATCACGGGTTCCACGGGCGCAGGTCAACGGCTTCAGGAAACCACGCATTTCACCTGGCGCGCCAACAATATTTCAGCATACAAGACTCTCACCCATCAGCATTTGAAAGAGATCCGTCGCACCTTGCAGCATGCCGATAGCGCTTACGACAAGGGCATACACTTTGTGCCCTGGCGCGGGGATTTCACCCGGGGCATCTTTGTCAGCTCAAGTGTTCGGTGTACGCTTACCTACGACGAGGCCAGAGACTTGTACCATTCGTTCTACAAGGACCATCCTTTTACCATAGTGTCGGATTCGACTATCAACCTGAAGCAGGTGGTCAACACCAATAAGTGCCTGGTTCACCTGGAGAAGGAGGGCGATATTCTCGTGGTGCATACGGCACTCGACAACCTGGTCAAAGGAGCGTCAGGCCAGGCCGTCCAGAATATGAATCTGATGTGCGGGCTGGAAGAAACGGCAGGGCTCAGACTCAAGGCCCCGGTATTTTGAAAAGTTACTCACAATCGACAATTATGAACCTGTTCGACGTTTACCCGTTGTTCGACATCACACCCGCGCGCGCGGAAGGGTCGTGGCTCTGGGATGAAAAGGGAGATAAGTATCTCGACCTGTACGGCGGGCATGCCGTCATCTCCATCGGCCACAGCCATCCTCATTACATCAAGCGGATTACCGATCAGCTGAACCGAATTGGCTTCTATTCGAACAGCGTGCAGAATCCGCTCCAGGTTGAGTTTGCTGAAAAGCTCGGTGCGCTGTCGGGATATTCCGATTATCAATTGTTCCTGTGCAATTCGGGGGCGGAAGCCAATGAAAATGCGCTCAAGATTGCATCCTTTCTCACAGGCCGAAAAAAAATTATTGCCTTTGAGCGCGCGTTCCATGGAAGAACATCCGGCGCGGTAGCCGCTACTGACAATGCGAAGATCGTGTCGCCCTTTAATGCAGGCCACGAGGTTCTATTCCTTCCCATGAACGACAAGCAGGCATTCGATGCTGCAATCGGATCTGACGTCGCGGCAGTCATCATAGAAGGCATTCAGGGCGTAGGCGGCATCCGGGTGCCGGATGATGATTTCCTTCAGCACCTCGAACATCGCTGTGCGGCGAGCGGCGCCATGCTGATTCTCGATGAAATTCAGTCGGGTTACGGACGTACGGGCAAGTTCTTCGCCCACCAGTATGCCGGAATCAGGCCGCCGCTCATCACTACGGCCAAGGGGATGGCGAACGGGTTCCCTATTGGCGGTGTACTGATCCACCCTGACGTAAAAGCCTGGAGCGGCATGTTGGGCACCACTTTTGGCGGGAACTATCTGGCAGCCGCCGCAGGCCTCGCTGTGCTGGAAGTCATGGCCGAAGAGGATCTGATCACCAACGCGCTGAATATGGGCAACTATCTGTTTGAAAAACTGCGCACCTTCCAGCCGGTCAACGAGTTGAGAGGACGCGGCCTGATGATCGGCATCGACCTGCCTGACAGCCATAAGCATGTGAGAAGCAACCTTTTGCACCGTCATCGTATATTTACCGGCGAGTCAAAACCCAATGTCGTCCGCCTGCTTCCGTCGCTGGCTATGACCCAGGATCAGGCGGACATGTTCCTCGACGCATTGGGTGATGAACTGAAATGAATACGCGCACCCGAATTCACCCTGTAGCGAATGAAACATTTCTTGTCCGTTAAAGATGTATCCGACCCGGAGGCGCTTGTCATCGAGGCGCTGGCATACAAGAAGAATCCCTTTCGCGATCGCCAGCTGGGCTCAGGAAAGACGCTCGGCATGATCTTTCTCAATCCCAGCCTGCGTACACGGGTAAGCACGCAGGTGGCGGCGAGAAACCTGGGCATGGAGGTCGTCGTCTTCAATATCGACAAAGAAGGGTGGCAGCTCGAGTTTGCCGACGGCACGGTAATGGACGGTTCGACGACGGAACACGTGAAGGAAGCCGCGGCCGTGCTGGGCCAATACTTTGATATCTTATCCATTCGCACCTTCCCCGGTCTTCGCGACCGCGACGAAGATTACAATGAACGCGTTATAAGCCAGTTTGTGCGCTACGCCGGCGTGCCTGTGGTCAGTCTTGAAAGCGCCACCCTGCACCCGCTGCAGAGCCTGGCTGACCTCGTCACCATTCGTGAACTGTACGGCACTGAACGCAGACCGCGTGTGGTGTTGACCTGGGCGCCTCACGTTCGTGCATTGCCGCAGGCTGTGCCCAACTCGTTCGTCCAGTGGATGAGGTACTGGGATAAAGCCGACCTGGTAATCACGCACCCGGAAGGATATGAACTGGATGAGCGTTATGCCGGCAATGCCATTGTGGAAACGAACCAGGACAAGGCGCTGGAAGGAGCAGACTTCGTGTATGTTAAGAACTGGTCTTCCGTACGTCACTACGGCCAGATCCTGAGCCAGGATCCCTCGTGGATGCTCACCGCCGAAAAGCTAAAGGTGACAAACCAGGCAAAGGTCATGCATTGCCTCCCCGTTAGGCGCAACCTCGTCATCGCCGACGACGTGCTCGATAGCGATTCGTCTGTCGTCGTTCTTCAGGCGGGGAATCGCGTGTGGGCCGCTCAGGCCGTATTGAGTGAAATCTTAAGGACTTTGTAACGTGGCGATGGAACGGCTCTTCGTAATCAAAATAGGAGGAAATGTAATCGACAATCCGACCGGCCTGTCGTCGTTCCTGGATGATTTTGCCTCGATCCGCGAGCGAAAGATCCTCGTACACGGAGGCGGAAAGGTCGCCACCCGGATCGGAGAGCAACTGGGCATCAAACCCCAATACCATAATGGCCGACGTATCACCGATGCAGAGACGATCGACCTGGTGACCATGGTGTATGGCGGACTTTTAAACAAGAAGCTGGTGGCGGCGCTTCAAAAGCGTTCGTGTCAGGCGTTAGGCATGACGGGCGCTGACGGCAACCTGATAAGCGCGGTACGCCGTCCGGTAAAGGAGGTGGATTTCGGCTTCGTCGGCGACATTACGCCCGCCGACGTGAACGTGTCGCTGCTCGCCAGTCTGCTGGACAACCAGGTCGTGCCGATAGTGGCCCCGCTGACGCACAGCGAAGGAGAGATCCTTAATACTAATGCCGATACGATTGCCGCCGCACTTGCAATTGCATCGGGAACTCGTTATGATGTGAGGCTGATCTACTGTTTCGAGAAAAAAGGCGTGCTGCTCGACGTTAACGACGATAGTACGGTAATTACACGGCTCTCGGAACAACGATACCAGGAACTTCTGACACAACATGCGCTCGCTGACGGCATCCTTCCTAAACTGGAGAACGCCTTTTCGTCGATTCATCAGGGTGTCCGGGAGGTGCTGATCGGGCATGCGGATGATTTAATAAGAAACACAAGCTATAACACGACCGGAACATTGATCACAGGAGATGAACTGGGGCAGGTTGAAACTGAATGAGTATGCAAAAGCTTTTCGAAGACGCGCTTAACCTGCTGCAGGAAATGATTGCCACGCCCTCCTTCAGCAAGGAGGAAGAGGAGGTGTCCTTCGTTATCGAGGATTTTTTCGAACGACGCCATATCCATACCTATCGCAGGATGAATAATATATGGGTAAAGAACCGGCATTTCAGTCCGGACAAGCCTACTGTCCTCCTTAATTCCCATCATGATACCGTACGCCCCAACAGCGGATACACGCGCGACCCATTCAAGCCCGAGATCATCGACGGCAAACTCTTTGGCCTCGGCAGCAACGACGCCGGGGGGCCTCTGGTGTCGCTCATTGCCACTTTCCTGCATTACTACGACCGGGAAGACCTCGCCTACAACCTGATCATGGCGGCGACCGCCGAGGAAGAAATTTCAGGTACGAATGGTATTGAAAGCATCTGGTCGTCACTAACCCCGGTCGACTTCGCCATCGTGGGAGAGCCGACGCTATGCGGGATGGCCACCGCGGAAAAAGGTTTGATGGTGCTCGACTGCGTGGCTAAGGGCAAACCGGGCCACGCCGCGCGCGACGAGGGGATAAACGCCATTTACGAGGCGCTTGAAGATATCAATTGGGTGCGGACATACCGTTTCCCGGAGGTCTCCGAAACCCTGGGCGAAATGAAAATGACGGTCACTATTATCAATGCCGGCCGCCAGCACAATGTCGTTCCTGCGGAATGTTCGTACACAATTGACGTCCGGGTAACCGACAAGTACACGCTCGAGGATGCGCTTGAAATCATCCGCGCACACGTCAAAAGTACCGTAACTCCGCGATCGATGCGTATGCGTCCCTCCGGTATCGATATGAATCATCCCCTGGTGCAGTCGGCCCAAAAACTGGGGTTAAACCTTTACGGCTCACCCACAACCTCAGACCAGGCGTTGATACCCGTGCCGTCGGTCAAAATGGGTCCGGGCGACTCGGCACGCTCACATTCGGCGGATGAGTTTATATTTGTCGAAGAAATCTATAAGGGAATCGAGACGTACGTACGGTTATTGGACAATGTCATCCTGAAATAACCTGAGATCGCCCGCCCCCTAAACCCTGATTGGAATGAAACTCTGGCAAAAAGATAAGGCGAGCTTAAAAGAGGTGGAGGCGTTTACGGTGGGTAACGACCGTGAAATGGACCAGCATCTGGCGGCTTTTGATGTATTGGGGTCTATGGCGCACATACGAATGCTGGAGTCCATCGGATTGCTGACGACGGATGAACTTACCAAGCTGACTGTCGAGCTCCGGAATATTTATCACGAGGTCACCGCCGGTCTGTTTACACTTGCCGACGATGTGGAAGACGTTCACTCGCAGATCGAGATGATGCTCACAGACCGACTGGGCGACATCGGCAAAAAGATACACAGCGGTCGCTCGCGCAACGACCAGGTACTCGTCGACATCCGCCTTTTTTTCCGTCATGAGATCAGGCGGGTAACGGAAGAGATGCAGTCGCTCTTTACCCTTTTGCTGGAACTCAGCGAAAAACATAAGGACCATCTCCTGCCGGGATATACTCACTTCCAACTCGCCATGCCCTCGTCGTTCGGTTTGTGGTTCGGTGCCTACGCTGAAAGCCTGGCCGACGACCTCAACCTCCTCGCGGGCACCTACCGCGTGGTGAACCGGAACCCTCTCGGTTCGGGTGCGGGCTTCGGATCATCCTTTCCCCTCAACCGCATCATGACCACCGAGCTTTTGGGATTCGAATCGTTGAACTATAACGTCGTCTATGCGCAGATGACGCGCGGAAAGGTGGAGAAGAACGTCGCGTTCGCCCTTTCCGGTGTAGCTGCGACGCTTGCCCGTCTTGCCATGGACGCGTGCCTGTTCCTGAACCAGAACTTTGCGTTCATCTCATTTCCGGATGAACTCACCACGGGATCAAGCATTATGCCGCACAAAAAGAATCCGGATGTGTTCGAACTGATCCGTGCACGCTGCAACCAGATCGCCGCCATTCCGGGTAGTATCGCGATGCTTACCACCAATCTTCCTTCGGGTTATCATCGCGACATGCAGCTGTTGAAGGAAATGATCTTTCCGGCATTTGAAAACCTTATCGACTGCCTGCGCATGACCACGCTCATGTTATCGCACATCAGTATACGGGAAAACATCCTGAACGAAGATAAGTACCGTTACCTGTTCAGCGTCGAAGAAGTCAACAAGCGTGTGCTGGCCGGCGTGCCGTTCCGGGATGCCTATCGCGAGGTAGGGAAGGAAATCGAAGGAGGATCATATAACCCGCCCCGGACGCTCAACCACACGCACGAGGGCAGCATCGGCAACCTGTGCAATAAACAGATCCGGGGTTACTTTGACGATACCCTTCGCCGCTTCGACTTCCGCAAGGTCGACGATTGCATCGATAATCTGCTCGGCACCTCCTGATGCGTGGAATTATTTCCGTTGCCCGTTAGTTGTGCTTTTTGTACACTTGATTTATGGATCAACGGGAAATTCTATACGTTATCATTGCGATCGTCAGCATAAGCTACCTTTTTGATCAATTCCTGGAATACCTTAACCTCAAGCATCGGCGTACGGATATTCCCCCCGAGGTAGAGGGGTATTACGATCGGGAAAAGTACCAGCGTTCACTCGACTACCATCGCGACCAGACCCGGTTTGGTTTTATCACCGCCGCATTTGGCTTTACGCTTACCATGATCATGCTGCTATCAGGAGGCTTCGGATGGATCGACGGCTGGCTGCGCTCCTTTATCAGTCATGATATTGGGTTGGCGCTGGCGTTTTTTGGAGTGGTCGGTCTGGCCAGCGACATACTCACACTTCCCTTTCAATGGTACGCTACCTTCGTCATAGAAGAACGATACGGCTTTAATCGTACCACCCTTCAGACATTCATCACGGATAAACTCAAGGGGTACTTGTTGGCGGCCCTGATCGGTGGCGGTCTCCTGGCACTACTCATTTACCTGGTGCGCGCCATCGGGCCTGATTTCTGGATTTGGTTCGCCCTTATCGCGTCGGCGTTTATCGTCTTTATGAACATGTTCTATACCTCGCTGATCGTGCCGCTGTTCAACAAGCTCACGGTCCTGCCCGAGGGTGAACTCAAGTCGGCGATCTCCGCCTTTGCGGAAAAGGTAGATTTCCCCCTGGGCAACATCTACGTAATCGACGGATCGAAACGTTCCGGCAAAGCGAATGCATTTTTCTCGGGAATAGGACGCAAGAAGAAGATCGTATTGTACGATACCCTGATCGCCAACCATTCCATCGAGGAATTGGTGGCCGTACTGGCACATGAAGTAGGGCACTACAAGAAAAAGCACATCGTGTGGGGGCTGGCGCTTTCCATTCTCCAGATCACGTTTACCCTCTGGATCCTGTCGCTGATGGTGTACAATGAAAACTTATCGTTTGCGTTGGGCGGCGCTGAGTACGCTATCCATCTCAACCTGCTGGCGTTTGCAATTCTGTTTTCTCCTATCTCTGGTGTTGCCGGCCTTCTGATGACATGGTACAGCAGGAAGAATGAATACGAAGCGGATGCCTTTGCCCGAACGCACTACAGCGGTCCGGCGCTGGCCAATGCACTCAAGAAGCTCTCCGTCGATTCGCTGTCATACCTGTTTCCCCACCCCTGGTATGTCTTCTTTCACTACTCACATCCCCCGTTGCTGAAACGTCTGGAATCGATCCATGCGTGATAAACATACGATATCGAATTCCGACCTCGGCCGACGATGAAGAATCCACGGGTAACCCTGCTTTTGATTATAGCAAACGCTCTCGTCTTTGGAGGGATGGCGCTCTTTCAGCAGAACCTGTGGTTCAACCGCGACCAGGACTTTTACTTCATGTTGGCGGCGGGTGCGAACTTCAACCCCTATACCGTCGGCGGTGAATACTGGCGACTGTTTACATCCATGTTCATGCATTGGGGGGTTGTGCACCTGGCGGTCAACATGTACGCGCTGCATGGCATCGGAAGGGTGCTTGAACCTTTCCTGGGGTCGCTTCGCTTTTTCGTTTTCTATTTGATTACGGGAATAGCCGCCGGTCTGGCAAGTTTGTATTTCAACGTGTACGTCCTGAGCGCCGGAGCTTCCGGCGCTATCTTCGGCATGTACGGGTACCTCATCATGCAGCAGTTCCTCGCCAACTTCAGGAACCTTAAGGTGCTGAAGGGGATAGCGCTGAACTTCGTGATCTTTGTCGTCGTCAATTACGCCATAGCACAACAATTTAGTGTCGACAACGCTGCCCACATTGGCGGGTTCACTACGGGTGTCTTGCTATGCCTCCTGAACTACTGGGGCTGGATACTTTCCCTGGGGCAGCAGGTGGGGGTCGCCGTCATTCTTCCTTTCGCCGTTTTGTTCGTACCTAAAGGACAACTTCGCTACTATGAGACGTTCAACCTTGTAGCGGTCGCGGAAGCGCAGCTGAGCGACGTATACGACCAAATGCTCAGTGACGGTCAGCGTGCCGATAGCCTGCTAAACAATGTGCAGCCCAAGTTTGATTCCGCGTTGGCGCGGCTGTCAGCGTTGGGTAAGATTCCGGCCCGCATTGCGCCTGACACAATGCTGCTTCGGCAATACGTCAGATTGCGCGAGAAAGAGATTGGCTACAGACTTCGGGGCATAGAAGACGAGACGTACATCTACGTCGACTCGCTGGAAGGCATTTCAGCAGCCGTCCGATCGCTGCCTTCATTCCGCTATCGCGTCGGCTTTGAGGCACGGCGCATATATTCACGACCTTTGGATCACTCGGATGCCGCGCCTGTAGACATCCCTGAAATAAAAGTTTACTACGACGCCGAATGGCGCGAGCTGCCCGACAGCGCCGGCGCTCATTTCTATCGTATAGGCAGACGAGACTCGCTGGGACGCTGGCAGGGCGATGCATACGACTATTACCTGAGCGGAGCGATACAAATGAAAGGCGCGTATTCCGACAACATGAACCACGGAATATTCCGCTATTATCGACGCAATGGAATGTATGAGTCGCTCGGACGTTATGAGAAAGATCGGCCGGTGGGAAAATGGGAAAACTATTACGCCAACGGACAGCTGGAAAGCGAAGTGTATTACGGCAACACCACCTTTACCCGGACGGTATTCGATTCGCTGGGAAATCCGCAGGTGACGAACGGCAATGGCAGGCAAGTGAAATGGCATGACAACGGTGCGGTAGAAGAGGAGGGAGACTTTGTCGACGGCCGGAAAGAAGGAACCTGGTACGGTTACTACCCGACAGGTAAGGGACACTATCAGGAAATTTACCGCAACGGGCTGTTGGTACGCGGCGTTGCCCTCGATGAGAGTGGAGCACGTTACGTGTATGATCAACTCAGCGTTTTCCCCTTCCCCGAAATGGGTATGCCCGCCTATGAAAAATATCTGGAAGAGAATGTGAGACGACCCAGAAGTACCGGACGTCATTCAGGCACTGTGGAACTGACGTTCATGGTTCACACCGATGGTTCGTTTGCCGATTTCGTGGTGGTGACCAGCCTTTGTGCCGAATGCGACCGCGAAGCAATCCGCCTCGTGAAGGAAGGACCTCCGTGGCGACCGGGCGTGACCCGCGGATATATCAAATCGCCATCCTACGGGTACGTCACGGTAAGGTTCTGATGCTCGTCAATCCCCCGATTTACGTACGGCCCATCCCAGGCCGCCAACGACTACCAGCAACAATAACCACGCAGATGCCATTGTGATCTTATTGCCAACCGTATAGGCGCGCGGGGCAAACCTGAATTCTATCGTGTGTGTACCGGCTGGCACTACAAGCCCCCGCAGTATATAGTCCGCGCGGTAGATGGGCGCTGCATTGCCGTCGATGGTTGCGGACCACCCTTCGGGATAGTAGATTTCAGAGAACACGACAAAGCCTTCGGTGGCGGAGTTCGTTTCATACCGGATATAATTCGGCTCGAATTCAGCAAGCGTGACGGTAGCTGCGCTGTCATAGCCTACTGTAGGAATATCGAAGTGGGAGGCGTCGATGACGGCCTGTTCACGGGTGTTGATGGTACAGGTATGGGCAAGTTCTCCGGCCGGTGATTCGGCACGTACAACCTCACGGATGAACCAGGCGGCACCGTTCGGAGAAGGGTTGGCGAAAACCTGGTCAGGACCGTAAGTGAAATACTTCACGTTCAGCATATTGATGGTGCCGTATTGTTCCGGTTGTAATTGTCCTTCCTGCAGGTGCTGATACAGTAACTGAATTTCCCCGACCATGCACGAGTCGATCAGGTCCTGGTAGCGCCTGAGCTTGGCGCCGTGATAGCCCCCGATGGAATTATGGAAATACGACGTCCTCGCTTCGTTGAATGGATTCTGAAGATTAAATACCCTGAAGTAAGAATCATCCTGGAGGATCTGTTGGTCGACAGGCGTAGGGGAGATGGTGGCCAGTCGCGCGCGTTGATACTGTTCCTCTGTGAGCAACCTGCGATCTACGCCGAACAGATCGACGGTGATCAACACGATGGTGACCAGGTAAAATACCCAATCACTGATCCAGGATCTAAAATGAGCATACAACGCTCCGGCGAACAACGCGATGAACCAGAACGATCGCCAGGCGTCCGATTGAAGAAGGTCAGCACGGTCGGCGCGTAGCGCACTCGTGAACCAGGCTGGAAGCTCTTCTTCGCCCGGGCGGAGAAAGCTTCCAAAGCCACCGGTAACGGCGAGGATGAGACAGAAACCTGCCACTATGCCTGCCGGCCAGGCCAGGCGTTTCCACAGGGCAGGACCCGCATGCTGTGTGAGCAGGTTCTGCAGGCCTGCCACCCCTAACAGCGGCATGCAAAAAATGGCGATGATGAGCGCAAAGGTGACAGACCGGAATTTGTTGTATCCCGGCAGGTAGTCGAAGAGAAAATAGTTGAACGCTGCGAAGCTGTCGCCCCAACTCAGAATAATGGACAAGGCGACCAGCGGTACGAGCCACCATACGAGTCGTTTGGAAGCAAAGACAATTCCCACAACAAAAAGCAGGCATACAATGGCGCCTGCATAACTGGGCGCCGAAAGCCGTTGAGGCCCCCAATACGCACTTGTATATGAGGCGAGCTGATTAGCGGCCTGTTGGTTGCCAGACTCGACGAGCGCCCGGTATACATGGCTGTTTTCGTCCTGCACGAGAAAATTCATGGAGCTGCCCCCATAGTAGTTGGGTATAAGCAGCGTCATAGGCTCCGTGATGGCGTTGCTGAATTCAAAGGCGTACGACTTTGATAATCCTGATGCACCGGACGTCAACTCCGACGGGCCGCGCATGGAGTACTTGCTGTATTCTGTTATGGCCCAGAACGGACCGAAGAAGGTGGCGGCAGCCAGTAGTACTGCCGGAACCAGTAGGCCTACCGATTTCACGAATTCCATGACCGTCTTTTCCCGCACATGCTGGATCAACATGACGATGCCGTAGACGGCGACAATGATCATCAGATAGTAGGTGATCTGCAGGTGGTTTTCACGTAGGTGTAATGCCATACCCAGGGCGGTGACGGAAAAACCCGCGAGACGTCGGTTGGTAAAGGCCATATGAATGCCGGCCATGACCAGCGGCATAAAGGCAATGGATCCAATTCGGGCATTATGTCCCGCCGCTATGCCGATGATCAGGTACGACGACAGTCCGAATGCGAGCGCACCTGCGATGGCCAGGTAGGGTTTGATACGGAAGGCGAGAAGCAGGATGTAGTAGGAGATAAAGGCGGCGAAGATGTTAGCAAACGGGTGTTTCAGGCCCAATGTGAGGATCCGCTTTAGCGCCGTCACGGGCTGGTTGCTCCACTCCAGGTTGATGAGATAGGCAGGCATGCCGCTGAACATGGAAGGTGCCCATAGCCCCTCTTCTCCGGTGCGGTCACGGAAGTCGCGAAGCGCCTTTGAACTGCCTTGCCACTCCTCGATGTCGCGCTGGCTGAGGACTTTGCTGTCGAAGAATGCCGGCTTGAAAAATACGACGGTGACGACCAGGAAGACGAGAACCGCGATGAGATGAGGGAGTACATCGCCGGAGAAGTTGATTTTTTTCATAATCAATGCAAAATAGGAAGTATTGGGGAAAGGCAATGAGGGAGGGGGTTAAAGTAGGGCGGAGGCAGAGGCAGAGGCAGATGCAGGGGCAGGGGGCAGCGTCGACGTGTTGGGGTACGCATTGCAGCTGCGTCGATTAGCCTCCGATGGTAGACATCGACTCTGTCGCAGGCTGCCGACTTCCCCTTCGCGCTTCGGCCTCGAAGCCGTCGATTGCGCGTGAGCCGAAGGCACGGAGCAGGGCTTGTCTGACGAGTCCGTCGTCTGTGGTGCTGCGCAGCAACGTCTTCAGGTCAAGTGTGCCATCGTCGTAAAGGCAGGTGCGCAGTGTTCCCTGTGCGGTAACCCGTATTCGGTTGCAGGTGCCGCAGAAGGTGCGGGAGAAGGCCGCTATGATGCCGATACGTCCCTGGTGTCCCGGTACTTGATAATGGTTCGCCGTAGCAAATGCCGGGTCGGGTATTTTAGAAATGTTGGGAAAGTGGGAACGAAGATGATCGAAGATTTTTAAGTGGGTCCAGGCCAGTTCAGGATAATGCGTACCCTCTCCGTTAAACGGCATCTCTTCGATAAAGCGGACGTCGATAGGATGATCTCTGGTGAGTGAAGCCAGGGGTACAATATCGTCGATGTTGCGGTCCTGCATCACCACTGTGTTGATCTTGAAGGGGATGTCGTGATGAAGAAGGCTGTCGAAACATTTCATCACGCGATCAAATGAGTCCCGGCGGGTGATGATCCTGAACCGCTCGCGGTCCAATGTATCGAGACTCAGGTTTACTGAGGCGATACCCAATGCTTTTAATTCAGGGACGAGCGGTGCTGTAAGCACGCCATTGGTGGTGATGTGGATGTCGCGGATACCCGGTATCTCCGTGAGGCGCCGGATGAGGACCATGAGGTCGGTACGCACGAAAGGTTCGCCGCCGGTGAGTCTGATTTTTGAAATGCCCATGCTGGCAAGAAGCCGCACCAGCCGTTCGATCTCTTCGAACGTCAGCAGTTCTTTTTTGGGGAGGTACCGGATGCCTTCTTCCGGCATGCAGTAAAAACAGCGGAGGTTACAACGATCGGTTACCGCCAGGCGGAGGTAGTTCAGATCGCGTCCGTGATTGTCGAGAAGGCGTGTTCCAGGGTCCTGCATTGGCTAAAGATAGCGGTCAGAAAGCAGACCCTCAAGTTAGCGGTACAGCGGCGGTCGACACGGTGGGGCAATGTTTTCCCGGATGGTTTTGGTATTTTTGAGATTGCTGTTGGAATTAGAATGATGAAAACCCTAAGAATCAAGGCATTCGGAATTACCCGGGACATCCTCGGAGGACGAGAAGTGGAGCTTTCGTTGAATGAAGGCGGGACGGTGGGCGATTTGAAGGAGCACCTGGCGTCCGTGTACCCGGGCGTGTCGCAACTCAAATCCCTTTTTATCGCGGTCAACAACGAATACGCCGATGACGCAGTCGTGTTAAGTGATACGGATGAGGTGGCGTTGATCCCCCCGGTGAGTGGGGGATAAAGGTGGGGGAATTAATGGGAGTTTTGCCTTTGACCAGACTTACAAATGCCCTAATTTGTCATTGTCTGTTCCTCAATCGTAAACTTCAACCCATCGAAATCCATGATCAAGATCACTGAAAAGCCAATCGATGTACAGAAGGTCATCGATACTGCTTCCAGCCTGGGTGCCGGAGCAGTAAACGTCTTCATTGGAACCGTGCGGAACACCGCCCATGGGAAGAACGTGGTGTGGTTGGAATACGAGGCCTACGAATCTATGGCTGTTGCGGAGATACGCAAGATCATAGACGAGGCCGCTCACCGGTGGCCGCTGCTCGGCTGGGCCGTAAGCCATCGTGTAGGAACCCTCAAACCCACCGAAGTGTCCGTCGTCGTCGCGGTATCCGCCCCCCATCGCCGCGAATCGTTCGAGGCATGTCAATTCATTATCGATACCCTCAAAGCCAAGGTGCCGATCTGGAAGAAGGAAGTGTTTGAAGACGGAGAAGAATGGGTGTCAGCCCGGCCTGAGGGCGTCTCAGCCACCTATAACTAGGCCGAGAAGCATTACTCCCGCTGTTACGAGCGTCAACGCTACCAGGAATCCGAAAAGGAATATGAGCGTGAGGTTTCTGTTTATGGAATTTGAAAAAATTCCGGGAAACAGGGTCTTGCTGATTGTTCTCATAATTTACCAACTTTCGACTAGGCAAAGGTACGAAGATCCATGTAATGTTTTGGGCCGAAATGGCCATTATTGAAAGATTTCTCGTGGCGACCTGTCCTTTTTGAATTCTATTCAAAATCCAGCCCGCAAACCGTGATAATTATTGCAAAACGAGGTCTTTGGTGCCTGTAACTATCTGTATGCCAATAGTTTAGGCAAAATTACAACCCGTAACACGCTGATTTTAAGGGTTCCCTGCATCGACACCTTTACCTCCCCTTCACCCTACGGTCGCTTTCCCTTCTGGGCCTGTAAGTTTCTGGCATCGTTTGCATCCTTTTCGGTGTTGACGTTGACCAACGCGATGCGGTTAGGTACGGTGAGAAGGTGAACGGGGTTTTCCATAAGGAACTGGCGGGGACTGACACCGCCGCGCCGGTAGAAATCCTCGAGCGCGGGCCAGGCATACGGTTCCCATACCGTTAACAGGGGTTCCGGTCTGGAGCCGTCGGAGTCGTAATAACAGGTGGCCAGTTTTCCGGCATTGCGGTTTTCGATCAGGGTTTTGAGGATCGGGGTGTCGACGAAGGGCATGTCTACGGCCACGGTCAGCCACGCCGAGTCAGGTTGGTATTTGAAGGCACTGAGAATGCCGTTCAGCGGGCTGTCGAGTTCAAAACGATCGGTTAATGGGTTGAGCTGCCCGGGAATGTTTTCATCGCGCTTACACGAAAGATAGACTTCGCTGCAAAGGGGCTTCAGGAGGTTAAAGAGGTGAAGGCGCTGGGGCGTATCATGAAAGACGAGGAGGCTCTTGTCGCGCCCCATGCGCGAACTCTTGCCACCGGCCAGGATGAGTCCGTTCGGCGTCATCATTTTTCCTCGCGTCGGAAGTCGCTCTTCCCGCCGGTTTTTTCCATTAGCCTGACGTCCGATATCACGATATCATGCGACAGCGCTTTACACATGTCATAGATGGTGAGCGCGGCTGTCGTGGCGGCCGTCAACGCTTCCATCTCCACGCCGGTCTTGGCGGTGACAACGGCGGTGGCGTCGATGACGACAGCGTCCCCGTCGACGGTGATGGTGATGGTGCAGTCCTCCAGGCCCAGCGGATGGCACATGGGTATTAACGCAGATGTTTTTTTGGCGCCCGTAATGCCCGCGATGATCGCCGTCTGGAAGACCGGGCCCTTCTTCGTCATAAGCTCATTGTCGCGGATCTTTTCAAGGATAGCGGTGCCTACCTGCACGCGTGCCTGGGCGCGGGCCGTCCGCCGCGTGGGCGTCTTTCCGGAGACGTCCACCATCTGCGGGTTGCCGGCGCTGTCGACGTGAGTGAGTTTTTCTTGTTTCATGGGAATGTGCGCTGTGTATATTCGCCGGTAACTTCACGAATTTCAGCCACAATTTCACTAACTCGTCCCGATCATGATCAGTGTTGAAGAAGCTACCCGTATCATTCAGTCGAATCTTTACAAGCCGGAGATCATAACGGTACCGCTGGAGCAGGCCGTGGGGGCTGTACTTGCGGGTAGGGTGGTCGCCGACAGAGACTTTCCACCGTTCGACAGGGCCTCGATGGACGGGATTGCCGTATCGGCGGAAGCCTATGCGTCGGGCCGACGGCAGTTTGCCGTGGAGGGGATACAACCCGCCGGCGTTCCCCAAAAGCGCCTGTCGGACCCGGCAAACTGCCTGGAGGTGATGACGGGCGCGGTGGTGCCCGAAGGTGCCGGAATCGTTATCCGGTACGAGGATGTCACGATCGCTGACGGTGTGGCCACCGTAAATTCCGACGACTATATCCCCGCCCAGAATATTCACCGGAAAGGCGCCGATGTGCATGAGGGCGATGTGCTGATGCTTCCCGGGACATACCTGGGTCCCGCGGAAATCGCGTTGCTTGCCACAGTGGGTGAAAGCCAGGTCAGGATCCGGCGGTTGCCCCGCACGGCCGTGATATCTACCGGCGACGAGCTTGTGGCGGTCACAGCAAAGCCCGAAAGCCACCAGATACGCAGGTCAAACAATTATGCCCTTGCGGCGGCCCTGCGACAGTCGGGGATAACCGCGGACGTGCACCATCTGCCGGACCAGGAAGATGCGCTGCGCAAGAGTCTGGGCCAGATCATGTCCAATAACGAGCTTGTCGTGATCACGGGAGGCGTTTCGCGCGGTAGATTCGATTTTATTCCTGCCATCCTGGAGGAGTTGGGTGTGACACGCCATTTTCACGGGGTGGCACAGCGTCCCGGAAAACCTTTCTGGTTTGGAACGACAGCGGAGGGCAAGGCCGTTTTTGCCTTGCCGGGCAATCCTGTGTCGACCTACATGGGCTACTATCGTTATGTTCATCCGTGGCTCAGGGCCAGCCTGGGCGTTTCTGCGCGGCCCTTGACGGCGATCCTGGCTGAGGATTTTACCTTTCTGCCTCCGCTGACGTACTTTCTACAGGTGCGCCTCAGCGTCGACGCGGGTAAACTCATGGCCCACCCTGTCCCCGGGGGAGGTTCGGGCGACTTTGCAAACCTGGGTCAGGCCGACGCCTTTCTGGAACTGCCCCCTGAATCGACCGTGTTTAGTGCAGGAGAGGCGTTTGGATTGGTGCCGTTCAGGAGTTTAGGATGAAGGCGCCGGTTTAGTATGAAAAATGTTCTGTGGGAAAGGGTTAAATTTGCCGTTCCCGATCAAAAGGAAGACGCATGTTCGATAATCTTAGCTATAAACTGGAGAAAGCCTTTCAGACCCTAAAAGGTCAGGGCAAGATCACAGAAATCAACGTTGCCGCCACCACCAAGGAAATACGTAAGGCGCTGATCGACGCAGACGTAAACTACAAGGTAGCGAAAGAGGTTACGGATGAGATCCGCAACAAGGCGCTTGGCCAGGATGTGCTCACATCGGTGTCGCCGGGACAACTGCTCGTCAAGATTACGAACGACGAGCTGACACGATTGATGGGCGGTCAGGCGGAAGACATCAAAATTGAAGGAAACCCGGCCGTAATTCTCATCGCCGGGCTGCAGGGTTCGGGTAAGACGACCTTCTCAGGCAAGCTGGCCGCTTATCTGAAAAAGCAGGGGCGATCCGTGCTCCTTGCGGCATGCGACATATACCGTCCAGCCGCTATCGACCAACTCAAAGTGCTCGGCCAGCAGGTGGACGTCGACGTATACGCGGAACCTGATAACCGTGATCCGGTAAAAATCGCGAAGGCTGCGTTGGATTACGCCCGGAAAAATAATCATCGCGTCCTCATCGTGGATACGGCAGGCCGTCTCGCCGTCGACGAGGAGATGATGAATGAGATTTCCCGCCTGAAGGAATCATTGCAACCTTCGGAAACCCTTTTCGTCGTCGACTCCATGACCGGTCAGGACGCCGTCAACACCGCGAAGACGTTCAACGAGCGGCTCGATTTTGACGGCGTGGTGCTCACGAAACTGGATGGCGATACGCGCGGTGGTGCGGCCTTATCGATCCGCCGCGTTGTGGACAAGCCGATCAAGTTTGTCAGCACAGGTGAAAAGATGGACGCCATCGACCGGTTCCATCCCGACCGTATGGCGAGTCGCATCCTCGGCATGGGCGACGTGGTCACCCTCGTTGAAAAAGCGCAGGATGCATTCGACCAGGAAGAAGCCAAACGCCTGAACCGGAGGATTCGCAAGAATCAATTCGACTTCAACGACTTTCTTTCCCAAATCGAGCAGGTGAAAAAAATGGGCAACATGAAAGACCTGCTGGGCATGATCCCAGGGTTAGGAAAAGCGGTGAAAGATGTCGACATCGACGACAATTCCTTTAAGCCCATCGAAGCCATCATTCGTTCCATGACGCCTAAGGAACGCGAAAATCCCGATATCATAAACGGCAGCCGCAAGAACAGGATCGCGCGGGGAAGCGGTACCAGTGTAACGGAGGTTAACCAGCTGCTCAAACAATTCAACGAGATGCGGAAAATGATGAAGACCATGAATAAGATGGGCGGACCGAAACGGGCGTTGTCGTCTATGAACCCCTTCGGCAGGTGACCGGAAACATCGCCGGCGCCTCGAAACCCGCCGTTCGCGGAATTGTGGATTTTTGAGGAAACAAATTGGGCCGGATTGCGTTTATTTGAAACATAGTTTACAGGTAAGTTAACTACTATTCCGAAAATGCCCTGGTGAAGATCAGGGCATTTTTGTATGACCGATGGGTTGCGGAGCGCCTCCGTAATCCGTATACTAGTTGGGGCAAGATTCTTACGACTATGAAATTCCGCACCATTTTCGCCGTCCTGTTGTGTTGTTGCCTCGGGCCGGAACTCCTCGCACAAAACCAGGGTACCCGAAAGCCGTTAAGTCCGGAGGCGACCGTCACCGGAAAAGTCGGCAGCGCTAACATCGAGATCGTCTATTGCAGGCCGTCTGCGCGGGGGAGGAAAATGTTGGGCGGAAACGAACCGTACGGCGAAGTCTGGAGGACGGGCGCAAATGCCGCCACAACGTTTACGATAGACCGCGATGTGCGGATTGAGGGCCAGCTGTTACCCGCCGGCAAGTACGAATTGTTTACGATTCCAGGGGCGACGGAATGGACCATCATCTTTCAGAAATATGCACGTCAATGGGGCGCCTTCAGCTACAAGCCCGAGAACGACGTATTGCGTGTGAATGTGAAAGCGAAGAAGACGCGTTCCTATGTCGAAACCTTCACGATTGACGTGAAAAAAGACGAGGTCGTTTTGGAGTGGGAAAACACCCACGTCGCCTTCAAAGTTCAGGGGTAAGCCCATTAAAAAATCTCCCGCCCTGTTTTTCGTTCTTACGAATTTGTCCATATTTCCACCGAGAATTTAATCGCATGCACACACTGGGGAGATACGATCGGGTGGACCTTCCAGACCTCGGCCTTTCTAACATTCACGCGAAGATCGATACCGGCGCGTATTCATGTTCCCTGCATTGCCAGCAGGCATATGTAGAGAATGGGCGGCTTCGGTTTGTGCTGCTCGACGAAGAGCATCCGGAGTTTACGGGAATGCCTTTTGTCTTCGATACGTTTGATCAACGCGACATCAGAAATTCGTTTGGTGAGGTTGAACGGCGGTTCATTATCCAGACCAGTATCAGGATTTATGACGAAGACATCCTTACGACGTTCTCGCTAAGCAACAGGGGATCGCTGAAATTTCCTGTCCTGATTGGCAGAAAGATCCTGCGTCATCGCTTTCTTATCGATGTGAGCAAAAAGAACCAATCGTACCGCGAAAAAAGAAGACAGGAGCGCGTGTACCGCAACTCCTGAAATTTTCCTGACAGAATCGTACTAGCATTCCTGGTATATGAAAATTGCCATCCTTTCCCGCAACCCGGGGTTGTACTCGACACGCCGTCTCAAGGAGGCGGGAGAGGCCAGCGGGCACGTGGTCGAGATCATCGACCACATGAAGTGCGTGTTGTTTATCGAGAAGAAGAATCCGGTAGTGCTATACCAGGGACGACGGCTCGATTACTTTGATGCCATCATTCCCCGCATCGGCGCATCGGTAACCTTCTATGGAGCTGCGGTGGTACGGCAGTTTGAAATGATGAAGGTGTTCACCGCCATCGAATCGCAGGCGCTGATCCGTTCACGCGACAAACTCCGATGCCTTCAGGTTTTGTCGCGCGCCGGCCTGGGGATTCCGAAGACGATCTTCATGGACTATTCCAAAGACACGGAAGGAATTGTAGAGGCGGTCGGTGGAGCGCCCGTCGTGATTAAGCTGCTGGAAGGAACGCAAGGTCTCGGCGTCGTACTGGCCGAAAACAAGAACGCTGCCAAGTCGGTTATCGAAGCATTCCACGGCGTCAAGACGCGCATCATCGTGCAGGAGTTCATCAAAGAGGCAGGGGGCGCCGACATCCGCGCGCTCGTGGTGAACGGCGAGGTCGTCGGCGCAATGAAACGTCAGGCCCGCGAGGGAGAATTCCGTAGCAACCTTCACCGCGGAGGCAAGGCCACGCTCGTCAAACTAACGCGTCAGGAGAAACATGCTGCCGTCACGGCCGCCCGCAAAATGGGATTGGGTATCGCAGGGGTCGACATGCTACCGTCCAGGCGGGGGCCGATGATTATCGAAGTGAATTCCTCGCCCGGACTCGAGGGCATCGAAGAAGCCACCAACATCGACATCGCCGGTAAGATTATCCGGTACCTCGAAAAGAACGTCAGCGGCACAAAGAAAATCCAGAAAGACAAGGTCAACGCCTGACGAACACTACCCACCCATGCGCCGTCGGGTCAGTACGTATTGAACAAATTTGTTGAACGTAGGGTGGAGGCGATTCCGACAAAGGATGTCGTTGAGAATCGGGTTTATAAAGGTATTGCCGAACCGGAGGAAGAATTCATCCGGCGTTTGATTGCGCGGCACCTTTTGCAGTTCTTCCACAAAACGACGCTGCCAGATTTTTACCGGGAACCCAAACTGGGCGTTGAGTTCGCGAAAGATGTGTGCCCGCGTGTATTCGTCAAATTCAATATCCTGAAGGTTTCGTGCGCTTCGTTCCATACCGCTTCCTTTTTCCCCGAATCAAGTCTAGCGAAAAGGAGGTGATCCGGTCAAGGGGTGTGCGCAACGTGAACTGACAGGTTGTGACCAGGCCGGGGCAATCGCATTGGTTAAAGTCTTTTTTCAGGCTAACCAAAATGTCATGGAAGGGCTTAATCGGCTCTGGCGGGGCGGTGTATTCGTAGGTGACCGTGTGTTTGCCACTTACCGCGGTTTTTTGCCTACCACGGGGCGTTAGCTTTCTATTGGACACGATCCAGCCACCCCGGGGTTGGAGCGCCTCAGCAATCGAGAAAGGCACACGGGTCACCTTCGATTTCCGTCTCGATGGTCAGGTGCTGGATGTTCATCTTGCTGAGCCGCTTCCGGATTTCCTTTTTTATCTCATTGGACCGGCCGAAATCGGATTCTTTGAGGGTCACGTGTACGGTCATGATGTTGTATTGGCCGTCCAGGCTCCAGGTATGCAAATCGTGCAAGCCCGTCACACCCGGTACGTCCAGGATCTTTTCTTCGACGGATTCGACGTCGACGTTTTCAGGAATTCCCTGAAGGATGATGCGAAAGCTTTGTCGCAGATTTTTATAGGCGTTGTACAGTATGAACAGGGCGATGCCAATGGAAAGGATCGGATCCAGGACGGGCACATCGGCGAAGATCATGACGATACTGCCGATAAGCACTGCGATCCAGCCGAGTACGTCCTCTATAAAGTGGAGGGCGACGACGCGTTCGCTGAGCGACTGGCCGGTGCGGAGTCGGATCAGTGCGATGCCGTTGGCGACGAGCCCCAGAATGGCAATCGCCAGCATGCCGCGGGCGTCGGGTTGTACCGGGTCGAATAGGCGGGTGACGGATTCCTGTACGATGAACACAGAGCCCACCATGAGGATCACCGCGTTTGCCACTGCCCCAACGAGGGAGAATCTCTTGTACCCGTAAGAATAGGAGGCGTCGCGGGTTCGTAACGATTTTCTTTGGAAGATGTAGGCAAGGCCGAGCGAAAGGCTGTCGCCGAAGTCGTGCAGCGCGTCGGATAAGATGGCAACGCTGTTCGTATAGAACCCGCCGATCAATTCGATTACTGCGAAGATCGAATTGATCCAGAAGGCGGTGCTCAGGTTGCGACTGCTGGCGTCGTGGTGATGATGCGAATGGTGGCTGTGCCGATGTTCCATGGCATGGGCAAACATACCGAGGGAACCCCTGCAACAGGTTTGCAAGAGGCGAAAACTTGCTGACCGGCAGACAGACGCCGTGCCGACGCGGCCAGGGTACTCATTTCAGGTGTTGCGCGGCTATGCGCCCTCCAGGATGGGCAGCGAATTGTCCGGGAGGCCTTCATTCAGGAACCGGGCTGCCGACGAGAGAACTTCTTTGCCTCGTGTAAGGAAAGCAGAGATGCGCGTGACGCCGAAATACTGTGCGACAAAAAACAACAGTATGGGCAGATCGATGCTGATAGGCTGAGACAAGGTGTAACGCAGCCAGCAATTCACCGCCTCCTGGGCAAGCGACTTATTTCTTATGGCAATGCTGAGCGTTTTCATACCAAGGTCTACAGAAAGAATAATGCCAAACTCAAAAAAGCCCATTTTTCACTCAAAAGGGCGGTTTTTTGGGTATGTGTTGGAACAACTTGTGGAACGTTGCCCGGTACCTTGTCTGGTATTGGGCAGCACACCGCGATAAGAAACGGGAAGCGCTAAAAAGGGTTACTCGCCTGAGGCGATTTCGAAGCGTGGTTTTTCTGTCAACTTGATGCCCAGCTCAAGGTCACCCACGGCGTCGCGGTGTTCTTCCAGGAACCGGTTGTACTTGTTTACGATCGCATCGTAGCGGCGCCGGTTGGCCTCTACCTGTTGATCGATCATAATGATTTCCTGCACTTTGTCGCGGAGGTAGGGATCGCTCGCGAACGATTCGTGGGATTTCGCCAGGCTGGTCAGTTCTGTGATCAGGGCGGCGGTAGCGAAATCGTACTCCTCGACGAGCGTCGCATCGTCGATAGACTCCTGGGTGAGGGAGAAGTTCGATACGCCGCTGAGTCGCCGCTCCAATGCGATGAGCGCTTCCTGATCGTGATAGCCTGCAGTCATCAATCTGTGGAGCAGATCGTGGATAGTTCTGAACTTTCGGGTATCGTCTTTCACCATGACATTCCAGGTAAACAGTACGCTGTCCTGCAATTGGAGGACGCGATCGGTGAGGGAGTCGGCTGACGTGAACGTGGTTTTGACGGATTCTTCCTTGTTCCCGGAGCACGAGGCGGTCAGGAGAAAGGCCGAATAGAGGGCGATAACGAATAGGGAAGAACGGCAGATGTGCATATCCGGAATTTCAGACAAATACGGAAGTCGAGGCTTACGGGTTGGGAAAAGGTTAGTACCATTTGGTACGGATGTGGGTTTGGATCGCTTTTTGAAAGATTTTTGTGAAGAAATGGGTAAAAATTTCGTCATGGTTTTTTTGAGCGGTCAGATTTTGACGGAATTTAAAACCAACTTGCTCAGGCTGACGTTCATAAATAATCCCTGGGGTGTGTTATGAAGTATCTGCATTTCATGTGGGCCATGGATATCCTTCACCGGTATTATCCGCACTTTCACAGCAACGAGTTGCTGATCCTGGCGGATGATATCTGGAAGTGGCTGCACAATGAATTGCCCGCCGACAGCAGTACGCTGGCTTACCTCCAGAGTTGTTTTGATTCTCCCACAGACGCCCTTCGATCGGTTTGGCGCGAGATCCAACTGATCATTGGCCCTTTTCGCCACCTTAACTAACAGGATACCTTAGTTTTTTTTCAACCCGTTCACGAGCATGTCGGCCAGCTGGCGACCGAGCTCAATCGGTTCGATAGTCCCGACCGGGTCATACCACATGGGCATCCAGTTCAGGGAAGAAAACAGGGTCATGACGGCGAGTTTCTTGTCGATCGTGTCCTTGAATTCGCCCGACTGCATCCCGGCCTCGATGATCCTTTTGAACCGGTTGATGTAGTTGATGCGCAACAGGAGAAAGTCGCGCAGATAGGGTTGGCTCAGGTGGCGGTGCTCATTCATGAAAACCGCCGACGCCGTGAGGTCGCGCGCCATCACCTGGATGTGACCGATAATACCCCTGCGTAGTTTCTCACTTGCCGATACATCCTGCTGCTCTACTTCCACCAGCGATGCACGGAACTCTGCCGCCATGTCAAAGCAAAGCGTGCGCAGGATTTCTTCTTTGGATTTAATGTGTGAGTAAAGGCTCGCCGCTTCGATACCCAACATTTGCGCCAGGTCGCGCATAGACGATGCGGCGTATCCCTTTTGTCTGAATAACTCTGCTGCTTTTCGGATGACCTGCTCCTTTCTGGACAGGTTCGTCATGGCCTCGGACATAGTATGGTAATCCTCAAAAATATGAAAAATCTCGTATCGGCTAAGTATGTTTGGTCCGTTCGAACAACCAGAAAGGTAACAAATTCCTGCGAAATGAAGTTTGCTGATCCCAGAGAGTACTTCCAGAAGCTACACAACATTCTATCCGCCATTGTTGTTGTGCCGGTACTTGCCTTTGGCTTTATCTACCTCGAAGCCGGGTACGGCAGCAACCCGGTGCCGACGCCAACGCGTGCCGATATTCGTACCTATATCATCGCTTTTGCGACCGTCGCCCTGGTGGCCTGGTCCATCGCCACGTTCCTCAGACGCCTGAAAGAAATTCGCCAGCTTCAGGATATCAACGAGCGCCTCAGCCAGTATGCCAACGCTACGATCACGCGATTTGCAGTGGCGGCCGCCGCCGGGTTCACCTCAGTGATCGGGTTGTACCTTACCAACGACCCCATTCATGTGGGGCTATTTGTTTTCCTCATGATCATGCTGTCGGCCTGGTGGCCGTCGCCCTCCCGCTTAAGCAGACACCTGAGGTTGAAGAAGGAAGAGCGGGAGTGGGTGATGAGAAAGGGTTGAAGAGTTGAAGAGTTGAAGATTGAATAATAAAGGGTTGAAGAGTTGAAGGGTTGAATAAATAAAGGGTTGAAGGGTTGAAGTTTGCGGTTCAGAAAACCACACCAAAACTAAACGCATTCAAATCCGGACCTTTGCCTGTCGTGAACAGGCCGTTCATGTCGTAGTTGAAGAAGAAGTCCATGGAGCGGTAGCCGACGAGCATGCGGATGCCGTAGCGGATGTTCTCAATGTAGTAGCCGTCGTGACTCCGGTCTTTTTCCATAGAGCCGTTCAGCTTGTACTTGGTTTTCGTGTAGCTGTCGATCTTGTATCCCACGTAGGGGCCGGCGCCGATGCGGAAGGCACTGGATGCGTCCCACCGCGGCTTCTTGCCACGATTACTGAAGTCGAGCAAAGGCACGAATGAGAAGTTGATGTAGCTCACTGTTAATTTGCTCTTTTTAAAATTCGCATCCCGCATATCCGGCGTAAAGGTTACGCCCACGTCGTCCTTCACCAGGGTCATATTATCCTGCTGGAACTTGAAATTGTACCAGCTCACCCCCAGACCCCATTCGACAAAGAAATTTCGGCTTACCCGTGTGCGTTGAATCGAATTCAACGCCACGTACCACGATCCCCAGGGACGTACGGCATAGGGTGCATTGTCGCTGTCGGGGAATTTTCCGTCGCTGAGAAAATTGCTCGTGCCCAGGTCGAAGTTGAACGACTGGGTTGTGCGCCATGGCCGTTCGGAGTGATCGTCGTCCCATTCATCCGACTCCTCGTCGGATTCGTATTCCTCCTCCCACGTGTAGGTTTCCGCCTCTTCCTCCTCTTCTTGTGCAACATCAAGAGAATCGATGGGCTTTCCTTCCAGCTTGTCGAGCACGTCCTCAAAGAGTTGCTGAAAATCGTAGTCGCGAAGCGTCGGTACATCAGACCGGTCGCCGATCGTGAGGATCACCTTTGAAGATTCTGTAAGGTTAACGACGACTGTATCCGGGGCATCCTGGGCCTTTAGCGTGACCGTTGTCATGGTCAGCGCGACCATGCCTGCAATTATTGTCTTCATGTTTTTTTTCATTTGCGTTGATCGCGCTTGTTGCCCGGGAAGTTCAGCGCGAAAATTTCATTCTTCATCTGCCGGAGGTCTCCGATGGGATTCTGGATCTGGTCGGCCTTATCCAACAGCTTTCGTATACCAGATGCCGTTGCCACTTCCTCCGTTGCATCTTCTGTCTTCTTTTTTTTCAGATAACGTGCCTGCACCTCTTCCGCCTCCAGTACGATCTTCACGGGTGCGGTATTGTCCTCCCCGGAGGCTATGGCGGTCTCAGCGGGAATGGAATCCAGCGTCGGTAACGAGGCGATAGCGATGTCTTCTTGTTCTTCGTCGCCGGTTACTTTGTCCGGGATGTCTTGAGCGTTGTTGGTCGCAACAGCCTCCGATGGCGGTGCGTCGGACACAACAGGAGGTGATTGCGGCTGTGTCTGTGGGGTAACCGATGTATCGGCACTGCTCTCGGCCAGCGGTTCGTCCGCGTTGCTATAGGATGTATCCGGTATCGCGTTCGTTTCCGGAAGCTGCCGATCTGCAATTTCATGAGCGTCGGGTTTCGGCTGCCGCGTCAGGATCAGCGTAGCGGCGGTGATGACCAGGAGGAGTGAGGCGGCAATAGCGAGCCAGGGCGTTATGCGTTTCCGGCGCATGCCCTTTTCAATTTTTTCCCACGCGCGCGGCGGCGGCGGGGTTTGCAGGTGTTCAAGTTTCCTGCGAAAAAGGTCGTCAGGTATGTTTTTCATTGTCCACCGTTTTGTACGTGAGGAACTTCGTAGCTCTCTAATAGTTTGCGAAGGTAGGCCCGGGCGCGGCTCAGCTGGGATTTACTCGTGTTCTCACTGATGCCTAACTGCTCGGCGATCTCCTTGTGGGAATACCCGTCGATGGCATACATGTTGAAGACCACGCGATAACCCGGCGGAAGTTCCGCGATCATGTCGGCCAGGTCCTGGGCGTGCAAATGATCTACGGTTTGGAGCGCCTGCGAATCCCAGTCGGCGGCCTCGATGTCCGTCTCCAGGGCCATGTTCCGGTTCCGGCGCAGGGCGGTGAGGGCTTCATTTACCACAATCCGTCGGATCCAGCCCTCGAAACTACCTTCTCCCTTGTACTGGTCGATCCGGTCGAAGACCTTCATAAAGGCGCTGATCAGTACATCTTCGGAATCCGCGGAGTTGCGCATGTAACGCTGACAAAGTGCGTACATGCGGGAAGAATACAAATCATATACCCTCCGCTGGGCGCTATTATTGCGCCTGCGGCAGCCTTCGATCAGTTGTTCTTCTCCTGCGCGGTAGATATGCAATCCCATTTAGTGTCCTTCACCTCTAAGATGCCCTGGCGGGGCCGGAGGTTGCATCGGCCTGAAGCGAATTTTTTGCCCGGCAAAAAATTCCAGGGCTAATACGCCGCTTCGTAATCGACCGTTATCGACACCCAGGTGAATTTCCTGGGTTCGACGACGACCGGATTGATTTCGCCTGAGGTGTTGAAAAGGTTGGCAAAAAGTCCCTGCGGTTCTTTCACGAACAGGGAATACCTGCCCGGCGGAAGTTTCACCTTGAACTTACCCTTGCTGTCGCTGGTGACAGTGGCGACATGACGCGTCCTGATATTGGTAAAGAAGACCTCGTGCTGGTCCACGTCTTCGGCGGTAGCGACTTCATAAATGTGGATCTCCCGTTTGATGCCGAGCCCCGGATCCACGCTCCGGCCAGGTCCCGGCATCTGGTTACCGCTCAGCCAAAAAACCTGCCCTCGAATTCCCTGCCGCTGACATAAGCCCATAGCGGGATCGGCGATAAAGACTGCAAGAATCAAGAATACGCTCACATTCATCACTACTAAATTTAGCAGGAAAAGGAGAAAGTTGGAAACAACCGGGAGTGAACGTGAGCACCCCCCTGGGGGCTGAATTTTTATCGGTCGACAATTACAGTGCCCGGATTGCCACGGTATTCAACAGAACTTCCGATCCCTTCTTCAATCTTCAGGCTGCCGGTGACGTTGACCTCGGCAGTGGAGGCGCCGCTGGCTTCTATATCGGCTTCGACAACTTCCAGGTTATCCGCGTCGAGGCGGGAGGCGAAGGTGACTTCGGCATCGAGCGATTGTGCGGTCCCGCTCAAGTCTGCTTCGGCGCTGCCGGTCAGGCTGACGATGACATCATTAGCGGTAAGGACGGCGCGGGCCCGTATCGGTCCTTTTAAGTCGATATGCAGGTCGTCGGTTGTGATCTCGTCGAGGCGAAGGCGGCCGTATCCGACGGCCTCCACACTTTGAAGGTTGGGAAGGGTGATGGTGATGTGAACCGGGTCGACGTCAAGCTTCTTCAGTTTGAAGTCGAAGTTCCGCCGGTTTTCATACTCGATGACCAGCGTGTTACCCGATTTGTATACTTCGTATTTCGCTCGTTCCCCATCCGGGCCACTCAGGTCTATAGCGTAACGGTCGCCCTGGCGTATGGTGGCATCGAAGGCGCCGCTGAGGTCGATGGCGTTAAAGTCGCTCAGGTCTGTATTGATTACGCTGGTGTTCGACGATTCACAATCGCGGCACTCCAGTCCATCGCGGGTCATGACCCACGTGTGGCGGTCGGCATCACCGTAGTGCACATAGTTTCGGATGAACATGGCGAACTCTTCATCCATGACAAAAGGGTGGTCGAAGGGAATGTTCAGCGTAATGTCGAGCTTCTGGTTGCGGAAGACGGCGTTTTCAGCAAAACGTATTTGCGGATCGAAAGTGAGGATGGAATCCTGTTGGGTCACAGTATAAGTCACCATTTTAGCGTTCTCGACCGCCTTCGAGCGGGTGCCTCCCCTGGCCCGGTAAGCTTCTTCCATCATAATATGCTCACCCTCGTAACCGCGGAGTGAGATCTCCACCCGGCTGTCGTGCCGATCAGCGTCGTCGGCGAGCCTGAACACCGCCGTACGACCGTCAAGGGCGAAAGTACGTTCGGTCCGGTAGGTGCCGCTTTCGTGGAATTTTATCGCGATGCGGGAGCCGCCATACGCGAGCAGTCCCAGGCCGGCGAAGAAGAGTATGAAAAGCGACCAGCCGACACCGGGCGTGATCACATTTCTGCTGGCCACGATGGAAATACCGAGCAGCGTCATCAGGATGCCGGGGAGGAGGGCTACGAGGCACGCGGTGATGCCCAGCCACAGCGGGACGATCTCGCGCAATCCGTCAATGGGAAACTCTGCCAAGGGTCCTCTCATCAGGTCCCAGTATTCCGGAAAACTGAGCATACCAAGCAACACCCCCGTGGTGACGACGACCGAGAGTATATAGCCAACGCCAATGAGTACGGCGATAATACCAATGGCGACGCGTACCACTTCGGCGAGCGGGCCAAGCATGCGGGCAATGCCGGTGAGGATAAGGGCAATGAGTCGGAAAGGGAAGAGGAGGATTTTGGTGAGCGTGCTTTCATTTTCACCATCCTGGATGTTTAACCCTTTCTTGATATTGGATTCAATATTAGAAAGGGTAACAGGCTCCCCCTGCATTTGCATTCTGTCGGTGATAGTATGGGCCTCGGGAAGAATCACCCACAACACGATATAGGTCAGCAGCCCGATGCCGCCGGCGAAGGTGAACACGATAAACAGGATGCGTACGATGGTGATGTCGATCCCGAAGTAGGCAGCTACGCCGCCGGAGACGCCGCCGAGCGCTTTGGTTTCCGGGTCGCGAAACATCTTCTTGTTGTCGGCCGGTTCTTCGATGTCGAACGACCCCGGCATGGCGACCCAGAGGACGACATAAACAATGAAGGTGATACCGTAGAAGGCTGTGGTAAGGGCGAACAATAGCCGGATCCATACGGGATCGACGTCGACGTAGTGCGCGATGCCCGCACAGACGCCTCCGAGGATCTTTCGCTTCTCGTCGCGTACAAGTCTTTTCGGCTCACTATACCGTGATCGCTGTTCGCCGGATGCGGTGTCGTCCGCTGCGGATGATGTTTCGGATTCGCCCGGTGCCTCTTCGGCTTCGGCCGCACGGAAGTCGCTCACGCTACCCATAGTGGCGATGAGGGCGTTGACATCGTCGGCCGTGATTACCTGCTTGCCTTCGTTGAGTTTGGACAGGAACAGTTCTGCGATCCGGCTTTCGATGTCGGCCAGAATCTCGTTACTGTCTTCAAAAGTGGAGAAGTATTTATGTATGGAATCGAGGTATTTTTTCAGCCGGTCATATCCGTCTTCTTCAATGTGAAAGATGATTCCACTGATATTGATGCTGATGTTTTTTTTCATCGCGTAATGTATTAGTCGCTGTTCGTAGGCCTGTGTTTCGGTTGGTTGTCAGGTTTTTTCAAGTCGCTCTCGACTTCGAAGTTATCATTTGCGTGGAGTGGACCAGCTCGTCCCACGTTTTGGTCAGTTTTTCGAGGACCTTGCTGCCCTTGTCCGTCAGGGTATAGTATTTCCGGGGCGGACCGGACTTGGACTCCACCCATTTATATTCCAGCAGCCCGGCGTTTTTCAGGCGTGTGAGGAGCGGGTAGAGGGTACCTTCTACCACAATCATTTTGGCCGCGGTCAGCTCATCGAGCATGTCGGAGGCGTACACCTCTCCCCGCGAAATGATATGCAGTACGCAGTATTCCAGGATCCCCTTCCGCATCTGCACCTGCGTATTTTCGACATTCATATTTTAATATCATTAGAATCTAAAATCCATTTAATACTATATACGGAAAAGTACTATGTATGGCCAAGTACTAGCCAAAAAAAGTTAGAAATTTTTCGATTTCTGTATTTCACCTTGAATCTCCCGGAAACCGACCGCCAAATCCCGCCTCAAGGGTCTGATTTTGAGGCGTTGTTTGCTTACTTTTGAGTTTCTGTGTGTATACACGGTCAGCATGCGCCACACATGAGGAGGTACTATTTTTTGCTGATTTTCAGCCTTTGCAGTCTCCAGGCGGCCTCCCAGGCCAACCAATGGATTCGGTTCGACTGGGACTATTACAAAATCCCGACCGCCCAGGACGCCCTATACCGCCTTTCTTATGACGACCTTCAAGACGCCGGATTCCCCGTGGCCGTCGTAGACCCGCGTGCCATACGGGTCTATCATCGCGGTGTAGAACAAGATATCCTCGTCGCCGGCGAAGACGACGGAACCTTCGACCCCGGCGACTACCTCGAATTCTTTGGCCGCCGCAATGACGGTACCCCCGACACCGAATTGTACACCAACCCGTCCGACCAGCCCCATAAGTACTATAACCTCTACTCCGACACCACAAGCTATTTCCTCACCTTCGACCCCGCCTTGACGCCGTCGCCGCGACGCATGGCACTCGTCCAGGCACCCAACACCGACGGCCTCCCGGCCGAACCTTACCACCTCGACGAAAAGCTCCTGATCCTCTTTGATACCTATTCCGGCGGCGAAAGCGTGGCCGACCTGGTGACCGACACGGATTTTATCCGGGGAGAAGGGTTTACCGGCCTGTCCATCCCCAACGGACAATTCCGGGAATACCCGCTTACCGGCATCACCGACGGCTATACGTCAGGACCCGCACCACGACTCGAACTCCTCGTCGCCGGGCGCGGACTCCAACCTCACCGTTTCGAGGTCTTCATCGGCGGCAACAGCGGCTCGATGAGAAGCCTGGGCACGTGGGATTTTAACGGATATACGGTCTTCAAAGTAGAGACGGACATCGCCTGGAGCGACATCGGCAATGACGGTACGCTCATGGTCCGGGTGGCAACCCTGGGCGACGCCGCAACATTCGATCGTGTCAGCCTCTCATACGCACTGTTACGATATCCGCAGATCCTTACCGGTGGCACGGAAAATAAACTGATCAACCTGCGGCCCAACGCCGGCGGAAAGTCGTTCGTGTCGATCCCGGGACTTCCGCCTACGACAAGGCTCTTCGACGTGACCGACCCGGGGCACGTTAAACGCATCAGCGACCCGGCCGGAACGGTTATCGATAATACCACCAATGGCCGCCGCTTGCTGTTCGCCGCCTCGCCCATTACGCCCAGTATCCAGAAAGTCACCTTCAGAACATTCGAGCCCTCCAACTACGACTACATTATCATTTCACATAAGTCGCTCATGAAGCCCGCCATGGGCTACGGCGACGTTGTCCAGGCGTACGCCGACTACCGGGCGAGCGGCGCCGGCGGATCTTATAAACCCCTCGTGGTAGAAGTATCGGAACTGTACAATCAGTTTAACTACGGAGAAATTTCGTCGCTGGCCATTCGAAGGTTTATGCAATACCTCGCAAACTCAAACCTTCCGAAGTATCTGTTGATTATCGGTGACGATATCGATGTGTGGTACAACTACTACCGCCAACCCAATGCATTCCCCAATTATAAGAGTCTCGTACCTACCGCAGGGTACCCGGGATCCGACGCGTATTACACCTTCCATATGGCCGGCAGCACACACGCCCCCGCAGTGCCCACCGGAAGGATCGCCGCGATGAAACCTGAGGAGGTAGCCGCTTATCTGAACAAGGTCAAGGAAACGGAGGCGCTCCCCTACGACGCGCTGTGGCGTAAAAATCTCCTTCACCTGAGCGGCGGCATCCGACCGGGAGAGCCTGAACGCTTTCGCGACTATCTCCAGGAATACCAACAGCTGGCAGAAGACTTTTACCTCGGCGGATCCGTAAAATGGGCGGCAAAGCAATCCACCAATCCCGTCGAGTTTATCAATATCAACCAGGAGGTCAACCGAGGACTCAACCTGATCACGTTCTTTGGGCACTCCGCATCATCAGTGATCGACTTTGATATTGGATTTGTTACCGACCCCAAGCTCGGATACGACAACAAGGGAAAATATCCCATGTTCCTACTCAACGGCTGCAACGCCGGGTCCTTCTTTATAAACGGAAAGCTGTTCGGCGAAGATTGGATCCACGCGCCGGACAAAGGCGCTATCGGATTTATCGCCCATACCTCTTATGGGCTGGAGACAACGCTCCATCGTTACTCCAGGATCTTTTACGAGGTAGCCTTTGCCGACGAGAACTTCATCCACCGGGGGGTGGGAGACGTTCAGCAGGAGGTAGCCAGACGCTACATGCAAGGTACGCCTCCCAATCTTTCCCACGTATCCCAAATACAACAGATGCTCCTCCTGGGTGATCCGGCAGTGTCACTGTTTGGAACGCGCATCCCGGACTACGCCATCACGGAAGAGCACGTGATCCTCGAAACCTTTGACGGCGAAGCGCTGACCGCCCAGTCCGATTCGCTGGCCCTCCGGCTTATCATCCCAAATTTCGGGGCCGCCACCCGCGACACGCTGTGGATCCGCGTTACGCGAACGCTTGCCGACGAGCGCACTGTCACATACGACACACTGGTACCGCCGGTATTGTATAGCGATACCATTACCGTTACCATTCGGAACGACGACCTCTATGCTGCCGGGCGCAACCACTTCGCGATCACAATCGACCCGGAAAACGACATACCCGAACTCAACGAAGACAATAATTCCTTTAATTTTGAATACCTGCTTCCCCTCAACCGAACACGCAACCTCTTTCCGCATAACTTCGCCATCGTTCACGATGAATCGGTTGACCTGGCGTTTCAGGCGACTGACCCGCGCACCGTGGGACGGACATTTGATGTGGAGCTGGACACCATCAATACGTTTGATAGCCCGTGGAAGTCGTCCTTTACCGTCGAAGGTGATGTCCTCAATCGTAAGACGGTCGAACTGTTGAGCGATGATTCACTAACCTACTACTGGCGAACGCGCCTCGCAGATCCTTTGCCGGATGAAAGCGCCGAGTGGACGCTGAGTTCTTTCACCTACATGGGTGAGGGGCCTGAAGGTTGGGCGCAGGTTCACTTCCCCCAATTTCTTCAAAATCGGTCGGAGGGGTTCCTGCTGAACACCCAGGCGCGCGAAATGGGATTCGAAGAAACCGTGACCGACATTTTCATTAACAATTACGGATCGGCCGCGGGTATTTCGCATCTCAACGTCTCCGTTAAATTGAACGGCACTGAATACCAGATCAACACCCAACAGAAAGCCTGCAGGACTAATACAATCAACCTTATTGCATTCGATAAAAAAACCACGGTACCGTATGCGCCGGTACCCATCAAATTTCAGGACTTTCGAACGTGCGGTCGGCAACCCCAGGTCATCAACAGCTGGAGGACCAACGAATTTTACGGAACAGATCCTGATACAGGGCTGCCGGGCGGCCCGGGTGCAGCCGTCGACAATATGGCGGCGGGCGACTCTGTGGTAATCTTCTCCATCGGAAATGCATCCTTCTCTACCTGGCCGGCCGACATCAAAACGAAACTTGGCGAACTCGGGATTTCTGTGGCCCAAATCGAATCCTTAACCGACGGACAGCCCGTGGTCATCTTCGGAAAGAAAGGTACGCCTCCGGGATCAGCGCGGGTGTTCGTTAACACTGAACTTCCCCTCAACCGACAGTCGCTCGAAGTTGATGCTTCCGTTACAGGGCGATACGACTTCGGAACGATGACGTCGGATCGCATAGGGCCGGCGCTGGAGTGGCATGAGATCTTTCACCAAACCAACACCGCCGAAATGCAGGACGTGGTCTCTATAAACCTGCTCGGCGAAGACCTGCAGGGGAATACATCGATACTGCTGTCAGGTATCGATGCAACCACCGACCTCTCGTTTCTGGACCCGGCGCAATGGCCTTATGTGCGGCTTCAATTTCATGCCGAGGACGAATTGAATCTTACGCCGGTTCAACTGCAATCATGGATCGTTACCTATACGCCTGTGGCGGAAGGCATCGCGTTGTTTGCCGACGATAAGCAAAGCGAGATCCTGCGCGAAGGCGAGACCTGGAAAGGAACTTTCGGCTTTGCCAACATCTCGTCCGGCACATTCCCGGATTCTCTCGATGTTCAGTTCAGGATGACCAATAAGGCGACACTTAAACGGAAGGTGATGATCTTCCGCATTCCGTCGCCTGCTCCCGACGATACAACTGTATTCACCATCGAAACGGAGACTACCGGTTTTGCCGGTCTGAACGACCTGGAAGTATTTGTCAACCCCAGGGTAGTTCCTGAGCAGGTATATGAAAACAACCAGCTGCTCATGCCAGGGCAACTGGAGGTAGCAGCAGATGTTTTCAGACCGGTTGTCGAAGTCACATTCGACGGCCGTACGCTGGCGGACGGCGACTTTGTGTCGGCGAACCCGGAAATTGTTCTTCGTCTATGGGATGACAACCCGTTTCAACTCAAGACCGATACCACCGGTATCAGAATGTTTCTCGAGTATCCATGTCCCACAGGTTCCTGTGACGACGATCCTTCAGTGTATTTTAGTCGTGACGCAGTGCAGTGGTCACCTGCGACGGCCACATCGGACTTTCTCGTCCGTTTTACACCCACCGACCTTCCGGACGGTGAATACCGTTTTAGTGTTTCCTTAGAGGATGCCGCAGGTAATCCAGCCGGATTCGAACCGTATTCGATCACCTTCCGGGTGCAACGTGAGCCATCCGTATTGATGCTGGCGCCCTTTCCCAATCCATCTTCCGGATCGGTGATGTTCACCCTTGTAGTATCCGGCGAAGATCCGCCTGAGGCCGTAGAGATAACGATACTCAGCGTTGAGGGTCGTCAATTGCGACACCTGGCGCCCCGGCAGGTCTTTGTAGGTACGAATGAGATCATCTGGGACGGCACACAAGATTCCGGGCAGCCGCTGCCCGATGGCCTGTACCTGTACCAGGTCAGGCTGTGGCGTGGGGGAGTACCGCAACTTATCAAAGTACCCCTGCACACTAATTACCTCCAGGGTGGTTATGGAAAGATCCTATTGCGGCGGTAGATCAGCGTGAATATTTGATGGCGCGTATAACGCGGTCGGCTCTGCGGTCGGCGTACATATTATGCAGTGACGCGAACGCCCAGATCACAGCGGGCAGCCACCCGATAATCGTGAGTTGCAGGATCAGACAGGCAATTCCAGAAAGTATTTTTCCTTGCAGCAAAAGGGAGAGCCACGGAAAAAAGAACGCGATAAGGTAACGCATAATCAAAGCCAGGTTATTCGTTACGCAATGTGGTTGCAGGGTTGAGCAGGGCGGCGCGGATCGTCTGCGAACTGACAGTCACAATCGCCAGCAATATTGCGGCTAACCCGGCCAGTGCGAATACAACCGGACTCAGGGAGACGCGATAAGCAAAGCTGGCGAGCCATTCGTCCATGAGATACCAGGCTATGGGCCAGGCAATGACGTTGGCGATAACAATCAATATGAATACCTCGCTGGTGAGCAACTTTACAATGTGGGGAACGGATGCACCAAGCACTTTTCGGATGCCTATTTCGCGGGCACGCTGCAACGTGTTGAATGTCGTCAATCCGAACAGTCCCAGCGCGGCGATAAATATGGCGAGGGCCGAGAAGATCAGGAACAACTGACTCTCCTTTTGTTCGCTGTCGTAAAGCTGGCGGTACGACTCGCTCAGGAAGGTATAGCGGAAGGGGACGTCCGGCGCGAACGATTTCCAGATGCTTTCAATATGCTCGAGGCCTTCCTGCATATTGGCCGGATTGATTGCCACCGACATTTGTGCGCCATCGTGACGCTTGCGCATGTAGAATACCATCGGAATGATACTCTCATGCAACGACTCAAAGTGAAAATCTTTTGCCACGCCGATAACCCTTCCTTCCCGGTCTCCGTAGCGAAGTACTTTGCCCGGCGCGTCATCCATGTCCCACCCGATCATCCGGACGGCAGCCTCGTTCAGCACGTACGCGGCGGTGTCATCGCTGAGGATATCCTTTGAAAAGGCGCGTCCACTGACGATGGGGATGCCATACGTGTCGAAGAATTCATGATCGACCATGACGTTCTTGATGACGATGTCGGTCGATACCAGCGAGTCGCCCTGCTCGACCTGGGCGCCCTGTGTATCGAGCAATCTGTTGGTAGGGATGCGGCTGGAGCGTGCGACGTTCTTTACAGAGGCGCTTCGCAGCAATTCGTTGCGGAAAGCGTCGTAGTGCTTGTCGATGCTCTCGCCTGCATTGGGCAGCGCTACGATCTGGTCCTTCCGGTAGCCCAGGTCGCGGTTGTTCAGATACCGCAGCTGCTCGGTGGTGACCAGAGTGGCTACGATGAGCACGATGGAGACAGCGAACTGCGATACGACGAGAATCCGGCGAACCGTTCCGCGTCCGCTGCCCGGCGCGTGACCTTTAACGATCAGCGCGGGCTGGAATGCGGAGAGTACTAACGCGGGATAGAAGCCGGCTAATGCACCAACAAATACAGCAGAAGCAAGAGAAGCAACAACAAAATTGGCATGAGTGATCAGGTTTAATTGTAGGTTCTTACCGGTGAATTCATTGAGCCAACCCAGCGAAGCCCAGGTGATGGCAATGGCTATGACAAGCGCCATGAGGGCTGTCAGTGTCGATTCGCTGAGGAACTGTATGACGAGTTGACGTTTGTTGGCGCCGGCTACTTTTCTTAATCCCACCTCCTTGGTGCGCTTGGATGCCCTGGCGGTGGAAAGGTTGACGAAGTTGAAGCAGGCGATCAGGATAATGAACAGCGCAATGGCGCCCATCATGTAGACGTTGTTGATGTTTCCGTTCGCCTCGAGCTCGGAGTCGAGATGGGAACGCAGGTGAATGTCTGTGAGCGGCTGGAGGAAGAGGTTGGTCCACGAGGAAGGAGCGGGTGCGCCAGGTCCTTCTGCCGGGCCCATGTGGCGGTCTATGAACGCGGGAAACCCCTCTGCCACACGGTCCGGGTCGAAGGTATCGTTTACCAGGAGATAGGTAGCGAATGCATTATTGCCCCAGTTGGTTTCAAGTCGTTCTTTTCCGTAAATGTTTTCGTTCTCAAGCGTGCTGAAGGATATGAGAATTTCCGGATGCCAGTGCGATTGCGCCGGGAACGATTCGTAAACCCCTGTGAGGGACAGGATCAGCCCGCCGGTTACGTGAAGTTCTTTGCCGGCTACTTCAGTGGTGCCGAAGTACTGCATGGCCGCCTTGTCCGACAGCATTGCCGTGAAGGGCTGGGTGAGGGCGGTTTCCGGGCTGCCCGACACGATCGGGATTGTAAATATTCTGAAGAGGGAAGGTTCAGCCGCGTATGCGCGCGGTTCCTCGAAGCTTACCTTGCGTTCTCCGTCTTCCTCGATCGTAAAGGTGAGGTTGGTGTTTAGGACGCGAGCGACTTCTTCGATATCGGGAAAATCGTTCTTCAGTAACGGACCGAAGGGAGGTGCAACATGTCCCAGGTGAAGGTTGACGCTGCCATCATGCGACAGGAAGTTGCGCGTGACCCGGTAGATGTTGTCCGCGTTCGCATGATAGCGGTCGTACCGCATTTCGTCGGCGATGTAAACATAGATCAGCAGGCAGCAAGCCATGGCGAAAGCCAAACCGCCGATGTTGATAAGAGTAACCAGTTTATCGCGGAATATTGAACGGACGGCGACGATGAAATAGTTGTAAATCATGCGATTCGGTTTGGTTTGCAGCCGTTAGACGGAGTTTACACCCCTCTTGTTACAGACGACCCTTCGGGGGATGCAGTGGGCCAAAAATCAAGCCGGGCCGTAAATCCCCCAAATTGCGCTGTTTTGGCATTTTTAGTGTTCAAAAGCGGGCACTGGTCTGTACGGAACTGTTCAGCGCGGACGCGTAGCCAATGCTCGAAACAGAGTTTATAATGTTCCGCGGCTTTTTTACCTTGTCGTGTGCAAAAATTTCGCTTGGCTGACGAGTGTCTGTAGACCGGCTCATGTTCCTTACCCGATATATAGGTTGCAACTCCTGGCAGGGGGTTCTTGCGTTCTGCATCCTGGTTCTTTCTGGTTGCAAAGCCGAACGCGAAGTGGTGTACCGCTGGCAGGGGATGGACGAGAGCAAGACGCTTACCTTGCGCCGCGACAAGACTTTTATATTCGAGGTTGACGGCGGATATTTCTTCCGCACAGACACCGGTCGATATGTAATTCAGGGTGATACGCTGACGCTCAACCCGGACCGGGCGTTTTCTTCAGTCGATTCCCTGGTGGAGATGGATGAGCGCTACGGTGACCGCCGGTATATGGAAGTGGTGCAGCCTGTTGTATTGTACGATGACCGTAGTGGTACAACGGAAACAGAATACAGGGGACTGATTTTTCCCAACGTTACGGTGAACGACGCGGTCACACTGGAAATCGACTCGACGGACAAGTCTTTTCGAAGGCTGTTGATCCCGGATTCAGTTGAGGTGCGTACCCTGACGATCCGGGTGCCGGAGGAGCGAACGTGCAGACCCGAAGTGACCTTCCGGGTTGAGATCCCGCCACGCAATCCGCCTACCGCCAGTTTCCGTATCGTACTGCGCTCACACGACACGCGGTCGCACTACCTGGCCGGATTCCGGTGGTTGATCCGGGGCGACACGGTATATGCATCATTCCTTGATCAGGATTGCACACCAGGACTCTCCCGCCTGGCGAAAATTCGTGATGGCGATCTTCCTTAGTCGAGCCGCGATACCCGGGCGTTGCCGAACACCAGGCGGTGGTTGACCTGGGCGTCGCCTGCGTAGTGGACTTCCCCCTCGCCAAAGGAGCTTACCTTCAGCTCATCGGCGGTGTAAAGGTGCAGGCTGCTTTCCCCGAAAAGGTTGGCCGTTGCAGAATAACTCTTAAGCGCCACGGTGTTGATATCGTTGTTGCCATACAAGCTGTACTTCTGAAAATCAGCCTTCCCGTCGTCGATTCTCAACGTATTCTCTCCATAGAGCTTGGTGACGAAGTATTCTGTGTTGAGCGAGGCAAAAGTAATGTCGTTCTCGCCGTATGCACGCAGCACGAAACGCCGGGAGCGTATGGGGTCGAGACAGGAGAGCTCCTGGCTACCCCTGATTTCAACTTCCTCTATCGACCGATACGTGATGTATGCGGTGAGCCGGGCGCCGGAATACATGGATGGTGTTGCATAGCCGTGCTTATGGGTCTTTTCTGCGACCCTGGCCTTGTCGAGGAATATGTGCAGTGTGCGGCCGTTCTGCTTTATGTTGATCTTTTCGGCAGGAACGCCTTCGTAGACCAGCCGGATGTTTTCATGGTCGCCGCGCGTGAGCACAACGTTGACGTGAGGGGAGGCGATAACGCGGTTGAAGGGTTTCAGTTCCGAGTTGATTTCCTGCGCAGCGGCTGAGAGGATCAGGCACACCGATGCGGCGATAGTTAGGGTGATGGTCTTCATGTATGGGTTTGTCTGTTATCGGTACAGACTCCTTTTGTTGCGCGAAGGTTGCACAAAGTCAATCATTTCGCAAAGAATCTACCGGTTTTCCGGCGGCAGCCGTGAAGGCCTGGAAGCTTACCGACATGACCGCGATGGTGATGGTGAGAAGTCCTGCCACCAGGAAGATCCACCACTCGATCGAAACGTGATATGCAAACTGATCCAGCCAGCGCCGCATAAACCACCACGCCACGGGCCACGCCAGCAGGTTGGCGATGACCACCAGCCTGAGAAAGTCGACATTCAACAGCGCCAGGATCTGGTTTACACTCGCCCCCAGGGCCTTTCGGATACCGATTTCCTTCGTGCGCTGTTCCACAGAGAACGCCGAAAGGCCGAGAAGCCCGAAACAGGCGATGAAGATGGCGATGCAGGTCAGCAGCGTAAAGAGCAGGCCCATTTTGCGTTCGGAACTGCTTTCGTGCGCAAAGTTTTCGTCAACCAGGGCGTATTCGAAAGGCGCGCCTCCCGAGTATTTTCGGAAGATCGACTTTATCGTCTCGATCTTGCTTTCTGTATCGCCGGGTGTGAGCCGGATGGCCATTTCCCAGCCGGGTATATCACTCAGCAGGAATGCGATCGGGCTGATGGAGTCTCTGAGCGATTGAAAATGGAAGTCGCGCACGATGCCGATGATGTTTCGCATTCTGATTCCCGGGCCCGCGTCGTAGGTGATGACGCTCTCTACGCCGTCGATGTTCAGGGTCCTGGCAGCCGTCTCATTGAGGATAACGGCAAGCGTGTCGTATGGAAGTTCCCTCGAAAAGTAACGGCCGCGCGCCAATGCGTACCCCATGGTCTCGAAATGGTCGTGGTCCACCTCATATACATTGACCAGGAAATCGCGGGTAGTTCCTTCCGGCCTGATAATCGCCTGCCAGTTGACGTTGGGTGGGAGCCGACTCGCGAAGCTTGCCGACACAATGTCGGGATGTTGTAGCAACTCCTGTTTGAACGCTGCGGCGTTCTGGCCGAGGTTTCTGGTGTGAAGCAGGTTAACAAGGTTAGACTTATCGAATCCGACATCGACGTGGCGAAGGTAGGCGAGTTGGTGGTACACAACCAGCGTAGCGACGATGAGGCCCGTGGAGATGAAGAACTGGAACACGACAAGCGCATTCCGGATACCATAGCTGCGCAGGCTGGAGCGAAGTTTTCCTCGCAGGGCGTTCGCCGGGCTGAACTGAACCAGATAAAAGGCGGGGTAGCTGCCTGCAAAGGCACCGGTAGCGAGGAGGAACGCAATGGCGCACAAGATGAAAACCGGACTGCCCATGATAGCCAGGCTCAACTGCTTTCCCGTGAAGTAATTGAAAGGTCCGAGTAACAAGAGCACCAGCAGCAGCGACAAGGCCATGGCAACGAGCACGTATATGTACGACTCCATGAGGAATTGCCCCATGAGTCGCGCGTTTTGTGCGCCGGCGGCCTTTCGTACTCCAATTTCCTTGTATCGGCCGGCTGAGCGCGCGGTGAAGAGATTCGTAAAATTGATGCAGGCCAGGGCAATGATAAAGAAGCCTATCGTGGCGAAAATGTACAGGTTCCGGACGTTGCCGTTCTTCTCGATCTCCCCGTCCAGCGAAGAGTACAGGTGAATCCTGGTAAGGGGCTGCAGTGTGGGGGTCACTTCATTTCCCTGTTCGTGGAATTGGTTGAGGTCGATTTGGGCCATCGCGCGCAGTTCCTCGTCGAGGTTTCGCTTGTATATCGAATCGATGGCCACTTGTAACGCCGTGATGTCGGACCCTTCCCGTAGTTTTAAATACGTATACACGATCGCGTCGGACCAGTTGTTATCGTGATCGTCCCATGAACTGAGCGACAGGATGTGGGTAAAGTGAAAATGAGATTGCAAGGGTGGATCTTCGGCGATGCCGGAAACCTGGGCATGATAACCTTGTGCAAGAACAAGTGTTTTGCCTAAAGGAGATTTGTCGTGCGAACCCTGGTATCCAAAGTACCGTCGTGCCGCTGATTCGGTGATTACAATTTTCCCGGGTGCGTCGAGCACGCTGTCGGGATGCCCGGTGACCAACTTGAAATCAAAAAAACGAAAAAAGTTGGCGTCAGCGATAAGCAGGTAATCTTCGGTAAACGCTTTGTCTTCATACCGTATAGGGAAGGTCTCCCACCGGGTGAGCCGAAGGTAGGATTCGATGCCGGGACACCCGGCTGCCATAGCGGCTCCCGCAGGAAACCCTACCGCCGACGACTGCACACGCTTACCTGCCAGGACACCGTGTGTCGTCAGACGGTAAATGCGATCAGCATCAGCATGAAACCGATCGTAGGCCAGTTCGTCCTGTACGTAAAGGACGATAAGGAGGCTGCAGGTGATGCCAAGGGTCAGGCCGGAAATGTTGATCAGGGTGAATACCTTATGCCTTACGATATATCGCAACGCAATCGTCAGGTAGTTCTTAAGCATGACCGGGTTTCACTGTGGGTGGTGCGGACGGGCTTTTTCAAGGTGAAAGTTAGCCGAATTTTCCCATGCTTTTTTTCAAACCCGCTCAATATTTTTGACGGTCGGACACAGGACCGGGCGCTTAGGCTACGGCTCGTCTTTCTGGCGTTTGATCTTAACCTTGGCAATCGGTCCGACAGAAATGGGCACCTTTTCGGATTCGACGTTGGCCGCCTCCAAGCCATACATTTCCGCGGTCGACAGGCTAAAGCGTTTGATGACCCGGTACCCCTGGATGATGAGCCGTTCGAAGTTAGAGATGTCGCTGTCGCTGGAAGCCCACGAATGGATGATGATGAATTTGAAGTCGGAAAACATACTGTACTTGTGCAGCGACGGGTAAGGACTTACCAGGTCGATCTCACCGTTGTCGGCCATCTCGTGGATGATCTTGCTGAAAAGCAGGTTTACCCGATGCGGAGTTTTGAACCCGAGCACGAGTCGCACAAAGAAGCAGCGTTTCGGGATGATGGTTTCTACGGTGTACTTGCTCGTATATGGCGCGTCAACGGTATCGACATGAAGAAACCAGTATACATCGGCACGCTTCGGCCGTTTCCTGAAGATGGAATAGATAATGTTTGAGTCGATGTAATGTTTGCTGTCCGCCATCGCCAGGTATACGAGGTTCGTCGCCTCCTTCGGAACAGTCGTGTCATCCTGAAGGTCTTGCAACATCCCCACGTAGTGCTTGAGGTCGACAAATTCGGTATGCCGGTCGCGCAGTCTTCGCGCACGCATGAGCACATACATGATCAGGTAAAAGAAGGTGGCGATCACGAAAGTAAACCATCCGCCGTGTGGGAATTTGTCGAGATTGGAGACGAGGAAAAGACCTTCGATCCCGAAAAACATAATCCCGATTGCGAAAGACTTGAGTACAGACTTCTTTGCTGTCGCATAGTAAAATACCAGCAGCGACGTCGTCATAAGCATGTCGACTGTGATGGCCAGTCCGTATGCCGATTGCATTTGCGTGGAATACTGGAAGTGCAGCACCACGACGATACAGCCGGCCATGAGTATCCAGTTGATGGACGGAATGTAGATCTGCCCGCGAACTTCGCTCGGATAACGGACACGCGTTGCCGGCCACAGTTTCAGCTTCATCGCCTCGTTAATGAGCGTGAAGGTCCCCGAGATCAACGCCTGACTTGCTATGCAGGCGGCCAGTGTTGCGATGACGATGCCGAACCCCAGCATCCATTCCGGCATGATCGCATAAAAGGGATTTGTGTTTCCGAGCGTTGTCCCGTCCTGCGTCAGGAGCCACGCTCCCTGGCCGAAGTAGTTGAGCAAAAGGCAGACTTTCACAAGCCCCCACCCGACACGGATGTTGCCTTTGCCACAATGGCCGAGATCGGAATACAGCGCTTCGGCACCCGTAGTACAGAGAAAGACGGCACCGAGTATCCAGAACCCCCCGGGGTAGTGGGTGAGGAGCCGGTAGGCGTAGTATGGATTCAGTGCATTAAGTATCGAAAGGTTGTCGCCGACATGCAGCGCGCCTACTGCGCCGATAACGAGGAACCAGATCAGCATGATGGGACCGAACGCTCTGCCGAGAATGGTGGAGCCGAATTGCTGAAACACAAACATGCCGACGATGATCGCAATTACAATCGTCAGCACCGTCTTGTGGCCGATGTCGGGGATCAACATGTTCAGGCCTTCCACCGCGGAGGTAACGCTGATGGCCGGTGTGATGAAGCCGTCGGCAATGAGCGTGGCGCAACCCAGTATGGCGGGGTAAATCAGCCACCGAGCTTTGTAACGTCGGACGAGCGCGTAGAGGGCAAAGATTCCTCCTTCCCCTTTGTTATCAGCATTGAGCGCCAGGTAAACGTATTTTATGGTGGTGATGATGGTGAGCGTCCATACGATACACGACAACCCACCAATGATGAGCTCCGGGTTAATCGTGTCGTCACCGGCAATGGCCTTGAATACGTAAAGCGGTGACGTTCCGATATCGCCGTAGATGATGCCGAGCGAGATCAGTACGCCTGCGGTAGAGAGTTGCTTGTAACGTTCACTCAGATCCATGGCCCGCGGCGTGTGGTAATGGGGAAATTGTGTTGATTACGCAGGTCTGCAATCCGTGTCCGGGTGGTGGTTAATGAGGGCATCGGGAGGCTTGAAGCATCAAGTCGGGGGCAAATTTAGCCGGCCAACGAGCAATACCAAACCAAAAAGGGGGAATAAAAGGGGCGTCAATCGGCGGGAATATTGTCGGCTGGCCTGATCTGTGAACAATTTTCCCGCTTTTGATCCTTTGCAAACGAAAACACGTCTTATTTTTGTCCTACATACAAAAACCAATCCCTATGCTCAGGAATTTAGTGCTTTTCATGCCGGTTGCCGGCTTGCTGGTTATTGGCTGCGGAACACAGGATAAAGAAAGACTTCAATCACGCGTCGACTCGCTGGAAGTCGAATTGCAAAACAGTCAAAAAGTAGCGCAAACGCTGCAAGAGGTGGGCGTCCTCCTTGATTCGATCGATGCCAGCCGCCAGATGCTCAAAGTGAATATCGTAGAGGGCACAACCTTCGACGACTACACGGCCCGTATGCGCGACCTCCAGAACTACGTTGTCGAGACGGAACAGAAAATCGACGCACTTGAGGAAGACCTTAAGAAACAAACGAGCGGTTCAGCTTCGCTTCGGGCCACCGTCAGCAGGCTGCGCAAGGACCTCAAGGCCAAGACCGACGAAATTGCAGTGCTCCAGGAGCAGGTGGAAAAATACCGGAATGAAAATGAAAACCTTGTCCAGACCGTAGGGTTGCAAGAGGCAATGCTGGAAGACAAGGAAGCAGAAATAATTGCGAAGCAGCAGGAACTCGCCCTTATCGAGGCCCGTATCCAGGAGCTCATGATCCAGTCGAAGATGACTGAGGCGGATGCCTACTATGCACGCGCCGCTGCCGTGGAAGAGGCCGCAAACCGCACCAAGCTCGCCCCCAGGAAAAAGCGGGAAACGCTGGCAGAGGCGGTGGAGCTTTACAAGAAGGCCTTGTCCCTGGGCAAGGAAGAAGCCCAGGCTAAAATCGACGAACTGGAGGGAAAAATTTGATCCCGGACACCGGGAATCCTCTCTGACACTTCCGAAAAACGCGTTGCGACGGCTCACATCGTTCGCGGGCTGACCACATAATTCCCTTTGAAGGACACGCCCGGGGTTGTATACTTGCGTGAGATGTCTCCAACGCTCAATGAAATAAAGGCGCCTATCGCCGGCGAGATGAAGGACTTCGAGCTGAAGTTCCGGGCCTCTATGAAGACCCGTGTACTGCTGCTCGATAAGATCATGGACTACATCGTCAAGCGCAAGGGAAAGCAGATGCGGCCCATGTTCGTCTTTCTCAGCGCCGGAACGACCGGGCGGATCCGGGAGTCTACTTTCCGCGGCGCCTCGCTCATTGAACTCCTTCACACCGCGACACTGGTACACGACGATGTCGTGGATGAAGCCAACTACCGTCGGGGCTTCTTCTCCGTAAATGCATTGTGGAAAAATAAAGTCGCCGTACTTGTGGGCGACTTTCTTTTGTCCCGTGGTCTGCTGCTCTCTGTCGAGAGCCAGGATTTTAATCTCCTTCAAATTGTTACGGATGCCGTCAAGGAGATGAGTGAAGGTGAACTGTTACAGATCGAGAAGTCGCGCCGCCTGGATATGACCGAAGAAGTATATTTCGACATCATCAGGCAGAAGACGGCTTCACTCATAGCGTCGTGCTGTGCGGTGGGGGCAAGCTCTTCCGGCGCCGACAGCAATGCTGTCAACCGCATGTGGCGTTTCGGTGAAAAGATCGGGATGGCCTTCCAGATTAAAGACGATCTGTTCGACTACGGTGAGCAGGAGATCGGCAAGCCCCTGGGTATCGACATCAAGGAGAAGAAGATGACGTTGCCACTCATCCATGCACTGTCGAAGGCGCCCTGGCTCGAACGAAGAAAAGTCATCCGGACAATTCGAAACGATAGCGACAAGCCCAAGAAAGTCCGCGAAGTCATTGATTTCGTTCGTGCATCAGGAGGCATTGAATATGCACAGGAGGCTATGCGAAAATTCCACAGCGAGGCGCTGGAAATCCTGGATACGTTTCCCGATTCCGTTTACCGGAACTCGCTGCGTCAGCTCGTGCAGTTCACGATCGACCGGACGGTCTGAAAAAACGGAACCCCTACCGGATCGGCAGGGGTACCTTATACTAAACTTTCATTGATGAAATTTCAGGCGCTGATACGCGCACGCCCCGCTTCAAGGATCGCGTAGTCCTTCCAGTTCTGGTAGCTTTCAGGATCCAGAGATTCGAGTGCCGGTCCTGAATTCTCAGGTACAAACTCCCCACCTTGTTCCCACCACATTTTCGCAAACCGCCTTGCCTTTTCCCGGTCAATGTCCTCGAAAAGATTGATGCACGTATCTGAAATCATCCAGGGATGGGATATGCTGCTGTACTTCTCAAAGATGAGGCTGCGCATTCTTGTACCCTGTTCGTCATTCCGAAAATGTGAGATGGTGTATGACATCGTTTCAGGCTCCGTCATTACCATATCCCAATACTTACGGGAGCTGATCACTTCTGCGGTCGTCAGCAGATAGCCGAAACCGCGGTCGATCTGTTCCCTCGTGATGGGACAGCGGGCTTTGAGTTCTTTCTTTTTCGACTTTCCAAAAAGTTTGTTGAATAGGGTCATGGCATTAAATATTAGCGCATTAACGCGTGGCCGGGCCTGATTCGTATACCATAGATACTCCCTGCGTCGCGAATAGTTGCATGTATGACCAAAAAAGTTCGCAAAAAGTTACACGCCATCAAAAAATGACCACGAACGGTTGCGGCCAATGTAAGTCAATATCTTACAGTCGACCATTTTTATGGCGCTTTTCGTAGTTGGCGAGAAATTCTTCGAGCTTATCTACGGGTATTTTTTTTGCGATGATTTTCTTCCTGTCGTCGAGTATGTAAACGGTCGGATACTGTACGGAATCGTACAGATCCTGGTACGGTCCTACATATGTTCTGGGGCCGTTGACCGTGATCCAATTCATCCCCATCTCTTTAATATAGTCAGCCATCTTCGCCATTGACGTATCCGCAGAGACGGCAAAGACTTCAACGTCGAATCGGGTTTTGTTTCTCTTATAGAAGTCGACCAGCTTTGGTGTCTCCTGACGGCAATGGCTACAATCCGGATCAAAGAAATAGATCACGGTGTACTTAGACTTGATGTCATACAGGGCGCGGGGCTTGAAGTTTACGTCCTGCATGATCAGGTTAGGACCGGTATTCCCCAGCAGACTTTTACGCAGACGATCCGCGTGGTCCTGCATATTTTTCTTCATCTGTGCATTCGCCCAGTAGTCCATTTCGCCGGAAGCGAAATACGTATCATTAAGATAAACGAACACCGCGTCGAGCCCCATAATGTCGGGGTTCTGATACTTCAGTACGCACTGGAAGATGAGATACTTGTATGTTTCCGGATTCTTCCGGGCATGACGCACCATAAATTCGATAGCGCGGATGACCGTGTCGGGATGTGGCGCATACAGTTTATCGAGGTACTCGTTGATCTTATCCCGGTAGAACGGTTTGGGCATGCGGATCAGCGCGTCATCCGCAAGATCGAAGTCGTCAAAGAAATGATCGCGATACCATTGGAGCTGAAACGTAGAGTCTATGCTGCCATCCGCCAGCTTTGGTGGCTCTGGCGCCTTTAGCGGACGTGTTGCGAGAAATATCTTGCTGGTAATGGTGCCGGGGTGCTCTCTGATAATCTTTTCGTGATATTCAGCAACGGCAGCGTTTACCGCTTCAAGCTTTTTTCGTGCCTCTCTTTTTGCTTCTTCGGAAGCAGTGCTATCCTGGATCACCGCCATAACCGGTTGCGCGTCCTCATGCTGCGCTTTGTTGAAGCGCATATTTTCGAAAAAGATCGTGTTGTCGGTATCACCGGTGACCTTCATGTTTTCGATGTATCCCGACGTGTCGGTCTCCAGTTTAAATTGCTGATCCGCGCCCACGACAAACTCAAGGAGGCGTGTCTTGTTCTGTGCGATAAGATAAATACCCTGCGGCAGCGCTTCCGCGCCCCTGAAATGGAATTCACCGTTACTGTCGACGACGGCAGTATCGCGGCGGTACGTGCTCTCTCCATAATAGTACCCGAGCCATACCGTTGTATCCTGGAGGCCTTTGATCCGGAATTGAAGGTCGTAGCCTTGCTGTCCGAGAAGGGGCAGCGAAGACAATAGTGCTAAAACAATTAAACTGGCTCGCATTGAGGGTTCATTACGCTACAAATCTCTCAAATTCCGTGCAGGAATTGCAAATTTATTTCGATCGGTGGCTGTGGCGGCTGCACATTCGTTGCGCGTATCACCGCGGGTTGTTGCCTATCGAACGATTTCATAGTTTTGTGCGGCCCGGGCTATGACGTTGCAAATCAGGAACCTTACCAAGATCTACGGACGACAACGAGCTGTCGACAACATCTCTTTCGATGTAGGACGCGGGGAGATTGTAGGATTTCTTGGACCTAACGGTGCCGGTAAGTCGACCACGATGAAGATCGCTACCACGTACCTTCCGCCAACATCCGGAAACGTGTTGATCGAAGGCCTCGATGTAACGCGTTTCCCACAAAAGATCAAACGCATCATCGGTTACCTGCCTGAACACAACCCGCTCTATACCGACTTGTATGTTCGGGAATACCTGCGCTTTGCAGGACGGTTTTATGGCTTGCGCGGACGTACCCTTACTTCGGCAGTAGATCGGATCATCGAAGTGTGCGGGCTTACCGCCGAGCGACACAAGCGTATCGAATTGCTGTCAAAAGGGTACCGGCAGCGTGTGGGCCTGGCCCAGGCGCTGCTCCATGATCCGCGCATCGTCATCCTCGATGAACCCACCTCGGGTCTCGACCCCAATCAGATACTGGAAATCCGAAAGCTCATTCGGGAAACGAGCCGTGATAAGACCGTAATATTTTCTACCCACATCCTGCAGGAGGTACAGGCGCTGTGCGACCGTGTCGTCGTGATCAACAAAGGGAAGGTTGTCGCAGATGATAAACTCGAGCGACTGCTATCGCATGCATCGCGCAAACCCTCCATTGTCGTGGAGTTCGGTGCGCCCGCGGATCTCGCCGAATTAGGTCGCATACCCGGCATCGCCGCCGTCGATCAGCTTGAGGGCAACCGGTACAGGCTCACACCCTCCGAAGGCGACGATCCACGTCCGGAAATTTTTAGATATGCCGCCGACCGTAACCTTCCGCTTCTTGGCTTGCGCCAGGAAGAAGGTTCGCTGGAGGACGTATTCCGTGACCTCACGCTTCAATCACAGCAAGCATGATCCAGGTTCTGTCCAAGGAATTCAATAGTTTTCTGAACTCGCTCATCGCCTACATCGTCATCGGCGTCTTCCTTACCGCCATGGGGCTGTTGATGTGGGTGTTTCCCGATACCTCCGTGCTGGCGTATGGCTATGCCGACATGAGCACGCTGTTCATGCTGGGTCCCTATGTGTTCATGTTCCTCATCCCCGCCATCACGATGAAGAGTTTCGCCGAAGAGCGGAAGGCGGGGACTATGGAATTGTTGCTGACCCGGCCCGTAACGGACTGGGACATTATCCTGGGTAAATTCCTGGCGTGCTTTCTCTTGGTCATCGTCTCCCTTTTGCCCACACTTGTTTACTACGTGTCCATCTACCGGCTCGGCGATCCTGTCGGAAATATCGACAGTGCGGGCGTCGTCGGTTCGTATATCGGCTTCCTGCTATTGGGTGGCGTGTTCTGCGCGGTGGGGATACTGGCCTCGGCCATTACACCGAACCAAATTGTGGCGTTTATCACAGCCGCCTTTCTTTGCTTTTTTCTGTATGCGGGCTTCGACCGGCTTGCGGCCATAAACCTTTGGTCTGAATACGCACTCGCTATCCGACAGCTCGGCCTCCTCCATCACTATGAGGCTATCGGAAAAGGCCTCGTCGACAGCCGCGACCTGATATACTTCTTCAGCGTGGGATTTCTCATGCTGGCATCGACTAAAGTGGTGTTAAGCGCTCGATCATGGTGAACTGGGACAGCAGACAACTTGGGGACTTGCTGCAGCTGGCCAACGCCGTAGCGCTGGTGGTGCTGATCAACCTGGTCGCGTCTGACCGTTTCTTCCGCATCGACCTGACAGAAGAGAAGCGGTACACGATAAAACCCGCTACGCGCGAGTTGCTCGAATCGCTCGACGATGATGTGTATGTCGAGGTGTATCTTGAAGGCGAGCTAAACGCCGGTTTCCGACGCTTTCAGAACGCGATCCGGGAAACGTTGAACGAGTTCAGGGTATACTCCAATAATAGAGTCAACTTCACCTTCGTCGATCCCAACACCGCGGTGAGCGCCAAAGCAAAGAACGAGTTTATGCGTGAGTTGGCAGAGAAAGGCATCCAACCGACGAACGTGGTAGAGCGCGTTGACGGAGAGACATCGGCAAAACTGATATTCCCGGGTGCGCTGGTCTCCTATGGCGGATTCGAAACGGGCGTGATGTTACTTAAAGGCAGCAATGCACAGTCGCCCGAAGAAGAGATCAATCAATCCATCGAAGGCGTGGAATTTGAAATCGCCAATGCGATATATAAACTCTTTAATACGGATCGGAAAAGGGTAGGGCTTCTGACCGGTTATGGTCAACTCGACTCGCTTGATATCGCCGGCTTTAACAACGCCTTGCTGGAGCTATACGATGTAAGGAAGGTAGACCTCTCGCGCCGTTCTATTCTTGACGGGTATCAGGTGATTGTCGTTAACAATCCTACGAAACCGTTCAGCGAAGCGGACAAGTACAAGATCGATCAATTCATTATGCGTGGTGGAAAGGTGATGTTCCTCCTCGACCGTTCCGATGCATCGATGGACAGCGCCACCTATGAGCACTCCGTCGCGCTGCCGCGGGAGACGAACCTGGATGACATGCTGTTCCGTTATGGCGTCAGGATCAACCATGACCTGGTTCAGGATCGCAACGCCGCGATGTATCCGATCGTAACCGGACAATCCGGCGACAAGCCACGGATGCAGATGCTGGAGTGGCCTTTCTTCCCGCTTATCCATCACTACGCGGATCACCCTGCCACCCGCAATCTCGACGCAGCGGTCTTACGCTTTGCCAGCACCATCGACACGGTACGCGCTGACGGGGTTCGTAAGCTTCCGGTTATGATGACGTCGCAATACTCGCGCGTGGTTGGGCTGCCAACGAACATCAGCGTCAACCAGCTCCTGCAAATAAGTCCCGATCAATTCACGGCCGGTAGCCGCGTTGTGGGTTACCTTTTGGAAGGCCGGTTTACCTCGCTTTACAAGAACCGGTTTCCGCCGGAAGGTGTCGACACCGGCGACCGCAGAGATTCCAGTGTTGCTACCGCACTGGTGGTCATCTCCGATGGCGACATCGCGCGTAACGAAATAAATCCCCGAACCGGACAGGCACAACCGCTGGGTTTCGACCCGCTGGCGAACTACACGTTCGCCAACGAGGACCTGCTTATGAATTTGATGGCCTGGCTTACCGATGAGCAAGGACTTATTACCGTACGCGACAAAGAGATCAGGATCAGACCCCTGGACAGAGCTCGTGCTTCCACCGACAAAGTTCGGTTGCAGGTCCTCAACCTGACCTTACCGGTGGTCATGGTTGTGGTGTTCGGCGTGGTGCGCGCCTGGTTCAGAAGGAAAAAATTTGCCCGGGTATAAGCTATGCAGAGAAAGAAGAACATCTTCCTGGCCATTTCCCTGGTTGTTCTGGTGCTTGCAAGCGTCGGCGTATCCTATATGAAAGGTGTCAACGGCAGTGATGTCGACAAGGATCAATTCCAGCCGCAAGACCTGGCATCCATTGACCGTGTTGTACTGACCGGACCGCAGGGCACGGTTGACCTCGTCGTGCAGGGTGCCCGGTGGCGTGTAAACGATGCCTTGACGGCGGATCCGAATCTCGTAGACGTACTGTTCGCGACCCTCCAGCAGGCTGAGGCAAGAAGGCCGGTAGCGGTGCGGATGCGCAAGCCCATCGGCCGTCATCTCGACAGCGCAGGAACCCGGGTCGAACTGTTTTCCGGCGACCAACAGGTTATGTCCTTTCTTGCGGGTGGAAACGCAACGCGCACAGAAGCGTACTTTCGAGAACCCGGTTCCGACATCCCCTACGTCATGGTGATACCGGGTTATCGGGTATATGTTTCCGGCATCTTTGAGCTTCCGGCATCCGGCTGGCGAGATCGGTATGTGTTTTCGCTCAACTGGATGAATTTCAATGCGCTCGAGGTGTCGTTCCCTGACGATCCCGCCGCCGACTACTCGGTGGTACGGCAAGGCAACGCTGCGGTGATCCCCGGTTTGGCGGAGGCCGATACAACACGGCTTAATGATTTTATGGACGACATCTCATTGCTGACGGCGAACGAATTTGTGGAAGCAGATCCCGACAGTATACGTTCTTTAGAAGACCTGATGCGCGTGCGGGTTAAGGATGTTGCCGGACGCTCATATTTGCTGGAGTTGTATTCCAGGGATGGGAATACGTCCCCGGTTTTTGGCATTGTCGACAGCACCGCGGTGGGCGTTTTCGACCGGAGCAAGATCGAGCCCATCGTGCGAAAAAAGTCCTGGTTCAGGTCGAATTAGACGGCCCCTGAGTCGTTTCCTAAATTCGGTTTTCTTTCTAACTTTAGGGCTCTCTAACAACCAATAACCACTAAATACGAATGAAATTCATCGTAAACTCCGTATACCTGCTGAAGCAGCTCTCGAACATCAACGGAGTGATAACTACCAATCCAGTTGTTCCGATTCTTGAGAACTTTCTGTTCGAGCTGGACAAGGGGATGTTGACGGTCACAGCGTCCGATCTCCAAACGAGTATGATCACTGAATTGCAGGTGGAGTCGAAGGAAAAAGGCAGTATCGCTGTGCCGGCCCGGATTCTCCTGGATACCCTGAAAAACCTTCCCGAGCAGCCGGTGACGTTCTCCATCGATGAGTCGTCGTACAGCATCGAAATCATTTCCGACAACGGCCGGTATAAACTATCGGGAGAAAATGCTACGGATTTTCCCCGTGTGCCCGCCGTGTCCAACGACTTTTATGCGGAAATCTCCTCCGAAGTGCTCGCGCGCGCCATCAGCAATACAATCTTTGCCACCAGCAACGACGAACTCCGTCCTGCGATGACAGGCGTATACATAAATCTGGGTGAAAAGAGCACCGTGTTCGTTTCCACCGATGGACATCGCCTGGTTCGCTACCGCCGCAAGGATGTCACTTCCGAAAACGGCAGTGCCATTATCATTCCGCGCAAGGCGTTAAACTTGCTGAAGACGACGCTTCCAACGGAAAACACCCCGGTGAGCCTCGACTTCAATATGTCCAATGCGTTCTTTCGCTTCGGTAACATCCGAATGATATGCCGACTCATCGACGAGCGGTTCCCGGACTTTGAGAATGTGATTCCCGCCAACAATAACATCAAGATGACCATCGACCGGGTGGACCTGCTGGGCGCCCTGAAGCGTATTTCCATATACGCCAACAAGACGACACACCAGGTGCGGCTGAAGATTACGGGTAGTGAATTGCAGATCTCTGCCGAAGACCTCGACTTTTCCAATGAGGCGAATGAACGACTCTCGTGTGAACATGAGGGAGAAGACATCGAGATCGGATTCAACGCCAGGTTCCTTATTGAAATGCTGTCGAACCTCGATGTCGACCGGGTACAGCTTATGATGTCAGCGCCGAACAAGGCCGGGGTAATTCTCCCTGCCGGGGCGGATGAGAATGAAGACATCCTCATGCTGGTGATGCCGGTCATGCTCAATCAGTACGCGTAGCCGTCGGTTCGATAAGTCCTCTTTTTCCCAACTCGATAACCTCCATGCGGGTAAGGCGCCCGTCGTGTGCTTCGAACCGGAGCATCGTACGCATAGCGTGAAAGCCCTGGTGTCCTGCGGCGCCGGGGTTGAGGTACATGACTTGTGCGACGTCGTCTTTCATAACGCGGAGGATATGAGAATGCCCGCATACCAACACGCCCGGCGTGCGGGTTGAAAGTAATTTTTTTACACGGGGATTATAGCGCGGCGGGCTCCCCGCAATGTGTGTCATAAAAACCAGTATCCCCTGGCAGTCGAACCAAAGGTCGGCGGGATAACGACTTTGTATTTCCCGATCGTCGATGTTGCCATGTACGGCTCGGAGCGGTTTGAATGCTTCCAATGCATCGGCAACGTCGGTGGACCCAATATCTCCGGCATGCCATATCTCATCGCAGTCCGCGAAGAAATCGAAAATCCGTGGATCCAGGAACCCATGGGTATCGGACAATAGGCCTATCTTCATACTGAATGATGGTGTGAATGTGCACTATTGCGCAGTCACGCGTGCTTTTTACGCACTGCAATGTAAGAATCGGGGGAAGGTTACGAAAAAAACGTGCTCATCGATGCGCATATTTGTTATTTGACCCTACACGTTATGAAATCTCTTTTCTTGCTGGCGATCGCCTCCTGGCTCGCCGCGCCATGCCTGGCCGAGGGCGATTTTCCCTTTGGCGCGATAACCCTCGAAGAGCTGCAAATGACGACCTACGATAAGGATCCGGATGCTGCAGCGGTTGTGTTGAATGAATTCGGATATGCCTATTTCGTATACGAGGACATGTCGATCGTACAGGAGTACCACGTTCGCATCAAGATTCTGAAGAAGGAAGCGTTGTCGCTGGCCGACTTTGCGATTCCCCTGTACCGCTACACCACTATGCACCAGATGGATTACATTACCGATTTGAAGGCGTCATCTTTTGTTCTCTCGCCGGACGGCAACATCGTAGAGACGAAACTCCCCACCAAAGACGTGATGACGGAAAAGTATGAGACGGGGGAAATGAAAAAGTTCGCCATTCCCAACGTGGTCGAGGGAGGTGTAATCGAGTTGTTTTACAAGTTCCATACGCCGTACATTTTCAACTTCCGCGAGTGGAACTTCCAGCGTGAAATCCCGAAGGTCCACAGCGAATATTGGACGTCGATACCAGCCTATTATCAGTATAATATTTCCCTGGTTGGATTCCTCGAGTTGTCGAGAAATGAATCCGAAATTGAAAAGGATTGCTTCCCACTTGGCGTTGAGTGTGTCAGGCACAAGTTTGCGATGGATCACGTTCCCGCGTTCATTGAAGAAGATTACATGACCGCCCGTAAGAATTTCCTGTCCGCGATTCACTTCGAGCTATCCGAAGTGCACCACCGCAACGGCTATATTGACAAAGTCACAAAGGAATGGGAGGACGTAGCGGGAGAGTTGCGTCAGGATTCCAGATTTGGCGGACAGCTGAAGCGCGCTGGCAACATCCTTGACGCGACGCTCGCGGAATCTATACGGGCGGAAAAGGATGAACTCAAACGTGCCCGACGTGTATACGAGCATTTGGTAAGCCATTATCATTGGAATGGTGAATTAAACAAGTATTGCGACGTGGGAATACGCAAGGCCTATCAAGGCGGTATCGGGAATGCGGCCGACCTGAACCTGTCGCTTGTAGCCGCATTGCGCAGCGTGGGACTCGACGCCGACCCGCTCATACTCTCTACCCGCGACAACGGCTACGTCACAGAAGTGTTTCCCGTTCTTAGCGACTTCAACTACGTCATCGCCCGCCTCGTTATTGGTGATCAGGTTCATCTGCTTGACGTGACTGACCCCCTGCTCCCTTTCGGCATGCTGCCTTTCTACTGTCTCAATCTGAAGGGCCGCGTAATCGGCAACAAGGAATCATCGTGGCAGGAGATCAAAACGCCGTGGACGGCGCTGCAGAACAATCACATCGAATTGTCGTTTGCGCCAGACGGCACCCTGACGGGTACCATCCGGAACACGTACAACGGCTACGAAGCACTGAGCAAGCGGCGGCATATCGCTTCCTTTATAACGCCGGACAAATACCGCGAAAGCCTGAAGAAGGACATCGGTGAAGCGACGATCACAAGTCTGGAGATCAGAAACCTCGACGACGTGGAAAAGCCCCTGATCGAGGAGATGGCTGTGGAAATCCCCGCGTTCTCGGAAGGCGTGTCAAGATTCCTGCTGAATCCCTTCCTGGTGAACCGGACCACGCGGAACCCGTTCCTATCGCCCGAGCGTCTGTACCCGGTCGATTTTGGCGCCACGATAGATGAGCGCATTACCATCGTAGTGAGTATTCCGGACGATGTCCGGCTGGAAAACCTCCCCGAGGAAACAGGGTTGGCGCTGCCCGCGAACGGGGGATTATACGTACTCCGAGCCCAGAATGATGATCAGCGGGTATCGATTTTCAGTCGACTAACGACCAGCAGGCCCTTGTACAACCACGAGGAATATTTTTATCTGCGGGAATTGTTCGCCAGAATAGTGCAGGTTCAAAACACTGACCTTATTTTTGCAAAAGACTGACGCCCCCGCAGTCATGAAGCAATGCATAAACCTTTAAACGACACGAGGTTACGTTAATCGACGTATTTTCCAGCCTAAATGGATTATATTGGGCTGGTTTAAGTTGGAATTTAAGTTTACTAGGCCAAAAGGCCTTTCTAAATTTGAAATGATATGAAGCGGACCGTTTTCCTGATACTTTCGTTACTCACTTTTTTTGCGGAAACCCAGGCCCAGAGATCAGCGGAAGCCCTTGAGCCCAACGAAGCTACCCTCCAGGAACGGTTCCTGATTTTGCGTGACAAATCGGAATCCTATTCTGAGTACAAGGTTATCCGTACGTACGTGCTGGACGGCATGTGGAAGATAACCATGGACTCCCTTCGCGCTGAACGTGCAGCGTTGCGGGAAGCCCAGGCCAACATCAAGAAGCTTCAGGATGAAATTGCTGCGGTCAACGCTACTATGAAAAGCAAAGACGAGGCCGTCGCCCAGATGGAACACGACAGCAGTCATATTAGCGTTTTGGGTATTGATTTTCTGAAATCTGTTTTTCTAAGCACGGTAGGCATCATTATTCTGGGGCTCATGGTCCTGGTCGGCCTGCTTGTCGCCCGTGTCAAATGGGTACAATCTTCAATGCGCGAGAAGATTGAGAATGCCGATGCGCTCAGTCATGAGTTTGAGGAGTATAAGCGGAATGCGTTAGAAAAGCAGATGAAGCTTTCGCGGGAGCTCCAGGATGAGCGCAATAAGCTACACGATCTTCGGAGTTCTTAGGTTCCAGGAATCGGTTTAACATTGCGTCCCTACGGGACGCCGTCTGCACAATATTCCGATATCTACAAACATTGCGTCCCTACAGGACGCTGGGCCTGCGATTAAATATCGGTTTCCACTCCAAACGTTGTTAGCACCAAATCAAAAATCAAAAATCG
>DATGQD010000007.1:0-18171 GCA_035304385.1 Cyclobacteriaceae bacterium
GGCTTTCCAATTTGGGTGACAAAGGGGCTTATATTTCTACTTTTTCAAAAAATCATAACCCTCAGATTTTAACGCAGATAAAGCATTTTAATCAAATGCTTAATGCAACATCATATGCCTTGATCGAGGTCGTCGAGACAAGGTCAAATTCCACCGAACTGCCTATAAATCACGCAGTTAGTGGAAAAAAATTCTTGGAATACAGGGCTCTGTTTACTTAATTTACGTAACCACCACGCAGCGTACATCGCGTTGTAATTTTTAGTCGTGGTCACGGTCTGGTACCGTAACTTTTTTAAACCCGAAACAAACAACCCGATGAAGAAAACTGAAAACGCAACGCACCCGAACCTGGCGGTCTATGCGCTGATGATGGTGACGGTGCTGTTGCTAGCCTGCATGTGGCTGTTAAGAGGCTAGTGTAATGCTGTGGCCGGGGTGATTACGCGAAGAGGTCAGAACTCAGGTAGCGGTCGCCCCGGTCGCAGACAATGAAGACGATCAACCCACTCTCCAGTTCTGAAGCTACTTTCATAGCGGCGCTGAGCGCACCTCCGCTGCTCATGCCGGCAAGGATACCCTCCTCCCGTGCGAGCCGCTTGGTGTAAAGTCGCGCGTCAGCTTCGACCACGTCGACAATACGATCGACACGGTCACGTTCAAATATCTTCGGAAGGAACTGGGGCGACCACCGCCTGATGCCGGGTATGCATGACCCGTCTGTCGGTTGGGTACCCACGATCTGGATGTCCTTCCGTTGTTCCTTAAGGTAACGCGAGACGCCCATGATCGTGCCTGTCGTGCCCATAGCCGACACGAAATGGGTGATCTTGCCGTCCGTATCGCGCCAGATCTCAGGTCCGGTGGTCTGGTAATGTATCCGATAATTATCGGGGTTGGCAAATTGATTCAATATGTAATACCCGTCATTGGCCGCCATCTCCTCGGCCAGCTGTCGCGAAAATTCGATAGTCTTCGCTGCCGGTGTCAGGATTACCCTTGCACCGTAGGCTTCCATGGCAAGAACACGCTCGCGCGTGGAATTGTCGGGCATGATCAGCGTCATATTCACGCCGAGAAGCTGGGCGATCATCGCCAGCGCGATGCCGGTATTACCGCTGGTGGCTTCGACAACCTTATCACCCCGCTTCAGCTCACCTCGCTCCATGGCGGCGCTCAGCATACCATAGGCCGGGCGGTCCTTCACGCTGCCCCCTGGGTTGTTGCCCTCCAGCTTTCCAAAGATTTTAACGCGCGGGTTGGTAGGCAGCCGCTGAAGTTCAACCAAAGGAGTATTTCCGATGAGGTCGGTAAGTTTCATGATACGGGTTGTTCAAAAAGCAAAATAGCATTAGTCGTGGCCCCCGGAGCGGATGACCATGAGGTCGGACTCATTTGAGTCGCCGTTATTCATCCGGGCCTGGTAATACACGCGGGAATGCGGGGGAACACTGCGCGTGAGCCATACGTTGCCACCGATCACGCTGTGGTGGCCGATGACCGTGTCGCCGCCCAGTATAGACGCCCCTGCATAAAGAACGACGTGGTCTTCTATGGTTGGATGCCGCTTCCGTTTAGCGTCTTCCTTACTGACACTCAACGCGCCCAAGGTGACGCCCTGGTATATTTTAACGTGACTTCCTATGTGCGTTGTCTCCCCGATCACGACGCCGGTACCGTGGTCGATACAGAAGAACTCACCGATCGTGGCGCCCGGATGAATGTCGATGCCCGTCTTGCTATGCGCGTGCTCGGTGATGATCCGCGGGATGTCAGGCACCTCCAGTTTGAGGAGGACGTTGGCGACCCGGTACGCGGCGATGGCGTAGAAGCCCGGATATGTCCGGATGACCTCGTGCTGCGTCGTAGACGCCGGATCGCCCTCAAGCATTGAGATCGCATCATTGATCAGCATACGGTGGATTTCCGGAAGCGCGTCAAAGAATTCACTGGCAATGCGCTCTGCGTCCAGGCTCTCCCCCACATTGAACAATAGATGGTCCAACTCAAGCTTCAGGCCTTCGATGTGCAACTCAAATTCGCGCTCGGATGCAAAGCGCAGGGCGCCGAAATCAGGAAACAACGTCGCCAGTAGCCCATCGAGGAACGTGATTACCTTTGCGGGCGACGGGCAAGGAGGACAATCCCTGTGCGCCTGATACAGCCTGGTGATAAAGGCTTTTTCCATTAGAGAACGGTCAGGTGTTCATTGGCAACCGGAAGGCCTGCTGAAAATTAACATTTGTTTCTGCAACAGCGTTTGTTCCTGTGCCCGGACAGCAACCTCGTCATAGCGCGGCTACTTTTTTTCCGGACAGCAATGTTAATATAATCTCACAAACGAACCAAAGAAACAAAATTGAATGGCCGCAAGCCCCTCTCTTGTAAACGACAATCCCCCACCCCTGGTTCAACCGATGCCGGCAAGTTAATATCAGGAATACGTGGGTGGTAACCGGTGGCTGACGGGCGATAAGTGGTAAGGATAGCCACTCAGCGGCCAAAAAATCCAACCTTCCGGTACTAGAACAACTCCTTAGCGATACGATAGATCGGGTCTGACTTTCCCATAGAATAAAAGTGAAGCGTGGGGACGCCGTAGTTGATCAGCTCGCGCGACTGCTGGATGCACCACTCAATGCCTACTTCCTTTGCTTCGGCGTTGTTCTTGCACCTGTCCACCGCATCCGCCAGGTCTTCCGGTATGTCTATATGGAACACTTTGGGAAGAACGGTAGTCTGGCCCTTGCTGGTGATCGGCTTGATCCCGGGAATGATGGGTACATTGATCCCTGCCTCGCGGCACTTGGCGACAAAGTCGAAGTACTTTTTATTATCAAAAAACATCTGTGTCACCACGTATTCCGCCCCCAGGTCGACCTTTAACTTCAGGTATTTAAGATCAGTGGTCAGGTTCGGCGCGCAGTAATGCTTCTCCGGGTATCCGGCGACGCCAATGCAGAAGTTCGTGGGTGTAGCACTTTGAAGCGTATCGTCGAGGTATTGACCGTGATTCATCGCGACTACCTGTTGCAGCAAATCAGATGCGTAGTGGTGGCCGCCGGGCTCAGGCACGAATCGCGACTCTGTCTTGATGGCGTCACCCTGAAGGACCAGCACATTGTCTATACCCAGAAAGTGCAGATCAATCAGTGCATTTTCGGTCTCTTCCCTGGTGAACCCTCCACAGATAATATGAGGGACGGTGTCCACTTTATACTTATTCTGGATCGCCGCGCATATGCCTACCGTTCCAGGGCGCTTCCGCGTCGTGCTCTTTTCCAGAAGCCCATTCTCTTTCGTCTTATACACGTACTCCTCCCGGTGATACGTAACATCGATAAACGGTGGCTTGAACTCCATCAGCGGATCGATGTTCGCGAACAACGTCTCAATATTCTCGCCCTTTAAAGGGGGGAGGATTTCGAGGGTGAAAAGGGGTTTCCCGTTAGCGCGGGCAAGGTGATCAACAACCTTCATGCTGATAGTGTGTTTACGTGTTTACGTGCTTATGTGTTTATGTGTTTACGCTAGTGTGTTGGTGTGTTGACGTGTTGATGTGTTGATGTCGGTGTACGGTAAACATTTGAGTTTGCGTCTCCGTCGTTAAATTTGTTATCCTCTGTTCCGGAGGTATCTGATCAGTCCAAGGATAAGGTTCTTGGTTTCTGCAGCTTTTGATCGTAATGAATCAATCTTCTCAGCAGGCAGGTACGAAAGATCATCGAGTACATACAGCATACTCTCCACCTCCTGAGCGGAACTTTGAGCAGTATCCAAAAAGCGGATAAAGTCCTTGTCGCTATACCGGCCAAATCCTTCGGCGATGTTATTCATCGTGGAAAGGGCCGCCGTCTTAAACTGGCTCTTTGTGTCATAATCAGTTCTCAATGTTCCTTCGTTGGCAGCCTGGTACGATTCGCGAACCAATTCCCTGGCGGCTTGCCAGCATTTCAGATCTTCAAACCGTTCAATCTTTGTCATAGCTAATGAGGGTTTTTCCGCAATACTACACAATGATTTCGTACCTCGTAAAGCGTTCGTGTTCAACAAGGCCCTCATTTTGAAATTTTATCCCAAACTATGATCAATGACCAACATCAACACCTCAACACAACAACACTCCAACACATTACGCATATGCCAAATTCGCCGCCAACCACCGCTCTACCTCCTCCACCGTCATGTTCTTTCTTGACGCGTACTCGGTTACCTGGTCTTTATCGATCTTGCCCAGGCCGAAGTATTTGGAGTGGGGGCTGGCGAAGTAATATCCGCTTACCGACGAGGCAGGATACATCGCGTATGATTCCGTAAGACGGATGCCCGCCTGGCGTTCTGCATCGAGCAGATCGAAAAGGGTTCGCTTCTCGGTGTGGTCGGGACAAGCAGGATACCCCGGTGCGGGACGAATACCGCTATACCGCTCTGCGATGAGCTCGTCGTTGGAAAGACTCTCTTCCCGAGCATATCCCCAGAACTCCTTTCGTACCTTTTCGTGCAGACATTCAGCAAACGCCTCCGCGAGGCGGTCGGCCAACGCTTTGACCATGATCTGTGAATAGTCATCGTGCACGGCCCCGTACTTTTCCAGCAACGCCTCGATGCCAATGCCTGCGGTGACGGCAAACAGTCCAATGTAATCCGTCTTGCCCGACTCTTCCGGCGCGACGAAATCGCTAAAGCAAAAGTTTGGAAGGTTCTTTGCCTTCTTATTCTGCTGACGCAAGAAGTGCATCACCGTCAGCGGCTCATGGCTACCGTTAGCGCTGAAGAGCTTGACGTCGTCGTTAGGCGTAGCTACGGCGGGATAAAATCCAATCACGCCGTTGGCACGGAGGCTCTTGTTGGCGATGATCTCGTCAAGCATGCGCTGGGCGTCTTCGAAGACGCGCGTCGCCTCGGCCCCCACAACGGGGTCCTGGAGGATTCCCGGATATCGTCCGGCTAGCATCCACGTTTGGAAGAAAGGCGTCCAGTCGAGGTAGTTCCTAAGCGTCTCCAGCGGGAAGTCGAGCAAAACCTTGTTCCCCAGGAAGGACGGCTTGACAATTTCTTCTTTCTGCCAGTCGATCGCGACCTTATTCTTTCGCGCATCGGCAAGCGTAATGTAATGTTTGTCCTCCTTGCGGCGTTCATGGTCCGCACGCAGCTTTTGATACTCTTCTTTAAACCTACGCTGGGCGCCCTCCCGCGTCTGTGTGCTGATGAACTCACTCGCCACCGGCACACTCCGCGATGCATCGAGAACATGAACTACCGGACCTTCATAGGCCGGGTCGATCTTTACGGCGGTATGGATGCGGGAAGTAGTCGCCCCTCCTATCAACAGGGGAAGCGTCATCTTTCGTCGCTGCATCTCTTTGGCCACGTGCACCATTTCATCCAGCGAGGGTGTGATCAGTCCGCTCAGGCCGACTATATCTACCTTCTCGGCTACGGCCGTGTCCAGTATCTTTTCCGCAGGTACCATCACGCCAAGGTCGACGACGTCGTAGTTGTTACACGCCAGGACGACGCCCACGATATTTTTGCCTATGTCGTGCACGTCTCCTTTGACAGTGGCGAGCAGGATACGCGCGGCCGGCTTGCCTTCCTTGCCCGACTTACGTTTCTCTTCTTCCAGGAACGGTGTGAGATAGGCCACAGCCTTCTTCATGACGCGCGCACTCTTGACCACTTGCGGCAAGAACATTTTACCCGCTCCGAAGAGGTCGCCTACTACGTTCATACCATCCATGAGCGGTCCTTCGATAACATTCAGCGGCCCGTACTTCTGCCGGGCTTCCTCTGTATCTTCTTCGATGTAGTCGATGATCCCCTTTACGAGGGAGTGGGTCAGCCGTTCTTCAATGGTACCACTACGCCACGCCGTGTCGGCCTCCTTTTTCTTGACGCTACCTTTTACACGTTCGGCAAAGTCGAGCAGTCGCTCAGTGGCATCATCCCTCCTGTTCAGCAGGACGTCCTCCACGCGCTCGAGAAGTTCCTTGTCGATTTCATCATACACTTCGAGCATGGTGGGGTTGACGATACCCATATCCATGCCTTTTTGGATCGCATGATACAGGAACGCGGCGTGCATGGCTTCGCGCACTTTCTGGTTACCGCGGAAGCTGAACGACACGTTACTCACCCCGCCACTGACCTTAGCGTGGGGAAGATTCTTCTTGATCCACTCGGTGGCGCGGAAGAAGTCGACCGCATAGTTTCTATGCTCTTCGAGTCCGGTAGCCATGGGAAAGATGTTCGGATCGAAGATGATGTCGTGCGGCGGAAACTTGACCTTGTCTACCAGGAGCCGGTAGGCGCGCTCGCAGATGGCGATGCGTCGTTCATAGGTATCGGCCTGTCCTTCTTCGTCGAACGCCATCACGACGACGGCGGCGCCATACTTCTTTACCAGCCTGGCATGTCTTAAAAATTCCTCCTCTCCTTCTTTGAGGCTTATTGAGTTCACGATGCCCTTTCCCTGCAGGCATTTCAGACCCGCTTCGATGACGTGCCATTTGGAGGAGTCGATCATCACGGGAACACGGGCAATCTCCGGTTCGGAGGCCATCAGGTTGAGGAACCTGACCATGGCCGCTTCGGCGTCGATCATCCCCTCGTCCATGTTGACGTCGATGACCTGGGCGCCGCCCCGCACCTGATCGAGCGCTACTTCAAGGGCTTCATCAAACTGATCGGCCTTGATAAGCTTGAGGAAACGCTTTGAGCCGGTGACATTCGTACGCTCCCCAATGTTAACGAAGTTTGAGTTGGGCGTAAACGTAACTGCCTCCAGGCCACTTAACCTTAAATATTGATTGTGCATTATCTGATCTTTGGAAAAAGGTATGGGTCAGGCGTGCTGCTCTGCCAACACCCTGGGTTTATACTTGCTACACAAATCCGAGATGGCCTTAATGTGTTCGGGGGTGGTTCCACAACATCCTCCAAGGATATTGACCAGGCCTTCCTTAAGATATTCTTCCACCTGCTCGGCCATTTCTTCAGGGCCCTGATCGTACTGCCCGAATTCGTTAGGGAGCCCTGCATTGGGATAAGCACTTACGAAGAACGGCGCCTGCTGGTTGAGTATCTGAAGGTAAGGTCTCAGTGCGTTTGCTCCCAGCGCGCAGTTCAGGCCAATGCTGAGCAGGGGTACGTGCGAAAGCGACACGAGAAAAGCTTCGGTGGTCTGGCCGGACAAGGTACGACCGCTGGCATCGGTAATTGTTCCCGACACCATTACCGGCGTCTCCTTTCCACGCTCTTCAAAGAGGGTTTGTATGGCAAAGAGCGCGGCCTTGGCGTTGAGCGTGTCCGTTATCGTTTCAATGAGGAGAACGTCGACACCGCCGTCGAGAAGTCCGCGTGCCTGTTCGGTAAACGTATCGACAAGTTGATCGAAAGTAATCGCGCGGTAACCGGGGTTGTTGACGTCGGGTGACATCGAGGCGACCTTGTTCGTCGGCCCCATGGCGCCCGCCACAAATCGCGGCTTTTGCGGATCCCTTGAAGTAAACTCGTCTGCTACGGATCGCGCGAGGCGGGCCGCCTCGAGGTTCAGTTCATAACAGATGCTCTGCAGGCCGTAGTCGGCCTGGGCAACGGAGTTGCTGCTGAAGGTGTTCGTTTCAATGATATCCGCGCCCGCTTCGAAGTATTCCTTGTGTATCGTGGCGATAACGTCGGGCCGCGTAAGGGTAAGCAGGTCGTTGTTGCCCTTAAGCGCCTGAGGGTGATCTTTGAAACGCTCGCCCCTGAAGTCGGTTTCCTCCAGCGAATAACGCTGGATCATCGTACCCATGGCGCCGTCAAGCACCAGAATTCGTTCCTTTAAAATCTCACTGATGGTCATAGACTCTCTTCTTGATATACGCTTTCCAGAGAGCCCAAAATGGTGGGGTGCCTATCTTTTCCATCCCCGCAAGCGGGGTTGGTGGGAATTAGCACAACGCCTCGGACGAACCGGGCAGGATGCTAAGACGTCAAAGGGCCCAATCCCTCGGTCTTTCTGGATAAGCAGCTGCAAATAAACGCATAAACTTTAAAAAAGAAAAATTTAAGCGTTTCCCCGAAAAGGTAAAGGACCCACATTCAAGGAAGGTCTCCATCGCAATACCTTAAAAGGAAGAAAAGCATAGTCTGTGAGCGAATGCGATCGTTTGCAAATTTTGCGAGGCATGTATCGAATTATGTTTTTATGTTTAGCCCGTCAATTCCATGGATATACTTTTGAAGCTTGCCGCAGTCGATATAGGTTCAAACGCAATTCGCTTCCAGGTGTCTTCAGTTTTGAAGCGCGATGATCGGGTGATGTTCAAGAAGCTGGAATACATCCGCTTCCCCTTACGTCTGGGACATGACGTCTTTGCCACCGGCAGCATCAGCAAGGCGAGTATGACCCGGTTTATCAAGCTGATGCGCGCTTACAAACTGCTCATCGAACTCTATGAAGTGGACGACTACATGTTTTGCGCTACGTCGGCCATGCGCGAGTCGGAGAACGGTCAGGAGCTCGCCCGGCGTGTGGAAGACGAACTCGGCATTGTGATCAATGTCATAGACGGCAACCTTGAAGCCCAGTTGATCAACCAGGCGATCGGGTCTTATCTGGGCGACGACACGTACCTGCATATCGACGTGGGCGGCGGCAGCACGGAGCTGAACCTGTATGTCTCAGGAAAGAAGATCAAAACACGTTCGTTCAAGGTAGGATCGGTACGCATTCTTGAGAAAAACGACACGCCGGTAATGTGGAGTGATATGGAACAATGGGTACGTCGTAATGTCAAGCCTGAATACGGAAGGGTTACGGCCGTCGGTACCGGCGGTAACATCAGCAAGATATTCGAGCTGGCTCAGCTCAAGCCCGGCAAGCTGTTGTCATTGCGCAAGATCCATCAGATCCGCCAGATGATCGAGGAATACAGTATAGAAGACCGCATCTACCAACTACAGATGAACCCCGACCGCGCCGACGTTATCGTTCCTGCGAGCCACATCTACGCCCAGGTTATGGAATGGGCCAACGCCAAAAACATTCTGGTGCCGGAGGTGGGCCTGAAAGACGGTATTATCCTGTATCTCTACGAGCGTAACACGCGACAACGACGCCTGGACTTCAACAAACAATAGGCTATCGCCGTCTCCTTCGTGAGTGCTTAATGGTGCTCTTTCCCTTTTTGCGTTCGGCTATCTTCGTATCCATCAGGTACGAGAGTGATATCCTGACTCCGTGGTTTCTAACGCGCATGGGCTCCTGGTATGCGGTGGGAACAAATACCCCGTCAGTTGTACGGCTCAGGTAGCTGTGGCCCAGCTCATAGCGGAACAGTATCATGAACTTCTGATAGCCCATCGGCTCAAAAACGAACCCGGCCGCAACGTTAAGGCCTAGCTGCAAGCGGTTCGGGCTTCTCACAGACATCTCGTTGTCGGCTGTTTCTTCGGGTTCCTTACCCAAGGCGATGTTGTACTGCAACTCGTCGATGGTAAGCTCATTGAGGTCGCTGCTCATCATCCGCCCCTTACCGCCTAGCCAATAGCTGATATTCGGACCCGCGCCGAAATACCATTTGTATTCACGACCACTGCCGACCGTACCCTTAAACTCGGCCGTATAGAGGATGGGCATCTCCAGGTATTTATAGGTAACCTGGTTTCGAAAGAGTGGATCGACGTCGCTTCGAAGGATCTTACCTTTCGTCGAATAAATCAGCGAACTGTTGAGGAAAAAACGCTTTTGAACGCGAAATTGTACCATTACGCCGCCGTGAAAGCCTGCGACGGGCCGAACGCTGTAGAAATCTTTCAGATCGTCGTCATCGAAGTTGGTCCAGGAAAAGCTGGGACCTACTGTCGGACCAATCAGAATTTGGGCAGAAGCATTCGCGGAAAGCAATCCCAAACACAAGAAAAATAGCAATCTCCTGTTCACACAGCTTAAAAAATGGTTAATCCAACCTCACAAAGCTACAAAATTAACTGCATCTGTAATAAGTTACCCGAAAACGCCGTCTCTTGAAAGAAAAAAACGACGTATATTCGTAAGTTTTCTATAAGTTGATTTTTTAGATGTAGCGTCTGACCACCTGAAGGTCAGATTTTTTGCACCAGGGGTACGGGATCGTGTTTTTTTTCAGGTGACAATTCGTGCTTACCTGCGATAAATGAGGGTAATGTCCAGGTTATTCGGGATACTGATGTTTGCGGTTCATTTTTTTTGGATTCACCAGGTAAGAGCGCAGAATTATCCGGTGTATAACAGCTTTATGATCAACCCCTACTTGTATAATCCAGCCGAAGTGGCCTCCGATCATTTTTACATATTTTTCAACCACCGTCAGCAGTGGACCGGCATCGAAGGATCACCGACGCTTTCCACCGTCAACTTCTCTACCCTGATCAACGAAAGTTTTACCGGCATCGGTGCCAAGGCGTCAAACTTTTCGCGCGGCATTTTGCGTACAACCGACTTCATGCTGACCTATGCCCACGGCATTGCGCTGGGCGATGAAAACGTGGTGTTCTTCGGACTCTCCGGTGGCGCCATTACCAACAGCATCGACTTTACAAAACTCGATCCTGCCGACCTGGATGATCCCGCGCTGACCGGTTACCTCGCGAATAACATTCAACCGGCCGCCAGCTTCGGAATGGTGTTTCGCTCGACCTCCGGCCTGAACATTGGGTTTTCATTGCCCCAACTTTTTATGCCCGCGTTCACTTCGCCAAGTCATTTTTCCGCCACAGAATTCAGTCCTTTCGACAACGCCTACGCCATGGTGTACTACCGAAAGAAGACAGAAGGCAAAGTGGTCAGCAGGCGACGTAAAGGTGTACGACGGCGCGTCCGGACATCGGGGGGATATGCTCCCCTCGAGCTGTATGCGCTCTACAAGTATTCCTCGTTTGGAACCAATCAATTCGAAGCAACCGCTAAACTTAATTTATCCGACAACTTCTGGTTGGGCGCGGGATACCGACAAGCTTACGGCTTTACCGCACATACCGGGTTTGCCCTGGGAAAGTTCATGCTGAGCTACTCCTTCGAGCCGGGAAACCAACCCGAAGAAGGCTTCTCGACAGGAACACACGAGATTCAATTGGGTCTCCGCCTCGGCGAGGAAAAGACCTATCGCCGGAAGAACCCGGTCATCCGGTCCACCCTGCAGAAGACACCGGAAGCACGACACCAGGCACGGTTCTCCGGGTCGCAAAACGACCTGGATCGACTGAACCAGAGCGAACCGACTGCAAAGCGGACCTATTACGTGGTACTCAGGGCCTTTACCGATTTCGCACCGGCGGATGCGTACAAAAAGCGGGTGGTCGACGCCGGATATAACGCAGATGTGTTCTACCACCACCAGGAAAAGCGGTATTACGTGTTCGTGCTGAGTACCACCAAGGCCAGCGAAGCGGCCGAAGAAGCCCGAAACCTTCAGAAATACACCAGGCTCAAAAATGCCAAGGTGATATCTGTACAAAGCGAAAAGTAATCCACCAGCGGGGGTTACATCGCCTATGGCGGAGCCGATTTACAGGTCAGATCCGCCGATTTTTTAGATCCGTTGGTGGAAGAGTGAGTAACTATTTTTTAAAATGCTGCTAGTCAGTCATTTACAGCTCAGATCAGGCTTACTCGCGCTTGTCGTCGCGCTAGGCGCCGTCATACCCTGCCGGGCCCAGAAACCCGAAGTCAAGGCGGTGGAGGGCGTTTCCGGCCCCATGGGGTCCACCGTGACGATCACCGGCGACAACTTCGGAACCGACGCGTCTAAACTCCACGTACAGTTTGGCGCGGCCGAAGGTACCATACAATCGGCTTCAAACCAGGTACTCGAAGTCACCGTGCCCGAAGGGACTACCTACGATCATGTTTCGGTAACTAACCTGACTTCCGGCCTGACAGGCTACAGCCGGCCGCAATTCCTCCTGACCTACGGCGGCGTAAGCCCCCTGCTTGCAAGTTCATTTCAGGGGCAGTACGACTTCGATGCGGAAAGCGGGCTGTACGACATCTGCCTGTGCGACTTCGATGGAGACGGAAAGACCGACGTCGCCACGGCCGGCAACAAGGCGACCGTAGCCAGAGTCCTTCGAAACACGAGCACCGGCCCTGGCAACATTAGCTTTGCGAATGCCCTAACCCTGCCCAATACCACCAGGACCCTGCGCATCCGGTGTGGCGACCTTGACGGCGATGGAAAGCCTGACCTCGTACTCACCGAAGACGGTGATGGTCATCGCGTATTCGTGTACCGGAATGACAGTCCGGGACCCGGCACCATTATTTTCACCGGGTATGGAATCGACATTGGCAAAAAAGCCACGACCCCCGCAATTGCAGACCTCGACGGTGATGGAAAACCTGAGGTGATCGTCTCAAACCAGGATACCAACACGATAACGGTACTCAAGAATCAATGCACACCAGGCACGTTTTCGTTTGTCCTGACACCGTATGTAATCACCATCCCCGGAGCCGCTACAACGGATGGGCTGGCGGTACATGACCTCAACGGCGACGGCCGTCCCGAGATCGTTACAGGCCAGTACCAGACCAACTTCAGTAATTTGTTTATCGTATCGAACAACAGCACGCCCGGGACGTTGAGTCTCACGTCGGTAACCACGATTCCCCTTTCGGCGGCGGTAAAGAACATCAGGATCGGCGATCTCGACGGAGACGGGAAGCCAGACATTGCCGCAACGCTGCTGCTCAGTTCGAGCATTGCCGTGCTGCCAAACACAAGCAGCGGGTCTACCCTATCGTTTGCTACGCCGAAAAGCTTTGTCACCGTAGGCATTCCCGTCGGATTGGATTTTGGCGACCTTGACGGCGATGGCAAAATCGATATCTCCGTCGTATCGATCAACAACAAGCAGATGTCTGTGCTGAACAATACCAGCACCCCGGGAAACATCAACTTCACTACATTAAATGTGAACGTCACGTACATCAGCCGACATGTAAAGATCGGTGATGTCGATGGTGACGGTAAACCGGATATTGTTTTTGCAAGTGTCGACGATGACAACAATGGCGTTATCGCGTCCAAAGTTTCGGTGCTCCGCAATCAGCACTGTTTTATCCCCGCCATCGAACCGGCGGGGCCATTCGAGATTTGTTCTGATGCGGTGCCGTACAGGCTTTATTCGACCGTCAGCCGGGGCGTCACATACGAATGGAGAAACGAATCCACCAGTACGGTCATTGCCTCGGGCCCCAACCCCTACGTCGACGTTACAGTAACCGGCAAGTACTCCGTAAGGGCAATTTCCGAAGGCGGCACCTGTTCGCAGACTTCGAATATTGTGGAGGTCGTTGTTAGTTCCGGAACGCTATCAGGAACGCCTGTCGCCACCAATAACGGACCGCTCTGTGTGGGCAGTCCGCTCAACCTTCAGGTCAACGATGTGGGCGCTACCGAATATCGCTGGCGCGGTCCCGCAGGGTATACGGCCACCGGCCGCACACCTACGCTTGCCAACTTCCAGCCTGAAAACGTGGGACGCTACTATGTCGACATTGTGATCGGCACCTGTGTGGCCGCGACTGTATCGACGGTGGTAGAAGCCATCGATATAGGCAGCTTCCAGGTCACGTATCCGGGGTCCGCCGTAATCTGTCAGGGTGATTCCAAGACATTGTCGGTTTCTCCTGTACTTGGGGGAACGACGTTCCAATGGTATGAATCAGGTACCGGAATCCTCTCTGGGGAGACAAACCCTACCCTGACTGTTACAACGTCGGGAAACTACTACGTGCGTGCCACCTACCCCGGGTGTTCCCCCATCGACACAGACCCGGTACAGATCACGGTCGCCACGTTCCCCGTCGCCAACTTTACCATGCCATCCGATGCGTGTATGGGACAATTGGTGCAGTTCACCAATACCTCTACGGTTGCATCAGGCGTCACGCCGACATACAACTGGAACTTCGGTGATGGCAATACGTCTACCGCTCAGAATCCGCAGCATACCTATACATCTGCCGGGTCGTTCAATGTTACCCTGCAGGTGAGCTATTCGGGTCTTTGCTCCAATACTTCGCCCACCAAGGCCATCAATGTACAGACTGCAGCTGTCCCGTCAATTACCAATCCCGATGGAGACTATACCATCTGTGAGGGCGAATCCCTCGTACTCGAAGTAACCGGGAGCTATAATTCGTACCTGTGGAATACCGGCGAAACCACGCCCTCGATTACCGTTACAGACGGCGGCACCTACACCGTGGAGGTGACCACCACCGCTTGCACGCTGAATGCCAGCCGGAATGTCACTTTGGAAGCTGCGCCTGCAATTACCGTTACAGCCACACCGGCGGCCATCAACGAGGGCGAAACTGCCCAGCTCCAGGCCGAAGGATTGCTGGATTACCTGTGGACGCCCGAAGCCAGCCTGTCAGACCCTACGATTCCCGACCCAATAGCGAGTCCGGTGGTTACCACCATTTACACCGTAACGGGCACGGCGCCGAGCGGCTGTACCGCCACAGGTACCGTGGAGGTGGAGGTTTCCGGAAGTGCGACGGTAACCAAATTGGAGCCTAAAAACTTCTTTTCGCCCAACGATGACGTCATAAATGCCAGTTGGATGGTAGGAAATATCCTTGAATACCCTCAATGCGGGGTTTCCATTTACGACCTGAAAGGTATAAAGGTATACGAGTCAAAACCCTATTTAAATGACTGGGACGGCACTTTTAACGGAAAGCGCTTACCTGACGGGGTTTACTACTATATAATAAGGTGTGACGGGGAGGAAGATACCCCCAGAACGGGCAGTATAACCCTCCTAAGGTAGTCACACACATGGAAAATGTTATGAACAGGATTTCATAAAACAGTTGTGTAAGGCTGAAGTTTTTTTACGAATTGCTACGGGTATGAAAAAGTTGCTTTTCCTTCTGATGGTCGCCGCCGCACAGTTGTCGGTGGGGTCTGCGTGGGCACAGACGGAGATCTGTAACAACGGGATTGACGACGACTTCGACGGTTTCATCGACTGTTACGACAGCGATTGCGCCAACAGTCCGGCGTGCGAGGGCTTTTACATGGGTAACGACGTGCTTTGTGAGGCCGTACCTTCGGCCTTTCCGAAGTTCACGATGACCCTGGACTTCGCTTCGCCTAATGAAACGACTAACCACATAGGCCGGATGTCGATCGGCGACCTCGACCGGGACGGGATCCCCGAGATCGCGACGATGAACCGCTACACTAAAGAGCTCATTATTCTCAACGGTGACGATGGCAGCGTGAAGAAGAAGGTAAGCGTCAACTTCACGCCCCTCTGGGAAATCGCGCTTGGAAACCTTGACGACGACGACTGTGCAGAACTCTTCTACCAGGGAACCGTCGGAAACTCCCTCTACTTGTATGCGTACGACTGTAACCTGAACCAGATCTGGAGCAGGAAGATTCGTGAACGGTCCGGTTGGGGTGGCGATGCTCTTGACGCGATCATGTACGGCCTTGCCGACTTCGACGGAGACGGCAAGGTAGAGCTGTACCTCAAGGATATGATCCTGGATGCACACACCGGTACAATCATTATCAATACTTCCGCAAGCACCGACTCGGAATGGAACAGCATAAACGGTGGTCCCGTCGCCGTGGATATTATGGGCGACGAGCGGCTTGAACTGGTATCAGGCTGTAACGTGTACGACATCAACCTGGGCAACCGTACCGCCAATGCCGGAACCCGCACCTTGCTGGCAAGTCGCAGTGAGTACCAGGTTAAAAACGCGTACAACGCTACCAGTGTGGCCGACTATAACCTTGACGGACACCTCGATGTGCTGGCGTCTGGTGGAGAAAGAAGAAATGGCCGCCTGTATACGACCATATTCTTCTGGGATGTTCACAACAACACATTAAAGACATTCTCAGATCCTATTAACGACTCACAAGTAGTCAACCCGGCGTGTAACCCGCCCAACACGCCTGCCACCAGGCCTTACCAGTACGGATGGACAAACGGTACCGGCCGTTTGAACGTGGCCGACCTTGATGGGGACGGCAAGATGAACGTCTCCTATGTATCCGGTAAGTACCTGTATGCACTCGATGAAAATCTGGACCAACTGTGGCGGATTACGGTGAACGAAGAAACGTCGGGATACACCGGATGTACGCTGTTCGACTTTAACGGCGACGGATCCTCCGAAATTGTATATCGCGACGAACGATACCTGTATATCATTAACGGTACCGACGGTAGTATTTTCAGTCAGCAAGCCTGTATTTCGCGGACGAACCGCGAATATCCCATCGTAGCAGACGTTGATGGAGATGGATCGACGGAATTGTGTATTACCTGCGGTTTCGATGACCAGGCATCGGCCGACAATTTCTGTGACCTGAACTACGCCCGGTATTCACACGTGCGCGTTTTCAAGTCGGCCGCCGAACCCTGGGTGCCCGCACGAAGGCTGTGGAACCAACACGGATACTTCAACGTGAACGTCAACGATGACCTCACGATCCCCCGGAAACAACAACAGCACCACCTCGTTTGGTCGATAGGAAACTGTACACAGGGGCCGAACCGTCCGCTGAACAACTTCCTCAACCAATCGCCCTTCCTGAACTCTCAGGGATGTCCCACATACGCGGCGCCCAATATCGCCTATGTGGAAAACTCGTTGACGGTGAAACCGCCTACTTGTCCTGACGGCAACTTCCAGGTGACGTTCCAGATTCAGAACTTGGGCGACGTGTCGCTGAGTGGTGATGTGCCGGTAACATTCTATGACGGCAACCCGGAACAGCCCGGCGCCACGCGACTAAACACTGTGGTCGTGAAGCTTAACAACTTCAACGTAGGGTCTGTGCACACCGTGCTTGACGCTACGGTGGAAGGGCCGGGATCTGAGTTCGTATTATACGTCGCACTCAACGACAACGGTACGACCGTGCCTACGCCCATATCCTTGCCGAACACAGACTTCCTCGAGTGTGATTACTCGGACAACATTATCTCCGCCCCTATTACGCCCCTGCCCGTAAGTGTAGTAGGCGTAAAGGTTGCCGACAACATCAAGTGTCTCGGCAGTGCGTCGCCTGATAACGGCGCCGTAAGAGCCTACGTGTCGGTAGGCGGCGGCGAGAATACGGCTGATTATGATTTCTACTGGTCGATCGGCAACACCGCCAAGCCGATAGCTTCGGCAGACTATGTAGGCGCCAACTATAACAACATCCCTGAGGGAACCTACACGGTGTACGCAGTACATAAGGTCGCCGGCTGTAACTCGGATACCGCCACTGTGGTTGTGGACAGGGTCGAAAGTAACGTGTCGGTAGAGATCGTCGAAGAACGGTCATACACCAACTGTAAGGATCCCAACGGCAAGCTGCGCGCTGTAGTAGGCGGAGGCGCACCGGTGGGCAACTACACGTTTGCCTGGTATGACGGTAACGACATCTTTACCTCCCCGCAAATTGGAAATAGTCACGTTATCAATAACCTTTTCCCGAGAACATACACTGTGCTGGTCACGGAAAAGGCCACAGGATGTCAAAGTATTGAATCCTACACACTTGACGACCATTCCGTAGAGCCGGTGGTGAGCACCACGCAGGTCGACCTGCTGTGTTCAGATGCCAACTCCGGCAGCGTGTCTGCAACTGTCGACGGTGCGGTATCAGGATACCGATTCGACTGGTATCGCGGGGCAACGGTGAAGGCCGCACCCGACTTCACCGGTCCAGAGCATGACGGCCTGGCCGCCGGCCAATACACGGTTGTCGCCACCGACAGCGATACGAAATGTAGCTCGCAACCGGTAACGGTGACCCTGATCCAGACCGTACCTCCTGTTGTAACTGCGTCTGTGACCACCAATCAAACGTCATGCGACCCCGTACAGCCCAACGGTTCGGCCACGGCCAGTGTGGCAGGAACAACCACGGGTTACAGCTTTGAGTGGTTCCGTGGTCAAAACACACTGCCCGCCAACCGGGTAGCTACGACGGCTACGGCGACAGACCTGGCCGCCGGAATCTATACCGTGAAGGTTACGGATGATGTGACGGGATGTACCGATACAGAACAAGTAACGGTCGCCAATAGCATTGTGATGCCCAATATCGTGATGGGCGCTGTGGGCTCGTTCACCAACTGTAATACGCCCAACGGTTCCATAACGGCGAACGTATC
>DATGQD010000008.1:0-45625 GCA_035304385.1 Cyclobacteriaceae bacterium
GGCAACCTTACGGCTGCTCAATACACGGTACGCGCTACGGATATCGTATCCGGATGTTCCGGAATGGCCACCATTACCATCGGTGAAGCGTTCGACATGGTACCCGCCGTCGACGTGGAAGTTCTCTCGAATCAGACCAGCTGCGTGGAAGACAACGGTGCACTGACCGCATCGGTGGATGGCAATACCTCCGACTATATCTTCCACTGGTATATCGGAACGACAGTAAAGCCTACTCCAGACCATACCGGTGAGTATTTCACAGGCCTGACGGTAGGTACCTATACAGTAACCGCCACAAGCAAGGCTACCGGCTGCGTGTCGGCGCCCGCTTCGGCTGACATTATCGAACACTACGAGTACCCCGACTTTGACTTTGTGATCGTCCCCGCCAGCTGCGACAATGACGACGGCTTCCTGAGCGTCTTCCCTACCAACAACGTGCAGGTTGCCTCGATCGAATGGAGCTTCAACGGCATGACGGTGAACGGACCCAACCTTGCCGAGATTCCGGCCGGCGTGTATACCGTTACCATGAGCACCGCGCTGGGATGTTCGACGACGAAGGACGTGGAGATCAAACCGGAAATCCGGGCCTTCAACGGCATCTCCAGGAATGGCGACGGTATGAACGACCTGTTCCATATCAACTGTATCTCGGACTTCCCGAACAACGTCGTCCGGATCTTCAACCGTGCCGGTACACTGGTGTACGAGGCGGAAGGGTATGACAACATAGACGTGTACTTCGATGGCCGGTCTAATCGCGGTATCGCCGTGCTGGGTAACAACCTGCCGGATGGAACCTACTTCTACGTGATCGACAAGCGTGACGGTACCAAGCCGGTGGCTGGCTATCTGGAAATTGTTAACTAAAGGAAATGGGCAACGTGTTTAGGTGTGCATTAATTTTTTGCGGGTTGCTGGCTGCCGGCCTCGGCGTACAGGCGCAGCAATACCCTGTATTCACACAGTACTATTTTAACGAGCTGGTGATCAATCCCGCCTATGCGGGAACGCACGTCCAGCTCAGCGCTACGGCGATGTACCGCAATCAGTGGGTCAACTTCCCCGGGGCGCCCAAAACGTTCTCTGTCAGCGCGCACACGTCGATCGTAAAAGGCAAGATCGGCGTGGGCTTCCTCGTCAACCACGACGAGATCGGCAGCTATTCGAATCAGAACGTCTACGGATACTATTCGTACATGCTCCGTTTCCCCAAAGCCACACTGTCTATGGGGATACAGGCCGGCTTCAACATTCTGGGGGCCGACTTCAGTAAGCTCGACCTCCAGAATCCCGAAGACCTCTCCTTCGCCGCGTTTTTCAATGAGCTGAAACCCAACTTCGGTGTGGGCATCCTGTATCAGAAGAAGAATTTCTTCCTCGGCGCATCTGTACCTTTCATTCTGAATAATGCGGTGGTCACGTCGATTGAAAGCTTCCTCGCCGAGATCCGTGAGGCACGCTACTACTTTATTCGCGGAGGGTTTGTAACGCCGATAGATCCGGCGGAAAAGGTAAAGATCAACCCGTCCTTCCTCCTGCGGACCCAGGAAGGTCAACCGCTTTCGTTCGACTTCAACCTCGGGTTCATCATCCACGATGTACTCAGCGTCGGCGCCAGCTATCGGAACGTCGACGCATTAATGACCTTCATCGATCTCAAGCTCAGCGAACACCTCCACTTCGGCTACTCCTACGACTGGACGCAATCCGAAATCAACCAATTCGCAAACGGCTCACACGAGTTCATGCTGAACTACCGGGTGCCTATTCGGAAATTACATGGGAATGTGGAGTGTCCGTCTTACTATCAGTATCGATAAGTCTGTTGAGGTGTTGACGTGTTGAAGTTGGTGTCGCCGGGGCCTCATGATCTCGCCTTGCGCTGTACTTACTTCAACACTTCAGCACTTCAAAAGAGCTTCGCCTCGTTGATAATCTCCCTCGTAACGTGATAAAACTCCTTATGGATATTAAAGGGGGGTTCGCCGTTTGATTCGCGCAGGACGTAGCTACCGTCTTCCTTCATGACATAGGTGTTGACATTGTCCATCAGGTTGTAACGCAAATTGTTGATCGCCTGCTTTTTGAGGATCTCCTCTTCCAGGAGGAAGAGTGATTCGATCCGGCGATCAAAGCTTCGCACCATCGCGTCGGCGCTGCCGATGTATACGCGCGGGTCGCCGGCGTTGTGGAAATAATATATGCGCGAATGCTCCAGGTATTCACCTACGATAGACCGCACTTCGATGTTTTCGCTCAGCCCCGGCCGTCCCGGTCGCAGGCAACACATACCTCGGACAATCAACTTGACAGGCACACCCGCCTGGGAAGCCGCATACAGTTCGTCGATAAACTCTTTGTCCTGTAGCGAGTTGATCTTGATAACGATTCCCGACGGCAAACCATTAGCTGCATTTTCCGCCTCGCGGCGCACCATATTGCAGAGCTGTATGCGCATGTCGCGCGGCGAGGTAATCAGATTGCGATAAGCAAACGGCTGCGAATGCCCGGTAATGACGTTGAAGAAATCAGAAACATCCTGGGCATACACCTCGCGTGTGGTGAGTAGCCCAATGTCGACATACATCCGCGAGGTGACCTCATTGTAGTTGCCACTCGACAAGTGGACGTACCGATAGACTGTGTCTTCCTCTTCCTGGCGTACGATCAGTAAAAGCTTCGTATGCGTCTTCAGGCTGCTGATCCCATAGATCACGAAGCATCCGGCCTTTTGAAGGCGTTGTGCCTCCCTAAGGTTGTTCTCCTCGTCGAAGCGCGCCTTGACTTCGAACAGCACCGACACGTGTTTGCCGTTTTCCGCTGCGCGCAACAGCGCGGCGGTGACCCGGGAATCACGCGCTACCCGGTAGATGGTAATCTTAATGGATAGCACATAGGGATCGTCAGCCGCCTTCTCCAGGAGTTCAAGGACGGGCTCCATCGAATTATAGGGATGATGGAGCAGGATATCGCGCTCTTTGAGAACTTCGAACAGGTCTTTCGAGCCGTGTTCGGGAAAGTTGAGCGGCTTAATGGGATCCGGCATCGGCTGGCGAAGCCCCCGGAATTGCTTATGGTTGACGATCTGCAATAACCCGGTAAAGTCGACCAGGCTCTGTTCCGGTACGGGGAATAGATTAAACTCGTCAATGTCCCACTGGATCCGTAAAAGCCGTGTCAGCCACGCATTGGGTTCGCCCTGGATGTCGAGGCGAACGACACGGCCGGTACGGCGCGACTTAAGCTTGCGCTTAAGTTCTTCCAGGAAGTTCGACTCGATATCTTCACTTTCTTCCAGGGTAAAATCGCCGTTACGATTTACGCGGAAAAGGTTGGTCGAAAGGATCTCGACGTTACGGAAGAGGTGACTGATGTTATGACTGATTATCTCTTCGATAGGGACGAACTGCACGAGGTCGTCCGACTCGATCTCATAAAAGCGCGGCAGATTATGGGGCACCTGTACAAAGGATGCCTTATGCTGATCGTGACTTTCCGCCGGGTTACGTGTTACCACGCCCACGAGCAGCCTGTTGTTGGCCAGCGTCGGGAAGGTGTGATAGTTATCGAATACCATCGGCGTGAGCATCGGAAAGACGGTCCGCAGAAAATAGCTGTTCACACGGTCGATATCCTCCTGAGAAAGGGATTCATAGCCGCGTATTACAAAGCCGTTCTCCTGGAACAACGGCTTCAGGTTGTTGATGTAATAGTCGTTTTGATCTTCAAAGAAAGCCTTCGTCCGGGTCAGCAGCAGCTTGCGGAACGGCTCCTCACGGAGTCCGCTGTAGTCGTACCGCTCCTTGCCGTAATCGATGTAGTTGTAAAGGCTTCCCAGGCGGATGGTACAGAACTCGTCGAGGTTGGACGCGGTAATGCAGAAGAATTTCAGCCGCTCCATGATCGTCCGGTCGGTGTTCCGGGCCTGATCGAGGACACGATAATTGAATTGCAACCAACTCAGATCGCGGCTGATGTAGTTACTCTCGCCGATCTGTTGGGAAATTCTGTCTGCCGTTGAAACCGTCGCCTCACTCATTCCTGTACCAGAAAGTCAAATCTATTGCAAAAAAAAATCCCGCGTTACTTCGTGCCTTTAATTTAAGAAGTACTTCCGAATTAGTCTCAGATGGCTGAATTATGCCCGGATCGCCATCCGACAAACCAGTGTTGCCATTGCAATACAACTGGTTTTCCCGAAGGAGGCGTGTTCGGGATGCGTTTTCCCCCCGAACTGCTCCTTAGCCTGATAGTATGATAGTTAAATATCGACGCGGGCGTATTTCGAGTTCTTTTCAATGAACTCTCTGCGCGGCGCTACCTCGTCTCCCATGAGCATGGAAAAGAGGTGGTCTGCCTCCGCTGCCGATTCAATGGTCACGCGCTTCAGGGTTCTCCGCTCAGGGTCCATGGTCGTAGACCACAGCTGTTCGGGATTCATCTCACCAAGCCCTTTGTAGCGTTGCACCGAGACGGAATCGTCTTTGCCTCCACCCAACTCTTTAACAGCGACTTCGCGCTCCTCTTCCGTCCAGCAATAGCGTTCTTCCTTACCTTTCTTAACCAGATAAAGCGGGGGCAACGCGATGTAGATATAACCCTGCTCGATCAGGTCGCGCATATAGCGGAAGAAGAACGTGAGGATGAGCGTCCGGATGTGGCTGCCGTCCACGTCCGCATCGGTCATGATTATGATCTTGTGATAGCGGAGTTTATCGAGATTGAGTGCCTTGGCATCTTCAGCCGTACCGAACGATACACCGAGTGCGGTGATAATATTCTTGATTTCTTCGTTGTCGTAGATCTTATGTTCCTGTGCCTTTTCCACGTTCAGGATCTTCCCTCTCAGGGGAAGGATAGCCTGGAACACGCGGTTCCTACCCTGCTTGGCGGAGCCTCCCGCCGAATCCCCCTCGACGAGGTAGAGCTCGGAGATGGAAGGGTCAGTGCTGGAGCAGTCGGCAAGCTTTCCGGGAAGGCCGGTTCCCGAGAGCACATTCTTCCGTTGCACCATTTCACGCGCCTTACGGGCAGCGTGTCGCGCCTGAGCCGCCAGGATAACTTTGTTTACGATCAGCTTGGCTTCACGCGGGTGTTCTTCCAGGTAATACTGAAGGATCTCGCCGACAGTCTGGTCTACAACACCCATCACTTCAGAGTTGCCCAGCTTGGTCTTGGTCTGACCTTCAAACTGGGGCTCAGCTACCTTCACGGAGATCACCGCCGTGAGTCCTTCGCGGAAGTCGTCGCCGCTGATGTCGATCTTAACCTTGTCGAGCAGGCCTGAACGCTCAGCATACGATTTCAACGTACGCGTCAATGCCCTTCTGAAACCCGCCACGTGGGTACCGCCCTCATGCGTGTTAATGTTATTAACGTACGAGATCAGGTTCTCCGCGAACGAGGTATTGTAACTCAAGGCTACCTGGATAGGGATCTCCCCCTTGACATTTTCGATATAGATAGGCTCGGAAATGAGCTTCTCACGGGTAGCGTCGATGTACTCGACAAACTCCCTGAGGCCGCCTTCTGAGTAAAACGTTTCGGTTCTGGGTTGGCCCGACTCATCAGGGTCGCGATAGTCGTTCAGCGTAATGCGAATACGTGGGTTGAGGAACGCCAACTCGCGGAGGCGCGATGCCACCGTCTCATAGTTGTATTCCACCGCCTGGAAGATCTCAGAATCCGGTCTGAAATGGATCGTTGTACCCCGACGGGCAGATTCGCCTATAATCCGGACGGGGAACTTAGGGCGCCCCCGCTCGTATTGCTGGCTGAAAACCTTCCCCTCGCGGTATACTGTCGCGGTAAGCTGTTCGGATAGGGCGTTAACACAAGACACCCCAACGCCGTGCAAGCCGCCAGACACCTTGTACGTGTTCTTGTCGAACTTACCCCCTGCGTGGAGTACCGTCATGACAACCTCCAGGGCCGACCGCTTTTCCTTCTGGTGAATGTCGGTAGGAATGCCCCGTCCATTGTCCTCAACGCTTATGGAATTGTCATCGTGTATGTTGACGACGATCTCATCGCAGTAGCCTGCGAGCGCTTCGTCGATCGAGTTGTCCACCACCTCCCAAACCAGGTGGTGAAGCCCTTTGGTCCCAACGTCACCTATGTACATCGCCGGCCGTTTCCGGACAGCTTCCAAACCTTCTAAAACCTGAATATTGCTTGCTGAATAATCAACGGCAACTGTGCCTTTTACTTCGGTCATGTTTCAATTTTACAACCCACAAAAATAGGTCTTTTGAGGCGAAAAGAAGAACGATTTAAGACAATTATTACGGCGCTTAATGCCGCTCCTTCCGGTGGAAATGCACCCCCCAAAGTGACCCGCGTATAACCCGCGTATAAGGATAACTAAATTATTAGTTGAATAGTTCGGCACTAGCTCGCCTCTGCCTCTGCATCTACCTCTGCTCCTAGTATTGGCCGGATCGGAGTAAGACCATAGTACAGGCTTGCGTTGTTTCAATGCCGGCTTCGCGTGCGCGCTTTGCGAACTCCTCGTTTTCTGTTCCCGGATTGAAGACAATTCGCCTGGGCTTTAGACCGATCAGGTAATCATACCACTCTTGCTGGTGGGCGGGCGACAAGTACAGCGTAATCGTGTCCACATCCGGTATCTCCGGTTTCTTGCGGATGTCCAGGATCGTCTCTCCCGCTATCGCGCCACTGCGAATACCCAGCGGCACGATAGGATGATCGTATTCCTTCAACATCTCCGTGGCGATCCACGCATACCGGCCCGGGTTGGGAGAAGCGCCCACAACAACGGTCTTCTTCTTATCTTCACTCATAACAACTTCTTCAAATTAAACACGCTCACAAACGCTTCCGCGCATCGCTCGCCATCCATAGCCGCCGACATAATCCCACCGGCATAACCGGCCCCTTCACCACAGGGAAACAAACCCGGCGCCTGAGGATGCATGAGCGTCTCCGCATCGCGCGGAATGCGAACCGGCGAGGATGTCCGGCTCTCGACAGCTACAACGTGCGCTTCGTTTGTTAAATACCCTTTCATTTTCTTTCCAAACACACGGAACGCCGTCTGCAGCGACCGGCTTACAAAACCCGGAAGTACTTCACGCAAGTCGATGGGAACAACACCCGGACGGTACGACGTCTCATCCAAGGTAGATGATACCACACCATTTACAAAATCCACCAGGCGCTGACCGGGAGCGGCTTGGGTCCCTCCCGCCAGCGTACACGCGAGTTGTTCAACCTTTTCCTGAAATTCAAGGAGCGCGAAGGGACTCGTTCCATCACGAACGTCACCTTCCGTTATACCGACGACAATACCGGAGTTGGCAAAACGGGAGTCGCGACGTGAAGGACTCATTCCGTTGATGACGATTTCGCCCGGCGCTGTCGCTGATGGAACCATAAAACCACCCGGACACATGCAAAACGAAAACACGCCGCGTCGCGCCCCAACTGTATCCACATTGTGAACGAGTGCATACGAGGAGGCCGGCAGTACAGGTCCCCGGTCTCCCGCACAGTGGTATTGAATACGATCAATAAGTTGTTGGGGATGTTCAACCCGTACGCCCAGCGCAAACGGCTTGGGCTGGATGGCCAATCCCTTCTTGTGCAAAAGGTGAAAGATGTCACGCGCAGAATGACCCGTGGCCAGGATCACCCCCTCACCTTTAAGTTCGTCACCGTCATGCGTGGTTACGCCGACAACACGGCCATCATGGATCACAAGGTCCGTCACTCGTTTACGGAAATGTATGACGCCGCCCGCTTCAAGGATACTCTGACGAATGCCCGCAATGATACCCGGCAGCCGGTTGGTGCCAATGTGTGGATGCGCATCATAAAGGATCTCGGGCCGCGCGCCATGGGCTACCAGGATGTCGAGTATACGCCTCACGTTGCCGCGCTTGTCCGAACGTGTATACAGCTTACCATCGGAATAGGTGCCGGCGCCGCCCTCTCCGAAGCAATAGTTCGAGTCCGGGTCTACAATATGATTCCGGGTGATGGCGGCCAGGTCGCGCCGGCGCTCGCGCACGTCCTTGCCACGCTCGACGATGACCGGCCGGAATCCCAGCTCGAGCAGCCGCACCGCCGCGAACAACCCTGCCGGTCCACACCCGACGATAATGACCGACGGCGCCGCCGATCGGTCGGGATAGGTCGCATTGTATGACGGCAACGGAGGGCTGGTGGCATCCAGGATGCCACAGCGGACATGTACCAGGATTTCGCGACTCCGAGCGTCGATGGAACGTTTCAAAGGAACGACGGTAACGCTCCCATCGTCCGGCAGCAAAAGCTTCGATGCAAGCGTTTCCAGAAAACGATCGCCAAAGGCTTCTTCCGGACTCAGCGTAAGTTCGATAGTTTTCATGATACCCCTAAAGCGTGTGCAAGTCTGCTTCAGGGTAACCCTAAAGCAGTCCTGCGGACGCTTTAGGGTAAAATTACCGAAAGGAAAAGCTCTTACCGAAATTCAGGCCGAAATGAAATGTGCTGGCGAAAGGCGACTTGTCCACGTCGTTAAAGTAATACGTGTAGTTCGGATCGACATCAAAGCCCCGGTAGCCGATCGTATACGACACGAACGCATCGATAGTAAGCCCTGATGCATTGCCCCGTTGCAGGAGTCGGTACCCGAGGAGCGGTCCGTACTCGATACGTTGTTCGACGCCACTTGCAGTGAAATAGAAGTCGGGAAACTGCGGCAACATGACGTTCGTAAAATGGCCCAGGTTGGTAAACCGGAGCTCATGCCCGAAATACCAGAGCCCGACTTTCATAGGATTGTAAAACTTCTGCTTGATGGCCACGCTATAGCCCCGGATAAAATTCTTTCCGGGAACGATATTCTGATCCGATTTAAAGAACGGATCGCGTATGCCGATGAACTCAAACTCATGGCCGAGGCGCTGCTGAAGGTAAAACTCAAGCCCTACCGGCAGCCAGCCGCCCGCCATGAACAAGGGATTGGTTCCCAGGATGACGCCCTTAAATTCATTAGCGCGCGGAACAAAATAGGTAAAGCGATTGCCGCGGGTCACCACTTTGGTGATGCTGCTCCTCCCCACCATCTCGGTAATCTCGGTCGCCAGTATCTTGTTCTCATCGTAAAAGGGTCGGTAGTACCCCGACAACTTTCCATCACGCTCGTAGATCTCCCAGGTTCCTACTTTACGTTCCTGCTCCATCTCACCGGTCGTCTGTAACGCGCCTGTGGCATAATAGCCTTTGTAAGTACCCCTTCCGTTTTCATAGTGACATTCGCCCTCGAGCGTGCCGTCAGGATAATAAAACTCCCATCTTCCCTGCCGTATGTCGTTCCGAATGTTTCCCTTGATCTTCAACCTTCCGTCTGTGTAGTATTCGCGGTACTCTCCTTCGCCATTGACATAGGTCACCTCGCTCCTGACCGATCCGTCCGGTGACATGGTTTTCCAATACCCGCTTCTGACGCCGTCTTCAAACGCGCCTGAAGCACTCACAGCGCCATCCTCGTGATAATACGTCCACGTTCCGTTTGGTTTGTCGCCGCGGAATGATCCGCGTGCCGAAACAGTGCCGTCAGGATGATAGTAGACCCACTCACCCGTGCGCCTTCCATTCTCCAGCTCTCCTTCACTTTCGAGATAGCCGGCCTCTGAGAAGTAGCGCCAGTGGCCCACCTTGGTGGGGCCCCGACGCGGTCCCTCACCCATCACCTTGCCGGAATGATAGTACTCGGTATAGCGACCGTAGTCGTCCTCATAAACAATCTCGCCCCGGCGCGCGCCGTCTTCATAATAAGTCTTCCAGAAACCAACCCGTTTGTTGGTGTTGTATTCACCTATTTCCTTTACTTGACCGTTCTCATAGAAAGTCTTCCATTCTCCCTCCCGATAGCGGCCGTTGATCGTGCCCTCCATGCTCTTCTGGCCGTTCTCGTAGTAGTATTCCCATAACCCGTAGTTTGCGTTCTGTCGGAGTATGCCCCGCATCTTTAACCCGCCGGTTTCATAGTAAAACTCCCAGACACCGGCAGTCTCATTGTCGACGAACTGCCCGCGCGATTCTAACTTGCCGTTGAGGTAGTATGACTCGTAAGGTCCTGTTAGTATGTTCTGGATCGTGTCCGTAACATGGTACACCTCTTTCAGATGTTTCCGCTCCGCATCGTGGTACGTGCGTACGATCTCCTGCGAAAAGACGAGGAATGGTACAGCTGTAAGAAAAGTGGCAAAAAATAGTAAAAACCGCTTCACTATCAGTGAGTTACAACTAATCAAGTTAATCAAAAAATCATGGATTAACTACAGGCTGAACAACGGCCCAAAGATGATGGCGGCTCAGGTGAAGCTTTCTGCGGGCCTGGGGAAAAATTTTTTGAAAAAATCCTTTACCGAAAGAAGGCCTGGTGATACGACGCTCCGCCAGGTAACCCCTGCGTCCCGAAAGGCGATCATCAGCTTAGATGCGGGTTGTACGGGATACCTTAGGGTAAGGGACGGCTGTTGAACTTTCTGCCAAAATCATACATACCCTAACCGCTGGCACAATCGCATCTGCACCTGCCAAGGTCATTATTTAAAAGCGGGAATTCCCGTAATGCGCTGCCCCAGAATAAGCAGGTGGATGTCATCCGTTCCCTCGTAGGTGATAACGGATTCCAGGTTCATCATATGACGCATAATGGAATAGTCGCCGGTGATGCCCATGGCGCCGTGAATCTGTCGCGCCTCACGGGCGACTTCGAGTGCCATCCGTACATTGTTGCGTTTCGCCAGGGATATTTGCGCAGTGGTCGCCTTTCCTTCGTTCATCAGCGTACCCAACCGCCACACCAGCACCTGCGCCTTTGTAATCTCGATTAGCATTTCGGCTAACTTCTTCTGTACAAGCTGAAATGAGGCTATGGGCTTATCGAATTGTTCACGTTGAAGCGCATAGCGTTTGGCTGATTCGTAGCAGTCCATAGCCGCGCCCAGTGCGCCCCATCCTATCCCGTAACGGGCTGAATCGAGACACATCAGCGGTGCACCCAGACCTGTCTTCCCGGGAAGCCTGTTCTCTTTGGGAACCTTCACGTTATCGAACACGAGTTCCCCTGTGCTGCTGGCCCGGAGCGACCATTTACCATGAATTTCAGGAGTACTGAATCCTTCCATACCGCGCTCGACGATCAGCCCGTGTATTACGCCCGATTCATCCTTGGCCCAAACGACGGCAATGTCGGCCTGCGGTGCATTGGAAATCCACATCTTGGCTCCGTTCAACAGATAGTGGTCGCCCATATCCTGAAATCGGGTCGTCATCCCCGCAGGGTTGGAGCCGTGGTCCGGCTCAGTAAGTCCGAAGCAGCCCAGCCACTCACCGGAAGCCAGCTTTGGCAAATACTTTTTCCTTTGTTCCTCCGTTCCGAACGTGTGGATGGGATACATGACCAGCGATCCCTGAACGGAAGCCATCGACCGTAAGCCAGAGTCTCCCCGCTCGATCTCCTGCATGATGAGCCCGTATGAAATGTTATCCATACCGCCCCCACCGTATTCAGTTGGGATGGTCGGACCCAACGCCCCGACATCGCCGAATTTCTTCACCAACTCCACCGGGAAGTAGGCACGCTGCGCCCAATCTTCTATGTAGGGAGAGATTTCCCGCTTAACGAACTGCCGCATCGTATCCCGCACGAGTTTATGCTCATCCGTTAGCAGGTCGTCGATCTCATAAAAATCGGGATGTTCAAAAAGATCCTGCTTCTGCGTCTTAGTAGCCTTTTCTGAGTTGTCGGACATGAGATTAGCCAAAATAGGATTACATCAAATACATCGCATCACCACGCACCGCCGACGCCCAGTCGTGCCGCACTACCTTACCTGGCGCCGATCACCAGCCACCCCATCCCACGCTATCCCCGCTCTACGTAGGCGTTGAAGGTAATCCGCTGCGCCGGATTCTGTGGATCGTTGGAATAGATTACGATTGACTTCTGCTGGGTGCCCAGGCGGTCTTCAGGGTTGAAGCGGATCTCAAGTGTTGCTTCTTCTCCCGGTCGTATCTCTTTCTCACCCAGTGTAGTATTAATACACCAGCAGTTGGGCTGTATAGCGTGAATGGTGAGCTTCGACTTGCCATCGTTCCGCAATGTAATGACGCGGCGTGCATCCTTGAATTGGGGAATCTTGCCGAGGTCGAATGTCGACCCAACGATTCTGAGCACAGGCGCCTTCTGAAGTTCCTCCCTGGACATTACAGGAAAATGATCTTCAAGCGTTACATACACGCTAATGGACTTCAACGGCATGTCTTCATCGTCGGTGTGGATGTCGATCCGGTCAGACTGGAACCCATATTCGTTGCGTCCGGCGCCGTTATAGAGCACACGGACCTTGCCCTGCATTCTCGGTGCAAGTGTAGCCGGAATGACCTCGGCCTTAATATAGGACGGTCCTTCCATGTTCAGAAAAGTAACCGGCCGATCACCGGCATTGTATACCGGAAATTCTCGAACCGTAAATTCATCTTTACGATACACTTTTCCGAGATTGAATGACGCGGTCTTAAGCTTCCAGCTACCCATGGGAGATCTGAACTCGGACACCGCAACCAGTTCACTGCCCACGCTGACCTGTCCCTTGATTTGCAGAATCACGGGATTAGCATCAGCATCGGTCGTTACCGTGAGCGACTTATTGAAATACCCGGGCCGGCCTTTGGGATCATAGCTGGCTTGAATATATCCGCCCTTGCCGGGGGCTACGGGGTCGCGCGTCCAGTCGGGCGTGGTACACCCACACGAGGCCTGCACCGACAGTATCCGCACGGGCCGGTCGCCGATATTGGCAAACTGGAACGAATACGTGACCGCACCGCCATTCTGGTCGACATAGCCGAAGTCGTGAATGACTTCCTGAAACTGAAGGGGCCGGACCTGCTGAGCAAAAGACGCGGATGCAAAAAAGAGTGACAGTCCGATCGCCAGTGAAATTGAAAAAATGACTCTCATCACTGCAAAGGTAATCAAGTATTTATTGTGACAGGTAGAAATTTCGAACGAGGGTTTCAAATCCCGACAAACGCCATTCCACGCCCCTGAAGGGAACGCGCATCTTCCCTACCGGACTCCGTAAACAGGGTTACCGTACATGCGCGTAGGTTCTCCATTAGGCCTATATTTGCGGTCATGACAAGAATACTTACGGGCATACAGAGCAGCGGACGTCCCCACCTTGGCAACTTGCTGGGGGCAATCATTCCAGCCATTAAGCTAAGCCAGCAGCCTGGCAACGAGTCGCTTTTCTTCATCGCCGACCTGCATTCGCTGACGACAATCAAGGATGCGGGGGCCAGGGTCGACAATGTTCGGGCGGTAGCGGCCGCCTGGCTGGCCTTCGGGTTCGACATTGAGAACAATTACTTCTACCGGCAGTCGAGAATACCCGAAGTGTGTGAGCTGACATGGTACCTGAACTGTGTGACGCCGTATCCCATGCTCGCCAATGCGCATTCCTTTAAGGATAAGTCAGACCGTTTATCCGACGTCAACGCGGGCCTCTTCACCTACCCCGTGCTGATGGCCGCTGACATTCTGCTATACGACGCGAACTTCGTACCGGTGGGTAAAGACCAGAAACAACACCTTGAGATTACCCGCGATATCGCCACGGCCTTCAACGGTCTTTACGGAGAGACGTTCGTAGTTCCCGAAGCCAGGATTGAAGAACAGGTGATGACCGTTCCCGGCACAGACGGACAAAAGATGAGTAAGTCTTACGGAAACATCATCGACATTTTCCTTCCGGAGAAGCAGCTTCGCAAGCAGATCATGTCGATCGTTACCGATAGCACACCTGTGGAAGCGCCCAAGGATCCGGACACCGATACCGTCTTTGCATTGTACTCGCTGATCGCCGACCCGGCCGACGTAAAGCGGATGCGAAACAAGTATCTCGACGGTAACTACGGGTATGGGCAGGCAAAACAGGAACTCTTCGAACTCATTATGGATCGATATGCCCGCGAGCGGGAAACTTTTAACCTATACTTCGAAGATCCGGGCCTGTTGGAAGAGAAGTTACGAACGGGGGAAGAAAAAGCGCGTGCCATCGCACACAGCGTCCTGGATCGCGTTCGGAAAAAACTCGGATACGCCTGACGATCAGGCCGACCAAACAACCTGTTCTTTCTCCTTCCCCAGCCGTAGCAGGATACGAAGTGGGTTGGATTCCAGTACCAGTCGTGCATCCCTCCGTGGACTATTCTCGATCTCGACGGGCACGCCGTCGCCCATGTAGGCTATAGGAAGAAGGACGTCATTTTCAGGACAGTGATTGTTGTGCACCTCCTGAAGTATCTTTTCCATAAAGGCACCGTATTTGTCCTGGAAGTCGTCCTCCATGTCGTGCAGTTCTTCTTCCAGATCGTCGTACCTGGGATTGCTATAGTCGAGGGCATCCAGTTCCTGCCTTTTTGCAGCAAGTTTGCCGAGTGCCTGGTCAACCTCCTTCGCGTCCATAGGGGTAATGCTAAATTTTGCATAAATATTGAATAAATCGGGCGATTAGGAAAGCATCTTTCCTGTCATGCCCAAAAAATGCGCCTCTTCCGCTTCTCGGGGCCAACTTCTTCCGCAAAAGATTCGGGTTGTGTGACAGGCTACCTAAATTTACTGTAACCTAAACGTTTGCATAATGAATGAAGATTTCCTTCCCATCCAGGGCACCGACCACATCGAATTCTATGTGGGCAACGCCAAACAGGCGGCGGCGTATTACCAGCATGTTTTTGGATTTCAATGGATCGCATACGCGGGACCGGAAACCGGCGTACGCGACAGGGCATCGTACGTGCTGAAACAGGGCAAGGTGGTGTTCGTATTCACCAGCGCGCTGCGTCCTGACGCACCAATAGCCCAACACGTACACCGCCATGGCGACGGCGTCAAAGTGCTTGCCCTAACCGTTGCAGATGCCGACGCCGCCTTTCGCGAAACCACCCTGCGCGGGGCCACTGTCGCCGCAGAACCCACGCGCCTCCACGACGACCATGGAGAGGTGATCACATCGTCAATCCAAACATATGGCGATACCATTCACACCTTCGTGGAACGACACAACTATGCCGGCCCGTTCCTTCCCGGATATCAGTCCGTAACGCCGGAAGTGTCCGTCAAACCTGTGGGATTCAAGCACGTCGATCATTGTGTCGGCAATGTACACTTGGGTGAAATGAACAAGTGGGTGGAGTTTTATGAAAAAGTGATGGGGTTTCGCCTGCTGATCACATTTGACGACAAGGACATATCTACGGAATACAGTGCACTCATGTCAAAGGTTGTCTCCAACGGCAACGGCTACATTAAATTCCCTATCAACGAACCGGCTGAAGGCCGGAAGAAGTCGCAAATCGAAGAATACCTCGAATATTACGGCGGGCCGGGGGTTCAGCATATCGCTATCGCCACCGACGACATCGTACATACCGTGGGTGAACTCCGAAAACGAGGAGTAGGATTTCTTCATGTGCCGGACACCTACTATCAGGATGTACAGGAACGCGTCGGCGAAATCGACGAACCTATCGATCCGCTCCGGAAGATGAACATACTGATTGACCGTGATGACGAGGGATACCTGCTTCAGATCTTTTCACGTCCGGTAAGCGACCGGCCGACACTATTCTACGAGATCATCCAGCGTAAGGGCGCCACCTCGTTCGGAAAAGGTAATTTCAAGGCATTGTTTGAAGCCATCGAGCGCGAACAGGCCCTCCGTGGCAACCTTTGAATGACCGATACGCCAAAAAATATCACGCCATTGGCCCCGAATAGGCCGTCTTTTCTAATTTTGGGCCTCATTCTGTAACCATGGCAACTAATGTACAACAAGAGGTGCTGGAAAAAGCCCGGAAGTGGCTTGACAGTCCTCTGGTCGATAACGACACCAAAAGTGAAATCCGTGAGTTGATGAGCCGCCCCGATAGTAAGGTGCTCATTGACAGTTTTTACAAAGACCTGGAGTTTGGTACCGGGGGGCTTCGTGGCATTATGGGTCCCGGGTCAAATTGCGTCAACCGGTATACCATTGGCGTGGCCACGCAGGGATTCGCCAACTACCTTGTGAAAAGCTTTTCGGGTCAAAAGGTAACGATCGCGATTGCCTATGACAGCCGCAATAACAGCGGTCAACTTGCTCAGATCGCAGCGAACGTGCTCTCCGCGAACGGCATTCACGTAAAGCTGTTCTCCGAACTTAGACCAACGCCCTTGCTCTCCTTTGCGATCCGTTATCTGCACTGCCAGGGCGGTATCGTCATCACAGCCTCACACAATCCGAAGGAGTACAACGGTTACAAGGTGTATTGGTCGGATGGCGCGCAAGTGGTACCACCGCATGATGGCAACATTATCCGCGAAGTAAAAGCCATCACGGACTTTGCGCAGGTGAAGTTTGATCCGGTGCCTGAAAATATTACGCCTATCGGACCCGAAGTGGAGGATGCATACTATGCGGAAGTGCTAAAGCTGATCCCCAACGGAGATGCCATAAAAAAACATCATGATATCCCGCTCGTATACTCCAGCCTCCATGGCGCGGGCATCACGATGGTACCCGAGTGTCTGCGGCGTGTGGGCTTTACAAATGTGCACGTCGTTGAGGAGCAGCGACAGCCCGATGGTGACTTCCCCACGGTGAAGTCGCCCAACCCGGAGGAAAAGTCCGCCATGGAGATGGCTATAGCCAAAGGGCTTGCAGTAAATGCCACGATGGTCATGGCCACCGATCCGGATACCGACCGCGTCGGCATCGGGGTGCGCAACAATGCCGGCGAGTTTATCCTCCTTGATGGCAACCAGGCCTTTAGCCTCTTGATGCAATTTCTGTTAAAACATGCCGGCAAAGCATCGGGATACATTGCGAAGACAATTGTCACGACTGAACTCGTCGACATTATGGCGGAACGATACGGGATAACCTGCTATAACACCCTCACCGGGTTCAAATATATCGCCGAGCTGATGGGCAGGCTGGAAGGCAAGGAACAGTTCATCGCGGCAGGTGAAGAAAGCTACGGGTATATGGTCGGAGATTTTGTACGCGACAAAGATGCGGTGTCGGCCTGTGCCTTTTTTGCAGCGATTGCCGCCAGCGCCGCCGAAGAAAACAAATCCATATACGACTCCCTGATCGACATGTACCTCGAGTTCGGTATGTATCGGGAACGGCTCATCACGCTCACACGCACGGGCCGCGAAGGAGAACAAGCCATCCGTACCATGATGGAGAACTTTCGGTCGCGAGCACCTGAGCAAATCGCAGGGCAACGTGTCGTCCGGGCATTGGATTACAAGACCGGCGTCGAAGTGAACCTGGAGAGCGGCAAGAAAAGTAAAATTGAATTGCCGGTTTCAGACGTACTTCAATTCTACCTCGAAGACGGCAGCAAGATTTCGGTGCGGCCTTCCGGGACGGAACCGAAGATTAAATTTTATTTCAGCGTCAACACGACCCTGAGTTCCGCCGACGAGTACGAACAGACCAGCCGGGAGTTGGAAGAGCGAATCGATAAGATTGAAGCCGCGCTAATGGGGTAGCGGCCGGGCCGGGACGGGACAGGTGCAGGTGCAGGAGCAGGGGTAGTGCGAAAGCGTGGACCCAGGACGAGGCAATTGCAACTGCGACTGCGTCTGCGACTTTTATGAAGAATGGGTTAAATTTGCCGCTTCATGAAGAAGGTGGCCTTTTACACATTGGGGTGCAAGCTGAATTTCTCGGAGACGTCGACAATCTCCCGAAAATTCGAGGAAAAAGGCTATCAGAAGGTCGATTTTACCGCCACCCCCGACATTTTCATCATCAATACGTGCTCTGTCACGGAGAATGCCGACCGGAAATGCCGGAAGGTGGTTCGCGAGGCCCGCAGAATATCTCCTGACGCCTTTGTGGCCATAATAGGGTGTTACGCCCAATTGAAGCCGGCAGAAATTGCCGAAATTCCGGGCGTTGATGCTGTTTTGGGCGCAGCGGAGAAATTCCGGCTGGTCGAACTGCTCGATGGCTTTCAACGTACGCCCGCCCCGCGGGTGCTGGCATCACCGGTTGAGCGCGCCAATATATTCAATGCTTCGTGGTCGCTTCACGACCGGACGCGCACGTTTCTGAAGGTACAGGACGGCTGCGACTACTCCTGTTCATTTTGCACCATCCCCCTGGCACGGGGCAATTCGCGCAGCGAGACCATAGAGAATGTGGTCAGCGCGGCGCGGTCTATCGGCGACTCAGGCGTGCGCGAAATTGTACTTACAGGGGTGAATACCGGCGATTTTGGTATTCGAAATGGCCAGCGGGAGGACCGCTTTATAGACCTGATCCGCGCACTTGAGCAGGTTGATAATGTGGCCCGGTTCCGCATCTCATCCATCGAACCCAATCTCCTGAACGACGAGGTGCTGGACTTTGTCGCTGCGTCAGAGCGTTTTGTCCCTCACTTTCACGTCCCGCTGCAGTCGGGAAGTAACAAGGTACTCCGACTCATGCGGCGCAGATATTTGAGGGAATTATATGCCGACCGGGTCCGTCGCATCAAGGAACAGATGCCCCATTGCTGCATTGGTGTGGACGTGATTGTCGGATTCCCGGGAGAATCGGAAGCCGACTTCCTGGATACGTACCACTTTATCAACGACCTCGACGTTTCCTACCTTCACGTCTTCCCCTACTCCGAACGTGCCAACACGCCGGCCGCGGAAATGACGCCCGTCGTGCCTAAGGCAGAACGCGCACGACGTTCGGAGATGCTCCACATCCTTTCCGACAAGAAGCGGAGGAAGTTCTACGAAGACAACATCGGACGCGCAGCCTACGCGCTGTTCGAAACCCAGGATGAGGAAAACGAAATGACCGGCTTTACCGAGAACTACATCAAGGTTACCGCGCGCTTCGACCCGCTTGCCATCAACGACATCCGTAAGGTCAGGCTCACTGGCATATCACCGCGTGGATTTATGGAAGTAAGTGAAGTGAACGAAGAAATCCTTACACATCGTCACTAGGGCGATTTTTGCTCACCACGTCCGGAACGCGACGAACTTTTACTTGATAGAGGAATTCTCAAACTACTGATGTCGAAATTCTTATCCATTGGCCGTGTTCCGTGTGATTTGAATTGCTCGTAAAGCCTGGTGAGAGGCGCAGGTAATTAACGGAACGTTCTTACGTTGTACCCTATAGAGGGTAGGCGCCTTGCAGCCGCCGGTTATATATGGCTATCTTTGCATCGCGGACTTAAGAAAGATAGACCGTAAGACATTTAAGATCCAGGAGTTGGTGCGTGAAGTTGGGGATTTGGCAGCCCGCCCTGGAGAAGGTTTTGGTGAAGATGGAAGGATGGGGTTTGCCAACAGGGGCGCTTTCCGGAGACGGGGGCGTCCCTTTTTTTATGGCCTATTGGATCATCCCGTCCTTAATTTCCAGCCGGCGGTCGGCCATCTGGGCCAATTCTTCGTTGTGGGTAGCGATTACAAACGTTTGTCCCATCTTTTCGCGCAGCGTAAAGAACAACTGGTGCAGTTCATAGGCATTCTTTGAGTCCAGGTTTCCACTGGGCTCATCAGCGAAGATCAACTTTGGCGAATTTATGAGCGCCCGTGCCACAGCGGTGCGCTGCTGTTCTCCTCCTGACATCTCAGAGGGTTTATGATCACGGCGGGCAGCAATCCCCAGCATTCCGAGCAGTTCTTCGGCACGCGCCCGTACTTCGCTGTCGCGTCGGCCTCCGATAAGCCCCGGGATCATCACGTTCTCGATCGCGGAGAATTCGGGCAGGAGGTTGTGGAACTGGAACACAAAGCCTATTGACTGATTTCTGAAAGCCGCCAGCGCCTTCGTTCCCTGAAGGAATACATCCTGGTTGAGAATAAATACCTTGCCGCTGTCGGGGGTATCCAGGGTTCCCAGAATATGGAGCAGTGTGCTCTTTCCGGCGCCGGATGATCCGACGATGGCGACGATCTCTCCCGGTTGAATGTGTATGCTGATACCTTTCAGCACATTGAGTTGTCCATACGATTTGTGAATATCTGTGGCCTTTAACATCGGCTTACCGGGTGTGCTGAATTTGAAATAAAGCCTTAAATAAACTAGTTTCGCCTCAAATTAAAAACTAATGAACATACACGAGTACCAGGGCAAAGAGCTCCTTCAACGGTACGGCGTTACGGTGCAGCGGGGTGTTGTTGCCGATACACCGGACGGAGCCGTGGCCGCAGCAAAGGAACTTCAAGCCGAAACAGGCACCCAATGGTTCGTCATCAAGTCGCAGATACACGCCGGCGGCCGTGGTAAAGGAACCATCCGCGAAACGGGTTCAAGAGGCGTGGTCGTCGCCAAGGGTATCCAGGAAGTACCCGAGAAAGTCAAGGCGATATTGGGTGGAACACTCGTGACCCATCAAACCGGACCCGACGGCAGGGTGGTAAACAAAGTGTTGGTAGCCGAAGATGTCTACTACCCCGGCGAACTGGAGCCGAAAGAATATTACATCAGCATCCTGCTCGACCGCGCCGAAAGCCGTCCCGTGCTAATGGCCTCTACCGAGGGCGGGATGAACATCGAAGAGGTGGCGGAGACGACGCCCGAAAAGATTATCAAGGAATGGATCGATCCCTCCATAGGACTTCAACCCTATCAAGCCCGTCGGGTAGCGTTCAGCCTGGGCCTTGAGGGTAACGCCTTCAAAGAAGGAGTAAAGTTTATCAACGCTTTATATAAGGCGTATGTCGGCCTCGACGCTTCCATGTTCGAGATCAACCCCATGCTGAGAACCTCCGACGGGAAGATACTCGCCGTTGACGCGAAGGTTAACCTGGACGACAACTCGCTATTCCGACATAAAGACCTGGCGGAGTTGCGCGACGTCACGGAAGAGGATCCCCTGGAAGTTGAAGCCAGCAAGTCCGGACTGAACTACATCAAACTTGACGGCAATGTAGGGTGCATGGTGAACGGTGCGGGGCTCGCAATGGCAACGATGGACGTGATCAAGCTATCAGGTGGTGAGCCTGCCAACTTTTTGGATGTCGGCGGAAGCGCCAATGCCGAAACAGTAGAGGCCGGCTTCCGGATCATACTCCGCGACCCGAACGTGAAGGCTATCCTGATCAACATATTCGGTGGGATCGTTCGGTGCGACCGGGTGGCCAATGGTGTGGTGGAAGCGTATAAAAAAATCGGCAATATCCAGGTACCCATTATTGTTCGTCTTCAGGGAACCAACGCGGAAGAGGGTGCACGGATCATCGAAGAGTCGGGTTTGAAGGTTTTCCCCGCGATCTTGCTCAAAGATGCAGCTCAACGAATAAAAGAGGTATTGGCTTGAATTTTTGATAAAAAACCGCAATTTTTTGCCTACATTTATTCGTCAATCCGACCTTGATCGCTTATGAGGAAGGGAATTTTACTATTTTTTATACTTACCCCGTTGGTCGCCATATCTCAGACCTTCTATGCCGTGAGAAAGGAACGCTCATTGATCCTGGTAGGCGGTGTCGGGACAGCATCCTATTTCGGTGACCTGAAAGATCCCGGTGATCTCATCGATGTGAAGCCAAGCATCAGCGCCGGATTACAATTTTATTTTACGCCGCGCATTTCGGTGCGATCAGAGTTGTCATACTTCACCATTAAAGGCAACGATGAAAGCTCTTCCGACCCTTCGCGTAAACAAAGAAATCTTTCGTTTACTGCGAGCAACTTTGAATGGAACGCCGTTGGTGTCATCGACCTTATTCCCCTGGGCCGACGCTTTTATCAACGTCCCGGCGTTAACGTGTACGGGCTCGCCGGCATCGGGGCCATGTATATGAATCCTAAAGCGGAGTACAACGGCGAAAAGTACGCGCTCCAGCCTTTGCAAACGGAGGGCGTTTCGTATAGCCGCTTCCAGTTTGTCGTTCCTTACGGTATCGGTATGCGCTTCAAAGCCGGACCGTTCTTTAATATCGGCATTGAAAGCGTTTGGCGTAAGACGTTTACGGACTACCTGGACGACGTAAGCACGGTGCATCCCGATAAGTCGGGCTGGACTGATCCGATCCGGGTGGCGTTGTCCGACCGGCGTGTGGAAGGAAACCCGGAACTGAACCCCTACCCTGCAGGTGCACGTCGTGGAGACCCCTCGAACGACGATGCTTACCATTTGCTACTGTTAAAGATCGAGTACTACCTGCCTGAAAACTTCCTTTTCAGGGATCCCTATAAAAAGCTGTACAATACACGTCGGAGGCCTTATTACCGGTAGCGGATCACCTGTGCCGGGGTAATAAATACGGGAGGGACTGTAACCCTTTCCTGCTTTTCCTATCCAATGGGAAGCGGGAGAAGGCATTTGCCCCTTAAACCGGGAATTCCGCAAAAAGCACGATATTGAACCTTTTTACCGGTTTCCTGTTTAAAATGAGTACATGAAAGTAAAGGTCTCTCGTAAAGAGCATTTCAATGCCGCCCACAGACTGTACAATCCGCAGTGGTCAGATGAGGAAAATGAACGTGTCTTCGGAAAGTGCAGCAACCCAAATTTTCATGGACACAACTACGAACTGATCGTAAGCCTTATCGGAGAACCCGACCCGGCAACGGGATACGTTTACGATATGAAACGGCTCAGTGATCTGATCCGGCGCACTGTGACTCAGAAACTGGATCATAAGAACCTTAACCTCGACACTGAGTACTTTAAGAACCTCAACCCTACTGCCGAAAATATTGCCATCGTTATCTGGAATATTCTGCGGGAACACATAGAAAGTAAGTTCGACCTGAAAATCACACTGTATGAGACCGAAAGAAATTTCGTTGAATATCCAGCATCGTAGTCTGCAGGATCCCGACGACGCGGGCGAGGATCACATAATGTCGTCAACGGAAACGCCGATGCGGCCTGATGCGTTTGTCTTGTCTGATGACGAGAAGATCAAACAGATCGAGAAGCATTTTGCATCCATCATGGATGTGCTTGGTCTCGATCTAACAGACGACAGTCTCAGGGGGACACCGCATCGCGTCGCGAAGATGTATGTGAAAGAAGTTTTCAGCGGTCTTAATCCACGCAACCGCCCGCATGTAAGGCTATTCGACAACAAGTATGCGTATGACCAGATGCTGGTGGAAAAGGACATCACGTTCTATTCGCATTGTGAACACCATTTCGTTCCTATCTACGGAAAGGCCCACGTAGGCTACTTCTCATCCGGGAAGGTCATCGGCCTATCGAAGATCAACCGGTTTGTGCAATACTTCGCCAAGCGACCCCAGGTTCAGGAGCGGCTCACGATGCAGATCGGCCACGAATTGCAGCGTGTGCTCAACACCGAAGACGTCGGCGTAGTACTGGATGCCAACCACATGTGCGTCGCCTCAAGAGGGGTCGGTGATACGAACAGCAAGACCGGAACGGCTTATTTTTCGGGCAAATTCAGGGACGAGAACATCAAAAGAGAGTTTCTGAACTACATCAACAGCAAATAAGGAAGGAAATCCGCGCAATAAACCGTTGAATTCGTTACATTAGGTGCGGTAACCCCAAACACCCATGTCGCTGGAACAAGACATACGTCAAACGACGTTCCGTAGCGAATTTCACAAGGCCCTCCTCAACCTGATCTACACACACAATGTGCTGATCAACGGTAGCACCGCCTTTTTCAAATCCTACGGCATCACCCGGCAGCAATACAATGTCCTGCGCATCCTTCGCGGTCAGCATCCCACAGGTGCCACCATCCAGATGATCCGTGAACGCATGCTCGACAAGATGTCAGACGCCTCCCGCATTGTCGAGCGTCTGCGTGCCAAACAGTTGGCAACACGCCAGCACAATCTGGAGGACAGGCGTACCGTTAAGATTACAATCACCGACCAGGGGAATGCCCTCCTCGACTCTATGGAGGAGCGCATCGAAGACCTGGAAAAAGGCTTACGCAACCTTACAGAAGACGAAGCGCGTCACCTTAACAGTCTGCTCGACAGAATTCGTCAGAATATCAGCTGATCCACGCTTCACACGTAAGGTCAGCGTCGATTTCCTCCCATTCCATACAAAATAATTTGTTAAGTTAGCGCGCCTAAATTACTTGTTCGTTATGGTTTTTGACTTAGACATGATCAGGGAAGTATACCGGAACATGCCTGACCGCATAAGTGCGGCCAGGAGGATTGTAAACCGGCCACTTACCCTGTCGGAAAAAATTCTTTATACACACTTGCACACTGATCAACCCGCTGAAAATTTTGAGCGGGGGAAGTCTTACGTCAACTTCTCGCCTGACCGTGTGGCTATGCAGGACGCCACCGCACAGATGGCGCTGCTGCAGTTCATGTCGGCGGGGATACCCAAAGTAAGAGTACCCTCTACCGTTCATTGCGATCACCTGATCCTCGCCAAGCAGGGCGCTGAGCAAGACCTGAAAGATTCCCTTACGGCTAGCGGGGAAGTATTTAATTTCCTCGAGTCTGTATCGAACAAGTACGGAATCGGATTCTGGAAGCCGGGCGCCGGCATCATTCACCAGGTTGTGCTCGAAAACTATGCCTTCCCCGGAGGCATGATGATCGGCACCGACTCGCACACGGTCAACGCAGGCGGTCTCGCCATGGTAGCCATCGGTGTGGGTGGAGCCGACGCCGTCGACGTTATGTCCGGCATGCCCTGGGAACTGAAGTGGCCCAAACTCATCGGCATCAAACTTACCGGAAGCCTCAGCGGCTGGACGTCGGCAAAAGATGTTATCCTGAAAGTGGCCGGCATCCTTACCGTAAAAGGCGGAACGGGTGCCATCGTCGAATACTTCGGCCCCGGAGCCGAGTCACTCTCCTGTACCGGTAAGGCGACGATATGCAATATGGGCGCTGAGATCGGAGCGACAACCTCAACGTTTGGTTATGACGACAAGATGGCCCAATACCTGCGCGGTACGGGCCGCGCCGAAGTTGCCGACCTGGCCGACGCCATGCGCGAGCACCTCACCGGCGACGCCGAAGTATATGAAAACCCCGACAGATACTTCGATCAGGTTATCGAGATCGACCTCTCGACATTGGAACCCCATGTGAACGGTCCCTTTACGCCCGACCGGGCCATCCCCCTCTCGCGCTTTGCAGAAGAAGTGAAAGCAAACGGCTGGCCCGCGAAGCTGGAGGTCGGACTCATCGGATCCTGTACCAACTCTTCGTACGAGGACATCACACGGTCTGCCTCGCTTGCAAAGCAGGCGGTCGATAAGAAACTCAAGGCCAGAGCAGAATTTACCATTACGCCGGGCTCAGAACAGGTGCGGTATACCGTAGAACGCGACGGCTACCTGGACACGTTTGAAAAGATGGGCGGCGTGGTACTCGCCAACGCGTGTGGACCCTGTATCGGGCAGTGGGCACGGCATACCAACGATCCCGATCGGAAAAACTCCATCATCACATCGTTCAACCGCAACTTTGCCAAACGCAACGACGGCAATCCGAACACGCACGCGTTCGTGGCTTCACCTGAAGTCACCACCGCATTCGCGATCGCCGGCGACCTGACGTTCAACCCGATGACCGATACGCTGATCAACGAAGACGGCGTGCCGGTAAAACTGGATGAACCCCAGGGCGTCGAATTCCCGCCGCAAGGCTTCGCCGTGGAAGACGCGGGCTACGTTGCTCCGGCTGAAGACGGAAGCGGTATCAATGTTCACATTAATCCGGAATCGAAGCGCCTCCAGAAGCTCGAGCCGTTCCCGGCCTGGAATGGCAAGAACCTCCTCGGCATGAAACTACTCATCAAGGCGAAAGGAAAGTGTACTACCGACCATATTTCAATGGCCGGCCCCTGGCTTCGCTTCCGGGGTCACCTTGATAACATCTCCAATAACACGCTCACAGGAGCGGTTAATTATTTTAACGAAAAGACGGATTTCGTCAAGAGTCAGATTACAGGTGAATACGGACCTGTACCCGCCACCCAGCGCGCGTACAAGGCCGCCGGCATACCCACCATTGTAGTCGGCGATCATAACTACGGTGAAGGCTCATCGCGGGAACACGCCGCCATGCAGCCGCGTCACCTCGGCATCCGGGTCATACTGGTGAAGTCGTTCGCACGCATTCACGAAACCAACCTGAAAAAGCAGGGGATGCTGGCGTTGACGTTCGCCAATGAAAATGACTATGAGAAGATCCTTGAGGACGATACCATCGATATTATCGACCTGACCGAATTTGCGCCGGGCAGGCCGCTGACAATTGTGCTGCGTCATGCAGATGGTACAACCGACACGATCGTTGCCAACCACTCTTACAATGCCGGCCAGATCGAATGGTTCAAGGCCGGTTCCGCCCTTAATCGGATGGCGTTGCAATTCGAAATCGAAAAGCACTCCACCCCTGTCGCTCCCAAGGCGGCAAAAGTAAGCGTGAAGCGCACCCGGGTGGCGACGAAGAAGAAGGTGAAAAAGAATGTGAAGAAGGCTGTAAGCAAAGCAGTCGTGAAGAAGGCTAAGGCTGCAAAGAAAGCAGCAAAGAAAGCCACCGCCGGAAAGGCGGCTGTAAAGAAAGCAGCTGTAAAAAAGACCACCGCTAAGAAAGCCACTGCTAAGAAAGCCGCTGCTAAGAAGACCGCTGCTAAGACAACCGTAAAGAAAAGTACAGCCAGGAAGCCTGTCGTTAAGAAGAAGGCGGCCACGTCGAAAGTAAAGCGTGCTAAAACGGCAAAGAAGTCTGTCAAGACCACCACGCGCAAGGTTGCCAGACGCGCGGCCGTTAAGGCACGGAAGATAGCCCGTGGCGTAAAAAGCCTCGTGAAAAAGGTGACGAAAGCCGTCAAGAAGAAGGCGGTAAAGAAGAAGACTATTACGAAGAAGGCGGTAGCGAAAAAAGCCGCCAGGAAGAAAAAGAAGTAGTCTTACAGCTTCACCTGGAGTGTCAGGTAAAAATTCCGGCCATCCGATGGCAGAATGCCCGGGCCGGGATAGCCACTCGCGCGGCGTGTAAAGTACATCTGGTTGGTAAGGTTGTTTACTCCGGTCTCCAGGGTCAGGAATTTGTACGTGTACTTCGCGGCAATATCCATAACCTGGTAAGCAGGTATGAGCCCCTCAACAGCCGAAGGTGTGTAGTCATCAGCATTGGTGGCGTCGCTGTATTGATCCGCGGTGAAGCCACCCTGCCAGGTAATCATCAGGTCTTTCCATTGCCAGGTCAGCCCCGCGCGGATGTTATAGCGCGGAACCAACTCCACTTGCTTGCCGTCCACAGCGGACTCTGTGCTGTTGATATACACAGCATCGATCAGGGCAACATTCCCGAACACCATCAATTTGTGTGCACGCTCAGCGGGCAAAACGAGATGCAGCAGGTCATACTGACCGAAGGCTTCAACACCGACATGGCGGGAGTCGGCCACATTAGTCCGGTATCTGTATATCCTGAAGGTGCTATCGTTGACGCGAAGTATGGATCCGATACGGTCGTCATACTGCAGATAAAACACACTCACGTCAAAGTTGTATACGCCGTCGCGCCCTCCGCGTAGGCCCACATCGATATTAAAGCCCCTCTCGTCACTGATCTCAGGGTCTACGCTCAGGTTCGGATTGACTACGCGAATGTCGTTGAAGTTAATGGCGCGGTAGTTTTGCGAGAAGTTGCCATAGAATTCCGTGTTTTCACTAGCGCGATAGCTTACCCCAACGCCGGCGATCACAAAGTTTCGGACACGATCGCGTTGCTCGAACACCTGAAATGTAGAGTCCTCAGCGATATCCGTATCCGGGTTGGGACGCAGGACGGTCTTTTGGTAATGGCCGCGAGCCTTCGTTTGGATGCGCTCAAAGCGGAAGCCCGGCGTAACGCTCAGCTTTTCCGTGATGTTGAAAATGTTCTCAGCAAACAGCGACTGGTTGTTTCCCGGAAAGTCATATTCTGATCCCTCAAGGTTGTCAGGATGGAGAAAGCGAAATGCCGCCTCGTTCCCCTCCGGCCCCATGCCCTGCCTTCTATAGGTAAACCCGCGGTAAAACCGCGTACCGAGAACCAATGCAGCGGGCGCGCCCATCGCGGTGTAGTTGTGGACGAACCGCAGCTCCCCGCCATAGTTGGTGAACTCGTCGGCAAAGAGGTCTCGGGGACCGCCAATGTCGGCACGGTCGATACGGTCGAGGTTGCCAAGCGCGTCTCTTGATCCCAACAGCCCAAACAAGCGAAGGTTCATTCGCCACTGATCCGAAAGCCTGCCGTCAGCCTGGATTGCCATGAGATTCCAGTTTACTTTAAACCAGTTTCTCTCGCGTATCGACTGCCGGGGATCCTGGTAGAACCTCACGTCCGTCAACCCACCCGGCTGTTTGGCGAGATAGTTCATGTACGTATACTGTGCGGTAACCGTAAGGTTTTCCGACACAGGCATTGACAACGAAAGGTAAGCCGTGTTCTGATCGAATGCGGAGTTGGGGCGCCACCCATCGGCCTGCTTGTGATGGAAAAAAGTGTAGTACCGGAGTTTTCCCTTTGTTCCACCCAGGCTGTTAAATGAATTGAACAGACCAAATGATCCTATCGACTGGCGGCTCACGACCTCCAGGGGGCGTGTCGTAGGACCATCTTTCAATACAAAGTTCAAGAGTCCGCCGAACTGTGTACCGTACTGCAGGGAAGCGGCTCCACGGACAACTTCAATGCGGTCGACAGCCTCGGTCGGCGGAACGTAATAACTCTCAGGATAACCCAGCGCGTCGGCGCTGATATCATAGCCGTTTTGGCGTACGTTAAAGTTTGACGTACGACTCGGATCGAGGCCACGAGCGCCGATGCCTAATTGCAGTCCAGCGCCGTCACTTTCATAAATGTTTAGTCCGGGTACTTTGGCAAAGATCTGCCGTGCATTGTTGGTAGCCAGGTTGGCGGCCATCTCATCGACTTCAATCACCTCTGTCTTTTTCGACTCATAGATGGCGGCACCCTCCAGGCCACTGAGGCGGCGAATACCGCCGTTGCTCACACGCCGATCTTCCACCGTCACAGTATTGAGCACGTCACGGATTTCGTCCAGGCGGACATCCAGGCGGTTATCACCCGGGGTAAGCTGAAGGTCAAACTCCTTGAGCTCGCGTTCCGCAGCAAAGACGCTGATGCGGTGTGGACCGGCGGGAAGGTCGGTGATGGAAAAGGCGCCGTTCTCGTCTGTCGTGGTGAGCCGTGATACAGCGTGGACAAACACCTCGGCCCCTTCAATTGGAGCGCCGTTGTTGCTGTCCACGACAGAACCACTCAATGTACATTGCGCGAGAAGTGCATGACCGCTCGCGATGCAGGCGAGCGTTAACAGGACGATATGGAGTACGACCTTTCTCATGGATTCAGATCGACGATCCATTCTTTATGTCTGAAACTGTTGCGCTCTTTGGTAAGGTCAACGCGGTCGTCGATAAAGGGCTGGCTGCCTCTGCCGTTGAGCGTAACATATGCCTCGGCGCGCACAACCGGGTCAACCATGCCCTGAGCGCGATATTTTTCCGCCAGAAAGTGGGCGAACTGAAGGATCATATCGGGTTGCGTCGACATCATTTTCTCCTGCGCCGGTGTGAGGTAGTCGCCGGGCACGACGTCCCATCGCTTGCCCGTTGTCGGGTCTTCAACGTGAAATACCACATACCCCGCCTTCTCCATCAACATCACACGCCAGGAAAAGCGATACCCCTGCTCCGTCCAGAACAAGTCGCCGGGATACAAGAGGTAGCGCCAGGGAAAAAGCACCTGAATTACAAAGAAGACAGTCAAAAACGCCGTGATGGCGCGAGGGGTACGATGAAACGGTTTGGTAGCGGCAGGCTGCGGGATCGCGTCCCTTCCTGTGCGCAGTATGCTGGCCATTCCGTTCAGGAGGCGGGTGTGAAACGCCGGAGAGAAGAAGATCAGGGTGCTGAGGATCATAATGAACGGGAACATCCCGATGGGGAACAGCATCCAGGTTATCATATGGAATGCGATGACCGCCAGGTAAGCCACGGGACGCGTACGCGCATTGACCAGAAAGAACACAATGGTGAGGTCGTACAGTGCGCCCATCCAGCTGAACGCATAGGCAGCGAATTCCGTCGACAGGAAGCCCCCCACCAGAGGAAGGTGGCTCTGCGCGGGCAGCCAGATACGCAGCGGCATAGCGTCAAAGAGCCACTCCGGGTTAAGCTTGGCAATGCCGGCGTAGATATAAACGATTGCCAACTGAAGCTTTATAATTAAGATACTCCAGCCCGGTACCTTCCCGGCCGCTAGTGATGGCTTCCTCAAGACGTCGAGAGAAAAGCCGCGGTGGGCAGGCACAAAGCAGAGGAGCAGTGCCATCAGGCTGACAAAGTAGTAGTGATTGAGGTAATACGTTTTGTCGATCAACTCGACATAGGTGAAGGACAGGAAGAATAATAGCGCCGACAGCCGGTAACGCCAGCCGAGCATGATCCCCAACGCCGATGCCAGCATGACCGTAAACAGTGCATACATTCCCGTCGGACCGGGTGCCGTCACCCATTCGAATCCGAAGTAGGTGAAGTGGACTTCCGGTTCGATGTAGAACGCGCGGATCCAACCGTTCGACCAGAAGCGGATCACGCTGACCGTCATCATCAGTCCGAAAGCGATACGGAAGACGACCAACGGTGCAATGGCGACCGGTTCATGCCAGGCCGACCTCAAGGTATTGACCCAGCGGCTATGCAAGCTAATCGCCGTCATTATCCTGATACGTAACCAGTATTCCAAGGGCTGACATCATGTCTACTTTAAGCAGCACCAGGAGCTTCTGCAGTTCCAGGTAAGCGGCGGCTGCCGAATCAGGATTCTGTTCTACCGTCTCTGAGTACGGCTCCGGGATGGCCGCGGTCTTTGTCAACGCCACGTCAATCTGAGTGGCGATGACATCCGCGAGGGCGTCGCCCTGGTGTCGCGCGTTGACTGTTTCGAGGTAATCGTCAAAGCCGATACCCTCTGATTTACCTTTACCCGAGTAAAGTTTCTGCAAAGCTTTAATGGATTCGGTGGCGAGGAGAATTGACTGCTCAGCGTACAGTGCTTCGCAGTTACCGGGTATCGGGACGTCGAGTGAACGTATGCCGAGGGGGATACCGATTTTGCTATCGCGTACTTCAGCCTCGTAGTACTGTATGGCTGCGTTGAGCAACATACCGGTTGCGCTGCCCACGTCGTTGCCGGTGAGACTGACAAAAGTTCCGAGATAGTTATCGCCAGCAGGCGACCACTTTTCGAATACGGCTACACAGCGGTTCTTGAGGTCGGTCACCACATCGAGCAGATATTGTCTGCGTGCCGGCGCTTCGTCGTCGGTATCGAACTGTTCAACGACGTAACCGGGATCGGGAATAAAGCCAAAGAGCAGGTAGTCCAGGGCAGCGAACCCTTTCGCTGTATTGCTGCTGATGGCGTCGAGATTGTATGATCCTAACGAAATGTTGTCGTCGATCTTGATCTTGCTGATGGGAAAGCTATTCACAGAAGCGTTGAAGACCAGGTTCTCAGCGGGACCAAAGTTGAAGTAGGCCGCGTGTTGAAAAGCGACATAGGCTGAAAGCCAGGCGTCGCGAAGGTCCTGCAGGTTTTCTTCCGTCCTCGATTCGGTAAAGGCAGTGGCGGCGGTCTCCAGGCGGACGGCGCGCCGGGCCAACGTATCATACGCAGGCACGATGAGGTTCACGCCCAGGTTCTCCAACATGGGACCACGGTCGAACCCGCCACCGGGGCCCGTCGACGATTCCTTATCGCAAGACATTGCGATCGCGCAGACCACGAATAAGAATGAGGCTTTTGAGAATCGGGAGGCTATCATTTTCAAAGGGCGTCTTTAACGTCGGCCAGTTCGGGGTATGCTTCCACGAGAAGGTCAATGGCGGTATCGAGACCCGACAGATTCGTTTCGGGCAGGTCCCAGAAATTTTCGCCCACATGGGTCTCGAGAATATCAGTGAGCGCGGCGTCGGTGATCCTCTCCTTGGGGCTGATGCGGAGCGCGCGGATGAACATATATCCTTCCGACAGCGCGTGAAAGGCTTCTCCGAGGGAAGCTTCACCTTCACCGAGCAGGCCTTTCGCAGTATTGAGATAATGGACCGCAGTTGCGGCGGTCACCAATTCAAATCCTTTATATATGATGTCCCGTTGCTCGTTCTTGACGGGATAGTTCTTCGCTACGATAGCGGCGCGGCCGGTAAGGAACGCATCCATGAGCATGTCGTTAGAGCCGATCAGCGGGTCGCGTCCATTGCTGTAGTTGGCGAAGTAGCGGAGGTTGTCCGTGTTTTGAGGGAAGTTGACGGGAACGCCCCAATACCCGAAGGCCTCATCCCAATGGTGTTCCATCGGCGTGTAGTTGTTGGAGCCGTCAAGTTCGGTGTTCTCCACATCGTCGCCTACCCGCGTATCGGTCATGTACACATTGAAGATCTGGTGCAGGAATACCGAGCCCATGATCCCTTTCTCAAATGTCTGGGTGTATTCGTGGCCGTTGGCGTTGACCAGTATGGTGTTGCCGTTCTTGCGGGTGATGAATCCGGCCGTACCATCGGCGGCATCCAATCCCGCCTGGCTGGCACTTTGTGCGTCGGCAAACAGGTCTTCAAAGAAGGCCACGTCGGCCGGAAATGTCTTGTTCTTTAGCTGGCGGTCGGAAGTAAACGAGAAGTTTCCCTCACCATCGCCGCCGGCGTTCTCATACATCGCAAGGAGCACCTCCGCACTAAGGGTAATCTCTTTTTTATCTCCCTTCTGAAAATACGCCTTGATCTCAGCGGTCTGGTTCAGGCGGTCGGTCTGGCCGCCATAGAATACCGACGATTGACCGTTACGCGTAAATTCATAAGTATCAGGTACTTGTAAAGAAGGTCCACCATCGTTGTCATCGTCGCAGGAGATCAGGAAAATGCAGGAAATAAGTAGACAGGGGGTCAGTAGTTTAAAGCTCATCTTTATTTAGATCATTTTTAAATAGGTCACAATGTTATTATTATTTAGAATTATTTCAAATAAAAACTTGTTGCTTCTGGCTTCCCTCCCGGCCTCACCCCCGCATATGTTCAAGGTATCCTTGGGTCATCCGCCGTTTATTCATTCTGATTCCAAAGAAGCCTGCTGTTTTGCGGCTGTGGGGCGGGTGGTTTATCTTGGCACACACTAACGTTATAGTTTATGAAACAGCAGATTGTGACCCCAAAACGCTCACTTACGAAGGAAACGGAAGCCTTGCTGAACAAGCAGATAGAAATGGAGGGCAAGTCTTCAGCCGCCTACCTCTCCATGGCCTCCTGGTGCGAGACGAAGGGCTACGAAACGTCGTCTCAGTTTCTCTATAAGCACTCCGAAGAAGAGCGCATGCATATGCTGAAGCTTTTTCACTACATCAATGCGGCTGGGGGGCACGCCATCCAGCCGGAAGTCGGCGGCATCAAGCATGCCTTCAAGAGTCTTCGGGAGGTATTTGACGATGTGCTGACGCACGAACTGGAGGTCACCAAATCGATCAATAACATTGTAGAACACTGCTTCTCCATAAAGGACTTTGCCACCTTCAACTTTCTCCAGTGGTATGTGATGGAACAGCGAGAGGAAGAAACACTGGCCCGTCGTGCCGTCGAGTTATTTGATATCATTGGTGAAGAAGGCGTTGGCTTGTGGATGATCGACCAGGAAATCGGCAAGCTGGAAATGTACGCTGCAAAAAGCTCAGCGGCCGACTAGCTGATCGTAGCTGCACTATACCCTCCCGGGTGCTCCGGCTTCCCTGCCATTCGTCCGGTAATGAACTACCTCGCCCGGATTTGCATTGTTTGCCTTAGATAATATTCCGTACTAGGAAAAGTTATTAGGTACAAAGGGAGGACTATGTGGAGAATCATCCTCGTATTGTGTGTGGTGGCATTCCGGGGGGTTTACGCTCAGGACCCGGGACGCGTGCCCCCTCCCCAACCTCTTCAGGACACCATCGTCGACGTAAGTATTGTCATCGACACGGTAGTCTTTGAGCAGGAAACGCCCTCATCCGTACCGCTGGGTAACGAGCCTGTATCAGGTCCCCGCGCCTACCGCCGCGTGATAAAACCCGACGCCATCACGCGCCGGGGTCTCTTCACGGTGCACAAGGTCGAGGACAAGTATTTCTTCGAAATTCCGGACAGCCTGTTAGGCCACGACTTGCTGGTCGTTACACGGATCGCACGCGGTGCCGCGGGCGTACGTCCTGGCCACTCGGGTTATGCAGGCGACCAGATCGGCTCTACGGTCATTCGCTTTGAAAAAGGTCCCGACGACAATCTATTTCTTCGTCGCGTATCGTTCGGCGACTACGTGGGTGACAGCACCAATTCCATGTTCGACGCCGTGATCCGGTCAAATCTCCAGCCGCTCGCCGCATCGTTCGGCATCAGCGCCTACACGCCCAACCGAACCGGAAGCGTCATCGACGTGACGAACTACATCAACGGTGATAACGACGTACTCTTCTTTTCACCCGGCGTCAAACAGCAGATGAAGGTCGGGCGCATGCTCGCAAACATGTGCTACATCAAAGACATTCAACCCTACCCGCTCAATGTTGAGATCCGCACGATAAAAACCTATGAACGTGAGCGCGATAATATCTCCGGTAACGCCTTCACGTGGGAGATCAACACGTCTATTATGGTGCTGCCTAAAGTACCAATGCAAAAACGATTTGCCGACAGGCGTGTGGGCTACTTCACTGAACGCTACACCGACTATAGTACCAATCCGCAGGGTGTGGAAGTTGTCAGCTATGTCAAACGATGGCGCCTCGAACCCCGCCCGGAAGATCTCACCCGGTACTATCGCGGTGAACTCGTCGAGCCAGCCAAACCCATTGTCTTTTATATTGACCCCGCCACCCCGCGGAAGTGGATACCGTACCTTATTCAGGGCGTAAACGATTGGCAGGAGGCCTTTGAGGCCGCAGGGTTTAAGAACGCCATCATGGCGCGGGAGATCCCTGACAAAACTGAGGACCCGAATTTTTATGTTGAGGACAGCCGCCACTCCATGATCGTCTACAAACCCTCGGAGTGGACCAACGCTACCGGTCACATCATCACCGACCCACGCAGCGGAGAGATCATCGCGGCACAGGTAAACTTCTATCACAACATCATGTCCATGCTGAGAACCTGGTACATGGTGCAATGTGGCGCCACCGATCCCGATGCCCAGAGGATGCAATTTGACGATGCGTTGATGGGCAGGCTCATCCGATCGGTTGTCAGTCATGAAACCGGCCATGCCCTCGGCCTGCTTCACAACTTCGGAGCCAGTTCGTCCGTACCGGTAGAACGCTTGCGTGACAAAGATTGGCTCGAGACGCATGGCATATGTCCTTCCATTATGGACTATGCCCGCTTTAACTACGTGGCGCAACCTGAAGACTCAATAGGAATAGAAGGTCTCGTGGCCCGCATTGGCGATTACGATAAATGGGCAATTGAATGGGGATACCGCCTTCTCCCCTTGTCACCCCTTGACGATCCCAAGCAATACCTGAGTTCATGGACCGCCACGCGGCTGCAAAACCCGCAACTCTGGTATGGCTCGGAATTCTCGCCAGCAGATCCGCGCAGCCAAACTGAAGACCTCGGCGACAACGCAATGCGCGCGTCGCAATACGGAATGAAAAATCTGCAGCGCATCGTGCCCAACCTGATCAATTGGACACACCAGGACGGCGCTGACTACGGCGGGCTCTCAGAGGTGTATGGCGGCGTTACCGAACAATTCGGCAACTACCTGCGCCACGTCATGCGGTACGTCGGCGGCACCTATCAAACCCTAAAAACCTACAATCAGCCTGGCGCTGTGTACCGACCAGTACCCGCGCACCTGCAACGCAACGCGATCCATTTCCTTGATGAGCATTTGTTCACTACCCCGACATGGTTACTCGATTCGGTCGTTCTCGGCCGTGTGGGCCGGTCCCCGCTGCAGATCATTGAAAGATTCCAGAACCAGGTGCTCTCAAATCTGTTGAGCGCGTCGAACCTGCGTGAACTCATCAACGCCGAATCCATGCACGGCTTGCGTACCTACAGCCTGTCAAGCTTCTATTACGACATGGATCGCTTTATTATGCGTGAAGTACGCACCAACCAACCCGTGGATATCTTCCGTCGCTCCTTGCAGCGTAACTATGTCGACAAGATGTTGCGCCTCGTCGAATCGTCATCGACATCAAGAACCTACAACGACATCGTACCCGAGACCCTCGCACAGCTCAAGTCGTTGCGCGACCGGCTTCCGAGGGCTATCCGAAAAACTGACGACGCACCTACACGCAACCACTTCCAGTACATTCTGGACCAACTTAACGACGCCCTGCCGGCAGACTAGCCACTTCATTCTCCGCGAAGAAGCAATCGGAATTCATTCAGGATCATTGCCGTCGCGCCCCACACCACTTCGCGTTGCACTTCAAAGTGGGGCGCCATCAAGGGGAGGCTTGTGCCCGCCATAACCTCGCGTGTGGGAATCTCGTGTTGCAAACGAAGCTGGGATACCGAGCCATACAAGACGCGGTCGACCTCCCGGGGATCGGGAACAAACTCCGGCATACCTTCATAAGTGCCCACGATCGGCGTGATATATATGTTGCTGACCGTAACATTGAAACTGGTTAGCTGCCCGAGGGCGGTTACCTTGTCGCTCTCGATTCCAATCTCTTCCTCTCCTTCCCTAAGGGCGGTTTGCAGCGCCGTCTCGCCGGGTTCGGCCTTGCCTCCGGGGAGGCTGACCTGCCCGCCGTGCACACCTTCATACGCAGGACGCTTGATCAACGGAAAGTATATTTCGCCGGACTGCTCGAAAAGCAACAACAATACGCTACCCTGGCGGAGGGGCAAGGGCGACCGATACTTAACCCGAACGTTGGTGGACGTCGCGGGAAACATCGCCTCGTGCGCAGACACTCCGGGCAGCGGCTGCTGAAGACGGTCTTGCAGGTATCGCGCCAGATCCGGAAGGTTTATATCGCCGTCGAACGTCATGCAACTATTCTTTTCATAATACCACCACGTGGCTTAACCCTGCTGTTGTCTGGCCAGCTCCAGGTAACGCTTCGCTTCCCTGACTGTCGAATCCATTTCGAGCGCCCGCTGCAAGAGTCGCACCGCGTTGGCATAATCGCCGGAGCGATAGTAATAAATGCCCTTGTTGCGATAAGCCCATGCATTGCGGGGGTCGCCCACGATGCTCTTGTCGATATCAGTGAGCGCTTCCGGAAGCCGGTTCATCATAAGCAACACATAGGCACGGTTATTAAGAAAGTAAGGGTCATCCGGTTTTAGCACAAGCGCCTTACCGACGTAATCCATCGCGCGATCGTACTGCCCTTCATCGGTGCTGATCAGCGCGAGCGTGTTATACGCGTTGGGCTCGTCAGGTTTTAGCCTGAGCGCCGTTTCGGTAACAACGCGCGCCGAGTCCAACTTTCCTTCATAATACAATACGGTACCGAGGTTAACCCAGGCGTCGACATCTTCGCCATCACGATCGAGCAACAGCAAGAATTGCTTTTTCGCATTGGCGTAGTCCTTTGCCGCCGTGTAGATCAATCCTCTAAGATGAGGGATAACCGCCGTGTCGGGTTTGAGTTGCTGAACTTTCGCGAGATCGTCAAGGGCGCGCGACCAGCTGCCCATTGCGTACCCGGCGTTGGCCCGGTTGAGCCAGGCGTCTACAAAATCCGGCCGGCACATTACTGCGTGCGAATAGCTATCGATAGCCTGTGCATGCTGCCCGCGGTTAAACTGAACGGTACCCAGGTTATTCCAGGCATCCGCGAAACAGCTGTCGAGCACCAGCGCCTCCCGGAAAAAACGCTCCGCCTCATCAGGATTGTTGCGCTTGACCATTTCGTTGCCGCGCAATAGGAAGCGTTGTACCCTGACCTCGCGACTTTCAGTGCAGGCCAGCATCAGGACCGCGAGGATGCATTGAAAAACGCACCGCGGTACGACCTTACCGGTGGAAAAAAACGTTGTGAATACTGCCATAGAAAGTCCTCCCTCCCGCTCAATCTTCAAATTTATCATTAATTGCCGTAGAAAAGGGACTCAACATTTTGAATTTAGCGGCCGAGTTCATTACTTCGCAGTGCAAAAAATTATGAAAGTAACGTTCAGCACCGGCTTGCACCACCATCATCATGGATTTCCCACGATGCGTGACTAGCTGTTTGCTGACCGAAAACCTATAGGAACAAAAGGCTTGTCACGTTGTGACAGGCCTTTTTTGTTGGAGAAAGAATAACGTAATAAGAACGATAACGAAATGAACACAGTACTGAGGATCGCCATCCAGAAATCGGGACGCCTGCAACAGGGTTCGCTCGACCTATTAAAAGAAAGCGGCCTTTCATTTAGCAATGGGAAAGATCAACTCAAGGCCCCCGCACAGAATTTTCCCGCCGAAGTGTTGTTCCTGCGTGACGATGACATTCCCCAGTACGTGGAGGATCGCGTCGCCGACGCCGGCATCGTAGGCGAAAACACGGTGGCGGAGAAAAAGAAAAACATCGATATCATCAAACGCCTGGACTTTGCCCGTTGCCGGCTGTCGCTGGCCATCCCCCGCGGCGAGCAGTACAACGGACTCGACTGGTTCAACGGAAAGAACATAGCCACATCGTATCCCAACATTGTCACCGACTTCCTCAAGGAACGCGGAATCCAGGCCGGCATTCATGAAATCAGCGGCTCGGTGGAAATCGCCCCGGGCATCGGCCTGGCCGAAGCCGTATGCGACCTCGTCAGCAGCGGCAGTACCTTGCTCAGCAACGGCCTCCGCGAAGTGGAAGTCGTCATGCAGTCGGAAGCAGTACTCGTCGCCAACTCCGACATGTCTCCTGAGAAACGCGAGATCCTTGACAAGCTGCTGTTCCGCATTGCGGCGGTGATGAAAGCAAAGAACAGCAAATACATTCTCCTCAACTGTCCCAATGACGCCATTGAAAGAATTACAGGCATCATCCCCGGCATGAAAAGTCCGACGATTATGCCGTTGAGTCGTGAGGGCTGGAGTTCGCTGCATTCCGTCGTAGACGAAAATGACTTTTGGAACAGGATCGATCAACTCCGTGAAGCCGGCGCTGAGGGCATCCTTGTAATTCCTATCGAAAAAATGATAGTCTGACTGCGATGAACGTAATCTACAACCCGCAGCGCGATACCTGGAAGACGCTCTGCACGCGTCCGCAGATCGACCGCGAAGTGCTCGATCCTTCGATACGGCGCATTCTGGAGGACGTCCGCACGCGCGGAGACCAGGCGCTGATTGATCTTACGCTGGAATTCGATGGTGTACGCATTTCGGCACCCTCGATTGGGGCGGATGAAATTGCCCGCGCCGAATCATCACTCGATGCAGCGCTTACATCCGCTATGCAGGTCGCCGCCCGAAACATCGAGGCCTTTCACGCCAGCCAGCGACAGGATCCCAAAGCCATCGAAACCATGCCCGGCGTAACATGCTGGCGCAAGGGTGTACCCATCGATAGTGTCGGCATTTACATTCCCGGCGGATCGGCGCCCTTGTTTTCAACGGTGTTGATGTTGGGAATCCCTGCGCGACTCGCGGGATGCAGCGACGTCATCCTTTGCACCCCACCCGACAAGCAAGGACGCGTCAACCCCGCCATCCTGTATGCTGCACAACTCGCGGGTATCACAAAAATATTCAAGGTCGGCGGTGCACAAGCCATCGCCGCCATGGCGTATGGTACCGCATCCGTGCCGGCTGTGTACAAGATCTTCGGTCCGGGCAATCAATTCGTGACGCGTGCCAAGCAGCTCGTCAGCGAAGAAGGGGTTGCCATCGACATGCCGGCCGGGCCGTCGGAGGTGCTGGTACTGGCCGACGCTACGGCGAATCCGGTATTTATTGCGGCCGACCTGTTGTCGCAGGCGGAGCACGGTCCTGACAGCCAGGTTATGCTGGTAGCGCTTAACGAGGTGGATACGGACGCAATACAGACGGAGGTAGACCGACAGCTCAACGAACTACCGCGCCGCGACGTTGCCGCCAGGGCCCTGGAGAACAGTCGGGTGGTCATATTCGATTCCATGGATATGGCAATGCGATTCTCCAATGCATATGCACCCGAACATCTGATCATTAACACGGCCAATGCCGCCTCGTTGGCGGGGCAGGTCACAAACGCGGGATCGGTGTTCATCGGTGCGTGGTCACCGGAGGCTGCGGGCGACTACGCGTCGGGTACCAATCACACCTTGCCAACGAACGGATATGCGCGTGCCTTCGCCGGAGTATCGCTCGACAGCTTTCTCAAGTACATCACCTTCCAGGAGATAACTACCGACGGCATTAAGGCCATAGGCCCGGTGGTGGAACGGATGGCGGAAGCTGAGTCGCTTCAAGGTCATAAGGCCGCCATCACGAAACGGCTTGAATACTTAAATAAGAATTGATTGAATCGGAATATGAACATAAACGATCTCGTTCGTCGCAACATCCGCGACCTGAAGCCCTATTCATCGGCTCGCGATGAATTCAGCGGAGAGGCGACGGTATTCCTCGACGCGAACGAGAACCCCTACCCTTCACCTTTCAACCGTTATCCGGATCCGCTCCAAAAGAAACTAAAAGAACGGATCGCCGAGTTGAAAGGCATCGCACCGGAAAAGATATTCCTCGGAAATGGAAGTGATGAAGCGATCGACCTGATCATCCGCGCCTTCTGCGAGCCTGGCGCCGAGTCCATTCTGATTACCGAGCCGACGTACGGCATGTACGCTGTGTGCGCCGATGTTAACCACGTGGGTGTGAAACGAGTGTCGCTTACAAAAGACTTTCAACCCGACGTCGACGCGGTGCTGAGCGAGAGCAGGGAATCTGTAAAAGTCATCTTTCTTTGTAGTCCCAACAACCCGACTGGCAACCTGCTGGATCGAAACGCGATACTCCGCATCACCCAAGCGTTCGATGGCCTTGTGGTGGTGGACGAAGCATACATCGACTTTGCCACGACGGAAAGCCTGACCCGAAGTCTGAACGACAACCCTAACCTTGTCGTCCTTCAAACGCTGTCGAAGGCGTGGGGTCTTGCGGGGTTGCGACTCGGAATGTGCTTCGCGTCAACATCGATCGTCAACATCCTGAATAAGATCAAATATCCGTACAATATCAGCTCGCTAACGCAAGACCATGTCCTGGAAGCTTTAAAGCACGAGCAACGCAAGGAGGCCTGGGTTCGTGAGATCCTGGAAGAACGCTCGACGCTCACCACAGCACTGAAAGGCTTACCCATGGTGCGGCACATATATCCCAGCGACGCCAACTTCGTTCTTGTCCGGGTGGACAACGCACCTCTCGTGTACCGTAAACTTATGGAGCAAGGTACCATTGTGAGGGACCGATCTAAAGTCACCCTGTGCGACAACTGCCTGCGGATAACGGTGGGTACGCCGGAAGAAAATGGCATTCTCATCCGACAGCTCCGGGAATTGACAACAGAACTAACTTCAAAAACAACTTCATGAAACGCGTGCTCTTCATAGACCGGGATGGAACTCTTATTGTCGAGCCTCCGGACGAACAGATCGACAGCCTGGAAAAGCTGGAATATTATCCGGGTGTATTTACATGGCTGGGGAAGATAGCCCGCGAAGGTACTTTCAAGCTGGTTATGGTCACGAATCAGGACGGCCTTGGAACAGACCGCTTTCCGGAAGCGCACTTCCTGCCCCCTCACGAACGCATGATGCGTACGCTGGCTGCTGAAGGAATTGAATTTGACGCGGTTCACATCGACAGGTCATTCCCTGAAGAGAACCTGCCCACACGGAAGCCGGGCACGGGGATGCTGACCGAATACTTCGATGGCGGTTATGACCTTGCAGGCTCGTTTGTCATCGGCGACCGCCTGACGGATGTGGAGCTTGCGAAAAATCTTGGAGCGCGCGCCATCCTCATCAACGACGGCAGCCTTCGCGACGCCCTCGCCAACAACGGCCTCGACGAATACTGCGCACTCCTGACATCTTCGTGGCAGGACATCTACGAATACCTGAGTCTGCCGCCGAGAACGGCGCACGTCCGGCGTACCACGCGAGAAACGGATGTCGATATAACCGTGGGCCTGGATGGAACGGGAAGTTCATCCATTTCAACCGGAATAGGATTCTTCGACCACATGCTCGACCAGCTGGCGCGACACGGTGGTATCGACCTGACCATCACCGTGAAGGGCGACCTGCACATTGACGAGCACCACACCATCGAAGATACGGCCCTTGCCCTGGGTGAGGCTATGGCGAAAGCGTTGGGCGACAAAAGGGGGCTCGCTCGCTATGGGTTCTGTTTGCCCATGGACGATTGCCTGGCACAGGCGGCGATCGACTTCGGTGGGAGGCCCTGGCTGGTCTGGGATGCGACCTTCACCCGCGAGAAAATAGGTGAAATGCCGACAGAAATGTTTTTCCATTTCTTCAAGTCGTTCGCTGATGCTTCGAAAGCCAACCTCAACATAAAAGCAGAGGGCACGAATGAGCATCACAAGATCGAGGCAATCTTCAAAGCATTCGCTAAGGCAATAAAGATGGCGATAAAGCGTGAACCGGGAAGTCGCGAACTCCCTTCAACAAAAGGCGTACTATGACCGCAATTGCATGAAACTGGCTATAATAAAATACAACGCAGGGAACATCCGGTCTGTGTCGTTCGCCTTAGAACGGCTGGGTATCGCGTTCGACATAACTGACGATCACGAAACGATCGCAAAAGCCGACCGCGTGATTTTTCCCGGCGTAGGCGAGGCACGAAACACGATGGCCTACCTCAAAGAGAAAAAACTCGATGCGGTAATCCGTGACCTTCGTCAACCTGTGCTTGGGATATGCCTGGGGATGCAGTTGCTCTGCAAGCATTCGGAAGAATATGACACGCCCTGCCTGGGTGTATTCGATCAGACGGTTCAGCAATTCATACCCAAAGGGTCCATGAAGGTGCCGCACATGGGATGGAATGCCCTTCGGATAAAAGACGGATGGCTCGACCCATCATTGGATGGAGCGTATGTATATTTTGTCCACAGCTATTACATTCCGGTGAACGAATACACGTCGGCGGAAACAGATTACATTGTACCGTTCAGCGCGGCGATGCAAAAGGATAACTTTTACGCCGTTCAGTTCCACCCGGAAAAGTCGGCCGAAGCCGGGGTGACGGTCCTCAAAAGTTTTATGCAAGCCAGTACACTTCTCGAGAGAAAATAACGATCATGTATATCATACCTGCAATTGATCTTATCGATGGTAAATGCGTCAGGCTCACGCAAGGCGACTATGCACGTGAAAAAGTCTACCGCGAGGATCCTGTGGAAGTTGCCCGGGAGTTTCAGGCTGCTGGATTCACGCGTCTGCACCTGGTCGACCTCGATGGCGCGAAAAAAGGACAGGTAGTCAATTGGAGGGTAATCGAAGCAATTTGCAAGGAGACATCACTCAAAGTGGATGTCGGCGGGGGCATCAAAAAGGAAGATGACATTAAGAAGTTGTTCGGGTTTGGCGTAAGCCAGGTTAACCTGGGCAGCATAGCGGTACGGGATCCGGACCTGGTGCGTGCGTGGATTGAAACCTACGGCGAAAGGATTATCCTGAGCGCCGACGTGCGCGACGGCCGCGTGGCCGTAAGCGGATGGCAGGAGGCCTCGTCTCTTACCGTGGATGAGCTGATCAACACCTATGCGTCGGCGGGACTATCATTCGTCACCTGCACCGACATCTCCACGGACGGTACGTTGGCGGGACCGGCGATCGGGTTGTATGAGCAACTGGTTGCAGCGTTTCCGACTATACATGTTGTCGCCAGCGGCGGCGTCGGCTCGATAAAGGATATCGACAGGCTTGCAACAACAGGTGTGTACGGGGTTATCGTGGGCAAGGCCTTGTATGAAGGAAAAATTACAGCCGCCGAGTTGATGGCTGGGAGATAAACCATTGAAAGGGAATCTGATAATATGTTGACACGTCGCATTATACCTTGTCTCGACATCAAAGACGGTCGCACCGTCAAGGGGATCAACTTTGTCAATATCCGCGACGCCGGCGATCCCGTCGAACTGGCAGCAAGCTATGCCGAACAGGGGGCGGATGAACTTGTGTTTCTGGACATTTCCGCCACGAACGAACAACGCAAAACGTTCGCCGGGCTGGTCAAGGAAATTGCGCGGGTCATTAACATACCCTTCACCGTCGGCGGTGGGATCTCTTCCGTGGCCGACGTCGCTCCCCTGCTGGACGCCGGCGCAGACAAGGTGAGCGTAAACTCTTCGGCAGTACGAGCGCCCGCCCTGATCGACGACCTCGTACAGGCATTCGGATCTCAGTGCATCGTCCTGGCGATTGACGCCCGGAAGGTGGGAAATGTCTGGATAGTGCACACGCATGGCGGCAAAAATCCCACCGAGAAACGCCTGTTCTCCTGGGCTAAGGAAGGACAGGAACGTGGCGCCGGCGAGATCCTGTTTACCAGTATGGATCACGACGGCACCAAGGGGGGCTTTGCCAACGATGCCCTGAGAAAGCTTCATGAGATGCTCACCATTCCGGTGATTGCGTCAGGTGGCGCCGGTAATATGGAGCATTTTCTGGAGGCGTTTGTTCTCGGGAAGGCCGATGCAGCCCTGGCTGCCAGCATCTTCCATTACGGAGAGGTCGGCATTAAAGAACTGAAACAATACCTTGCGGAGCGCGACGTGCCCGTACGTTTATGAACTGAAAAACCATGAATATCGACTTTGAAAAGAACGGTGGACTTGTTCCCTGCATCATACAAGACGACCGAACCCTTCGCGTATTGATGATGGGTTATATGAACACCGAGGCCCTGGAGAAAACGCAGCAGGAAGGCCGCGTTACGTTTTACAGTAGAAGCAAGGGAAGGCTTTGGACCAAAGGTGAAACGTCAGGAAATTTTCTTGATGTCGTTTCGATCGTACCCGATTGTGACAACGACACCCTCCTGATCCGCGCCGTGCCGCGTGGTCCGGTTTGTCATACCGGCGCCGACACGTGTTTTGGCGAATCGAACAAGGCGTTTTCGCTGGGCTATCTTGAAAGCGTCATTCGCAAGCGTCGCGATGAGCCGTCAGAGGGTTCTTATACCGCCAGCCTGTTTCAGAAGGGCATCAACAAGATCGCACAGAAAGTCGGTGAAGAGGCAGTGGAGTTGGTTATTGAATCCAAAGATGACAACGACGCGTTGTTTGTCAATGAAGCTGCCGATTTAATGTATCATTACCTGGTGCTGTTGGCGGCCAAGGGATTTAGTTTGGAGGATATAACGAACAATCTGGCAGGGCGGCATAGCGGGTAGTTTCACCCCAAACGGTGTTTAGCGCCAAATCTGAAATAATTTGCGATTACCGATTTTCGATTATCGATTGTACTGCCTACCGAAAATAGTCCCCAACGCACAGACCCGGTCCCAGAGGGACCAAATGTTTGTAGCAGAACGGCGAAAGTGATAACGCGTCCCGTAGGGACGGAATGTTTGACAAGACATGGATACTTCAATTTCACCCCAAACGATGTTAG
>DATGQD010000009.1:0-20558 GCA_035304385.1 Cyclobacteriaceae bacterium
GTTTCTCGATGATGATCTGTTTTACTTTTTGTGCAATTTCGGACATGTTTTTGAGGTTTAGACGATTAAAAATCTTTGCAAAGAAAGATATTTACCTGAATATTGTCAAACTTTTTTGATTGGGCCCCGGACCGCCGAAACTCCTTCATAGCGCATCAAAAATGAAGAAAAGGAAGCTCGTCATTGAGTATGAATTTGATTTCGATGTGTACGGGATCATTTCGTCGGCAAAGGGTTACCGCCTCGCCTGGGAACTGAATCAGCACCTTGGTGTGCACCTGGTGAAGGAACCTGACATCACCGTGGGCTTCCGAAAGAACGTGCATATCGGCTTTGCCCACTACTCATTTGAAACACACGCAAGCACCTTAAAGCTGCTTCGTAACAAACCAGCTGAAGGACAACGACGATACTATCTTGCGCCTGAGTTTCCGCATTTTGACTTCATTGTGCTGTCACGTTTCCACGATGATGACGACATTCTGGAAAAACTCAGACAAGTTCCCGCCGTAGAACTGGCCGCATCTGTGGCAAAGGAGGAATTAAAGTCAAAAAGCAATTTTGTCTTCTGAAGATGTTTACCGTCATTTACACGATTTTTCATGCCTTAAGCCTGTAGATTGACCTATGCCTGAGAGGATTACATTCAATAAGACGAAAATAGTGGCAACAGTCGGGCCAGCCTCCAATTCCAAGGAGATGCTGCGCGCCCTTATCAAGGAAGGCGTGGATGTGTTCCGGTTGAATTTTTCGCACGGAACCCATGAAGACCACAAGAAGGTCATCGAATACGTGCGCGAACTCAACCAGGAGCTCGGAACCGCCATATCGCTGCTCCAGGATTTGCAGGGACCTAAGATCAGGGTCCAGGAAGTTGAAGCCGGTACCGTTCTCGAAAGAAACCAGTCGCTCATCATAACAACCCGGCAACTGGTGGGCAACCGCGAGATTGTCAGCACATCTTATCAGGGCTTGCCCCGCGATGTATGCGCGGGCGACCTGGTTCTTGTTGACGACGGCAAGATCGAACTGAAGGTCACCGAAGTGCGGGAGGAAGAAATTGTCACGGAGGTCGTACATGGTGGACCGCTTAAGTCGCGAAAAGGGATCAACCTTCCCTTCACAAAGGTTTCCGCACCTTCCCTTACGGAAAAGGATCTCATAGACCTGGAATTCGGAATGAAGCATGATGTCGACTGGATCGCCCTGTCGTTTGTCCGAAAAGCATCCGACATCCAGGCAATGCGCGATATACTCAAGCGAAACAAGTCGAAGGCTTCGATCATCGCCAAGATAGAAAAGCCCGAAGCCCTCAGTAACATCGACGACATCATCGCGCTTACCGACGGCGTAATGGTGGCGCGCGGCGACCTGGGCGTCGAGATATGGCTCGAAGAAGTTCCCATGGTCCAAAAGATGATCATCGAAAAGTGCAATGCCGCGGGTAAACCCGTCATCGTGGCAACGCAGATGATGGAGAGCATGATCGAAAACCCCAGGCCCACCCGCGCGGAAACAAACGACGTCGCCAACTCCGTCATGGATGGCGCCGATGCGCTTATGTTGTCCGCCGAAACGGCCACCGGTAAATATCCCATCGAGGTTATCCGAAGCATGGTACGCACGATCGTATCAGTGGAGAAGAACCCGTCGATTTATTATCACTTCCATAATCCCGACCCCGAGTCGAACGTCTATGTAAACGATTGCGTGGTACTTGCCGCCTGTAAGCTCGCAAAAGAAGTGGGCGCCAAAGCCATCGTAGGCATGACAGCCACCGGGTACACTGCGCTCAAGTCGTCATCGCACCGTCCGAATCTCAATATCTTCGTGTTTACCGCAAACCGTAAACTCCTGACGAGCATCAACCTGGTATGGGGATCGAGCGCGTACTATTACGACAAAGTCAACTCGACCGACGAAACCATCGCCGACGTTGAAGAGATCCTAAAAAGGGACGGGCACGTGGTTCCCGGAGATATTTTCGTCGTGCTCGCCAGCATGCCGATACGGGAAAAGCAGCGTGCAAACACCATAAAGATCAACATTGTCAAATAGCCAGACGCTCCACTTGCCTTAAGGCGTCGGTGTGGCCAGGATCACTTCTTCGCGCTCTACGCGAACGGCCCCTGGCGGATCACCTTTTCTCTTTCTGACGAACTTTCGGGGAACACAGATCACCGGGCAAAGGCTTTCATTACGTCGCTTCGAATGGAAGGCCGCCAGCTGCGCGGCGCGTTCAATCACCGGCTTCGGAAATGCTTTGCCTGATTGAAACTTGACGATCACGTGCGATCCGGATACATCGCGTGCATGCAGCCACAGATCATCTTTGGCGGTGAACCGTTGCAGTAGCTTGTCGTTGGCTTCCGCGTTACGCCCGACTAAAATCCGAAAGCCCATATGTTCGTATTCCCGATAGGGCAGGCTCGCTTCATTGCGTCGTTCGGAAGCAAACGATCCTATATCCAGCTTGCGCAAATCGTCCAGGGTGAGCGCCTCTTCCACCTGCCGTAACGCGGCTTGAATCGTTTCAAGCTGATCCTCTCGTTCCTTTATCATACGTTCGAGATGGGTGATCTCCAACTCAGCGTTTTTCGCTTTGGTATAGTAAACCTCCGCATTTTGTTGTGGCGAGCGCCCCGGCTTCAACTTGATCTCAACTTTTGCTTCACCATCAAAAGCGGGTAGCGATACGGTTGTTTCGCCAGGAGGAATGTTGCCTAAGTGGGCCATGATAAGATCTGCCCATACGCGGTACTTATTTTCCGATTTCAATTCGCTAAGCCGGGCGCGATGTGTCGCCAACCATGCAGTGGTTTTCTTGTGTTGCTGCCGCAGCGACGACAACAGTTGCTTCCGTGCACGCGTAAGCGCCAGTGCCTGCGTGTACCTCCGATAGAAGGTATCTACTGCCTCGATGGGATCGGTGAACTCCGCCGTTACCGTTCCGAATCGCATAAGGGAAAATGTCGGCGTTCCCTTATAGTTCACAATATAGAAAGGGCCCCCTTCCATTTCTTCGACAAGCGCAACCAGCCGTTTCCATTGCGCTTCGGGATCGCATGCCGAGAACCCTTCAGATTCGAGGTAAGTCCAGACTACCTTCCCGAGCGTGAAGTATGTTTCCTTTAGCCGGTCGCGGTTTTGTACGAAATGCGCATAACTCCAGTCGATGGTCCGATCAAGGTTATCCAGGTTACTCTTCACCTGTTTGCGAAAGGTATCGGCGATGATGCCATCGTGCAGCAGCAGTACGTTGGCCCTGGTACCATGCATTCGAAACAAGAGTTCCACACCTGATTCAAACACCAGTCGGAAGGAGCGCTCGTTAAGGTGCTGATGAACGCCGTTGCAGCGCAGCCCGATTAGCGGCGGGAACAGCCCTACCGTGTTTTTCCGCGCGCGATGAAAATTTTTCGGAAAGCTCAGGCACGAAAAGTCGGGACCCAGGTAGGCACGCATGAAAAATTCACCTTCATCTGACAGAAATGCCAGTACCAGTTCGTCACGGTTCTGAGTGAAGCATTCCAATAGCCGGGCATTGGCCAGACGCAGGTCGAGGGCGGCGGACAGACGACGCAGGAAGTAGTAGTTATTGTGCACACTGCGAAGATAACGGAAAGGGTAGCATTAGTAGCTGCACGTCACCTTCAGCCCATCGAAGGCCAGCTCGATGCCGTCGGGCAGCTTGGTAAGGGCGTGGCGCCCCAGTTTATGACTGATGTGCGTGAAGTACGTTTTTGCAGGTCGTATGCGGTTGACCTGTTCGATCGCCTGCGCTACGGTGAAATGAGAAATGTGCGGCTCGTGCTGAAGGGCGTTAAGGACGAGTACTTCGGTGTTACCCATGCGCTCCAGGGTGGAGTCGGGTATGAAGTTGGCGTCTGTGATGTAACAGAAGTTTCCAATGCGAAAGCCATGTACAGGCACGTTCAGGTGCATGACAGGCAACGGTACGATGGTGACGCCGTTCACCGTAAACGGATCGTCGCTGATCTCTCTCAAGGCGATTTGAGGTATACCGGGATACCTGACTTCCTGGAACGCGTAGGCGTACTCGACCTTAAGCTGTGCCAGCACGTCGGGCCGTCCGTATACCGGCATATCCGATTTCTGTAAAAAGTTGAAGGCCCGTACGTCGTCCAGGCCAGCCGTATGATCGCGGTGCGCATGTGTGAAGATTATTGCATCCACACGATCAACACGTTCACGCAGCATTTGTTGCCTGAAGTCGGGACCCGTGTCGATAACGAAGGACTGGCCGTCAACTTCGACGTGAACCGAGCTGCGTAACCGTTTGTCGCGATAGTCGAGTGAGCGGCATACAAAGCAGTCGCATCCGATTACGGGTACTCCCTGTGAGGTTCCGGTTCCAAGAAAGGTGACGGTCAAGTCTTGATTTCCGTTTGAAGCAGTTGGGAATAGAGCGTCTGGCTTTTTTCGGAAAAGCGAGCGGTATCAAGTGTGACGCTTCTCAGGATCTCCAGGAGGGCGTTTATTTTTCCTTCTGTAGTATAAAACTTGTTGACAATAATGATCTTTTGATCCTTGAGTACGCAGTAGCCTGATCTGAAATTACCCTTTTCATACCGTAGGATGTAATCCGACTCCGCAATAATGTCTTCCAGTTTCGAGAGAAAGGTAGTAGTGTACTTAATCATGATACTCCGTTACGACGGCGAAGTTAAGACTAATTTGGAGAACGGGAATGCCCGGGTCTGGCTGGGGTTATTTTTTTTGGCCTACGGGGTAAATCGTATTTTTGAACCGATTCTGATCCGGAATGACTAATACATGACGCTGATTGTTGTGGCCGGCCCCACGGCCGTAGGCAAGACCCGTGTGGCGATCACGCTGGCGGAACGGCTGGGCACTGAAATTGTCTCCGCCGACGCGCGCCAGGTGTTTCGCGAGATGCGCATCGGCACCGCACAGCCATCCGAGGAAGAGCGGGCACGGGTAAAACACCACCTGGTGGGGACGCGTTCCATCCATGAACCCTACAGCGCAGCCGCCTACGGCGCCGAAGCGCTGGCGGTAATTCACGACCTGTTTACGCGGTACAATACGGCCGTAATGTGCGGGGGATCAGGATTGTACATCAAGGCGGTCCTCGAGGGATTTGACGAAATCCCTGACGTCGATCCCGCCATACGACAAAATCTGAACCGGGAATATCGTGAAAAAGGACTGCCATGGCTCCAGGAAAAAATGCGCCTGCTGGACCCCGAATATTACGCAGTCATGGAACAGCAAAATCCCCAGCGACTGATCAGGGCGCTGGAGGTCCGCCTCGGAACGGGCAGGTCGATGGCGAGCTTTCGTACGCAACGCCAAAGCGCGCCACCCTTCTCCGTGATCAAAATCGGCCTTACCATGGAACGCGCTATGCTATACCAAGCGATTGACCAGCGTGTCGATCGGATGGTCGAAGAGGGGTTGTTTGAAGAAGCGACGGCGCTGTACCCTCACCGCCACCTTAATGCCTTGCGCACCGTCGGATATCAGGAAGTATTTGATTATATCGAAGGACGCCACGATCGCGAGGAAGCGATCCGCCTGATCAAGCAACATTCCAGGCAATATGCCAAGCGACAACTGACGTGGTTTCGGCGCGACCCGGAATACCGCTGGTTCGAGCCGGGTGACACGGAGGCCATACTGGATTATATTGCGCTGGCGTCGCGCGACTTATCATCGTGAAATGGGAAAGAAGGTACTCATCATAACGTACTACTGGCCGCCCTCCGGAGGGAGTGGCGTTCAGCGGTGGTTGAAATTTGTGAAATACCTTCCCGAATTCGGATGGCATCCCTATGTGCTGACTCCGGAGAATCCTTCTTTCGCGATTCGCGATGCGTCGCTCCTAACGGATGTCAACCCCGCAGCCGACGTGTTCAGGCTTCCCATCTGGGAACCTTACGATGTATTCCTGCGCTTGTCGGCAGCTTTGAGCGGAAGTAAACGCGCCGCCAAGCCCACCGACCTGGTGGGCGGGAAGCGATCAGTTTTTCAGACCATCGCCACCTGGATCAGGGGCAACCTCTTCCTTCCGGATCCACGGCGGTTCTGGATTCGGCCGGCAACTAAATTCCTGGAGGGACTCATCCGCGACGATGGAATCGAGGTAATCGTAACCACAGGTCCTCCGCACAGCATGCACCTCATCGGAGCGCGACTGAAAAAGAAATTCCCTTCCGTCCGGTGGGTGGCCGACTTCAGAGATCCCTGGAGTCAATGGGGTCTGCTCGACAGCCTGATGACCGGGACGCTGGCGCGCACAATCCATCGACGGCTCGAAGCCAAAGTACTGCAGTCGGCCGATGTGCTCGTAACGGTGACGCCATTTTATGCGCGACAATTCGGGCGCCTTGCCGACCGTCACGTTCACATGATCCCCAATGGATATGATGAGGATGACGTGAAGCATATTCAGTACAGCCAATCGACAAAGTTTATTATTCGTCATGTCGGCATTGTAAACGAACGCTGTAATCCGCGCCCTTTCATGGATGCGTTGCGCAACCTCGTATCGGCTGACGAGGGGTTCGCCGCGGATCTGCGTGTGGAATTTATTGGGGAGGTTCATCCCGCATTCCGTGCGGAAGTCGAAGCGGACACGACCCTTGCAAGGTACACGGTGTTCACAGGAAACATACCGCGCGATGCGCTGATGCAGCGGTATGGTGACTCGTCGCTGCTTCTTCTTGTTCTTCATGGCTACCGCGATGCAGAAGGATACCTTCCCGGAAAACTTTTTGAGTACATCGCAACGGGCTTCCCTGTGTTGGGCATCGGTCCCGCCGCCGGGGACGCCGCTGCGCTGCTTGACGAAAGTGGTGCAGGTATCATGATTGAGGCGGACGATACAAAGGGCGTCGAAGAATATGTGCGCGACACCTATGCCGCATGGAAGAAGGGTGAACTCCGACGCAACACGTCGGCGCCGACGACCTACTCAAGGAGGGCCTTGACGAAGAGGCTGACTGAGATCCTGGACAATGAGTGCCGCAAAACACAATAGACATTGCGGCGCACGCGGTCTCGTCATGAGGCCAATAAATTGGGGTGCATCAAAAAGCTTTAGGCCGTTCAGCTCCCCTTTCCCAGCAATCGCTTCCAGATCCCAAGTACCACTTTCTCCACTTCGGCGGAGCTGCGGGTGATGAGGATGAGTCCCCCGTATACGATGGTGATTATTGCGGATCGGTAGATCATGTCCACAATCGTGTGATCGGCGTGCGGAAGCCACATGTTGAGTAACGCCACAGCGGCTGTGATGAGGGTAACGATAATGAAAGCAGGGGTGAAGGGTTGGATCTTGAGCATGGACCACACGAAAATCCATTTCATCAAATTAAAGAGAACCAGCGATATGGCCGTGGCATAGGCTGCGCCCGAGATGCCATATATCGGTATGAGATACGCATTGGAGATCACCACGAATACGGCGAGAAGAATGAGGGTAACCATGTTAAACCAATAGTAACGCGACATTACGATCACCTCGCTGTTCGGACCGAAAGCCATATCGAGCAATTTTGCGAGCCCTACGATCACCACCACACTTGCCCCGGCCCCGAACACGTCGCCCTTAGGCATGAGGGCAAAGATATTGTCGAGGTTGGCCCAGACACCGACGAGTAGCAGCGCGCCGACAATGTACTGGTTGAGCGCGCTTTTCCGGTATATGGTGCGCACTTCATGGATGTCGTTGATAGCGAAGGCGCGCGAGATAAGGGTGGCCGACGTTTGTGAGATCGCGCGCTTGGGGATCTCGATGACTGTCGCCATGTAGAAGGCGGTCGTATAGATCGCGTTAGCAGCCAACCCAACCAACCCGGCTACCATCAGGCTGTCGAGTTTCCCGATGATGATCATTGATCCGCTGGTGAGAAGGCTCAATGTGCTGTATGAGAAAATCTCTTTCTTTCTGCTTGTGGTGAGAGACCGAAAAGTGAGCCCGACCCCCAGATGACCTCCTGCTGCCAGGTACGTCACCAACACCGCCAGGGACACAAGGTATATGACCACGGTGCCCACGAGGAGCTGCTCGAAATTAATGACCTCCAGAAAGTACAACGTGACGAGAAGGGCTTGCAACAGGCGGAGCCCCACTTCGCGAATCAGGTTGGGAAACACGAGCTTCATCAGTGCGCGGGAATAAAATTCCAGCAGGGTGATCACCATAACAATAAAAGTGAGCACCAGGATCAGCAGCGTATAGTTGGCTACGATCGCCGCGTTGTCGGAAAAAAATTCCAACAACGCTCCGCGAAAGGCGAAAAAGAGAAGAAGAAAGACACCATAACCACAGACGGAAAGTAGCAGCACGAGATTGATGAAGCCGTGTCCTTTGTTTTTGTTAGAGGTGAAGTAGGGCAGGAATCGAAGTATCGTTTGGCCCAGGCCGCCCTGTGCGAAAGGTGCCAGGAGCAGGGCAGCGTCGACGATTGTGCGCAGGAGCCCGATTTGTTCCGGATTAAGGAACCGGGGATAGAGGTACAGGAGGTTTACATAACCGATGGCAACGCCGACATAGGAAACGATCGAGGTTAAGATACTTTGCCTGATTGCTAGTCCCATGGGTTATGATACCGGAAAAAACGGGATTTATTGGGAAGAAGGCACGGCGAACAAGAATCCTGACGTAAGCCGGGACAAGAATAGGGAAAAAATTATGCATTTGTGCGGACACAGGTGCACGTGCATGGTTTTTGTGTCAAAATGCGGACAATTCGGCGCCATTTTCCCGGCCATGAGAATCACTTTTTTGGGGTTAAAAGTATTAATCGGGTGGCTATTATAAGTTGATTAATTAAGTAATTTTGACAAGCAATTCCGCAATACGCTGAGACCTTCTTATTAACTATGATTTGGATTACTGGGATATTGAGCCTTTGCGCCATTGGTCTGGCTGTCTGGGCTTTCCTTACCCGGCGCGAAGTCATGGCCAAGATCCGTGCGCTGGAGGAAGAGAACCGGCGCCTGCGTAATGAGAACGTGAGCATTGGCATCGAAGCGCAGGAGAAGGAACGTCGGGATATCGGTCAGGACATGCATGATGAACTGGGCTCGTTGCTGTTGACCATGAAGATGAATCTCGGCCTGATCGAAAAGCAGGGTCTCTTCATATTCGAATCCAACGATGCACTTAAGGAACTGAAGTATGCGCTGGACAGCGCTATTGAGTATGTGAAGAGTGTGTCGCGCATTACTTCGCCCTCGTTCCTGGAGAACTTTGGGCTTAGCCGGGCCGTAACGCAAATGGTGAAGCGCATTAATTCGTCATGTGTTGCCCGCGTGGAGTTTACGGAAAACGGCAACTCCTTTAAGTTGAGTAAAGACAAGCAGCTGCACATTTTCCGGATTATCCAGGAGGTCATCAACAATTCGCTGCGGTACGCGTCTCCCTGGCGTATCCATGTCATACTGAACTGGCAGGACGATGGCCTTACTGTAGAAATCAAGGATGATGGCTACAACTACCGTTTTTCTGAAAAGTATCAATCGGCCGGACTTGGCCTCAACAACATCCTGAATCGTGCAGAGATGATCGGGGCGGAGTTCACCAATGAAGGACTTCCCGAAGGAAATATGGCACGACTGCGTCTTCCGCTGGAAGTCTCGATGAGCAGCGGCGAGGTGCAATAGTCTGCCCGAACCAACATCAATGAAGCGTTCTTCCAAAATCCGGGTTTACCTGGCGGACGATCATATGCTGTTCCGCAAGGGGCTCATCCGCCTGATCCAGTCGTTCCGCCGTGTCGGTGAGATACGCGAGGCGTCGAATGGCAAGGAACTTATCCGCATGATCCAGGACGCGCCTCCCGATGTTGCCCTCGTAGACTTGCACATGCCGGTTATGGGCGGCGAGGAGGTCTGTGAGTGGATTGAGAAGCACCAGCCGGATGTTAAGGTGGTGATGCTCACGATGGAGGACGCGGAAGAATACATTCAGCAACTGATCAGCCTGGGCGCGCATGCTTACCTGTCGAAAGGGGCGCCGCCTGAGGAAGTGGAAAAAGCCATCTATGCGGTGGTCGACAAAGACTTTTACCACAATGAGCTGGTCATGCGCGCCTTGCGTAACTTCACCATACAGGTAAACCGGATCAGGCGCGACGCGCCGCAATTCACGAAGCGCGAGTTGGACATCATACGGCTCATCTGTGAAGAGTATACCATGAAGGAGATTGCAGGCCGCCTGGATCTCAGCGAGAGCACCGTACAAAATCAGCGTGCAGCCATTATGGACAAGATGTCGGTAAAGAATACGGCCGGCCTGGTTAAGTTTGCATTTACGAAGGGACTGGTGAAATAACAATGGACAGCGCCATGGATCAGCAGAAGATACGACCCGAGCCGGGCGAGACATTCAACCATGAATTTAGCTTTAGTCAGGCGGATGTCGAACGCTTTGCGGAAGTTACGGGCGACGTTAATCCCGTGCATCTCGATCCTGACTACGCCGCGACGACGCCTTTTCGGAAGCCGATACTTCACGGTTTTCTTTCCGCCAGCGTATTCTCTAAAATATTCGGTACTGTGTTTCCCGGGCCTGGCACGATTTACATGTCGCAGGAAATGACTTTCAAGCGTCCGATGTATCCGGGAGAACGTTATGTGGCCACCTTTACGATCCTCGAAGCCGACCCAACGAAAGGTACCCTCGCTATCGAAGGCCGTATTGCCGATGAGAAAGGGAAGGTGTGTCTTGAGGGGGTGGGAAGGATGCTGAATAAGCAGGTGTTCACCGTCGCGGGAACTCAATGAACAAACGCTTGAATCAGCGATTCTTTGGCAGGGTGCACAAAGAAACAATCGCGGACACCGTCGTCGCTATTCCGCTTAATTGACTTCACCGGACGTAATTCCCCATTGACGTGGTTATAAAAATGATAACCACGAGGGCCCATAATATCTTCGAGTTCAGATTCGATCTTATCGAATAGGGTTTCGCAAATGATGATGGGGTGATTTGACAGCACTTCATTGCTATTGGCCAGAATAAGGTTCTCGGTCCCTTCCGTATCAATTTTTATTATGTCGGGAAGCGGTTCATTCTGCTTGCGAATGATATTATCGAGTGTTGCTATTGGAACCTCGACGTTTTGCATCGTCCTGCCGGTCTTGTGTTCCTTCAGATTGCTGATGGCCAAGAGGTTATGTTTGAGGTAACGATATTTGTGGTGCGTGGCCTCCAGAAATTGTGCAGTTCCGTCCGAATCGCCGATGGCAATCCTATAAGGGTGAACTCTGTCTTCAAAGTGATTGACTGCAATGTTTTCCTCAAGATAGTGATGCGGCCCACTGGCAGGTTCAAAAGATATAACACGGATATCCGGATTTACCGCGGCGGCAATCATGGAATAGTATCCCGCATGCGCACCGATATCACAAAAGCAGGAGCAATGCTGGATAAGGCGCTCGAAGATCACGGTGTATTCCATGGCATAAGGGCCGTTCCAAAACACCGTCTGGGTTGTGTAGTTGGTCTGATTGGTTTTAAATTTGAAACTGCCATCTTTAAGATGGATGGTCATGGTTCCTGACGGAGGAATTCGTAAAGCTTTAGGCAAGAAGGGTACAAGTGCCTTGTTAACATTCCTAAGAATGCGGTTGATAGTGGGTTGATAGACAATCGCGTACAGAAGTTGTTTCACGATTATTCAGGTTTGGCTTAATTGACATCAAGAATCCGGCGATACAGCGCTATCAGTGCTTGTTGCGACGTCTCCCAGTTGAGAGAGCCGTGAACAGTGGCCCGAACCCCATTGTCTGCTAGTTGTCGCTGTAAATCCGGATTATGAAACAACTTCAGAATCTTCTCGCTGCAGTCTTTGGCGTCTTCAGCGTCGAAAACAACCCCAGCCTTCGTCTCCTCGACTATCCGTTTAAGTGGCGCACTGGAACTTACCAGCACGGGACGTCCAACCATCATCGCTTCAAAAAGTTTATGAGGCACTGTGTTGTCCGTGTGCGGATTTGATTTATGAGGTATCACATTCACATCGGTGAGACTCATGAACGAAAAGAACTTTTCGAATGGCTGGCGACCAAAAAAATGAACCTGGCCATCAAGACCGAAATCTTTTGTCTGGCGGGTAAGCTTATCCATTACTGAACTACGACCGCTTCCGACAATGGCCAAAGCGATTGGATAGTTGCGGAGATATTGCATTGCCTCAATCACCGTATCGACTCCCCGATGTGGCCCGATGTTCCCCGAATAGGTCACGATGAACTTTCCGGACAATGGCGCATAAATATCTCTGATAAGAGGTTGTTCCAGGAACTCCAGCTCCTCCGTATTGCTGACAACGGTGATCCTTTCGGGAGCGGCACCATATTCGTCAATGAGGCGGGCTTTCATTTCTTCCACGACCGCGATGACATGGTCGCTTTTTTCCACGGCGGCTCGCTCTATGGCCACCCAACGCGCAGGGTTCATAAATAGCGTATTCTTGAGTCGCGCAAGCGGATTCTTCTTCCACTTAAACCAGGCGCGTAGCGCTTCCGGATAGTTCTCATGAAAATCACTTATTACCGGAATGTTTAATTCCGTTCTCGCATGCAAAGCGGTACCGACCAGCGGAAGGTCGTGGACATGTAGTATTTTAATGTTATGCCGCATTACCCAGCTACTTATCGCACGTCGGAAGCGCGGATGCGGTTTTTGCAGAGACATGACGACATCCCAAAAAGCAAGTTCGACGTCATTTGTGCCTGCAAATATTCGGGTGATTGCGATATCCTCAACCACTTCGTGCTCTGGTTCTTTCGGCCGTCGCAAGCAGAGCAAGTGTACTCGGAAGCCCGCAGCCAGAAGCGCAATGGCCTCTTTCCTTATCCGCATGTCAGCCGGGTAAGGGGCGTTCAGCAACATTCCAACGTGTATAGGCTCCATGGGATGATTGACGGGTAAAGAAAACAATTTTCCAATTAAACATTACCTCGATTTGCCCGGCGAAAAAGGTCTGAAGATCTTCAATCGCTGGGGAAAGTCGATCTATTCCGTATCGGACTACAGGAACGACTGGAGAGGCGGGAGTGTGTCAGCAGGACAATATTTTTATCACTTGAGGCTACATTCCTGTGCAGAAGTGGTAAAAGGATGGATTCATGTAATAAAATAAAATCACAACCCCTTCACCCTCGACCGGTTCTCTCTTATAAAAGCCTCCCAACCGCGCGTTCTGGATTTCGACTGCCCATTCTGAAAATGATGACAAACCGCTACCGCCAACGCGTCGGTGGCATCGAGCAATTTGGGTACTTCGCTGATGCGGAAAAGACTCATTAACATCTTCGCTACTTGTTCCTTGGAGGCGTTTCCGTTGCCCGTGACCGACTGCTTTACCTTGCGCGGCGCGTATTCTTTAATGGGTACCTCCCGGAATAGCGCCGCCGACATGGCTACGCCCTGCGCACGCCCCAATTTCAGCATCGACTGAACATTCTTGCCGTGAAACGGAGCCTCCAGCGCCACTTCATCCGGATGGTATTCGTCAAGCAAGGCCAAAACCCGGACGAATATCTCCTTTAACTTCAGCTCGTGATTCGCCAGCCTGCTCAGACGGATCACGCCAAACTGGACAATACTCACTTTAACGCCCCGCACAACAATGATCCCGTAACCCATAACATTGGTTCCGGGATCCAATCCCAAAATCACTTTTTCCTTGACGGCGCGGCTCACGGGGTCAAGTTAAGGCAGTACGCGCAAATTTCCGAAATTGCTGCACGGATGCTGACTGCACTCACATTTATAGCGGTTTTATATCTCCCTTTCTTGCTGTTCCTCACGAAAGGGTGGAAGATCGCGCTATTAATACGGTCCGATACCCCGCCGGCACAATATCCTGATGTCACCGTTGTTGTTGCTGCACGCAACGAGGAAGATAATATTGCTGTCCTTCTCGACGATCTGAAGTGCCAAACCACCCGAAACTTTCAAGTCGTGGTGGTCGACGACCACTCAGAAGATAAAACCGTCACCATCGCGAAAGCATTTCATGACAATCCAACTTATTCCCTCGACGTGGTAAGTATGGACGCGGCAGGGGGTAAGAAGGCGGCTATTACCACCGGCATTCGTCGTGCACGTGGGTCGGTCGTTATTACCACCGACGCAGACTGCAGACCCGGACGACGTTGGATCGAGAGTATGCTGGCATCCTTTCATCCCCACGTGAAGTTTGTATCGGGCGGTGTGCGTATAGGTCCCGCGGAAACTTTCCGGGCACACCTCCAGTCGCTTGAGTTTTCAAGCCTGGTGGGTACAGGTGCGTCGACCATCGGTCTCGGTTGGCCTACAATGTGCAACGGCGCTAACATGGCCTTCCGACGGGACGCCTTCATCGAGGTAGGGGGCTATTCCGGTAACGACCACATTGCCTCCGGTGACGATGTGTTTCTTATGCAGAAGATCCATGCACGCTATCCCGGTTCTGTAGTCTTCTGCCCGCAGACCAGCGCCGTTGTCGAGACGGGCCCGGTGGCCTGGCGTGATTTCATCGATCAGCGGATCCGATGGGGCGCCAAATGGAAGTACGCCGCTACGGCCGCCACGCCGACGCTGGCATGGTTCGTAGGATTGTTTCACCTCTCCTGGCTAGTGCTCGTCCCGGCGACGGTCCTTAACGGTGCGGTGATCGAGCCTTTATTGCTATTCCTGGTCAAGGCAATTTTTGAAATGGCGTACCTTCGGAAGGTTCACCGCTTTCTTGGGGCAAAATGGAGTTGGCGCGCTTTTGCCCTGCTGCAACTTACCTACTCGGCGTATGTGGTGACCATGGGTGCCCTGGCTAATTTTAAAACGCCGGCGTGGAAGGGTCGAAAAATAAGACGGACGGCTGTCGAAATACACTCTTCATTGGCGGATAACCGTTAAATTTACGGCATGTCTCAACTGACCCTTAAGAACAAATACGAAATCAAGGAGCTCGAATTGAACGCCCTGCTTGAGGTGACGGAGGCGATCAATAGTAACGTGCCGGAGGAATCGCTCTATAAGATATACAACTTCACCCTGAGGTCCAACCTGAGCATCCGGAAGCTGGCCCTCTATGTCCTGGATGAAAAATGGAACTGCAAGGTAAATTTTGGCACCTCGACAAGCTTTTTGGGAATCGAGCTGCCCGACTACTTCAAAACGCTGAATGGCATCTCTAGCCTCAAGCCGAACGATAGTTCCGAATTCGCGGAATTCGATATCGTTATACCCGTAGCGCATAAGCGGAATAACCTCGCCATCGCGTTCGTGGGCGGTATCTATGATGATGAATCGAGATTTGACAGTGAAGATGCCCTGCGATTCATTCAGGCTCTCAGCAACATTATTATCGTTGCCATCGAAAATAAAAAGCTGGCGCGGAAGCAACTGGAACAGGAAGCGCTTCGCAAAGAACTCGAGATCGCCAGCGACGTGCAACAGTTCCTTTTTCCGGAACGACTTCCGTATACCGAAAAGCTTAAGGTCGAGGCGAGTTACCTGCCCCACGACCGTATCGGTGGAGATTACTACGACTACGTTCCGATCAACCGGAACCAATTCCTGATTTGCGTTGCAGACGTAAGCGGTAAGGGAATACCAGCCGCGCTCATGATGTCGAATTTCCAGGCGTCTTTAAGAACCTTGCTTCGTCAGACACCTAACCTGACCGATATCATTGAAGCGCTCAATTATCAGGTGCTTGAAAACGCCAAAGGGGAGAAGTTTATCACGTTCTTCGCCGCGATTTACGACCTCCACCTCAAGACCATGGTGTATGTCAACGCCGGACATAATCCTCCGCTGCTCGTCGATAAAAAGAACGGACTCCGGTTTCTGGAGGAAGGTTCTACGGTACTGGGTGCGCTACACCCGCTCCCGTTCGTCAACGAGGGCTTCGTTACCGATCTCGACGACTTCCTTTTGTTCTGCTACACCGACGGCCTCACGGAAACGCTCAACGAGGCAGGGCAACAATACGGGCAGGAGTCGCTGGTTAGGTATTTCGAACAAGAAGCGGTATTTGAACGTGATCTGAAGACGATTCACCAGGACCTTATCGTTGCACTCGATTGCTTCAAGGGGCGCAACAGCTATCACGACGACATCACTATGCTTTCGTGCCGGGTGGAATGATACCGCACCGAACGCCTTTCATTCTGCCGCTACTGTATCCTAAACTTCATTGGCGGTTGCCCGCGCAAGAGAAATCACTGTATCTGACGTTTGATGATGGACCGGTTCCAGGTCCTACCGAGTTCGTACTGGAAACGCTGGCCCACCGTGCGGTAAAGGCTACGTTTTTTTGTATCGGCGAAAACGTCGAAAGAAACGCTGATCTATACCGTAAGCTCGTTATCGAAGGGCACGCCGTGGGGAATCACACGCATCGCCACTGTAATGGATGGCGTGTAAGCAAGGACGAGTACCTCCACGATGTCCTCCGATGCGATCAGGTTTTGCAACGAGAGGTAAATCCTGATGGTGCGTTGCCTTTTCGCCCGCCGTATGGGCGTATAACCCGCGCGCAGATCCGGGCGTTGGCCGACCGACCGATCATTATGTGGGACGTGTTGTCACTCGACTACAATGCGCGCCTTTCTCCCGACCGCTCCCTGCGGAATACGTTGCGCGCCATACGGCCGGGATCGATTATCGTGTATCACGATAGCTACAAGGCTGAGCGAAATCTTGTGTACGGTCTGCCGCGACTGGTCGATGAATGTCTCGAACAAGGCTACACGTTTAAACCTGTGTCGGTGTGAACAGGCGCGTTATGGTTGCGCCTCTCGACTGGGGTCTGGGCCATGCCACCCGATGTATCCCACTGATACGCGAGTTCCTGGCGAAGAACTGTGAAGTCATTATCGCAGGCAGTGGGGCGTCGCTGACGTTGCTTCGCAATGAATTTCCCGGCCTTACCTTCGAGGAATTGCCGGATTACAGAATACGCTATTCGTCATCCTCCTCGCAGGCCTGGAAGATCGCGACGCAACTGCCACTGCTTCTGAAGATGTATTGGTTGGATGGACGCGCTACAGAGAAGATAGTAGTAAAACACGACGTAAAAGTCATCCTCTCGGATAACCGCTACGGCTGTCGCTCAACGCGGGCATTGTCAATTTTTGTCGGACACCAGGTCAACCTGCGTATGCCGGAGCGCTTAAGCGGACTATCGTCGCTCGTGAACAGGCTTCATAGCGGGTTGGTGGCAAAGTTTGACCGATGGTGGGTACCTGATTTCGCTGGCCCGGAAAGTCTGGCCGGTGCGCTCTCTGAATCGAACCGACCCGGACTGACATACATCGGCCCGCTTTCCCGCTTCGGCCGCATCGAAAAGACGACCAAAACATTCGACCTTGCGTTTCTCTTGTCGGGTCCCGAGCCTCAACGCACTTTGTTCGAGCAATGGGTTATCGAAGCAGCGGCGAAAACAACGTTGCGGATCGCGTTGATCAGGGGGACAGACACGCCGTTGCAAGACATCTCAATAGCGAATCTGTCGGTATTCCACCTGCTTGCGACGAGGGAAGTGGTGGACATCATTGCCAAATCGGATGTCGTCGTCGCACGATCGGGGTATACGACGATCATGGACCTCTACCACACCGGTGGACGCGCAGTATTTGTTCCGACACCCGGACAGACCGAGCAGGAATATCTTGCGCGACATATCGCAGCACAGGGATATGCTGGATATGTAGAGCAGCATCGGCTCAGCCTCGCGTCTATTGTTCAAACAGCATCCGCCTTTACCGGATTTCCGGGTAAAAACTTTGATGGCGAAGCATTAGGTCGCTCGCTGGACGACGTGCTGGCACTTCGGTCATAACAGGGTCTTCAACTTGCTTCAGGGCGACTGCATGGCGGCCAGCGTTTCAACGTGTATATTGCGGCCAGATTATAGCGTATGACTTTCTGCATCGACACCCATGCACATATTTACTTGCCTGAATTCGACGGCGACCGCGAAGCTGTCGTCAGCCGTAGTAAAGATGCCGGCGTGCAGAAGATAATCATGCCCAATATCGATCGTCATTCTGTAGACGCACTTCTTGAGACCGAGTCGCGGTACGCAGACGTTTGTGTACCGGCCATGGGATTGCATCCATGCTCGGTGAAGAAAGACTTTGAGCAGGAGTTATATCATGTCGAGGAATGGCTCGAAAGCAGGTCTTTCGTAGCAGTAGGAGAGATCGGTACCGACCTGTACTGGGACAAGACGTTCTGGGCAGAGCAACAGGAAGCGTTTAAGGTTCAGGTGGCGTGGGCAAAAAAATATGACCTTCCCATTATCATCCACTGCCGTGAGAGTTTGACGCAAACCATAGATATGGTGGAGCAAATGCAGGATGGCACACTTCGCGGTGTATTCCATTGCTTCGGCGGAACAGAGGAGGAGGCAGCCCGCATTGTGCGCCAGGGGTTTCACGTTGGTATCGGTGGCATAGCGACATTTCGCAATGGTCTTCAGCCTTCTGTGATCAGGGCATTGGATCTCTCTCGCGTGGTTCTGGAAACAGACAGTCCTTATCTGGCCCCCGTTCCGCATCGTGGAAAGCGGAACGAGCCGATGTATATTCCACTTATTGCGGGGCGGCTGGCCGAAGTGCTGGGTGTTACGGTTACGAGCGTCATGGAAATCACGACGGCGAATGCCATAACGCTATTCCGACTTTCCCCGCCCGTCGACGGATAATTTGCCGAATGGAACTTAAAAGATTACAAGTCAACACGGCCAGCCCCGGCCAACCGAAGGGAAGCGTTCTTATTATCTATACTGGTGGTACGTTCGGAATGGCTACCGACGGATCGGGGGCGCTGGTGCCGTTCGACTTCAGTCGCATCCTCGGGTACCTTCCGCCGCTGAAGCACCTCGCGCTTGAGTTAAATGTTGTGTCGTTCGAGACGCCGATTGATTCTTCTAATATGGGCCCGGATCATTGGCGTACGATCGCTGAAGTGATACGGGACGAGTACGACAAGAACGATGGCTTCGTCGTTCTTCACGGCACCGACACGATGGCGTACACGGCGTCAGCGCTGAGTTTTATGCTGGAAGGTCTGAACAAGCCGGTGGTCTTCACCGGTGCGCAGTTGCCGGTGAGCGAGCCGCGGTCGGACGCACGTGAGAATCTTATCACCGCCATCGAGATTGCATCTGCCCGACGGGAAGGCAAGGCGATTGTTCCCGAGGTGTGCATCTATTTTGATTACGAACTCCTTCGGGGTAACAGGTCGCGTAAGGTGGAGAGCATGCAGTTTGACGCATTCGACTCGGGCAACTATCCGTTGCTCGCAAAGGCCGGCGTGAAGATCGATTACAATTACAGTGCAATACGAAAGGCGCCTGAAGGTCCGCTGAAGTTGCATACGCAGGTCGACCCACGGATAACGATTTTGAAGTTGTTTCCGGGCATTACGCGTGAGGCGGTACGCAGTGTATTGCATACGCCGGAAGTTCGTGGCGTGGTGCTTGAAACCTACGGATCCGGAAATGCACCAACACTTCCGTGGTTAGTGGCAGAGGTTGCTGAGGTGATAGGTCGCGGTGTGGTGGTGCTGAACATTTCGCAATGCCCCGGAGGCATGGTGATATTGGGAAGGTATGCTACCAGCAAGGAGTTGCTCAGGATCGGGGTAATCGGAGGCAGCGATCTTACGACGGAAGCTGCTGTGACGAAGTTGATGATCCTGTTGGGAGAGTACGAGCGGGATCGTGTTGTGGAATTGATTCAAACGTCGTTGGCAGGGGAAATGTCGGTCTGAGTGTTGCAACCGCCCTCTTTTATTGATTACTTTGGGCGCTTTTTTAGATTTATTATTAAAGGAGAGATGCAGGAGTGGCTTATCTGGCACGCCTGGAAAGCGTGTATACCCGAAAGGGTATCGAGGGTTCGAATCCCTCTCTCTCCGCTCTGAAAGTCATCCGTGCCGGCTGTCTTACGGCTAGCTGGCGGATTTCGATTACCGACCTGCCCATGCCCACTGCCTCTGCAACTGCAACTGCAACTGCCCCTGCCTCTGCAACTGCCCCTGCCCTGCCCAGGTTCCTCAAAACAGGCAATCCTGCTTTCTGACCGATAAAACTCCCTGAGGGTCCTTTGATATATAACGATTTGTGCTGAACCGGTAATTGACGAGAAGTTGGGCATCTTTTTAGGCGGATTTTGAATCCCACCACGATTAATCTTGCCTGAGAGGAGCAGGCGTCTCCACCATCAGACAGCCTTCGGTCGGGAAAGGATATTTCAATCAGAGGCCGTAGCTTGAAAAGCCGTACCTTTTGTCGGTTCGCATGATGGCGAGCGAGCGTTTTGCACAAACCTAGTGCTTTATTCTCACGGAATTAGCGCTGATATTGTGACGAATCCGGGGGTTGTGCATTACGTAAGGTAAGACGCCGAAGTTGCTGCCGCAGGCAGAAAAATATTTAGAAATATGTTTACAAATCGACAAAACGTTTAATTTTGGCAACTTCAAAGCATTACTTAAACCTTACATTATGAAAAAACAACTCGCGATTCTTGCATTTGTGGGGGTACTGGCGTCCTCTACT
>DATGQD010000010.1:0-49171 GCA_035304385.1 Cyclobacteriaceae bacterium
ACAATCATGGCATCCATTGTCAGTTTTTGCCAAAACATTATACTTTATTACCATGTTTGGAATTCGATCCCGGAGCTGCCTTAAAGTGCGCGCATCCGCCAGCGGGAAACCTGCGTCCTGTAGGGACGCAATGTTTGTAGAAACCGTGTCCGCGGGGTTACGGCGTCCCGTAGGGACGCAATGTTTGTCTTTCGCACCGGATGATTTTGGATTATCGATTATCGATTATTGATTTTTGATTTGGTACTAACAACGTTGGGGGTGAAACCGATATTTAATCGTAGGCCCAGCGTCCTGTAGGGACGCAATGTTTGTAGAAACCGTGTGGTGGGGGTACGGCGTCCCGTAGGGACGCAATGTTTGTCTGTGGGACCGGATGATTTTGGATTATCGATTATAGATTATTGATTTTCGATTTGGTGCTAACAACGTTTGGAGTAAAACCGATATTTAATCGCAGGCCAGCGTCCTGTAGGGACGCTATGTTTGTAGAAACCGTGTCCGTGGGGGTACGGCGTCCTGTAGGGACGCAATGTTTGTCATTTGCAACCAGCCAGGCTGTTCAACGGTAAACCGCAGCCACGACCCATCAGAACGATAGCGCCCGAATACCGATATCTTCATGTAACTTCGTACAATCTGCAAACAACTTGTCAATGTTTTCACGGACATTGCCATCGACAACTTCCCTCGTACTCCGACAATACAGCGATATATCCATCCCCCGTTTTTGAAGATAATATTTAGCAATCGGGGGATATACCGCATGCATGACGTCCATATTGGCAATGAGAAATTCCTGCACCGCACTTACCTCGGCGGTAAAATCCGGATCGTCGAAATGCTCGCAAAGCCAGACGATAATCTCCGGAAAGAAATTACCCTGAATGCACGACAGGCCGTCGGATCCCGCCATTAACGATTCGACCGCATGTCCCAGGTAGGCATCGTAAAACGCAAAGTCATAGCCCCTGGCAACGGCGATTTTCTCCCTCACCTGGTGGATATCGAGACAGGTGTCTTTATGGTATAACACCCGGTTTGTTTCCAGCAACGATTTCAACTGGCTTGCCTTCAGTATCCGCTTATACGGTAGTGGGCACTCGTAGAAACCGACGGAAATACCCGAGGTCAAACGCATTAACGTGAATGCATTATCCATGAATACCTCGTCTGGCTCATTCTCCTCCGCAAGCAAGCCGGTGACCACGATGACAGCCGCGACACCGGTATCCGCCATCCTGTTTACAAAATCTGCCTGCTCATGAATTGTCCGTCCGAAATTTCCGGTTGCCACGACGGGCACCCTGCCATTGACGGTACGTACGACGTGCCGGGTAACCGAAAGCCGTTCGGATGGGGTAAGGTCATACATCTCGCTGGAGAGACAGTTGGCAAACAGCCCGGCGGAGCCTGACTCCAGGTAGAACTCGGTTATACGTGTCAGTCCGTCGTAGTCTATTTCACCAGAGGAGCTGTAGGGGGTCAGCATTACAGGAATGAATCCCTTCTTGTTGCTTTTCATGCGGAAGGATCGGCTATGATTAGGGATGCTTTAATACTAAAATATCGCACATCGCATCAAACATACCATGCTCAGAGGGTCGAAGATTGTATTATATTATCAAGAAGATGTGCAAAATTGCCATATGCAACATTACGCACTGGGGATACAACTATAGTAGTCCAATCTTTACTACAATCTTCTTAACCGGCCCGCACGATCCATTCCTTATACAAGGTCTGTGGGCGTCGTCCGGGAAGAAGACAAAAAAGCTTTCCCGCGAGGCATGATAAATTGTTTCCCGGGTTGCGTGCAAAAACACAATATCGTTTTGGTCGTCATACGGTTGCACTACGCTTGTATCCTGAAGACGCGCGATGCCCATGCGCTCAGCACCCCTGACAACGTATTGAATGTCTGCATATTTCCGGTGTGCTTCGTACTGCGTCTCCGCCCTCTTCCGGGTGATGTATTCTTGTACCATGACAATGAGCTTGCCTGGAATCAGATCATACACACCTGCTGATAGGCCGGCCAGATCCGTGTTCGTTAGAAAGGCGAATGCGCGGTTCCATGAGTCGGGTGAACCTGTATAATATTCAGAGAATGTTTGCCAGTTGATGCTTGGATGCGGCGCTACGTTCCAGTCGCGCCACAGACTTTCAAATCGTTTACGCATTATCTCCCGCTCTTCCTTCCGGCCAGTGTGCTGGCCACAAACCCGACCACGAAGATGGCGATCGTTCCTACCACGATGGCGAGATTGGTGTGCAATGTGCTCCGGAAGGACACCCATCCGTCGGCAGTGAAATAGGTAGGGGAAAGACTTATCCAGCAGATGACCAGTATACCGACTACCACGCCGGCCTTTGCATGAACGTTGCGTGCCGTGCGGGCAAAGTACCCTAAGAGCAAGAGCCCTAACATGCCCCCACTAAAGATCGAAGACAAGGCCCACCAGGCATCCAGGGCGCTTTTTACTTTTATCATGGCCAGGGCCACACCAATACCGATGACGCCGATGGCTCCTGAAGCGATGTATAATACAGTCATTGACGCTTTTTCGGAAGCGTCTTTGCGGAAAAAGCGCTTATAAAAATCGGTTAGAACTATTGTTGCGCCGCTGTTGAGGCTGGTCGACACCGTGCTCATACCGGCCGCAAAGATCGCCGCGATCAGCAGCCCGGTTACACCCGGCGGAAGTCCGTCTACGATGAAGAAGGGAAACACCCGGTCGGCCATATCCAGGGAATGCAATTCCGCCGGCAACTTGTCGCGGAATACCTGGTAGTATGCATACAGGGCCGTGCCGATAAGGAAAAACAGCAACGACACGGGAAGGTACATAAGCGATCCAAACCAGGTGGAAAACACCGCATCCTTGCTTGATTTGGCTGTCAGGTATCGTTGAACATAGTTCTGATCGATACCGAAATTCTGAAGGTTGATAAAGAAGCCATAAATCAGTATGACCCAGAATGTCGATTCGGTAAAGTTGAAATCGAAACTCCCGAGGCTGAACTTTTGATCGGCCGCACCTATTGCGAACATCTGTGCCGGTCCCTCCGGCAGCGAAAACAGCAGGACCAAAAGACAGGCCAGCGCGCCGCCAATAAGCACAATACCCTGGATCGCGTCCGTCCACACAACGGCCTGGATGCCTCCCATCATGGAATAGATCATGACCAGTAAGCCTGTGCCGATGATCGTCAGCGCAATATCCCATCCCAATAAGGCATTAAGCGGTAAGGCCAGAAGAAACAGGATCGAACCGCATCGTGCAAACTGCGTCAGCAGGTAGCACGACGACGCGTACACCCGTGCCCACGGCCCGAAGCGTGTTTCTAGATATGCATACGCCGATATGCTGTTGAGGCTGCGGAAGAGCGGCACAAAAAACCTTACGGCCACAAGAGCCGCAAACGGTATAGATAAGCTAAATACATAGCTGTTCCAGTCAGACTGATACGCTTTGCCTGGAAGAGCGAGAAAACTGATGCTGCTGACGAAGGTTGCAAAGATCGACATGCCAAGCACCCAGCCCGGAATCCGCCCTCCACCTGTGGTGTAATCGCCTGACGACCTGCTGCGGAAGTAAAAGGAAGCTCCAAAGGCAACGGTACCCGTCATGTACAACACAATAACAACGATATCCAGTACCGGCAGACTCATAGGTCATTCATTAATTGTCTATCCTCACGTCACCACAGAAACTGGTGATGATGCCCAGTTCATCCATGGCGGCAGCTTTGATGCGACAAGCCCGATGAGCCATAGCCTCATCACCGGCATACACTACCTGTATGTGGTTGGCCTTATGGCGCGCCATCATCTGGTCGCGTGAAACGCCGCGCAACACAGCATGCATTAGCGGCCACTGCGGAGTAGTGAGCGACCACCGGCGCCGCGTTTCTTCTTCCGGCAGCGGCACCACTTCACCTACACCAAGGTCGCAATGAAGTCTGTCGTTCTCCACAAAGACTCTGCTCCATACGATATGCCCGGGTTTACTCACGCCCTTCAGGGTGCCGCCACCGCTAAGAAAATACATCGGCGGCTGCCGATCACTGGTTGTTCCCGCGTAACCATCGACAAAGTGTGCGGGCGGGGCCGCACCTGATATCATGAAGAGCCAGACAAACGCATCGACTCCGTCAATTTGAAACGACTCCCCCCACCGAATGTCGTGCAATGTATTTTCAGGATCAAGCCCCAGACTACGCCACAGACGATAGGTGACCAGCGCATCAAGGCCGGCACACTCATCCACCTCGTTAAAGTGGGGTAATGCCGCTCCGGGATACAGCTCGCGGCCGTCTCTTGAAAATACCGGGGGACGTTCCCGGTTATTGAGTAGCCCTTCTGTGAGGTCGCTGGCCGCAACCAGGTCCATCAGACCCTGCTGATACTGAATTCCGATGGTATCGCAACCGAAGCGATCGGCGATGCGGAGGGCGGCAATGTACATCTTGCTCTGCTCAAGGCTTTGCCCCCGTGTTAGTTCGGAAGCGGGCTCGGTTCCCCAACTAAACCTGACCCCCCTGTCAATCAGCCATTGAAGCACGCCCTCCGCCTCGCCATCGTCGGTGTTACGCATTTCTGCAAACAGGGCGGACTGACTTAATCGTTCTTTGAAAACACCTGTCGGATGAAGCAAACCATCGGGAATTATGGCATTGAACATTCCCATACACCCCTCGTCGAATACGCCCATAATCGCTTTCCGACTCCGGAATGCCCTTGCAAACTCAACGCCCACCTGACGGTCCGGCGCAGGAATAGTACTACCGTCGAAGCGCAGCACATGACTGAAATCGTGCGTAACATTTCCTGTCTGCAGCCATTCGTCCAGGCCTTTCAGAAAGAATGCGTCGTCGAAGGATTCACTCCATAAAGTACTGTATGACACATTCGCTTTGGTCAGCGATCCGTTGAGATTCAACATGCCTACAAGGCCCGGCCACTGTCCGCTCCAATTCGCTACGGTCAGGATCGGTCCTTTATGTGTGGTCAGGCCGGCCAGCACGTGATGGCTGTATTGCCAGACACTTTCCGCCACAATAAGAGGCACATCAGGATCCAAAGTGCGGAACACCTCCATGCCCATCTTCTGGGAGTCGATGAAGCCGTGTCGTTTCTCCTCGTCGTAATGGTGGCCGCGAACAACGTTCCATCCACGAGCCTCTATCGCGGCCGTCAACGCGGCCTCCATGCGCTGCTGCGCTTCCCAACATGCCTGATTGGCGGACAATCTCTGGTCGCCACTGCAAATGAGATAAACGTTCCTCCTACTCATCGATACCGAATTGCTGCCTTCTTCGAGAGTCAAAGAACGCCCATTTGCATGCCCGTGCCTTACGGGTTCTTACCAATTTATTGTACGATATTATCAGGCAGCGATCACTATCCCCGGATAGCGCCGGGAAACAAAGTGAGCCGGTTTACCTTTCGATAAACACGGGCGCATTGGCCGCGAGGTGGTGAGAGAGATACCGGGTTTTGTATTCAAAGGGAGTGAGGCCTGTGACCTTTTTGAAATGGCGGTAAAAATTAGAAATATTATTGAACCCGCATTCAAAGCAAATGATCTCCGTGGGCTTTTTGTTTTCCACCAGCGCACGACAAACGTGAGATATCCGGATTTCTGTGAGGAACTCGAAATACGTCTTGTTGGTCATGAGTTTGAAATACCGACAGAAGGAAGTCTTACTCATATTCGCCACTGACGCAATCTCACTCAGGCTGATTTCCTTTTTATAATTGGATAAGGTATAGGAACATATCTTGTCGAGGCGCGCCATCTCCTGCTCGTTCGATTTCGTGAAGGTGTAGGTCGACGTAATGGTCTCGGTTTCAGAAACATGATTAACCAATACCTGGAGGATCGACAACAGTAGTACCAGGCGATCCAGACCTGAAGAATTCAACGATTCTTTCATCAGGTTGACCACGCGGAGTTTTGCGGTGCCCCGTATGATAATGCCCATCTTTGCTCTTTCGAATAGGGTGCGGATGCCGATCGATTCGGGAAGGCATAGGAAGTCTCGCCCGAAACAGGAAGGCAGAAAATGCATGACCAGCGCCTCCACCCTGCCGTCGGGATTGTCCGGCGAATAATCTTTGTTGCAGCGCCAGGTATGAGGCAGGTTTTCGCCCAGCAGGACCATCTCTCCTTCCGAGAAGTTGCGAATGTTATCTCCGATAAACCGCACCCCCTCTCCTTTCACCACATAATGCAGTTCCAGCTCCGGATGGTAATGCCACACCGAGCCAAAATCCTGCTTGATATCGTGCCTGAGGCTAAACGAACTCTCAGGCTTGACCGGCACCTTATGGAAGTGAGGTTTCATGGTGATTCTAAAATATAGAAAAAAATACCCATCTCCGAAATCGTTTGTGCCGGGCGTAAAGGGCTTTTTACAGGCGGCAACCTCTACCCGGACTATTCCTTATTCTAAAAGCGCGAACGGAACCTGAGTGCGTGGTACATCTCCCGAAACCAGTTCAGCGGGATGCGTGATGTCTTTAGAATGTCAAAAAGGCGATCCGATGCCGACACCGCGCCGATCTCTTCCAGGAAGTTGAGAAACAGGCTGGCCTCCGTATGGTTGCCGGTGAGGACGCATTGCCTGAACTCATACCGCAACCGCTTGGCGAGCGCGGCGCGATCCTCGTCGTCCCGGCAGAGTGACACTGCCTTACGGCAAACCAGGTACGTGGAATGCATCTTTGGATCTCCTTTTCTATACCAGCCTGCCGACATCGATCGGCGCGTTTTTCTGATCAGAGTAAGTGGCTCATCGAGGAATGCATACTTAAACTGGCGGGACGACCGCACCCAGAAGTCAAAATCTTCGTACGCCAAAGTTTCGTCATACCCTCCCAGCGCATCGAGCACCGACCGCCGAACGAGCATCGTCGGGGCTGCGATGAAGTAACGCGAGAGCACATCCCGGAATACATCACCCTCAGGCACTTTGCTGAGCAAGCCATGGCGACGCATCTCGGGATAATGAAAATAAAGCGAACTCCCCTTCTCATCGATGTATTCTGCGTCGGTGAACACCACTCCATAAGTCTCGTCAAGCCCCGCGAATTGGCTCACCTGTTTTTCGATGCGCTGCGGATGCATTTGATCGTCGGCGGAAAAGTCGACCACAAAAGTGCCACTCGTTTCGCGAAATGCCGCATTGAATGCTGCGCAGTTCCCGCGGTTGACATCTGATAACTGAGTTCTGATATGCGGATGGCGGGCTCGTATGCGTTCGATGACCTCCTGACTTCCATCGCTGCTGGCGTCATCGGCGATGATCAATTCAATGTTTGGATACGTTTGACGGAGAACAGAGTCGACGGCGGCTTCCACCCAGTCGCGCTGGTTGTAACACAGGCAGACTACAGATACAAGTGGACGTCCTACCATCTCCGGACCAACGTCAATTTAGAGGTAACGCTTGCCCCGGTTCTCATTTTGAAGTTGAGCAGCCCAAAGTTTGGCTTTCCATCCAGGGCTGAAGTTCCGAGGTCGAGCATGCGGTAGCCTTTTTCGCGCGCGTATTGCATCATTCCTTCCAGCAATAATACCACGGGACTGAGGTGATCGTAATCGCGGGGATGCGCGGAGTGAAAGTTTACAAGAATGCCGTTGCCGGCGTTATAGGCTATGGCGGCCGCGGCGACAATTTCCTGATGTTTAGCGGCAAACAATATAAACCGGTCCGGAAACGCCATTACCGTTTTGCGCAGCGTTTCCCAATCCATTGACAATGTATAGCCGCGCTCGGTCCTGCACGCCAGAATAAAAGTGTAGACCGATTCGAGTTCGGTCATGTCCAAGACCGCGAAGCTGAGTCCTGCCTTTTCCGCCTGTCTTAATTTGCGGAGTTCCCAGGCATCCAGTCCGGCACGAAATTCACGTGAAGGGTCAAGAACCGATCCGGCCTCTGCCTGCACAACCTCAAATCCCAGGTTGATCTGAAAGGTAGTGAGCATATCGATAGCGCCATGCTGATAGGCCAGTGGCGGATTCTTTACGACAAACTCCGTGACACCTTTTTCGCGAAGACGCGACAGCGTGAACGCTATAAACTCATAGAGCGCGACCGGCGGCATACCGGAGCGAAACTGGTATGATCCAAACGGCGCACGGTAGGGCGCCAACGCCTGTGTGCCGTCGATGTGAACATGGAGGTGCGCATCGATCGCATGGTGCGCATTGTGTACGGCGTAGAAGGAATGCCAGCCGGAAGAAGCTTGCAGTTGAAGATGTGTTGCATGATGAAACAACCACCGCTCATAAGCATAGGGGATGTTTTGCGACAGCGGCGATTCCCTGAAATCGTAATCCGTCAATACGGTATGCCTAAGCGCTTGTACACAAAATGCATGAGCCATGCCGGGCCGATCAGAAGGAACTGGAGGTCCTTGAAAAACGACGGCTTTTTGCCTTCGACTTTATGGCCGTAAAACTGGCCGATCCACGCCACCACGAAGATAACCAGGCATACCAGCCAGAGCGGCGCCACGTTCAACCGCACGATGACGTTCGCCGCCATAAGACATAACACGCCAAACAGCATCATACCTATGCTGAGTGGAATGGAGAGCGACACATAGTATACAATGACGAAGATCAGGGCCACACCCGCCCAGTTTGCATACGGATTACCCGGCCCCAGAAAAGCCTGCACAATCCCCGCGGGTATCGATGCCAGCAACCCTACGATGCTGAAAAAAATGAGGGGAACACAAATCCAGTGGATTGCCTTGTTCGTCTCATCCTGATGGCTTTCGCCGTACTCCTCCAATAGCTCGTCGATGCGTCTCATTTTATCGGTTGATGTGCTTGTCCGCCTGCCCCACTCAGACTGCATTGATCGTTGCACATTAGTCGGCAGGCAGGTTGATGTTATCTCCTCAATTTACCAAACGTTCATTACGCCTGCAATTTCGTTTTCACCTTCTGCCAGTCTTTAATTTGCCAGTGTACTTTGCCGGTGGTTAGGTGGTTGCCGGCGCGGTCGTGGATTTTAACTTCACAGACGATCACGACAGCATCCTGCGTCTTCAAAGGTTCCAGGATCTGTTGTCGAATGGCTTCATCTGTTATCGAATACGTAGCGGTGCCGTCCATCTTGCCCTGGTAGTGATAGTCCATCTCCAGGCGTTGCATGATCAATCGATATTTGCTGCCATCCAGACGTGTCAGCAGCACAAAGCCGGTCGTGAATTCGGAAAGCGTGGCCAGTGCACAGGCGTGGAGACCCCTGATGTGGTTGAAGTTTCGTTTTCGATACGGTATGCGTGTAGTAATATGATCGTCGCCGATCTCGACGATACGAAATCCGTGAGGTCTGTTGAACGGGACCATACGGTCAAGGGCCAGGTTCAACAGGCGAAGATGAAAAGACGACGTTTTGGCTCTCGCTACAGCTCGGTTCAGATCAATCATAGTACCCCCCCGACAGTTCCGAAGATAACGCTTTTTGTGTTCTTTGGTAGCCCCAAAACTTTGCGGATATTGCGCCGTGTTGCCTGATAATTATTGAATTATGCAAAAGGTACTTGTTCTCGGCGCAGGTCTTGTGGGTAAGGCCATGGCCATCGATCTCGCTAAGGATTTTGATGTCACGTCGGCCGATAGAAGCGATGCAGCCCTTTCTGACGCTGGTCGCCATGGAATTCATACGCTGCAAATCGACTTTACGGATGGTGCGGCCTTGCGACGTGCGGTGGAACCGTTCGACCTGGTGGTCGGCGCCGTACCCGGGTTCATGGGCTTTGGGGTGGCACGCACGGTGATTGACGCGGGTAAAAATCTGGTCGACATCTCATTTTTTCCAGAAGACCCGTTTGAATTGGATGCGCTGGCCCGTGAGCGCGATGTGGTAGCGGTGACCGATTGCGGTGTGGCACCGGGGATGGGAAATATTATCCTGGGATATCACAATAAGCAGATGAAAGTCACGCGCTATGAATGCCTGGTCGGCGGCCTTCCCTTTGTGCGGGAATGGCCGTACGAATACCGTGCAGTATTTTCTCCGATAGATGTGATTGAAGAATACACGCGTCCGGCGCGGTTCGTACAAAACGGGCAGCTCGTCGTACGCGAAGCGTTATCGGATGCCGAACTGGTCGACTTCCCGGGAATCGGTACCCTTGAGTCGTGGAACTCCGATGGGCTACGGTCCCTGCTCCGCACCATGCCGGAGATTCCTGATATGATCGAAAAAACCCTGCGATATCCCGGCACCATCGAATACCTGAAGGTGCTGCGGGAAACCGGCTTCTTTTCCGCGGAAGCGGTGGATGTAAACGGAACGTCTGTCCGCCCTATCGACCTTACCGCGAAGCTCTTGTTTCCCAAATGGACGCTTAAGCCCGGCGAAGAAGAATTCACGGTGATGAGGATCCGCATTACCGGCGAAGCAGAGGGCGCCTCAAGAACGATCCAGTACCAGCTATTCGACCGCACCGACACCGCAACAGGTACTTTGTCTATGGCGCGCACCACAGGATATACCTGCACGGCGGTGGCCAATCTCGTCGCTAACGGTCGCTATGACCGGAAAGGAATCTCTCCCCCCGAATTTGTGGGTGAAGATGCAGGGTGCTTCAAATATATTATGGACTACCTGGCGGAACGCGGCGTGCGCTACACAATTGATACTTAATGTGTTGCCCGGCGACCTTGAAAAAAAAATACCTATCTTGAAACCCCGATCAGTAGCGCCAGTGCGTGCTAACCAGGAAACAGAGCATGACTGAAAAGAAACAGCCTACACTCGTCCACGCACTGATACCCATCGTTGTCCTCATCGTACTGCTGTCGATCAACGTGATCCTGTATGGCGCATCCTCTATCGACGGCGCCAATCAACTTGCGCTGCTCCTTGCGGCTGCCGTTGCCGGCATTGTTTCCATTCGTCTGGGGTATACGTGGCAGGAAATTGAGAAGAACCTGGTCCGTAGCATCAGCTCGGCCATGTCGGCAATTATCATTCTGCTCGTCATCGGCGCATTGACGGGCACGTGGTTGCTGAGTGGCATCGTGCCTGCGATGATCTACTACGGACTCAAGGTACTCAACCCTACGTTTTTTCTACTCGCCGCCTGTGTGGTCTGCGCCATTGTCGCCGTGGCCACGGGCAGCTCATGGTCGACTATAGCCACCGTCGGTATCGCGCTATTGGGTATTGGTAAAGCAATGGACATTCCGGAAGGCGTAGTCGCCGGGGCGATCATCTCCGGCGCTTACTTTGGCGACAAGATATCACCGCTGTCCGACACCACGAACCTGGCCCCCGCTATGGCGGGAACCAACCTCTTCACCCACGTGCAATACATGCTGTACACGACGGTCCCATCGCTGGTGATCGCACTTATAATTTTCATGGTATGGGGATTCACACTCGAGACTACTGAGGTGGCGCGAGACCCCAGCGTTATTCTGACTGCGATAGAAGCGTCGTTCAACCTTAACCCGCTTCTTTTCCTCGTACCGGCAATAGTGGTCGCCATGATCCTCAAGAAAATCCCTGCTGCGCCTGCCTTGCTTGTAGGTGCACTGTTGGGCGGACTGTTCGCGATTATCTTTCAACCCCAGATCGTCAACCAGGTTTCCGGCATTTCCACGAATTATATGAAGTCGTCGTTCGTTGCTGTAATGAATGCGTTATCAACGAGCATCAGTATTGAAACGGACAACGCCATGATTACGGAATTGCTCACGGCGCGGGGCATGGCCGGAATGCTCAATACGGTGTGGTTGATCATGTGTGCCATGATTTTTGGTGGCGCCATGGAATCCTCGCACCTGTTGAGGGTTATTGCGAATCATATCATTCGCTTTGCCCATTCTACAGGTTCTTTGGTGGCGTCTACGGCGGCAACGTGCATTTTCTTCAACTTCACCGCCTCGGACCAGTACATGGCCATCGCCGTGCCGGGTAGAATGTTCGCTGACACGTACCGGCAGCGTGGACTAAAACCGGAGGTACTCAGCCGTACTCTGGAAGACGCCGGCACGGTAACATCGGTATTGGTACCTTGGAACACGTGTGGCGCTACGCAGGCAACCGTGCTGGGCGTGGCCACAGCAGTTTACTGGCCTTATTGCTTTTTCAACATCATCAGTCCTTTTATGACGATGTTTTTTGCATACATGAACATCAAGATTCGGAGAATTCATGAATGAACAGTCGGACAGTACCCCTAACGGACCATCAAGCATAACGCACGAAGAAATCGGCAACCTGCCACTGAGGGCCTATTCGGGGAAGGTGGAACTGATCCGGAATGCGGAAGACCTGCCTTCGGTTATGGACGAGATCAACCGCCATGAGATCGTGGGCTTCGATACGGAAACGCGCCCGAGTTTCAAAAAGGGTCAGTTGTACAAGGTTTCTCTTATGCAGCTGGCCGTCCCGAACTACGTCTTCCTGATCCGGCTTCAATACACGGGGATCACACCGGAACTGATATCGTTCCTGGAGTCCGGCGATATTCTCAAGACCGGCGTAGGCATCCGCGATGACCTCCATGCCCTGAAGCGACTGAAGCCCTTTGAACCTGCCGGTTTTGTCGACCTCGTACCGCTTGCACGTGAGGCCGGCCTTAAAGTCGAGAGCGTAAAAAAGCTTGCCGGACTTTTGCTTGGATTCAGAATCTCAAAGAGCGCACAAACTTCTAACTGGGAAGCACGCAACCTCACCCAAAAACAAATTGAATACGCGGCTACCGACGCGTGGGTGTGTTTGGAACTGTACCATAAATTGACAGATAAAAGCAGGCGTTAGGCGAGGCGTAGCACCCCTGATTATCTCGGCACTTTTCACTACGAGCGCCCCATCCCGTCATTGCGTATTGCCTGCAGCCCATCCCCGTTTCGCCAACCACGCCCGGCACGCTGCAGGCCACAGCGATTCGCTTGAACCGTTGGGCGCCAGGCCATATCCATGACCACCGCTTTCGTATACGTGCAGTTCTCCGGCAACCCCGGCACGGATGAGCGCCTGATAATACAATATACTGTTGGCGACGGGCACGGCATCGTCATCGGCCGAGTGTACCAGGAAGGCCGGTGGTGTTGATGCATCAACGCGTAACTCATTCGAAAACTTATCTTTCAATTCCCTGGATGGATTCTCGCCGAGGAGATTCCGTTGCGATCCTGCATGGGTCACGCCATCCTGCATGGAGAGCACTCCATAAATAAGTATGGAAAAATCAGGGCGTGCGCTGACCTTGTCGCCCGGTGTATAAACCCCCTCGCCATACAAGGTTGACGCCGTGCCTGCAAGGTGACCTCCGGCGGAGAAGCCCATTACACCAATGCGTTCGGGATTGAGGTTCCAGGCGGAAGCGTTGCGGCGTACCGTGCGAATTGCTTCCTGTACATCCTGAAGCGGGCCGACGGTTTTGTCGTCCATGATCTCATCGGAAGGCAGGCGGTATTTGAGGATGATTCCGGTAATACCCATTTCGTTGAACCATTTGGCAATGTCGTATCCTTCATGGTCGATAGCGAGAACACCGTATCCGCCACCCGGACAGATTACCACAGCTGCGCCCGTGGCTTTTTCTTTGGGAGCCAGATACACGAGAAGTTCGGGGTCGGTAACGCGGGACACGCGGGGGCGTGTACCGCCATCCATGCGGGTAGTCTCCTGGTAGTTGGGACTTGTCTTCGCGCCGGGAACACCCCCGGGCCACAGCTTCACCGTCAGATCCTGTCCTTGCGCAGTTATTGTCATAAGAAGAAAAGACACGAGAGATACTATTTTCATATTTCAATTATTCATCATCGTCGACCGGCAACACCTTCACATCAACTTTGATGGCTTGAAGAACGCTGATTTTTTTGAGGAAAGCATCTTCCACCTTCACACCGATACGAATCCTGATCCGGCAATTCTCCTCAAAATGCTGCTCACAGATCTGCAGGTCAAAAGCCTTCACCAATTTCATCACGTCGGCTGTTGCCAGGTAAGGAAACTCGACGATGTACTCCCGGGTGACTTCCCGTTCCACGATCTGCGCATTCTCGAGCGCATCCCGCGCTGCGGCCTTGTACGCCGCGGCCAGGTTTCCGGCACCGAGTTTCGTGCCGCCGAAATAGCGGACGACAACCAAGAGCACATTGGTAAGGTTATACTGCCTGAGTTGGCCAAGGATCGGATCGCCTGCCGTATGCGGCGGTTCTCCGTCATCAAAGGTGCGAAAGCGATCCCGCGATGCTCCAAGCACCCACGCGTAGCAGTGGTGCCGGGCATCGTGAAATTTCTTCTTCAGCCGTTCAATATGAGCGCGGATTTCCTCTTCACTCTCCACAGGATAGCCAAAAGCGAGGAATTTGCTGCCCTTTTCCTTGTAGATACCTTCCGTGGCCCTCTGCAGCGTCAGATATGAAAACGCCATGGGTCAGGAATTTTTTTGCCTTAAAGAACGGCAACCGGGCGGTTGGATGCAACCTTTGCCTGTCAAACCTTGTCGATGCCATAACACTTAACGTCACAGCACATGAAAAAACTGGTTCTCATACTCTTCGCCGCCGTACTGGCGGTACCGGGGATAACTACGGCACAAAAGAAAGAAACACGGGAGGTACCCCGGTTTACAAGTCTCAATTTCGGCGTGCCGGGATCGGTAACCGTAAGACAGGGCAGTACACAAAGCGTGGTACTGGAAGGCGACCCGGAAATTCTGTCGCACGTCAAGACAGAAATCAAGGGCGGAAGGCTGAACATCGTCCCCGAAGAAAACTTCCGATCGTGGAATTCGAGGAAAGTCACGGCCCACGTGACCATGACGTCGATCGACGGCCTCGGTGTCAGCGGCTCCGGCAGTCTGAGTACGGACGGTACGGTACGCGCAGACGACATCGACCTGTGGGTGAGTGGATCGGGTCGTATGGATATCAACGTTGAAGCATCCGGCGAAATGGAAACGCGCGTTGCGGGTTCGGGAAAGATGAACGTTAAAGGCACTTGTGCGGAACTTGAGTCCAACGTCAGCGGATCGGGTGATCTTACCCTGGACCTGGGCAAGACTCGCGAGGCCGAATTTGAAATTGCCGGGTCAGGAAGCATCAGGGCGCGCGGATCGACAGACGTGGGGGAAATTAAAATAAGCGGTTCCGGCACACTCAAAGCAGCCGACTTCAACACGCGTATTTCACGGATCCGGATTACGGGTTCCGGCGATGTGGAAATAGCCGCCAGCGAGGAAATTGACGCCCAGATCACGGGAAGTGGTACGGTTTTGTACAAAGGCGACCCGCCACGAATCAACAGTCATTCGACTGGCAGCGGAAAGGTTAGAAAATTGTAGCGGATTCTTCCTAATTTCCGTGCAAACATCCTTGCATGGAAATAGAAGCGAACTTTGAATTTGGGTTGCGGATCCTGATGTCGCTTGCCGTCGGCAGCGCCATCGGGTTCGAACGCGAGTACAGCAGCAAGGCCGCCGGCCTCCGCACAATGATCATGATATGTTTGGGCTCCACCGTCCTCACATTGATATCGCTTGTGATGGAAGAAAACTCCAAAGACCGTATCGCATCCTCGATCGTCTCGGGTGTGGGCTTCCTCGGCGCGGGTGTCATCTTTAAGGATGGCTTAACGGTAAAAGGCCTTACAACCGCCTCCACCATCTGGATATCGGCAGCCCTCGGTATGGCCATCGGAGCTGGTCAATATTTTGTCGCCCTTACCGGCTCCATTGCAGTGCTCATCGTTCTTGCGGTGCTGGACCGTGTACAACAACTTATCGAAAAACTCCACCAGGTACGGTCATATACGATCGCCACAAGCAACTACTTCGAATTCCTTCCCCGTCTCGAAAGCGAACTTCAGGCCCGTAACATCGACTTCCGCGTGAAGCGCGACATGAAGGAAGTCGATTCCTTTGTAGTCGTGTACGATTGCTCCGGCCCCGAACGCATTCTCGATGAACTCAACACTTATTTAAAAAAAGAACCCGATGTGTTGTGGTATCAATACTGAAGTGTTGACAGACTTTTCCGCACCTGAGCGTCGTTGCGTCTTCGCTAAGCTTGCGAAGGCCCCTGAACCTCCACGCCCTTCCTCTTCCTGCCAAACACCAAAAACCCCAACGCCATAGCACTCAGCGCCACACACGCCAGAAAAGGAGAGCCGAAGTCATCCGGTGCGGTGTTCAGCAGCAAGCCGGAAACGAACGCCCCGACGCCGATACCCAACTCCATAAAGATGTACAGGCTCGCAACGCCTCTCCCTTTATGACGTTCATCGCTCAGGTCCGTCGCCCAGGCAAGCAACGTGGGCGAGGTCATCCCGTGGGCCAGACCATAAAGACTCATGCCGATAATCAAGTCGCGCGGTGTTGCGCCCTGACTGATAACATACATGGCGATGATAATAAGCGTCACCGATACCATCAGCACTTTCCTGCGTCCATAGCGATCGGACGCACGACCCGCCAACAGGCGGACGAACAACGACGACACCGTGAAGTAGGTAAACAACAATCCCTTGTTGCGGATGCCGACCTCACTTCCAAAATCAGGGATAAGGGTAAGCATCGTACCATAGGCATATATCGATAAGCCCATCACCACACAGGGCAGCCACACCCTTTTTTCAAATAGGTCCTTCCGCCCGACCCGAAGGATCGCCGGTGAAAATTTCGAACGTACTTTCAAGGTCTCCTTCACGCCGACCAACACGGCCAGCGATGCAAGCGACATCGCCGACGAGCAGTAAAACAAGACAGGGATGGAAACACGGTTTGCGATGAGCCCTCCGATAGCAGGACCGGCAGCCATGCCTATCGAGCCCGCGGTACCCAGCAACCCCATAGCCTCACCGCGACGTTCGGCGGGAATGATATCGGAAAGGTATGCCGCCTGGCCTGTCGGCGTAAAGCCTGTTGAAAAACCATGAACCAGTCGCAAAAGAAGAAAACCCCACACCGTAGAGAACAACGGATACAGTATACCGACGACAAGGCAGACCGCAGAGCCTGTCATCATCACGGGCACGCGGCCCAGTTTGTCGGCCATCTTCCCACTGAAAGGTCTCGAGAAGAGCGCCGTCAACGCGAAGAGGGAAATGATAAGTCCTTTGTATTCGGCGCCCCCCAAAGATGTCAGATACGCGGGCAACTCCGGGATGATCATATTGAAGCTCGCAAAAAAGAAGAACGAGCTCATACAAATAAGCCAGAATTGCCGGGAGTACACCTTCCTGGCACGACGCGCTGATGCGTTCATAGTAAAGGCTTACGCCTGCTGCTTCTCCTGGGCGCCAAGCAGGTATGCTTTGATGAAATCGTCGAGATCACCGTCCAGTACATTCTGAGCGTCTGTACGCTCTACACCCGTGCGGGCGTCCTTCACAAGCTTGTAGGGATGCAATACGTAATTCCTGATCTGTGACCCGAAGTCGATCCGCATTTTTCCGGCCTCGATCTTGTCGCGCTCGGCGTGGCGTTTCTCCAGCTCCAGTTGATACAATCTCGACTTCAGCATCTGCATCGCGCGCTCACGGTTTGCATGCTGGGAACGCTCTACCTGGCATACGATAACGATGCCCGTCGGCTTGTGTGTCAACTGGACCTTCGTCTCCACCTTGTTGACATTCTGTCCGCCGGCGCCTCCGGAGCGCGACGTCTGAATTTCTACATCGGCGGGATTGACCTCGACTTCAATGCTGTCGTCGACTTTGGGATATACAAAGACCGATGCAAACGATGTATGCCTGCGCTGATTCGAATCATAGGGTGAAATTCGCACGAGTCGGTGAACACCGATCTCAGATTTAAGCTTACCGTAGGCGAACGGACCATCAATCTCGAGCGTCGCCGACTTGATACCGGCTCCATCACCCGGATGGTAATCGATCTGCGTCACCTTATATCCATGCTTTTCACCCCACATAATGTACATGCGGTTGAGCATGTCTGCCCAGTCCTGACTCTCGGTACCCCCCGCACCGGGATTGATTTCAATTACCGCACCGAGTTGATCCTCTTCACGGCTGAGCATCTTCTTGAATTCGAGATCCTCGATCTCCTTAAGCGTCTTGGAAAACTCGCGGTCGAGTTCCTCTTCGCTGACATCGCCAGCCTCATGAAATTCGTATAGCACTTCCAGGTCGTCCATCGACTTGCTCACCTGTTCGAAAGCGTCCGTCCACATTTTCTTTGTGCGTAGCTCCCGGAGCATTGTCTCCGCCTGGCGTGGATTCTGCCAGAAGTCGGCCTGTTGGGTGATTCGTTCTTCGTCGTGTACCTCTACAATCTTACGATCGTAGTCAAAGATACCTCCTCAAGGCAGAAACACGAGCCTTTAAATCTTTCAGTTGTTCGGTAGTCATATGCTAAAGATCAGGCGCAAATATAAGGGGAATTGATGAAACTCATCACCGCGGTATATACGGCGACTCATATCCCCTGGGTGCTGTGTCACGATAAAACGGCGACTCCGGGGTTGCCATTAACAGTCGGACTCGCCCCCGCACCTTTCTCGAATTTCGACCGATATACCGCATGGGAACACCCGCCGCAAGCATGACCAGGGACGCGGTTGTCACATCCCTGTCGAGCCGTGCATCCTCACCATGTACCACAACGGTATTCAACTGGTCTACGGCAAAGTACCCAATGCCGCCGATCATAAGGAAGAGGCCCAGGCGGTGCACAAACGTCTCGCTTCGAAAATATACCCGGTCGATAATGCGGAAAGGAACGGTATCTCGCTGGGTAACTACGGCCGTATCAGATAAGGCATTGATGTAGGTGCGCCGAACTTCTTTTGATCCCTTTACACGAAACGCGAAATTGTCGCCTGCCCTGAGACGAAGCAGAACATCCTGGTTCTTCAGTAGGAGAAGCTGGTTTTGCGCTGTTGCATCCGCTCCGCAGAAGAAGCATATCAGAAGTAGCAGGCTGAATTTGTGATTTCGCATTACATGCGCACCATCCAATTGAACGGATCGGGATGTGTTCCCCGTTTGATTCCTTCGAGCTCCTCGTACAAGCGGTTTGCAAAGGTGCGCTCAGCAACTGGTGGCAGCGTGTAATCCCGTCCTTCATAACCGATCGCTTCGATGTGTGCGATGGTTGCCGCGGTCCCCACGCCAAACGCTTCCTGCATCTTTCCTGACGCCAGCGCCTCCACCACTTCCCTGACGGAGATCTTGCGCTCCTCCACCTTCATACCCCAGTGACGCGCGAGCGTCAACACGCTGTCGCGCGTGATGCCAGGCAGGATCGAATCGGTCAACTCCGGTGTAATGAGGGTATCATCGACGACGAACATGACGTTCATAGTGCCCGACTCTTCGATATACTCATGCGAGCGCCCGTCGGTCCACAACAGCTGGTGATATCCTTCCTTTTGCGCCAGCAACGCCGGGTATATGGAAGCAGCGTAGTTGCCACCCGTCTTCGCGTAACCCGTGCCACCGGAAGCGGCGCGTGTGTAGTGCGTCTCTATTTTTACCCGAACGGGAGCGGAATAGTACATCCCAACCGGTGAGAGGATTACCATATAGGTGAACTCGACGGAAGGGCGAATGCCAATGTATTCATCCGCAGAAAAAAGGAACGGACGGATATATAGTGAAGCGCCCGCCTGGCGAGGAATCCATTCGCGGTCGAGGCCGATCAGTTCACGCATGCTGTCCATATACAGCGATTCGGGCACCGTCGCCAGGCACATACGCTCTGCGGAACGGTTTAATCGCTTAAGATTTTCCAGCGGCCGGAACACGAGGGCTTCCCCTGCTTCGGAACGGTAAGCCTTCAGCCCTTCGAAAATAGAGTGGGCGTAATGTAGCGTCGGCGATGCCGGACTTATGGTAATTTTTCCGTAAGGCACGATCCTGAGGTTCTTCCACGCCCCACCCAGGTAATCGGCCATGAACATGTGGTCTGTATAATGCTTTCCAAAAGGGATATCCGAGAAGTCGAACTCCGCGGCGCGTGATCGTTCCACCCTTTGAATCTCAATTCCTTGTGCTGCGATCATTTAAGAATACGGTTAGCCATGGGCAAGTTAGCGTCCTTTGGGGATAAAGCCCAAAAAGCAGGCGCGTTACGGCGACGAAAAAATCAAGAATACCGTGGTTTCCAGGGTGTTTCGACCGCCCGGAGCTCCTGTGTTATGGTCCTGGCCAGCATGAAGAGATAGTCAGACAGCCGGTTGAGGTAGATCAGCGGCCGGCGGTCTCCCTCCTCCCGGGCGTACAACGCCACCAGCCGCCGTTCGGCACGGCGGCACACGGTACGGGCTACATGACAAAAAGAGACCGACTGATGCCCGCCGGGCAATACGAACGAGCGCATCGGCGGCAGCGACCGGTCCATTTCATCGATGGCGGCCTCCAGCTTTCCTGTCGCATCGTCATCGAGTTCCGGTATTTTCACCTTTTCGTTGCCGGGTTCGGCAGCGAGCATGGAGGAAATGACAAAAAGGTTCTCCTGGATGCCTGCGAGGAATTCGGCCCGTGTCCGGTTCACTTCCTGATCGCGTACCACCCCCATCCACGAATTAAGTTCGTCAATAGTACCGTAGGCTTCGATACGGGCATCGTCTTTGGGCACGCGTTTTCCTCCAAAGAGTCCCGTAGACCCGGAATCGCCTGTTTTGGTGTAAATCTTCATAGTGGTAAAAGCCGGGACGCCAACCCGGCTGGTGGAAGCCAAATTACGACCTTTTCCGGGATCTCAGGAGGCTGGCACGGCCTGCGTGCGGGTGATATTGTCGTTTTTGCGGTCCCACTCGACAAGCCCGTCGCGCAAACGCACGATACGGTGCGCATAATGGGCGATATCATCTTCGTGGGTCACCATGATGATCGTGTTTCCCTGGTCGTGCAGTTCCTGGAAGAGCTGCATTATGTCGTACGATGTCTTGGTGTCAAGGTTTCCTGTAGGCTCGTCGGCAAGAATTATCGACGGGTTGTTCACCAGAGCACGGGCAATGGCGACGCGTTGGCGCTGGCCACCGGATAACTCGTTGGGCTTATGGTGATACCGGTCCGCCAGGCCGACACTCTCCAATGCCGCCATGGCCTTTTCCTCACGGTCGGATTTGCTGTATCCGGCGTATATCAGCGGAAGGGCCACATTTTCAAGCGCCGAGGCCCGGGGAAGGAGGTTAAAAGTCTGGAACACGAACCCGATCTCCTTATTACGTACCTCCGCCAGTTCGTTCTCGGTCATTTCGCTGACCAGGTGGTTGTTGAGCATGTATGTGCCGCCCGTGGGCGTGTCCAGGCAGCCAATAATGTTCATCAGCGTGGATTTCCCCGAACCCGAAGGCCCCATGAAAGCCACGTACTCTCCCCTATCGATGCTGATCGACACGGACTGGAGGGCCTTCACCTCCGTGTTACCCATTACGTAGATCCTGGAAAGGTTATGGGTTTCAATAATTCTCATGCCCAATTAGTTTGCGTATGTCTGTCATCATTACACACGATGCTGCAATTTGAGAAAAGTTGTGCGGTTTCCGGCGGATTTTATGATATGCGGAGTGCTGATAACCGCCTGATTGCCATACTATCCCTCGATCTCAAAGGTAAACGACTGCCCGGAATACGAGAAATCCGCCGGATCATAGACCCGTTCGGTAAACCGTACCCGGTTATCGCGATCGACCTGGATCACGGTTGAGCACCTGGAGCCATAGCCCTTACTCTTAATGAATACTGAGGAAAGCCGCCGCTCCCAGTCCAGGCCCACACCTGTGTCGGGAAGCTCCTCATCCGGCGCCGTCGTATCATCATACAGCGCATCCAGAAAGGGCTCAGGATCGGCTACCCCGTTCCGGATGAGGCCGCCGATCGTTTGCGTCGCTTTGCGCACCTTAGGCCACGGCGTATTCAGCAGGTGGTTGCTGATGCCGTGCAACCCCGGACGCACGGCTGTGACGCCGTCGCCGTAGTTAGAATAATAATAGAGCTCACGGGGATTGCCCACAATGAGGTTAAAGCCATTGTACTCGTCACCCCGACGGGCCACTTCCTCCATGTACGCAAGCGGGTGCAGGTCAGAGAGCAGGTAATCGGTAACCAGTTCGCCCCGTGAGGGCGCATCTTTCTTCTGCCGGGAAAGGTCGCGGTAATTGGTGACCATAGCCACCCTGCCATTGCGGTTCATCGCCAGCCACGTGCCGCATGCGACGAGATCACGCCCGCCCAAAATCTCCGGGTGATCCTCCCAGAACGCGGCGGGAGCGGTTTTCCTATCATAAAACTCGTCCCGGTTGGCCGCCACAATCAGCGGATACTCAGGATGTTCGTTAAGAGACAGGACTATAAGACACATGTGTTTGTAAAACGGGCTGGCACCGTGCAGGGTTCATTCGCCACCCTCCTCGAAAAGCTCAAGCTGGGCGGGCAGCAAGGTAAAGGATTTTCGGTGAAGGGGCGATACGCCCAACAGTCGGATTCCTTCGCGATGCTTCGGAGTGGGATATCCGACGTTGGTTTCCCACCCATACCCCGGATATTCACGCGCCATCCTGGCCATGAGTTCATCGCGGTAGGTTTTGGCAAGGATCGACGCCGCGGCAATAGAGAGGTATTTTCCGTCGCCTTTCACCACACATTCATGCGGTATCTCCGGATACGGTTTAAAGCGATTGCCGTCGATGAGCAATAGCGTCGGTTTTATTGGCAGACTGGCAATGGCCTTGTGCATGGCCTCGAATGAGGCGTTCAGGATATTGATCCTGTCGATCTCGTAGTTGTCGACTTCCGCGACGGCCCATGCCAGCGCGTCGCGCTCGACTTCGATACGGAGCGTGTCGCGCTCTTCACGGGTGAGTTGCTTCGAGTCATTAAGTCCTTCATGCTGGTATCCACGGGGAAGGATCACCGCCGCAGCGACAACAGGGCCCGCAAGACAGCCCCGGCCGGCCTCGTCGCAGCCGGCCTCGATATGATCCATTGAGAAGTTTGAATGCAGCATCCCGATCACGCTCAGGCAAACATAAAAAGAATTCGATAGTTTGCGGAATTATGAGAATCGGTAAAACGAGACTGAAGCTTCAACACAGTAAAAAATGAACGACAACAATTCCAATCCCTGGAAGGTACTTTCCTCAGAAGAAAAGTATGAGAACCCGTGGATCCGGGTTACGGAATACCAGGTGATTAACCCGGGAGGAGGCAGTGGCAGTTACGGAAAAGTTCACTTCAAAAATCGCGCGGTAGGCGTTGTCCCGGTAGACGCCGACGGCAACACCTGGCTCGTCGGCCAATTCCGCTTTACGCTCGGTGAACATTCGTGGGAAATACCGGAAGGCGGGGCGCCTGCGGGAGAAGAACTTCTCGCCTCCGCGCAACGCGAGCTGCTGGAAGAAACCGGTCTCACCGCCGCAAACTGGAAGCTGCTGTCGAGGGTACATACTTCCAATTCTGTCACCGACGAGACCGGGTGGGTGTACCTGGCTACGGATCTGTCGGAAGGTGTCAGCCAACTCGAAGAAAGTGAAGCCGATCTTAAGGTGAAAAAACTTCCGCTGTCCGAGGCAGTAGACATGGTGCTGGCCGGAAAGATCACCGACGCGATGAGTATCGCCGGGTTATTGATGGCAGAGCGGATTATGTTGACGCGCTAATACGCCTACGACAGCTTATTCCAGTTTTCGCATCCACGCCTCGCGCAACGCCACCTGTTGTGGTGACGCGTCCGGCATGATTTCAAACACGTGCTCTTCCGATCGCTGCTGCGTGCCTACGGTAAGCGGTAGTGTAACAGAACCGCCCGGGCGATCGACCGTATAGCGGACCGTGTCGCCCGGTTCAACGCTCTGTAAGATGCTGACGATCTCGGGAAAGTTATCCATGGCGACCGCAATGTCATTGACGGCAATCACGGTGTCGCCTTCACGCAACCCCTCGCCTTCGCTTCGTTCGCGCACCTCGCTCACCACCATTTGCCTGCCGTCATACTGGACGCCATGACCCCGATCGGGAATGCTATCTTCATAGTAGACAACGGGGCTGTACTTGATGCCCAACTTCGCGAAGTATTCTTCAATGGGTAACGGCACGGCGCCTTTGATGTGGTTGTCGATGAGGCCACGCATCTCGGGATGCGTGATCGCGACAAATTCATTGAAGAAATCATCCTCGGAAAAAGGCCGTTCTGACCCATACTTATCAGCCAACTCCAGGATCACCTCCCGAAGCCCACGTCTTCCGCCTGATTTCTCAAGAAGAAGTATATCCATCAGAAGCGGTACCAGCGCGCCACGGTAGTAAATGTTCACGTATTGCGTTCGGCCTTCCGGCGTAAACGCGTTTCGCGCCAGCTGCTGAAGACTGACATCCTTGTCGAAGTGACCGTCGATCGTCAGCTTTTGCGCCACCTCATCGAAAAATTCTTCCAGTGAGATAAGTCCGCCACGAAGCAGCACCATATCACTTGCCCACTCGGTGACGCCTTCATACAACCAGAGGTGTTGAGAAGGCGATGGCGTAACAAAGTTAAACTGCCTTATAACCTCGCTGTGAAGATGCAGGGGGGTGATCATATGAAAGATCTCGTGGGCAGCGACACCGTTGATCAGGCTGACGTATGCCTCATTTAAGGGTGCCTCTTTCAGCACGTATTCCGAACTGTAGGAATGCTCCCAGGCGCCCACGTTCTGATCTTCAAAATGAAACAGCAGCACATAGCGATCGATCGGAAATCCCTCAACGAATTTGTTTGTAGCGATGAACACCTCGCGCATGGCGTCCATAAGATCGGACGACTTTATGAGATCCGTTTTTGAATAGGTGAAGATTTCGATCGCCTTACCGTCGATGTCCATCGCGGTGGAAGACAACCGTCCCAACAGTATGGGCGAGTCGACAGCAAAATCGAAGTCGGGTGCAAATAGCTTCCCTCCTTCTCCGGGTTCGAGCGCCGTTCCGACTGTCCAGCCCTCCGGATGCACCAGGTCGATCTCCATGTCTGCGTCTTGCATTCCATGAAAATAACCCAGCAGCGTATGGATGTTGAGTAGCGCGTGGTCTTCCTCCAGGCTTGAACCCGCCATCCGCAATATCGGATTTTCACGCACGGGTGTATCCCATGTTTCGGCTACCTTGTAGGTGATGCGGCGAACCTTTTTTGGCTTTTCGATCCTGAACTGATTGGTCTCCAGTTGGCTTACTTCGAGTTGCCGACCCCGTTTGTCGTATGCGCGAAAGTCGGAGACAAATCTTCCGATGTCCATAACCTGGTAGGCACCCGGTGCGGTGGAGGCAAACTGATAGACGTTGTTGTTCTTGCCGAGCCTTCGAACGTTGACTTCGACGAGGAAGGTATCCGTCGACGGGCCCGTCATGTCGATTGTGAAGCGCACAGGGTCTCCATTGGATGCAACGGCGCTGGGAACATTATATAGAAAAGCGGCACAGACGAAGGCCGCAATGAGTTGGTTCATGAGTGGGTGTGTTTAGGTTAATGAACGGCAAGTTATCCCTAAACGTTTGAATCCGGAAATGGGAGTACGCGTCATGCGAAAAATACCCTCGGTATGCGCCCATCATGCCACGGAGCCGCAGGTGCTGACGGCAAGGCGGAAAGCCCCTGGCGGTCTGTCTGTTTGCGGTTGATTATCAAAGAATAATTCCTTAAATAACCCTGTAGTTTTTGGATCAATGGAAGTGCGAAATATCAACGAAGGGAAGCTCCATGCGGAAGAACTAAGGACGCCCTGGACGCACTGGATCGTACGTGGGTGGCGCTATGTGCATACCGGGTATGGCCTGGTTGTGTTCGCGTTGCTCTTCCTCCTGTTCTTCCCGCTGTTGTGTATTCCTGTGATCTTTCCCCGCGCGCACCCACTCGTTGGCATCCTGAATCGTTGGTGGGCCCGGGCGCTTTTTACTCTGGTGGGACTACCATGGAAGGTCGACTATCGCTTTGCGCCGGAGAAAGGCAGACAATATATCTTTTGTCCCAACCACTTCTCCTACCTCGACATTCCCACCGTGGGACTCAACACCTGCAACACCATCTTCGTCGGCAAAAGCGAGATGGGGCGTGTACCCCTTTTCGGATGGATGTACAGCAAATTGCATATCACAGTCGACCGGACCCGGCTTAAGAGCCGGTATGAATCGCTGGTACGTGCCGGCAGGGCTATCGACGAAGGAAAAAGCCTGACCATCTTCCCCGAGGGTGGTATCGTTTCAAGCGATCCGCCACGACTTGCCGCTTTCAAGGATGGCGCCTTCCGCCTGGCGATCGACAAACAAATTCCCATAGTGCCTGTCACAATACCATTCAATTGGATAATTTTGCCCGACGACACTTTTTTGCTGACGTGGGGGCGTGTTATCGCGATCTTTCACGAGCCAATACCTACGGAAGGACTTCGGTTGGAACATGTAGACGAACTCAAGGCGCGCGTACATGAAGTCATCCGGAACGAACTGAATCAATGGAATTATGGAAATAGACCGCCCGTTACTCGATAAGATCGCCCACCTCGCCAGGTTGGAGTTCGATGAAAAAGATGCGGAACGCATGATGGCGGACATGACAGCCATCGTGGAGTGGGTAGAAAAGCTGAAAGAGGTCGACACCACAGGTGTAGAGCCACTCACGACCATGTCGGGCGAAATCAATGCGCTTCGCGAAGATGTTGTCGGGCCGCACCTGAGCCACGAGCGCGCACTACAAAACGCCCCCGCTAAAGACGATACCTATTTCAGGGTGCCCAAAGTTATTGACGGCTGACCCGCGGGGATTGCTCTTGAAATGATCGAACGCACGCAGTTCTGGAAATCGTGGAAATCTGAACACCGGTACGCCTGGTACGCAATGGCCGGCGTGTTCGCCCTGGCAATCGCCTTCTACACGTTCACCTTCTTCCGCGGAATCGACGGCATCCTGGACTGGGAAAAACTCCAGGAACAAAAGGTGCTGGAATCGACACTCGATACGTACCGGCTTGGTCCGTTCGAGCTGTCAGTTCCTGGCGACAACTACGTTATCCTCGAGTACTTTAACGGAGGTCCGATCAACCCGAACATGGCCGCCGTCAACCTGTACCTCGCCATGCTTGCCATCGGTGTCATCATGTTGCTCACCGTCATCACGACGCTCGACCGATTCTGGTTTATCGCCGGAATGGCGCTGCTCATCCTCTTCTGGTACAGCCTCCGCCTCCGTGTCCTGGAGCTATTTGGACAAATCAACGACATACCCCTGCTTGTTACCCTTGCCGTCTTTGGTGGCACCGCGGTATACTTCAACATGATCCGACCCGGCATCGATGTTGCCCGAAGGGCCATCGTGTTTACGGGCCTCATGCTCCTGTTGGCCGTTGTGATAGCCGTGGGTAGCAATGTTGAATATCCCTTCATGCACGTGGCCGTGACGGCTTATCCCGCGGCAATCATTATTACCATATTGTTTATCCTGCTCGTAAGCCACGAAATCCTTGCCGGATTCATTTCAATCCTCAGCCGTTCCGGCACGGGCCCGCGCGTGCAACACTTCCTTATCTTGTGTGGCATCTACCTGGGCAACCTCCTTGTATCGGCATTGCACGAGCTCAATGTCATCAACTGGAACTTTGTGTACCTGAACGCATATCTCCTGTTGTTGGTCTCCGCAGTGGTGGGCATATGGGGATTTCGCGACAGGCGATTCACCTACGAAAACATTCTGGCCTTCGCTCCTGCAGGCGCGCTGCTTTACCTCGCCGTTGGAACGATTGCGTTCGGCACGATTGGCGGTCTGCTGGGCAACGCAAACGACGCTGCGCTCAACGTGGTGGAAGACATTATCGTCTTTTCACACCTCGGGTTCAGCTTCATCTTCGTTCTGTACATCCTCTCCAACTTCGCCTCGCTGTTGAGCAGCAATCTGCCCATGCATAAGGTTTTGTATAAGCCGACGCGCATGCCGTGGTTCACCTTCCAGTTCGCGGGACTCATCGCCACCATGGCGTTCCTTTTCTTTGTAGGCTGGCGCGTATACGTCTATGACGCCGTGTCAGGTTTCTACATCAACCTGGGAGACCTCGACCTGAAGTTGGGGAACGCGCAATTGGCGCGTGCGCACTTCGACCGCGCACGATCGTATGGCTTCCAAAGCCATCACGCAAACTATGCGATGGCCAAACTCACGCTGAATCGATACAACTTTGAAGAGCCCGAGCGACACCTCGACCTGGCAAATGGAAAGAGACCCAGCGCCTATTCGCTGACCAACCGCGGTAACCTGAAGATATGGCAAACGCGATACTTCGACGCCATCAGGAATCTAAGACACGCGCAATCGCTACTTCCGGGAACAGGTGTGTTGGAAAATAATCTGGGCTATGCGTACGCAAAGGTCTTCAACCTCGACTCGGCGCTGTACCTTTTCAGCGCCGCCCGCGAAACACCGCTGGCAAAGCCAACCGCCGAAGCCAATATCATGGCGCTCTCGGCGATGGAGCACCTTCCCGTGGGCGCTGATTCCACGCTCGCATTGTTCGACGAAACGTATACCGCTACCCTCGCCAACGCACTTGCGCTGGCAAACGCGCAACAGCAGCCGTTCCGCCACGAGATCGACCCCTTCCCCTCATCGGCGCTCAACCTGCATAGCGCCACCTTGTTCAACAACTACCTGCTTCGGAATATCCGTTCGCTTGACTCCGCCACGCTGGAGAAAGCCTACGCGCTCGCGAGCGATTCTGTCAATGCCGACTACATGGAGGCGCTCAAGGTTCCCGTGGCCATAGGCTATTATTATCAACACAACGTTACGCGCGCGCTCGCCATTATGGCTGAATTGGTGTACATCAGCAGCGCCTACGAAGGCAATTACAATTACACTATGGGACTTTGGGCGCTGGAACAGGGCAACCCGGCACGCGCCGCAAGCTTCTTCGATTATGCGCTGCGCCAGAATTACAAAAAGGCACGCTTATACAAAGCAATCGCCCTGACCGAAGAGCGAAACGTCCCTGAAGCGCTTGTCGCGTGGGACAGTGTGCGGGTTCATGCCTCCGACGCCGAAGCGGAGATCGCGAACCAGATCACACGCATCCTGCAGATGCCATCGTCCGAGGTGCTATCGCTATCAGATCCGCTCAAATACCAGTTTTGCCGGTATCGCATCGGTGTCGGAGACACCTTGTTGTTCGATCGCATCCTGCCGACGTTCTCAGACAACAACTACAAAGCAAACGCGTTGCTGGACATGAGTCAGCGGCAGTTCGAACGCAATAACCTCGGAAAAGCGATACGCTATTTTAATCGGGTGGGTGGGCTTGAGCTGACCGATGAGAATCTTTACAACGACATCCGGCACTTTGAGCTACTCCTCCTCGCCGAGCGACGCGAACTCGACAAGATCATTACGGCAATAAATGAGGGCATTGAATTTCCTCCCGAGCGGTATCTGGAAAAAACACTTTACCAGGCGCTGATCGCGGAAGTCAACGGCGACAGTGTCCTCGCAGAAAAGAATTATGAGATCGTAGGCACTTTTAATCCCTTCTTTGAAGAAGGCGTCATTGCGGCTTCCGGGTATTACAGGGAGCACAGCGACGACCCCCTCAAGGCCTATAATGTTCTTGCGGAGGCGGTCCAGTTAAACAACACTTCCGTAAAGTTATGGAACGCTTACATCGCTGAGGCTCTCCGCGCAGGCTTTGATGAATATGCCGCAAGTGCGTACGAGACGGTAGAGGAACTACTGAAGAAGCCTTAGATATCCACAGCTTACCGCCGTGCCGTAGTAGCCCGCTACCGGGCGGCCGCCTTCTTTTTGGTAGACTTTTTCTTCGTCACCTTCTTTTTGGCGGATGTCTTTTTGGTCGACTGCTTTTTGCTGGTCTTTTTCTTTGTGGTCTTCTTCCTGGCCTTCTTTACTTTTTTCCTGGCCTTCTTCTTTTCCTTCTCTTTGGCTTTCTTTTCGGCGAGTTCCAGCTTCCAGTTGTCGCGCATGGTCTTCCAGTACTCAGCGCCATAGCCGACAAAAATCTCTCCACCGGCGGGAATGTCCTTCGTTGCCTCTATGAAGCAACGCTTTCCTTCCACAACATACTCGCTGTTATTGGTAATGCCTTTCACCCGAACGTAGCCCCTGGCATCATTGGCATAGCGGCCGAGTGCGTTGGGGGTAGGCAAGGCATCAATCACATTCTTGCTGTTGATGTAGAAAATGTACCCGTTCTTGCCATCGTCGTCCTTAACGTCCTTCCAAACGGTGCGCCTGCCCTTGTACTCAACAATGCGCGTTCCCTTGGGGATAAAGACTTTTGTAAACAGACCCTTACCCGCATTGGGTAGTTTGGATCTCTTAACGTACAGGTGTTTCTCTAACAGTGCCATCAAAAAAAACTTGGTCCAAAAAATTCGAGTGCGAAGATAAGCCTAAAAAGTCCGCAATAAAAATCTGGAGTCAAATTGAGGACAAAAGGCAACGCATTGCGGTACGCGGCAGTAGCGGGTGCGGTATAAAAAAGGCTTCCCGGAGGAAGCCTTAACTCAATAAGTTTAGGTTAATATATATTCAAACATATCAAGGACGGTCAACATTGTCCAGCGTTTAGGCGTCTTTTATTCCGACTCCGATTGCGATATCGGTAGCGTAAAATTCCAGCCCTGTTACGATGGGTTTAGCTTCCAATGGCCTTATCACCGCCACGGGTCAACCTTAGAATAGAGGCCACAGCGGCGACACAATCGGTCCATGGGTAATGGTTCATGTCGATGGCAATACTGCCATTGCCATAAGGGCCGTACGTTGCCGGATCTGTAATAGTGAAGACCCCGACAACAGGCGTTTGTGCGGCGCTGGCCAGGTGCATTATCCCACTGTCGGCACCGACGAGGACGTCGGTGTTGGCGATCAGGGCGGCGATCTCCCGGACATCCCTGCTGTAAAACGAGGGCACAGCAAACCCCACCTGTGACACGTTCTCTTTCGGCAGTATCTCGACGATGGCAGCATTTCCAAACCGTGTCTTGAGGGATTCCAGCGTTCGTTCCCACCATGTACAAGAAAAGCATTTGTCACCCGTAGCGTAGGTAAAAATGCTGATCACCGGTTTTGAGCCAGGAATAATGTCCCGCAAGAGCCCAAGGCCTCGTTCGCGCTCGCGCGTCGTGAGGCGAAGGTCAAGTAACGGTACCGTTGATGAAACCCGCGAAGCGCCGATGGTGCGCCCCAGGTAATGCCTCAGACTGTATACCGGATGCTTTGCATGATGCTGGTGGTCCGGAATCGAAGCCTTTACCTTTTCGGGTATGTCTCCGTACGTTTTGAAACGGGCACGCGATAGGCGTGTAGATAGCCTGCCCGACGAGGAATGATAGGCCGCATTGATGACCAGGTCGTACCTGCGCATAAGCAACCTTAACCATCCTAAAAGATATTGAGGCAGATATATAAAAGGTCGGGAAGGCAACGTAATGATCTTGTCGATGCACGGATATTGTGAAAAAAGCTGAGGGGCCAGCGATCCTTTGACAAACAGATCAACCTTGGCCAATGGAAACGTGGCTTCTATCTCCTGGAGCAACGGTGTAATGAGGAGAAGGTTTCCCAACCGGTGGTTGGGTCGCGTCACCAGGATGCGCTTCACACTGCTCCGCAGGATGACGCCGTCCGGGCGACCTTTGGCACCGATGTGCCTCGCAATACTCCAGACGACAGCCTGGCGGATGGATTTGATCCTTTCGCGAAGATCCATATCAGGTAAAACAACGAATGATGACGCGCGTTTGCAAATACACCAGGCCCTTTATGCCGATACCTTCACGACCTGGAAAGGGTTGTGTACCTCAGCGTTATGAGAGAAAAATCAGTGCCAGAAAAACGTCCGCTATTCTGCCAGGACGAGCGCCCGTTGTGGCATTAGCGCCACACATAGGTTGCCACGGCGCCTGAAGGCAACGATGTTGACGTAGTATAGTCGCCTGCGCGTATATTGAACGTCGCATCGGAGTCGTTGTCATTGAGAACGATAAGCACCGTGTCACCGTCCGGCGTCAGATAGGCAACATTGTGCAGGTTGTTTACGATGTTGCTGTGCACCCGGACGGAGCCCGCCGGAACAAACTTCGACGCGTGTGCAATGATGTAGTAAGAAACGTTGCGGGTTACCGCACCTGTAAGACTGTTTATCGTCAGCGCGCCGAGACAAAGGGTACAGCCGCCATCGTCTGTATGAGGCTCAAAGTTTTCGTCGGCGGCCAGATTCCACTCCAATACATTTCGGCTCCAATTGCGTGGCGCGCCCACAATGAGATTCTTCACATGCCAGCGAAGGTCGCCACCAAAATCGCCTTCTCCGCTGGTCCACTGTTCTGTGAAATAAATGTTCTTGTCGGGATGTGCGTTATGAACGGCACTGAGCGCACTGATATCGCCGAGGTACAGGTGAAACGCACTGCCGTCGACCATAGTCCGCGTTACCGGATCGTTTAGTATTGCAATCGGGTATTCCGGATTGTCGCAGTTGTGGTCGAAGATCACAATCTTCGTGTCGATGCCAGCGGCTTTGAAGGCCGGGCCGAGATGGTCTCTGACAAACTCATTCTGCTCAGCGCTCGTCATCGTCATGCTCGGCGTGTTGCCGGGATGCTCGGGTTCGTTTTGAATGGTGATCGCATCGATGGGGATACCTTCCCCCTTCATCGCCTGTATATACTTTACGAAGTAGTTCGCATACACGGCATAGTACTCGGGCTTTAGGCTGCCGCCCTTTACGGCCTGGTTTGTCTTCATCCAGGCTGGTGCCGACCACGGGCTCCCCATAATCCGGATGTCTGGGTTTAAGGTAAGGATCTCTTTCAGGATCGGAATCAGATGGGACCGGTCCGGCTCTATGCTGAACTTAGCAAGGCTTACATCGGTCTGGCCGGCAGGAAGGTCGTTGTAGGAAAACACCTGGGCGTCCAGGTCGGATGCACCGATGCTGATTCTGAGATAGCTTATACCGATACCGTCGTCACCGGTAAGAAACAATTCCTTTAGCAACGCCGTGCGGGCGGAGGCCATGAGCTTCTCATTCATTAGCCACGCACTGCCACCGGTCAGGGTATATCCAAAGCCGTCCATGCTCTGGTATTTCTTTGCCGTGTCTACCGATATCGACGGCTCTATCTTCGAACCGCTCGAAAACTTCAGGTCGGTTGCGCGTGTCAGCAGATGCGACCGATCCGGGTAGGTCAGCCATCGTGCAATGGCCGGGCCGTCCGGGGGGGTCCCATTGTCAATCGTGGACGACTCCTGTGACGACGGGAGACAAGATGAAAGAAACAAACCAATGATCAACCAACGCGCCATCCCCATGCTCATATCAACTTAATGTTCGATACACCTCCTTATCAGGTTCACTCGTCCCGCGCCCGGGATCCGTTTACGGCCCAGGGCGCGGGTGGAGACAAACCCCCTGTCCCCTTGAGTAAACCACCTTCAACTACATGCCTCTGACTTCAACATTATCGACCGAGATGCCGTCTTTCAGGTCTTCGCCCCCGCACTTGATCACAAGGTACATGACGCCATCCACCGGCGCGGTGAACGTGCCTGTGTTGTTGCCGCATCCGATGACGGAGATTTTTCCTGAAAAGGGTTCAGCTCCGCAACCATCCCAGGTGTTGATGCTTCGCTTAACGCCGTCTTCGCTGTAATCGTTACCCTGCGTTGGCGGCGTTGTCGAAGCAAACACTTCGAACCAGGTATTGAAAACTCCGCTGGTGGACGAACAAACCATGTCGATCTGATACGTCTTGTCTTTGATGACGTTGATCTCCTGGTAGAATCCCTGTTGATTATAACCACCGCCGGTAATGGTTGCCTTTCCATCTTCAAACGTCCATGACGCCCCCGACGGGCTGATGGTCAATACCGTCCATTGCGCAATATCCTCATCCGTATCAAACCCTGAGCCGAGCACGATATTACCCGCATTCGGATCTGAAGTTTCAACGATAAGCTCCTGCGAGGCGGAGGCCATAAAGCCTCCCTTGCCCACGGCATAGTGTGTGATCGTATAGGTTCCGGCATCGGGCAGGAAGATGTCCTGTTCCATATTGCCGATAAACGCGGGCGAGCCATCACCCAACTCCCATTTCGAAAGGATGTAATCCGTGTTTGATGCTTTGAGAACGAACCGATTAGGCGAGCTATCATCGGGAACAATAGTGAACGATGCGTCCAGCGAGGTTTCGGTGAGTCCGTTGCCGAGACCCACATCCTCGGGAAGGCAGCCGACGAACATCAACGTGGCCGACAGGCTAAGGGCAGCCCATATTTTTCCTTTCATAACCATCTTCGATTTATTGTTCATAGCCTGGATTCTGCTTCAATTGCGTTCCGTTGATTTCTTTGGTCGGTATCGGGAGGATTTCATTCTTCCCGGCGACAAAGCCATCAGCGGCGAGTACGGTCGCAGCGTCGCCCCAGCGCACCAGGTCGAAGAAGCGATGGCCTTCACCGGCCAGTTCCAGCCTTCGTTCTCTCTTGATGGCATCCATCGATACCGGTATTGACGGAAGCCCGACGCGGGCGCGCACGGCATCCAACAACGCCTGCGCCCTCTCACCCGTGGCGCCCAACGCCTCGGCTTCCATAAGGTAGGTATCAGCAAGCCTGATAATGTAGCTATGCTGTTGATAGTTAAGATCCTGAGCGCCTCCAAGCGTCGACACGTCTGAGGGTCTCGGCATGAATTTGTTCAGGTAATATCCGAGGTCTTCATGACCATGTACATAGGATACGTCACCCGCTTCTTCATAGGCGGCGATGTCAAATACCGTCGCGCTGAAGCGTGGGTCGTCCTTAATGGCGTCGTAAAAATCCTGGGTAAAGGTGCTGAAGCTCCACCCGCCCGGCATGGCCGGCGGCGCATCGCTGGCATCGTTCAGTCGTGTGTACGACCGTATGCCTACCATCACGTTAAAAGTGTTTCCTTCATCTCTTCCCGATCCCCAGAAATCCCAGTCGTTGCGCGACTGGTTGCTGTGTGTACACTCAAGAATGGATTCTGAATTAAATACGTTGCTGAACACCCACAGGTCGCTAAAGTTGTCGAGCAGCTTGTACCCATAAATGCTGGTGCTTCCGGGTTCGCCATTCACCTCCGCCAGTTGTGCAGCCGCTTCGGCGTTCTTTCCACGGTACAAATACACTTTTCCGAGCAGGGCTTGTGCCGCGCCCTTGGTAAGCCGACCGTTTTCGCTACCCGATACCGTTGGCGGCAGCACCGCCATCGCGTCGATCAGGTCCGATTCGATCTGATCATACACTGCATCGGGTGTCGCCTGCGTCGCCTCGTACAGGTTAGTAGCCGTGAGCGGTTCAAGCAGGAGCGGAATGTTTCGGAACATTCTCACCAGGTTGAAGTAGTACAATGCCCGAAGCGCCTTGGCTTCACCGATGAACCTGGATTTTTCTCCGGCATCCATTTCAATCGGCTCGATCTTCGATAGCAGGGTGTTTGCCCTGAAGATGCCCTGGTAGTGATCGTCCCAGTAGCTGTTGGCCATGTTGTCCGGAGTAAGGGTAAAGTCGTCGAACGCATGGAGCTGAAGTCCGTCTGAAGCGGAACCCCCGCCGGCTACGTGGTCGTCCGAACCTGCATTCATCAAAGCCAGCATGTTTTCGAAACCACCGGTATTTTTCCGCAGCGCATCATACACACCGATCAGTGCGCCATACGCCTGGTCGCGGTTAGCATAATAGTTCTCCGTGAGGAACGCACCCTTCGGTGGCACGTCGAGAAAGTCATCGCAAGACGTTATCGTCGTGACGGCAAGGAGAACAGCAAGTGAATATCGTATCGTTTTCATCGTTGATCTCTGCATTAAAGTTGAATTTGAACACCGAACAGGAACGACCTGGCCTGCGGATACTGGCCTTTGTCGATTCCGAACACGCCGCCGCCGATCTCAGGATCGTAGCCCGTGTATCGGGTGAGCGTCAACAGGTTCTCGGCAGTGACATACACGCGGAAGTTGGTGATGCCCAGCCGGTCAAAGACCGCGTTGTCCTGAATGCGGTATCCGAGTTGCACGATCTTAAACCGGAGGTAGTCGCCGTCCTCCAGGTAGAAAGACGACATACGACTAAAGTTTCCGTTTGGATCATTCGCCGACAGGCGCGGATAGTCTGTCGAGGTATTTTCGCCCGTCCACCGGTTCAGCACCGCCGTCGTATAGTTCGCGTTGGCGATGTCAAGACGCCGGAGGCCCTGGAAGATCTTGTTTCCACCCGCGCCGTTGGCAAACACCATGAGGTCGAAGTTGCGGTATCCGAAATTCAAGGTGAGGCCGAAAGTATATTTCGGAAGGCTCGTTCCGAGAAACGCGCGGTCCAGGTTATCGGTAGTGATCATGCCGTCACCGTTGACGTCTACCCACCGGAAGTCGCCCGGCCTTGCATTGGGCTGGAGCAGTTCTCCGTCGGCATTGCGATAAGCATCGATCTCCGCTTCGTTTTGGAATATCCCATCAGCAACGTATCCGAAGAACTCGTTGTAAGAATGACCCACCTGCGTACGGGTTACCGCACCCATGTTCTGGAAGCTGGCGTCGCCGCTAATGAAATCAACGTCGGACGCAACATAAGTAACCTTGTTCTTGAGCGTAGCGAAATTACCGGCCGCAGAAAAACTTACCGGACCGAGGTCGCGTGAATACTTCAGTTCCAGCTCGATTCCGGAGTTCTCCATGTCGGCAACATTACCTACGGGTTGCGTGGTAACGCCCACATAACCGGGAATGGTGATGGGGCGCAGAATTCCGGCCGTCTTCTTCATGTAATAGTCGAACGTCAGGTCAAGCGCGTTGAAGAGCGTCGTCTCTACGCCAGCGTTGAACTGTGTTGTCTCTTCCCACTTCAAGTCGGGATTGTCGAGCGAGGACGGCGCATAGCCGTTGATCACGGTATTGCCCAGCGTATAGTTAAAGCCTGTCGGCACGAGTGACAGATAGCCGTAGTCACGGATGCCGTCGTTGCCTGTTACACCAAACCCTGCCCGGACTTTCACATAATTAACAACGTTGTTCGTGGGCCAGAACGGCTCGCTGGAAACGTTCCAACCTACAGAAGCGCCCGGGAAGACACCGTACCGGTTGTTCTTACCGAACCGGTTGCTGCCATCGGCACGAAGCACCCCACTAACCATGTATTTCTCCTGGTAAGCATAATTGACTCTTCCGAAAAAGGAGACGAGCTTATGAACGTTGTTGTTGAGGTTTCCGTCAGTCGTGTAAGCGCTGGCCGTGTAGGTCGACGACGGGGTAAAGAATCCGAACGACGCATCACGGTAGTCGTTCACAGGCAGGTCGGTCAGTGTGAAGTTGCTGCCGCCGCCCAGGTTTTCAACATAAACGCCTTGTCCGGCAAGAACGGAGAGGTCGTGTTCTCCGAACGACGTAGTGTAGGTAATATAATTTTCGACGTTCCAGTTCTTCCTGTCGTGGAGGTTGCGGCTCAAGCTGTTAAGCGGAACGCTGAGGCCGCCACCTGCTCCGAGGTAGTGCGAAGGGGTGAAGCCCTCGTCACCATAGGAAGCAAGCTTGCCTGAAACGACCGACTTAATCTTGATTTCCTCGGTAACCGCAGCCTCCAGGGAGAGGTTGCCGATGAAGTTGTCATCCCAGTTGAATCGGCCCAGCCGGGTTTGGATGTATGCGAGAGGATTTGACATCTCCTGAACACCGGCCGTTGAAATGCCAAATACATTGCCGACAGCGTCGCGTACGGAAAGCGCCGGATACAAACTGGCGTTGGCCAGCTTCACCGGGTCGGTCTCGTAGATCGGCGTTATCGGATCCAGGTTGATGGCCGAACTCAGCGGACCGCCAAACTCACTATTGACGTTGCCGATGCCTTTCGACTTGCCGTGGGTATACCCGAGTGTCTGACTGAGGGTAAAGACCTTTGATATCTTATGCGTCGAGTTCAACCGAACGTTGAATTGTTCAAAGGCCGAGATCTCGGTGGCCACAATTCCCTCGGTGTTCTGATATCCCAGCGACACGTAAAAAACCGACTTGTCTCCACCACCGCTCAAGCTGATCTGATGGTTGGATCTCAGGGCGCTGGTGTTGAAGATCGCGTCCTGCCAGTCGGTTCCTGCACCCAGTGCACTGGGATCCGGGTATACGAGCCCGCCTCCGCCCGCAATCGACCGTTCGTTCATGATCCGCGCATACTGTTCGGCGTTCAATAGGTCGAGTTTCCTCGCCGGCGCCGACGTTCCTACGAATCCATTATAATCGATCGTGAATTTTCCCGCCGATCCCTTCTTTGTCGTTACGATGATGACCCCGGTGGCTGCGCGGGTTCCATAGATAGCTGCAGACGTGGCGTCCTTCAGGACTTCGATCGACTCGATGTCCTGTTGGTTCAGGTAGCCTATCGCCCCGGCGTCAACAACGATGCCGTCGACCACCCAAAGCGGATTGTTTCCGGCATCACCGAATGTCGTCACCCCGCGTATGCGGATGGTTGACGACGATCCGGGTTGCCCCGAGTTTTGGGCAATCGTCACCCCGGCAACGCGCCCCTGCAATGCCGTTTCGATCCGGCCGTTCGGGACCTTCGCCAGGCTCGTCCCGGATACCTGCGATATGGATCCGGTCACTACGCTCTTCTTCTGTTCGCCGTAACCGACGACCACGACTTCTTCCAGTGCGGAAATGTCGGGCGCAAGCGACACATTGATCACTGTCTGCGAGGCGGTGGCGACTTCCTGCGTGGCATAGCCGATAAAGCTGAATACCAGTCGCGCTTCGCTGCCCGAAACCGAAATTGAGTACTGACCTCCGGAATCCGTGGTGGTACCGTTGGCCGTCCCTTTTTCGACAATGTTCACCCCCGGAAGAGGTTCTCCTGTCTCCGCGTCACTGACCGAGCCCGTAATCAGGGTCCCCTGGGCCATAGCCGACAATACGCCGGTCGACAGGCAAAGGGCCAGAAGGACTACACGTGCATGGTCATTACATTTTCTCCGTAACAGTTTTTTCATAGGCTTTCCATGATTGAAAAGATGGAATCTCCCGATAAAAGTCCGGATTATAGACCAAATATCCATACAATAGACTGATAGATAGATAGTTACAAAAAATGATACGCTTTATGCGCAGAAAAGAAGGCGCTGAAAAAGAAGCTCTTAAATCGATTGCGGCCACGTTCCGGTTACGCCGGTGATACGTTCAAGGGGCAGGGCAACGGAGGGTTATCAGTGGGGTAACACGCTGATCATCAGCAGGATGTAGACGCAGCAAATCATTCGCGTAGTGGGCGCAATTCCTGCGTCTAAAAACGCAATTCGTTGTAAATCAGCTCAATAAAATTTTCAAACAGAGGGCATTTGGGGCTCCAGAATGATGTCGCTCCAGCCGTTCACCTCCACCAAACCCGCTTTTTGGCGTTCCTTTAGCATAGATTTTATGCGTGAACTGTACGACCAGCAGGTGCTCTGGCGGATGTCGAGCAAAAGGGAAAGCTTGTGCGAGGAGATAGCCCCCTGGGAATTGTAAACCAGGAAGACGAGGTACAACGCCTTTTCGATGGGCAGGTGTGTGCCCTGAAGGAAGGTGTTGGCGATGGCCGACTCATCGTAACCGCAGCGCGTGCAGCGGCGACTGAATGGGGTTCTCCCTGAGCTGTACGAGGTGTTTTCACATTTTCGGCAGGCATAGCCCGACTGCCATTTCAGGTCGGCGATAAATTTTGTCCAGCCATCCTCCTCTGGATGAATGCTGCAAAACTCTTCGAAGGTCATGTCGCGCGATAGCGCCCTGGCCTCTTTTACTTCGCTGATATCCTGCTGTAGCCTCTGGTTATCCTGTGCCAGGTACTCGTTGATGGCCGCGATTTCCCGTGCCTGGGCTTCCAGCCGGTGGTTCGCGATCTCAAGCTGGCTGTTCTGCTCCTCGATAAAGGATTGCTTTTGCAGCAGCTCGGCGGTCTTGATCCTCACCTGCTCTTCAAGAGTACGGTTGAGGTTGTCCTTAAGCCGCTGATTTTCACGTAATTGCTCAATCTTTTCCTCCTGAGCCCGCGCCTTCTCGAGCCGTAGCAGCCGGATCTTGTCGCTTATGGCGAAGGAGAGCAGCAGCATCTCAACGATAAAACTGATGCCCAGGGTGTAGTGCGACAGCGCGCCCAGGGGTTGCCATCCGATTCCGAGATACTGGCATACCTTATATATAGCGCCGAACGCAACAAACGCATAGGCCACCACAAGAAACCGGGCGGGCATATACTTTCTGACGAAATAATAGTGGATGCTGGTGTAAAAGATTACCAGGAAGGGTATGATTTCAATGAAGCGAAATTTGAACAGGTCCGGCCACACCGTGAGGCTCAGCGCCATGAGAAGCGACCGCCCGGCAAGCACCCACATGAAGAGCCTGTAAAAGAAACGACTGGTGTGCTTCAGGTTGAGTACCAGGGAGGAGAATAACAGGGCCGACACGACGGCCATGAAAAGAGAGACGCCCGTCGCGTAATAATTGAATCCCGGCGAATTCGGCCACAGGTATTGAAAGCCAATGCCGTCGGCGCTCATTTCATAGAGCCCGATGCTTGCGAGATACAGTATATAATAGAGATAGTATTTTTCCCTTACGGCGATGAACATCAGCAGGTTGTAAAACCCGAACACCAGGATCATCCCATAAAAAATGCCGAAGAAGAAATACTCGTCCAGCGCGTAGGCAAACAGCCATCGCTGCGAACGCAATACGAGGAGCATGTCGGCGTGCTGTTCGGACTGTACCCTGGCGTAGTACGTGACTTCCGTATTCGGCGTGAATTGCAGGGGTACTACAAAGTTTTTGTGCGATACGAACCGGTGGGCGAACCGGTAGGCGTCGCCCATAACGAAGGCCTGATAGGTGCCGTCGGGATAGGGTGCGAAAAATTCGATCTGGTCGATCGTCTGATCGAAAAACTCGATCACCCAATTGTTATCCGTTCGCGCGGGATGCTTGATCTTTAGCCGCAGCCAGTACGCGGCGTTGCGGTCGGTGTTGACCGGATAAAAGCGCTGACTTGGCTGGAATTTGTCTTTATAGGGCTCGGTGGTAACCTGATCGATGGTCAGCGACCCGGAGTCTTCCAGGTAGTAAACCTCCGCAAAAGAAAACAGGTGCTGATTGATCGAATCATTAAAGTGGACGACTTGCTGGGCATACAGGCCCTGGACCGCCAGTGTCCAAACCACAAGAAAAGCTGCCCGTACCCGTACGCCCCGTTGAACCATACCGCGCTGATTGAATCGGGTCCATTTTAACGTACTCCGGGCTTATTTACAATACCAAAAGGTAACGGGCCCTGCCCCCCACTTAGTCGGGGTATCCCTTCTCTCCAACAACACATCCCCGGGGCAGGTGTCGCGCCAAGCTGGCTCGGTACCTGGCGGACGTGCCATTACCTTCGGTCTCTTAAGAAAACACCGACTGGAGTTCCAGTGCGATGAACAACAGGAGAAGGATTGCTCCTTTCACCAGGTTTATTTTCAGATGTATCGCGCTCATGATTCGTGTTGATTGTCATACAAAGGTGCACAGCTACTCCTGGCTACACATGCCTGAAAATCCTGGTTTTATAAAATCAGGGTTTACCCTCAAAGCCTCTGGAGGGCGACTTCCGGGGCCATTTCCAACCCCGAACCAGGGTTTATGTGTCCAATACAAAAAAAACACGACCATGAGAATCCAGATCTCAATCACCGCGTGCCTGCTGATGGCCCTCGCCGCGATCTCCTGCAGCAACGATAACGACAGCAGGCCGGAGGGCGCGATGTGGTCGACGATAGCCGAGAAGGATGTCATCGTGATGGAACCGGGAACGAACTATAAGCGGGAGGGTTTTGTCCTGCGAGTGGATACCATTATGAACGATTCCCGGTGTCCGGAAAACCTCCTTTGCGTTTGGGCCGGAAACGTCGAGGTCAGGTTCTACCTCCAGTTTATCGCTCCGAATAAAGGCAGCGAGGTAACGTTTACCCTCAACGCAAATTCCTCGCTGGAGCGGGATACCGTGATTCAAGGCGTTCGCTTCGCGCTGATCGATGTGAGTCCTTACCCCAAGAAAGACACGCCCATCCCCTATGAGGATTACCGGGTGACCGTTAGTGTGGGTGAGTAAGATGCGGGGCCGATTTATGAGGAATCGCCCCGAATGATTATCTTAGCGCCTCTTTTCTGCATGGCAGGAAATTTCGGGGCGTAGCGCAGCCCGGTAGCGCGCTTCGTTCGGGACGAAGAGGTCGCTGGTTCGAATCCAGTCGCCCCGACTCGGCTCAATGTGCCAGGCACCACGGGCACATTGCTTGCCGTGATTTTTTGAAACTTAGCGTGTAGTGGCAGAGATGGCATCTGCCATCTGTGTGGTTGTAAATTCTTCTGAGACGGCGTAAATCTTTCGCCATAGTTCAATGGTTTATTTTCTTAAACAACTACCAACAACCCGGACCTGTGATTGAGCTTTGAATTCAGCAGGGAAACTACCTTTACAAAACGCCTGTCAATCCCGCTCGGGGATGCAAATCCAAATCAAGTTTTGTCAAGAGGGGCATCCGAAGTGCCCTTTTGCTTGACATAATAAGTTAACATTCAACCGTAATTCCAATTACCGTAAACCTGACAGTTATCCGTCATTTTGACAATAAATCCGCTCAAAATGAGGATTTCAGCTCATCATTCGAAGAATCTGCTATTTGTCAGCTCGTATACCAGATTAACAGGTTCAATTGACAAAATAAGTCAATTGTAGTACCTTTGTAAACCAATTCCTCCAACCGCCTGTTGTAATAGCACATAAGTGCTAAAACCCAATCATTATGAAACAATTTGCTGAACGTCTGAAGTCGGCCCGTGTCATGGCCGGTCTTTCGCTACAGGATTTAGCGGACAAGCTTCAGAATCGCGTGAGCCGGCAAGCACTTCATAAGTATGAGAAGGGAGAGTTTATGCCGGACAGCGAGATGCTGGGGCTTCTTTCCGATGCCCTTGGTGTGCGTCCTGACTATTTTTACCGTAAGACCGAGGTGAAAATGGGTGAAATATCTTTTCGAAAACGCCAGAATTTCCGGGTAAAGGACAGAAAGGGACTGGAAGAACGGGCTAAAGATGTACTGGAAAGGTATCTGGAACTCGAACAGATATTGAACATTGCCACCGATTTCTCCCTCAGTTTTATGGACAGGTCAATCCAATCCAATGAGGATGTGGAAAAGGTTGCTTTCGACCTTCGAAAGGCCTGGAAGCTTGGTAACGATCCGATCTTCAACCTGATCGAATTGCTGGAAGACAACAAGATCAAGGTGATCGAGATAGAGTCGGCCGATACTTTTGACGGACTTTCGGCATGGGCAAATGACGGAACCATCCCGGTCATCGTGCTGAATAAGAGCAACATCAAATCACTCGACCGGATACGGTTCACCGCGCTCCACGAATTAGGCCACCTGATCCTGAACCTGGATGGGTATACTGAAAAACAAAAGGAGAAATTCTGCAATTACTTTGCAGGTGCCATGCTACTTCCCGAGGATACCCTCAAGAAGGAAGTAGGTAATTCGCGCACCAAGTTATTACTGCCGGAACTGGGAGCCATAAAGAAACAATATGGCATCTCCATTCAGGCCATCGCATACCGTATGAAGGACCTGGGTATCATTACTCCGAGTTACTTTAAGCAGTTCATGTTCTTTATCAACCAGTCAGGGTTCAGGCTCGAGGAACCCTTCCCGTATGAAGGACAGGAGGAATCCAGACGGTTCAATCAATTGTTGTTCCGGGCGCTGGGCGAAGAGTTGATTTCCATGAGCAAGGCAGCGTCACTGAACAACCAGAAGCTTGCCGAGTTTCGTGAAAAGAACCTCGTAATTGTCTGATGCGGATCGTTGTAACGGATGCGTGCATATTCATCGACGTTATCGATCTCCAGCTCACCTCCAAATTCTTTGGCCTTGATCTGGAGATTCATACGACTATCGATGTATTCAATGAGTTATATCCCAACCAGCAACAAATCCTCCAGGCGTATCAGCAATCTAAAAAACTGATTATCCATATTCTTTCACACGAAGAACAAGAAGAAATCCTTGAAGAAGATTTCCCGGCATCACTCTCACCCGAAGACTGCTCCGTGATATACATAACCCGTAAACTGGATGCTATTGTACTGAGCAGCGACAAGCCAGTTCGCAACTACGCCAAAAAGAAGGCTATCGATTATCACGGGATGATCTGGCTATTCGATCAATTGGTGACGCAAGAATTGTTAACCAAACCTGAGGCTATTACGAAATTAAAGAAGCTGGTATTTGGCAACATGATCTACAAGGGCAACGCTGATATGATCAGGGAGATGGAAAAGAGAGTGAAAGCATGGTCCAGGTAACAGGCGAGTTGGGGGCAATAGTCAACAAAAATCGACCCCCTGCACAGGGGGTCGATCCTTACTGCTTTCTGTCCTTCTATTGTGGCGCGCGTTCGTCTTCGCCACGCCCATCTCCGAATTTTTTCGCGGCCTTTTTGCGTTTCGGCTCGTGCCTGACTTCGTAGGGTTCCGACTTATTGACGTAGTCCCTGTCCTTGGGACCGCGCTTGGGTGATTCATTCCTTCCCATGGCGTCCTTCATTTTGGTTTTACCAGCGTTTTGGGATGTCACGGGCGCGATTCCTTGTCGTGACCTTCCACCTTTACGATCTTGTTGTAAAGCCCGAACAGCAGGAATGGAGCCGACCACTGCCCGATAAAATTAGCTGCATGATCCTTTCCCATTAACTTCAACGTCAACGATGTGGCCATGGCGCCAATCGACGCCCACAGGAATACGTCTGAAGGTAGTTTTGCAGTTTGGGATTCTATCGCCCTGGCGACGTCTCCTTCTCTCCGACCCGGGTTCGCTGTCGCGATCTTCTCTTTCGCATTCTCCAATACTTCGGTAGGCATAATCATTTCTTTTTGAGTGAAAAATTTCTTCGTCTTGTTCTTCTGTAGTCGCCTGTCTGTACAGGCGCACCGATTCATGAACTCCCATTATCAATATCGTGCCATCCTTGTCGGGCTTGTTCATTTAAGACGATGACCCGTCGCACGCCGGGATCAGCGCTCATCCTCGAATCGGATACCGTGTCTTTCGTTCCCATAACAAAGGAATGCGTTCCCCGCGTCTGTATGGATTTCCACAGATAACACGCGATAACACGATGTATCCGTACTGGTATGATTTTCATACAGTCAATCGGGTAGGTCCGATAACCGAAGTCTCACAACCAAAAAAAGAATCCATGAAGGCAGCAGTGTTTCATAAAATGGGCGACATCCGTGTAGACACGGTTGAAGACCCCGCCATTGAACAGGACGATGATGTGATTGTCCGGATTACGTCCACAGCCATCTGCGGATCCGACTTGCATATCTATGACGGATTTATTCCCCAGGTGCGCGACATGATACTGGGTCATGAATTCATGGGTGTCGTCGAAGAGGCCGGTCGCGGTGTTACCCGATTGAAAAAGGGCGACCGCGTGGTCGTGCCGTTCACGATCGCCTGTGGGCAATGTTTTTACTGCTCGCAGGGATTTCATCCCAGTTGTGAGCATACCAATCCCGAAAAGTACGGGCCGCGTGGAGACCTCCTCAAGGAAAAAGGCGGCGGGATGTTCGGCTACACCGACCTGTACGGTGGATACAGCGGCGGCCAGGCGGAGTATGTCCGCGTACCCAAAGCCAATGCGGGTCCGAAGGTTATCCCCGACGGACTTACCGACGAGCAGGTGCTTTTCCTGACGGACATTTTCCCCACCGGATGGTCGGCCGTGAAATGGGGAAAGGTGAAACCCGGTGATGCGGTGGTGATCTTCGGAAGCGGTCCGGTAGGACTGATGGCGCAAAAGGCTGCCTGGCTTAACGGCGCCGAACGTGTCATCGCCGTCGATCCGCTGGAATACCGACTCCAGAAGGCGCGCGCCGTCAACAAGGTAGACACGCTGAACTCCGAAGACGATGATCTGATCGATAAGATCTACGCCATGACCCAGGGCCGTGGTGCCGATGTCGCCATCGACGCCGTGGGAATGGAAGCCAATAGAACTTTCCTCGAAAAAGCGAAGGCGGTATTGAATGTAGAAAAGGGAACCGCGAAAGTGCTGGAATTATGTGCGGAGGCCGTCCGCCGAAACGGTACCATCGCTGTCGTGGGTGTTTACGGAAGTCCGTACGACAATTTCCCTATTCACCGCATTTTCGACAAGGGACTGATCATGCAATTCGGCCAGGCGCAAACACACGTTTATATCGACCAGTGTTTTGAGCTTGTCCGTCAGGGCAAGGTGGTGCTCGACGACATTATCACACACCGGCTCCCGCTCAGCCAGGCATCAGAAGCATATGATATGTTCAAGAACAAAACGGACGACTGTGTAAAGGTGGTCCTGAAACCTGAACTCGACAGATAAACATACGATCATGAAAGAAATAAGAAATCTGGAAGACCTGTTCTATCACGAGTTGCAAGTGCTGTGGAGCGCGGAAAACATGCTCGTGGAAGCCATGCCGAAAATGATCGACAAGGCAAAGAACGAGGGGCTTAAAAATCTTCTCCGCTTGCACCTTGCCGAAACAGACCAGCATCGGGCTGCCCTGGAGGCGATATGCAAGATGTTGGACATCGACCCGAAGGGTGATTTTAATCCGGGCATCCGGGGCATACTGGAAGAAGGCGAAAAGGTGATGGCAAAAGACGCCACCGACGAAGCGATGGACGCCGCCATCATAGCCGGGGCGCAGAAGGTAGAGCACTACGAAATTTCGGGATACGGATCGGCGGCCTATTATGCGGAGATGCTGGGCCTTGAAGGCGTTGCCAGCCGACTTCGTCTCACTCTCGAAGAAGAGCAACAGGCGGACACCAAACTCAATTTCCTGGCGAAAAATATCATTAACCCCAAAGCACAGCAGGCGAAGGCGGATGTTGTCGCAACACCGTGAGGGGTTAATGTTATGGCTGCGGCGCTACCGGGTTGTCGAGTGTCAGCATATACTGGAACGCCTCCTCCAGTGCATCGTAAGGGCGATACCCTACCATGATGATGCCTGTACCCTCCGCATTCTGAAATGTCAGCGTCGGGAATCGTCCGATGCTGTGAAGCTTCGTCTTGCTGAGGTCTGCACGAAAGGCATCGCGCCCCTTACCCTTCCGCCAGTCGCTTACAAACCGATCAAAGTCGAAACCATCGAGATTCCGCGCCAGCCGTAGCAGTTCGCTTTCGCGGGAAACGTTAATACCGTCCTCCATGACCGCTTTGCGGATGGCGTACAGATAACGCTCCGCCGCGCTCTGCGATTGAAGCCCGGCTGTCTTGACCGCAATTGAAGGCGGGAACGACGACGAGGGTGGATCCTCCGCCCATATCTGGTACCGAATTTTCGTATTCGTTATCTGGGCAGCATACATCCAAAGTGGGCCCATTTGCGCGGGCCGTGAAACGGAATGTAGTGGATCGTTGTACGTTGCCCATCCCGGGATCATGCCGCCCATGACCAGGGCATAGGAGATGCGATCGCCATAGGTGGCGAGAAATCGCCGCCACGACGCTTCGAAGGCCCAACTCCAGCAACAAAGGGGATCGGTATAATAGGTGACGATTATCCGATCCTCCTTTTCTACGCTGGACGCGTGGGGTGCAGACGATTGTGCCGGCACAGTTTGATGGTCACCCGATTGGTGATTCTGTGGCGTCATATGTGCTCCACTGCTTGTCTTCCGTGGCCGTAGCCTTTTCGATTTCATCGCGACGTTCCTTGCTCAACTGCTTGTTCAGTTCCTCGACGAGCGCTTCGGTGCGCTCCGTTCCTTCGATTTCCTGGTCGATGAGACCGTTCGTCGCCTTTACATGTTCAATAGGATCGTCGATGTATTGCCACACCTCATTGAGTCCGGGACTCACACCTTCATTCCAGGGCCCGCGTATATCCTGGCCATTGGACATATTAAAGTAAGTGTTGCTGTGTCTCGGATCGCCTTGCAACACACCCGGCGGGAAGTTGGGCACGATGGACTGCAACGCTGCGTCGAACATCTGGAAGTGGGCGATCTCCCGCGTCATCAGAAAACGCAGCGTGTCCTTGACGTACGGATCATCGGTAAACTTCATAAGATATTCATAGACGATCTTCGCCCGTGATTCGGCGCCCATATTGGAGCGCAGGTCTACGGTCAGGTCGCCATTGGCGTTGACGTAGCTACCGCTCCAGGGTATTCCCTGGCTGTCGGTGACCATAGGACCGCCACCGCTTTCGATGAGGAAGTGCGGGTTCATCATGGCGCTGTGTATCACATTTTCTTTCGCTGCCTTTCCGCCGAGGAGTTTCATGATCTCGGATTCGTCGGCGGCGTCCTTGAGCTTTCCGTTTACACCGGAAAGCAACATTTGTATAGTGGCGCCGACGATTTCAAGGTGACTGAATTCTTCGGTAGCGATGTCCATCAACAGGTCGTACTTGTCGGGATAAGGTTCCTTCGCGGCGAACGCCTGCACGAAATACTGCATTGCGGCCTTGAGCTCTCCGTTAGGTCCACCGAACTGCTGCAACAACAGTGTAGCAAATCGGGGGTCCGGCGCAGAGACTCGGGCGTTGAATTGTAAGTCTTTGACGTGGTAAAACATAGTGTCCTGATTTTTTTCGACAATGCACAAGTACTATGCCCGGACACAACATGTTGCGCTACACTTTCGCCAATCGCACTTTGCTCTGTCTGTCGCAACACAACACGTTTCCAAACAATCAAACCGATCGCCACCGACGCCAAACATTTTCCACGGTTGTGAGAAGGGATTGCCACAAGAAGCGATGACCCACCCCCGCGCGTGGACCGAAGAAGCAGCTCACCCCACCCGTAGGCTTAGCCGAAAGGTAACTCCACTCACGCGCCGGCTACCCCCGGGGACGCACCGGTGGTTATCTCCACAATCAATTTTGGAAGCGCCTACTGCCCCCCAAAAACCCGCGAAAATGCGGCGTTTTAAAAGCTTCTAAAAAATTCTCTACATAGTCTATTGACTTAGTAGATTTTGTAAATATATTTGAGACGTCATTCAGAGACAGGGTGGTAGCGCAACCCGGGTCGTACTAAAAAGAACGCCCGGGTTCGCGCAAAACCTTCATGCACCTATGCAGTACACCGTCAAC
>DATGQD010000011.1:0-108763 GCA_035304385.1 Cyclobacteriaceae bacterium
GATCACGCGACGCGGGTACGAGGACATCAGCGAGGCTGACGAGCGGAAGAAGTAGTTCAGAATATCCAAAGGAGCAGTAATAGAATCACGAGCGCGATCGCGACCCACTTCAACGTGCCGCTGCGGGTAGGGAACTCATATCCGCAAATGGGACACGTGTTGCTGTCTGCGTCGATCTCCATCGCACATGACGGACACTCTTTTTTTGCCATGATGCAAAGGTAGTCATCACCGTGTAAAAGCGGGTGTATGGTGATTGCCGATCAATGATTTTTGATTTACGCCCACAGCGGTATTTGGGACCACCAAATCAAAAATCACAAATCGCTAATCCTCCTCCTCTTCCCCATTACTGTAGACTAATTTTCCCTTCGCGTCTTGCAAGTGCACTCCAAAGGCCTATAGCCACACCGGAACACCTTTTGCGGTGAAAATCGCGGGTTTCCTGATTTAAATCAGGAATAGGTCTCGTATTTTCTCATTCAGACCATTCGCTAATCGTGGTACCTTTATCATAGATGAAGGAACCGGAGGGCAAACCCAGAAACATTTGTTCAACTTAAAACCATACAACCCATGTCAGTGATCAAGGTTATCGAAGTGCTCGACGATTCCAACAAGAGCTGGGAAGACGCAGCCCAACAGGCAATAGCCAAAGCGTCAGGGACGATTCACAACATCAAATCGATCTACATCAAAGAACACAGTGCTACTGTGAACAATGGGAAGATTTCATCGTACCGCATTAACGCGAAGATCAGTTTCGAACTCGACTAGTGCGGATGCAGGGAGCGTCAGTACGCTTCATACGGATAGATGATATTAGAGACTGTTAAAGTATTCAGCCATGCCACTGGATTTTGAAACCTATGCACAGAAGGGCAATGAGTTCGTCAACCTGCTCATGAAAAATCTTGGCGTCGAGGACGAACGCGACCGTGCAGCCCGAATTCTTCGCTCCGTTCTAAGAACGATGCGAAATCACCTTTCACTGGAGGAGTCGTCAGACCTTCTGGCGCAGCTGCCCATGGCCATCAAAGCCGTGTATGTCGATGGCTGGCGTATGACACAACTACACCGGCGTGTTAGCACCATGCAGGAATTCGCTAATGAGGTGCTCAAAGAGCACGGAAATGCTGCCTGGCGCGATTTCAGCAATCCGGATGAAGTTATTCTGGCCGTACGCGCAGTAGTAGAGACGCTGGCCGAATATGTCTCCGTTGGGGAACTGGAACAGGCATTTGCTTCCCTTCCGAAAGAACTCAGGGAACAGTTCAAAGTCTGGATCCCCTAATAGGATCATCGTAAACGAACAATCTTAGCTACAATGAAAATCTTGTTTCAGGCTTCGGAATTCAAGCCAACAAAAAAGATCGAAAGATACGCCCACAAGAAGGTGTTGACCCTCGACAAGTTCCACGATCGCATCATAGAGGCGCACGTGCGTCTTAGAAAAATCCGGACAAGCCGACCGGATGACAAGGCGTGCGAACTCAAGGTCGCGATTCCGGGTAATGACCCGTACGTCGCAAAGCGCGGCTTCACCTTCGAAGAAGCCATCAACAAGGCGGTGGAAACGATGAAGCGCAGGATCGACGATCGCAAAGCGAAGCCCGTCAAGAAACGTCAAAGCACAGGTAAAGTGCTTCAGCGTGTGGTAGAAGAAGTGGAGACCCTTAGCTGAAACCCTTCGTATACCCGTGCATCTGTTCAAGATAGCGCGCGGCTTCGCGCAAGGCAGGGGATGCGGCAGATGAATCGGCCGCATCCCGCGCCCTAAGGCAGTTGACCTTAGCGCGCACGTTGGCGCGATAGCACCTATAATAGTGGAATAACGCAAGATCCCTTGTGCCATTGATGGCATGAAATTGCGACGTGTAAGCTTCTATGAAAGTTCGCGACAGGTCAGGTCGCCCGAAGACATCAAGGTCCATACACAGGAATGCAACTTCATTCAGCACATCGACCTGCCTATACTCGTCATTGAACTCAATGCAATCAAAGATCACAGGTTCATCAAGAAGAAAGATATTTCTTGAATGAAGGTCTCCATGACCATCCCGATGGAAGCCATCCTCGATACGGTCTTCTAATAGTCGCCTGTTGTCGAGCACAAATTCGTCCGATTTCTTCAGCGTGTGTTCCAGCATGTTGGCATAATTATCTCCCAGCTGTTCTCGGATAAATTCACGCTGCCCTTCTATGTCGTTAAACTTTCGGCGGATGTCCAGTGGATCTTCAGGATAAACAATTTCAGCTTCTCTGTGAAATGAGGCGATCTGATTCGCAAGATTGTGAATGTGATCTTCCGTCACTAAGCCATTTCGTAACAACAAATCCATGCGCCTGTCGTTGTCGAGCTTGCGCATCTGTACAGCATAATCGATTACTTCACCCTGTTCTCCACCGACGGACAGGCCAGAGGATGGCTTCCGTATGGGAACGACGTCGAGATAAACATCCGTCGTCAGGCGGTTGTTCAACATAACCTCTCGTTCACAGTAGTACCGACGCTGCTCAATGGTTGAAAAGTCGAGAAAAGAATACTTTAGAGGTTTCTTGATCTTGAACACCGCGTCGTCACAAAGGATGACCCAGGATATGTGCGTCTCTTTTAGTTCAGGATTGGTACACCGTGTCGGAAAGGAGCCGGTGATGAGTTGTTGGATTTCTTCACCGGTCATGATCCAGGTATTGAATGGCGCGATCAAGCATATCGTCGATGTTGTCCGATGTCGAATGCAGTGTGAGGAACTCACCCTCCAGTGGTTCCCACTGCGACCGGATCAGCTCGTGAACCCGGAGATCGGCCTCGCTGTCTGTACGCGGCTTCGCAAGACGCTCCCGAATAACATCATCATCGGCTGATACCATCATCCAGATCAGATTGGGAAAGGCATCATTGAACATGGCGCGAATATCGTTGCGGTAAAAGGTGGCGTCGAAGACGATGGACTGGTCCACGTGCGCCTGGGCGCGGCGGATCATTTCGCGATACACGTCCCGCTTCTCGGCGTCGGAGTAGGTACGTTGAGAAAACATCTCGCGGCGTATCTTGTCGCTGCTGAAATAGACGGCCTTCAGGCGTTCTGCAAGCCGCGCTGCGAAGTAACTCTTGCCGGACCCGGGTAGTCCGCACACTGCCACGATCTTACCCATGATGCCAATATACAGAAATTGAAAAGGCACGGACGAGACTGCGTGTAAATACACACTCAGTATTCTAATCCGATCCAGCACTTCGTGGTACCGGTTGTAAGAATTTTCTGCCGAATTCATTATATTCTGGCTACTTTAGGTACGTCGTGTACTCTGCTACAGGTAGGAGTTTTATGGTGAGAAGCGTTTTCGGAATCGCGACCCTCTCTTGCATGGTCATATTCATGGCCAATGCGCAAGAATCCAATCTGTACGAAACCACGCTTCGGCCTATCCTCGAAAAGCGCTGCATCGAATGCCACAATACGGGCAACACAAAGGGTGGTGTAAATATTGACAACTACAAAGAACAGGCCCGGGTCGTCAAAGACGGTGCGTTCTGGCTAAAGGTTCTCGACCAGATCAAGACCCGCGAAATGCCTCCCTCGACTGAGCCACCCCTTCCGGATAACGAATATCAAACTCTCGTATCGGGTATCGACAGTGTGCTGCAATCCTCCCTTCGGGAACGGGTTCCGGGTCACGTTGTGATTCGCCGCCTTAGCCACACCGAGTATCAATACACAATTCTCGACCTGCTTGGTGTCGAGTTCGATGCGAAATCCTATTTCCCTTCCGACGCGTCTGGTGGTGGTGGATTTGACAACCAGGGCGGCGCGCTGTTCTTTACGCCATTGAAGTTTGAACGGTACTACGACGCGGCCGAACAAATCATCGGACAATTGCGCGCTGACGAGGAGAAATGGCGTGCCATCGTTCCATTTGATTACAAACAAACTTGGTGGCAACGGCTCGCCAACTGGGTGAAGTCGCTGTTCAGCGACAACTATCGGGAAATTAATGCGCCGGAAGTAGCGGCTGAAAAAGTTATCGTGCCCCTCGCCACAAAGGCTTATCGACGATTCCTGAGGGAAGATGAAAGGGATCGGCTGATGGAGTTGTTCACATCAGTCTATAACGCGGCGGACACATTGAGCAATCCCCATCGCTTCAACGATGCTGTCGCGCAGACGTTCAAGGCAGTCCTCGTTTCTCCCCACTTCCTGTATCGTGCAGAAGAGGAGCCGCGGGTAAGGGGCGTATATGAGTTAAGCAATTTCGAGCTTGCAACGCGCCTGTCGTATTTCCTCTGGTCGAGCATGCCTGACGACGAACTTTTCACACTCGCGTATCTCGGAAAACTTCAGGATACACTGGTGCTGGAGCAGCAAGTGAGGCGCATGCTGGCCGATCCGAAAGCGAAACGATTTGCCGAAAGCTTCGCTACACAATGGCTTGGAGTTTCAAAACTGCTCGAAAACACGCAGATCGTGGATCCTGAACGCTTCCCGGAATTCGACATGACTATCAGGAAAGCGTTGTATCGGGAAACAGTTGAGTATTTCTACTACGTACTCACGGACAGTCGGAATATGTTGGAGCTCATCAACAGCAACTACACTTTCGTCAACGAAGATCTCGCTAAGTATTATGGTATTGAAGGTGTGACAGGATCGGACTTCCGGAAAGTAGACGTAACTGAACGCTGGCGTGGAGGCGTGTTGGGTATGGCGGGCGTGTTGACAACGACATCGCTGCCTACCCGAACCAGCCCTGTATTGCGTGGCAAATGGGTAATGGAACAGCTCCTTGGCGTTTCACCACCACCACCCCCTGCCGAGGTTGCTGAATTGCCCAAGGACGAAGGCACGCACAGCGCAGTGGGATTGAGAAAGCTGCTGGAACGACACCGTTCTGACCCGGCATGCTTCTCCTGTCACGTCAAAATGGACCCCCTCGGACTCGGGCTGGAGAATTTTGATGCTATCGGACGTTGGAGAGAGTCTTACGGTGCTGCACCGATTGATCCGTCCGGTGTGCTTGCGGACGGACAAAAGTTTAACGGACCCGTAGAGTTGAAAGAACTGCTGTTGCAGGAAAAACAAAGAATCGCCCGGAATTTTTCTTCGCGAATGTTGTCGTATGCGCTTGGCAGGTCAGTCCTGTTTACAGACGAACCCGCGCTGCGGGAACTGGAGGAATGTTTGATCAAGAACAACTTCGATCCGCATCCGTTCATCGCGACACTTGTGAAGAGTTACCCCTTCCGAATGAAGATCAATGATTTCAGGAAAAAAGTGGACGAAATAATATGAAAAAGAAGTGGCACATTTCGCGCCGGAGAATGCTCAAGGGAGTAGGTGCTTGTATAGCGCTACCTTTTCTTGAAGCTATGGCGCTTCCGGGTATGAGTTCTCCCTACAGTGCCGTCGGCGGCTCGGCTCCTGTGAGGAATGCCTTCCTGTATCTTCCGAACGGGGTGCATCCCGACCTCTGGTCGCCCGCGCAGACAGGTCGTAGCTTCGAACTCACCCGTCAGCTGTCGCCACTTAAGAATCTTCAAAAGGACATCCTCGTGCTCGGTGAATTGATGAACAAGAATTCCATTTTCCAGGGCGCGGATGGCCACTATGCGAAAACGGCAAGTATACTCACCTGTCTTCCCATAAAACAGACCATAGGGGACAATATCAGCAGCGGAGGGATATCTGTCGACCAGGTTATCGCGAACGCCGTGGGCAACGAGACGCTGTTCCCGTCGCTGGAATACGGCCTCGACCGGATCGCTACCGGTGTCGACATCAACGTCGGATTTACACGGCTGTATGCGTCGAGCATTTCATGGAAGACGGCCACGCAGCCGCTGTCGAAGGAGATCGATCCGAGGCTTGCGTTCGACCGACTCTTTCGTTCATTTGTTCCTGGCAAGGTGGGAAAGGAGGATCCCTGGAAACGCAGCGTACTCGACGCAGTCATGGAAGATGCAAACAGCCTGAAGCGGAACCTGGGGCGTTCCGATCAGGATAAGTTGTCCGAATATCTTGAATCCATTCGCAGCGTAGAAAAAAGGATCTCAAGTGAGGCCAATAAAGAAAAATTTGAGGCCAACATCACACCGGATATCGTTAAGGAACTTGTCAGGCTGGATCAGGACATCGATGAATACGTTGAAATGTACAGCGGGGTGGATGTCACGGAGAAAACCCGGTTGATGATGGACATAATGGCGCTGGCCTTCTGGAGTGACGCGACGCGTGTGATTACCTTCATGTTTGGAAACGCCGTAAGCAACCGAAATTTTTCGTTCCTCGACGGTGTGAACGGAAGTCACCATTCCATATCGCACCACATGGACGATCCGGCTTTGATGGAGCAGTATGCGCGGATCACCACGTGGCACGTGGCCCAGTATGCTTACCTCCTTGAAAAGCTCAAGAGCATCAGGGAAGGAGACGGCACGCTGCTCGACAACTCATTGATCACGTTCATATCGGGCCTTCGCGACGGTAACCGCCACTCGCCCCGCAATGTGCCCGTCGTCGTTGCGGGAAAGGCCGGCGGTAAGTTCAATGCCGGTCAGCACCTGGTGTACGAAAAAAATACGCCGCTGGCCAACCTTTACCTTTCGATGTTGCATGCGCAGAATATTGAGATGCAACGGTTTGGCGACAGCACAGGAACGTTAACAGGCGTGCTGTCGTGACGGCAAGGATAGGGACGGGGAATCAGATTAAGTAGTGGGTAAGTTGGGCAAGAGGGTTACAGCAGCGTTCGGTGTCGCTATTATCCTTGCGGCGTTGCCGGCATTTCGACCGGATACCGTGCCGGTTTTTCTGTTAATGGCCGGTCGATTCCACCCACTCGTCCTGCATTTCCCCATCGTACTCATCGTGCTTGCCCTGGTTGCCGAAGCGGCCCGTTGGAAAGGATGGCTTAAGCAGTCGGACGCCATTTTAACGGGCGTGCTGGCCGCGGCCGCTATCACAACGTTTCTCTCGGTGATGGCGGGCTTCTTTCTGTTCGCGTCCGGTGAATACGGGGGCCTGTTGATGGACCGTCATTTTCTTGCCGGCGCCATCACGGGTGCGGCGGTGTTTCTGGCGTTAGGCTTTTTTTTGCTCTTCAGAAGAAACCGGAGGTTCTATCCATTGTATCTTTCATCGCTGCTCATCGGCAATGTGGCCATGGCCTGGACGGGGCACCTGGGGGGCTCCATCACACACGGTGAAGGATACCTTACCGAGTATTTGCCCATCCTTGTGAAAGGGAACGCGACAGAGGCGCCGCGTAGTGAAGAGGAGATGCTCGTGTACGACGATATGATTGCTCCGGTGTTTGATGCGAAATGTTTGAGCTGCCATAATGCGGACCGCGCTAAGGGAAGATTGCGCATGACGTCGCTTGCCGGGTTGACGGTAGGAGGGGAGAGCGGCAAGCCGGGCGTTGTTCCGGGAGACACATCTCAAAGCGAAGCATACCTTCGCGTCGTTCTGCCGGAAGGTCATTCGGATCGTATGCCGCCGGAAGGAAAGACACCCATGACGGAAAGCGAGATTGCTCTGCTTTCGTATTGGATTGCGGCGGGCGCTGATCCCGCACTGCGCGTTGCGGAAATAAGGGATGATACAGAGATGGGGCCGGTGGTAGCTTCGCTGTTACCCGAATTGGCGCGGTACCGGCGCAAGGGGGCGGTGGCGCGGTTGAGAGCTGAGGCGTTGCGCGCTGAGCTGGAGATACTCGCGGAAAGGCTCGACGTTGTTGTGGAGCCTGATACCATGGCCGACGGGGATACGTATCTGTTGGCGATGAAGTTTCCACCGGCGCCGTTCACGAATGATCAGTTCCGCGAGCTCGCGCCGTATGCTGAAGTTTTTTCCCGGGCGTCGCTGGTCTCAAGCGGCATTGACGATGCGGGGCTGTTTTACATCGGCAGAATGGTGAATTTGCGGACATTGTATCTACAGAAGACACGCGTTGACGGCAGCGGTCTCGTTCATCTTCAAAAGCTCCCACGACTCGAAGTGTTAAATTTATCGTTCACCAGGATTGACGACAAAGCCGCCCTTGACCTGCTGCACTTCCCGGCGTTAAAGACCGTGTACCTCCACGGCACCGCTGCGAGTCCCCAGGTAGTCGAGGCGTTGCGCAAGTACCGTCCCCGTTTGGATATCCGTATGGAGGAGGGGCCGTATTTGTAGGGGGTAGTCAACCCCTTAATTACGTTCGAATTAGTTGCCCAACAAGGTGGACGTGGCAGATCTTGCATAGGACACATAGGACACGGCGTTGCCGTGTAGGGGTGTGTGTAATCAATGGACGCACAGCCGTGCGCTCCTACCAGGTGCCAGCCATAGAATGGGCTTAGGTAATCCCGACAATCAATACACGACATCGTGTCGTTTGCACGATACACTTCAATGAACTTAAAAAAATCCCTATCTTCACCCTGGGCACTGACCCTATAACCCCTAACCCCATACGCCAATCCTATGAAATTTTTGCTGACCCTCTGTGCCTTCGTTGGCATGATGACTGCCGGTGTAGCGCAAACCGTTACGTTACAGCTGAACCTTGAAGAAGGAGCGACATATTCCCAAAATTCTTCCTCCGACCTCGTCATGAGTCAGGATTATGGCGGCGAGAAAATCGACATTAAAATAAAGGTCCAAAGCCAAGTGGACTTTAAAGTCATCGCGATTACTGACACAGGGTATGACCTTGAAGTCGAATTCGACCGCATAAGCATGACCATGGAAATGCCAATGGTTACCATGGAATTCAACTCGGAAAAGGCTGACGGGGCGGACATAATGTCGACAATTCTCGCCTCCATGATGCACAAGCCGTTTGGGGTCACCATGACACGGCGTGGCGAGGTCACCGAAATGCGAAATCTTTCCACGCTGCTCGACTCCACTCTCGAGAAATATCCGCAGATGACGGAGGAGCAAAAGAACCAAATACGGGCGCAGTTGGCCAATACCTTCGGTGAGAACGGACTGAAGGGAAATATCGAAATGACCACGTTTATATTTCCCGAAGGTCCGGTGGCCATTAGCGACACCTGGTCGACACAAACCCAGGTGGATGCTGAATGGTCTTTCGCGGTGAAGTCCATCTTCCGCCTGGAGGCCATCGAAGCGGGCCACTATGTGGTATCGGCAAAATCCGAAGTGTCGACTCTGCCGGCTCCCGACAGCGCCGCCATCAAGTATGACCTGTCGGGAACCAGTCTATACAACCTCAAGCTCGCAAAAAAGTCGGGCTGGATTCAGGATGGCTCTGTAAAGCAATCCATGTCGGGCAAGATCGTATTTGCAGACAGCCCCGAAATGCCCGGTGGCATGGAGGTGCCTATGTCCATGGAAAGCGAAGTGGCCGTGATGGACAGGTAGCTTCTGTCCGGCAATGAACACCGTAGTTCACGCGCGCACACTTCTATCGCGTAAGAATCCTCGAAGCTTAACGCCTGATGACAAGCGAAAGTGGGTTTGAGATCGCGAAAGCCCACTTTTGATGTTCATCTTCACAAAAAAGCCGGCCTGCCTGCAACCCTGCACCATTTTTGGTAGTCATATGGGCGTATCACGCTGAAACCATATTACCCATGAAACCTTCATTTGCATTTTCTGTCGCCGCCGTCACCTTCCTGGTGGTCGTCGGGGCCCTCGTTTCCATGAGTTTCGAACTTCCGGACGAGCGCAAACCCTTCACTGTAAAAAAGTATACCCTGGACGGCCCGGGTAACCTGGAGGTCCGGACGTCGGGCGGCAGCATCTCCGTTGAGGGTGGAAGCGGTAACGAGGCGCGCGTGGAGATGTATGTGCGCGTGAAGGGAAATACCATAACCCCCGAGCATCGCGATGCCAGGGAAATTATGGACGACTTTAATATCACTATCGACAAATCGGGCAACACCATTTACGCCAAAGCCGAACGCAAAAGCTCTATCTCGGGATGGTTCGGCAACAACAATGCAAGCATTTCCTTTGTGGTATATGCTCCGGAAGATATGTCGTGCCGCCTTAACACCAGCGGTGGCTCGATCGAGTTGAAAGGTGTTCGGGGCGGACAAAAACTTGAAACGAGTGGCGGCAGCGTACGTGTTCAGGACGTCCGCGGCAACACAGAAGCACGCACTTCCGGTGGGAGCATCAAGATCAACAGCTACGCGGGCAGGTTGTCGGCACATACCAGCGGCGGCTCGATCGACCTAAGCAACGCCCAGGGCGAACTGAAGGTAAACACCTCCGGCGGTAGCATCGACATCTCCAATGTCAAGGGCAGCGTGGAAGCAAGTACGAGCGGCGGTGGTATCCGCGCCGATGTCGCCAGCCTGGATAAATATCTTAAGCTGCGAACCAGCGGCGGTAGCATCACCGCTGTTGTGCCGAGTGGGTTGGGCCTTGACCTCGACCTACGCGGTAACCGGGTCAATTCAAAGCTTGTAAACTTCAACGGCGAAGCTGAAAAGGATCGTATCCGCGGCAGTATGAACGGAGGGGGAATTGAAGTGGTCATGCACACGTCCGGAGGCAGTATCAATCTTGAGTACCGCTAAATATTGTTCATGATTCTGCACGGCGGCACTCGACCGGGTGCCGTCGTGTTTTTTTTATAATCCCACCGAGACACAGAGGGTGTGGAGTACACAGAGCCCGGACAGTCATCAGGGTTCCCACGTGGCCAAAATATGAAGAATGACGCGTCGCGACAGACGTGTCAACGGCTCATGCCGTAAGGCACAGGCGCTGGCGCGCGGCGATATTCAACTCTTCAACTCTTCAATCTTCAACTCTTTCTCTATATTCACGGGATGACTATCGGTGTAGATTTGGGGGGCACTAACATCCGGGCCGGGATTCGTTCGGGCGACACGGTAAAAGGATTCCAGCAGGTGGCACTCAGGGATAAAGACTCCCTGGAGGGCACCTTGCAGCAACTCAAAGATATCATCCGACCGTTGGTCTCCGACAAGATCGAATCCATTGGTGTCGCCGTCCCCTCCCTGGTAGACGCCGCACAGGGCATCGTCTACAACGTCGTAAATATTCCTTCATGGGAACGCGTAGAGCTGAAGGCTATCCTCGAAGCCGAATTCGGTGTGCCCGTCGCCGTGGAAAACGACGCTAATTGCTTCGCCCTCGGTGAGCACCGTCATGGGAAAGGACGAGCGTATCGGAATATCATCGGCGTGACGCTGGGTACCGGCGTCGGTGCCGGCCTTATACTCGACGGAAAAATTTATCGCGGGAGCAACGGCGGAGCAGGGGAGGTAGGGTATCTGAATTATCGCAACCGCGACTTCGAATTCTATGGCGGCAGCTTCTTCTTCGATGAGGTCCACGGTACGAATGCGCTCAGCGTGTATAACGATGCCGTGGCAGGTCAACCCAACGCCCTTCGCATCTGGGAGGTGTATGGAATGCACATCGGTAACCTGGTGAGGTCGTTGGTCTATGCATTCGACCCCGAGGCCATCGTGTTCGGCGGATCAATCACCAACGCATTTGATTTTTTCCTGCCCTCGCTACGCGAAACCGTCGCCTCGAATTTTCACTTCCCGCGCTCTATGGAACGTTTGCAGATATTGCAGTCGGTAAACGAACACATCACGTTGCTGGGAGCAAGCTCACTCGTGGAAGCATAGGCGATAAGTCGGTCGCAACCCGATGCCCCTGCCTCTGATTCTTCCTCTCTATTCTCTATCTTGCTCTTATGAACAATTCCCATTGGCTACTCCTGGTTTACGTCCTGCTGCTCTCATCGTGCGGACGACCCTCACAAGATCGGTATTCCAATATGACCGCATTCGTCGGCGCTACGATATTCGACGGAACCGGTGGCGACCCGGTCGCTGATGGCGTGGTACTCGTTCAGGACGGGCGGATTGTGTCGGTAGGAACGGCCGCGACGACCGAGGTGCCTGACAATGCGGAGCGTATCGACTTACACGGAAAGTGGATCATCCCGGGACTCATCAACGCCCATGGACACGTAGGGAATGTTAAAGGGCTGGAGCAAGGCCATTACTCGGCTGACAATATTCAACACCAGTTGGAACTGTACGCACGCTACGGCATCACAACGGTCGTGAGCCTGGGTGACGACCGCCAGGAGGCGGCGCCTTTCAGGGCCGTAAACGATACGGCCACCGGCCGGCCTTATGCGCGGCTGTATATCGCCGGCGATGTGGTCACCGGCGCTACACCGGAAGCAGCCGTCGAGATGGTAGACCGGAACGTGGATATGGGTGTGGACTTTATCAAAATTCGTGTTGACGACAACCTCGGGCAGAGTACCAAAATGAGTGAGGATGTGTACCGCGCTGTCATCGACCGGGCCCATACCCAGGGCATGAAGCTTGCGGCACACATGTATTACCTGGAAGATGCGAAGGCGCTGCTCGCTTCGGGGGCCGACTTCATCGCGCACAGTGTCCGCGACACTACCGTCGACGACGAGTTCATGACCATGATGAAAGAGCGGCAGGTGTGCTATTGCCCCACGCTTACACGCGACCTCTCGACATTCGTGTATGAAGAAAGGCCAGACTTTTTCGACGATCCCTTCTTCCTGAAGGAAGCCGACACCGCGGTAGTCCGGATGCTCCAGGAACCTGCACGGCAGGCGCAGTTCAGGAACAGCCGCAGCGCCCAGATGTACAAGCGCGCGCTTGCAACGGCGTTAAGCAACCTGAAAATCCTCTCCGACAATAACGTCACCATCGCCTTCGGTACCGACAGCGGCATGCCGGCGCGATTCCAGGGATACTTCGAACACGTCGAGATGGAACTCATGGCCGACGCGGGGATGACCCCACGGCAAGTCCTCCTCTCCGCAACACGTGACGCCGCCCGGTGCCTCGGCCTGGAAGGGGTCGGTACGCTGGAACCCGGAAACCACGCCGACTTGCTTGTATTGGACGCCGACCCGCTGGAAGACATTCGCAACTGTAGACGTATCCACGGAATATGGATCGGCGGTAGCCGGGTCGGGGAGTAAAGACTGCCGTTGGCAGCATATTTGTTTGTCTGACAGCCGGAAATGGATGAGTTTGTGAGCAAGGAAGCGTTCTGGTCAGGAGTGCACCGGACCTATGCGAAAAGCGCCGCCGTACCCCTCGGGCGCGCGCCGCATTTGTATCCGGGCAATGTACCAGAGTGTGGAAATTTTCCACATATTTGCTTTCGGCTTGGTGCTCGCAACGGGATGCATGAATTCTGATACTTTTTTAGCTTACATGATACCGGCAAGACGGCCACCTTTACTTTTGGCCACCGCAAGGGGAATAATCTTCAACCAAACATATGACCAGAAAAATGATACGACTGCTTAAAAGTTCTTCACGACTGATCGTAATGTCCATGATCATCGCAATGGTGGCTGTGGGATCAGGATGTAAGAGTAAGAAAAAAGCCATGGAAGCCGCTGCCGCCGAAAAAGCGAGGCTTGAGCAGGAGGCGGAGACGAAGCGCCAGCAGGAGGAGGCGGCCCGCCGTGAAGCTGAAGAACGTGCCCGACGCGAAGCGGAGGAAAGGGCAAGGGCCGAAGCAGCCGCGCCACGTGCAAAATTGGAGCAATATTTCAGCACGATCGCGAGCTCTTCCAATGTCGCATCAGCCAATCGCAGCATATCCGAAGCCCTCACTTTGTTTGCTTCAGACGAGACCCCGGTGCTGATCGTGATCAGCGAATCGGGAGGCACTAAGGACTACGATCGTCCGACAACGATCAAGCAATACCTTGAATACCTCAAGGACACCCGCAAGAATGCAAACCGGATCGGCAATATTCAGTACGACAACGCCGGCAAGATCACCGAACTGGAGTTGATAAAATAATCTCGCATACCCATTCTAAAATTCAAATCAGTCATGATTCATCGCAAAAATATTCTCGCTCTTTTGTTCATCCTCTCCGCGTTTGCAAGTGCTGTCGCTCAGAGTGCGGACATCAGCCCTGAAAGAAAGCAGGCGATCGACTCCCTTGCGTTGGAGAAGGTACGCGACCTGAGCAAATACATCAGCATCATCGGCAACAAGAACACGCCGTTCTCAGAGGCTACCCGTGTTATGGACCGCGCCGAAGAACTGTTTGCCCCCGATGCCGAAATGGGCGTATCGTCGCTGAACCGGAAAGAAATCAGCTACTACAAGGTCAGAAAGTACTTTGAACGCCTCATTGCCCTGAACTACGACCGCGTGAGCATCCAATGGTATGACATCCACTATATAAGCGACCTGGAACGGCAACCCGACGGCCGATACGTGGGTGTAGTCACAATCTACCAACGCTTTGAAGGCGAGTCGGACGACGGCCTGCGGTACCGCGACACTACGAAGAAAGACATCACCATCTACGTGGAAAGAAAACGCACTCAAATCTCCGGCCGTGTGGTTGAGTTCTGGGATGTGCTGCTGGGAGATATTCGCGTGACGGAAACAAGTGCATGAGAAAGGTAGGACTGATTTTCTTGCTTCTGGCTGCGGCCCCGGTCTGCGGTGTACAGGCACAACTCGCACAAGAGGATGAGAGCAGGCTATATGCCCAGACGAAACAGGTAAATCAGTTCTTCCGACGTTTCAACGGCGAGGAAGACGAAAAGGGCGAACGGTATTATCCGCGCGACCGCCTGTACCGGAGCCCCAAGCTGCGACGGAAATACCTGGGAATCCTTTTCGACGCCTCTAATAACGGGATCAGTAGCGAACTCAAGGTTGAGTTTGCTAAGGATGTGCTGGACAAGGACGAGCCGGTCATCCTGGACTTCCACGGCGGAAACTGGTTTTCCGAAGTCCACACCACTTTCACCTACAACGGAAAGCAAGAGCCGGTAGTCCTGTTCATGGAACTGGAAAAAGATCATCTCGGCACCAAATGGGTGATCACCCGCGTACATGCCGATATGTTCGAGCCCTTCTTCGGGCGCGATACCACGCGCGTGGGTCGGTTCCTGCATCCGCTCAGCCATGAGCTCGACTTCATGAACCTGAGAAAGGCATTCCTGAATCCCGACAGCGTAAGCCAGTACACGACCAAGCGGTTCCGGCCGGATCATCTTACACTGATGCTCTACGAAATCCGCAAGGGCAATCTGAAGTTTCAGACCATTTCCGAAGTGAAGTTCCATTTCTTCCAGGTCGATGGCTGGTATTTTGAATTGTCTCAGTTTAACCGACCCGGGTATAATACCGGATGGCTCATATCGAACCTGGTAAAGATTAACAACGAAAGCGAAAAGGCGGTCCTGCGGCGGTATCTCTATTACGAACTGGCGGCGAAATGAAGGTTACGCCTGAACATGCGAGGATATACCCTATGAGATCGGCAGGACGCTGGATTGCAATGCTCGTTATGGTTTTCGTTGCTGCTACCGATACCTGGGCGCAGCGACCTGATCCTGCCGAACATGAACAGAAGGTCCGGGATATCGTGGCGTTCCTCCAGTACGTGCTGAACACCATCGGCAGTAAGGAAACATCCGCGCGCGACAAGGACGTACTCATCAGGGAGAGCTACACGAAGATATTTCGCGACAGCAAGGTGCAGGTCGAGGATGACCTGGACGAAGATCGTAGCGTCATCACTAACAAAGACGTTCAGGCATACCTTAAAGATGTCGACTTCTTCTTTGAAGATGCAGCCTTCGATTTTAATATCCGTAACATCCAGGGCGAAGTAAACGCCAACGGCGAGCTGTTCTATAAGGTCACGACCGCACGAAACCTTCGCGGCACTACGGTGGGAGGCAAGCAGGTAAACAAGACCGTCCCCCGCTATATCGAGATCAACTACAACCCGGACGATCAGGATCTGAAGATCGTCAGCATTTACACCAATGTGTTCGACGAGTCGAAGGCGTTGCTGACCTGGTGGAGCCAGTTGTCCTATGAGTGGCAGTCGGTGTTCAAGCGACGCCTGGGCATAACAGCCGACAGCATAACGGTCGATGACATCCAGAACATGATATCGATCGACGCACTGGATTTAAGTGATAACCCGTTTCTTCGCACGATAGAGCCGCTGGCGGAACTGTCAAACCTCAAAACACTGGATCTTTCCGGGACCGGTATTACAGACCTCACAGCGATCCGGAACCTTACGGGGCTTGTTGAGTTGGACATCTCACAAACGACCATAACGGATCTTACACCGTTGAAATATTCGGACAAGCTGAAGCGGCTTGTACTCTCCGGTACCCCCGTGAATGACCTGACGGTGGTGGGCCAGATGCCAGCCCTTGAAACACTGGACATCAGCAGGACGGATGTACTCGACATTAGCCCGTTGTCCGCCTGTACCTCGTTACAATATCTGCTCATGGAGGCGGCGCCCGTTTCCGACCTGCAGCCGTTGGCGACGCTTACCACGCTGCTGGAGGTTGACGCCTCTCAGACGCTCGTCCGCGATCTGGCCCCGCTGTCCGGCCTGATCCAGCTTGAGGTGCTCAGCCTGGACAGCACCTATTTCCAGGATATTAGCGCGTTGGCAACCCTCGAAAACCTGAAGGTGGTATCGCTGAACCATACAGCCGTTGCCAACCTTCGACCGCTTCAGAATCTGAAGAATCTTGAGCGCGTCTATTGCGACCATACGGGAATTACAAGCACCATTGCTGACGACTTCATGACGGCCCGCCCGGGTGTTCTTGTAATATACGATTCCGAAGATCTTCAGACGTGGTGGCAATCCCTTACGGCCGAATGGCGGAACGTCCTGAGCGCTGCAGCAGGTGTAGGCCGCGATCCTTCCAAAGAGGAGCTTGCCCGTGTCACCAACCTGGATTCTGTGAACTTTGGTGGCAACGTTGCGATTCAGTCGCTCGAGCCTCTCGACAGAATGAGAAAGCTGGAGGCTGTGGTTGCGGCGAAGACTACCATCAGCGACCTTTCACCTTTGCGGAGTCATCGCGATCTGCGATACCTGGATATCAGTGATACGCGCGTGGAGGATATTTCCCTCATCCGGAATTTCCGGAAGCTGAAGGTGTTCAACGCGTCCGGTACAGCAATCCCGAACATAGAGCCCTTGTTGGCCACTGCAGACCTTGAGCGGCTTTATGTCGACGGCACCGGTGTCGGTGAGCGTCAGGTGCAGGAGCTGCTACAGAGGAACCCTGAGTGTCTTGTGGTATTTAAAACGGATACGCTGATGACGTGGTGGAACGACATGGCTGACGAGTGGAAAGCGGTGCTTGAAGAACATGTCGAGGTCACAGACCGTGCGTTGTCGGAAGACCTCCATCGCCTGGCAGAGTTGCAGGTGTTGCGCATCGCTAATGGGTCGATATCCGACCTGGAGCCGCTCACGCAGTTTGTTCGCCTTCGCGAATTACATATCACGGGTACGATGATCAGCGACCTTTCGCCGATAGCGGGTCTTACCTCGTTGAGGACGATCAGGGCAACGAACAGCCCGGTACGTGATATAAAGCCCCTGGCGGCATTGACCGACCTGGAAGAAGTGGATATATCGAATACACCCGTGAGCGATCTCTCGCCGCTGTCTCAATTGTACAACCTCAGGAAGTTGAACTGTTCAGGAACACAAATTGTGCGCCTCGATCCGCTGGAAGAGTTGGATACCCTTGACGAGTTGGATTGCTCCAATACCAAGGTCAGGCGATTGGATGCGGTGACGAAGTTGAGGTTGAAGTCGTTGAAGTGCTATAACACCGGAGTCTCCGAGAAAAGGGTGAGGCATTTCGCGCAGCGCAATCCGGAGTGTAAGATTGTGCATTATTGAGTTACAGTGGAGACGGGGTTCACCGCTGAGTCGCAAACCCTCTTCAACTCTTCAACTCTTCAACTCTTCAATTCTTCAACTCTTCAATTCTTCAATTCTTGCCCCACGCCCCATTCACTCATTCACTCATTGATTTGATCTGATTGAGCCGATAATTAAACGTCAGTATCACCTGCCGCGGGCTTCGGAGGAAATTATCGCGGGTATAGAATGTGGCCCCCTCTGTAATTGTGCGAAAGCGATTGCTTTGAAAGATGTCGATTACATTGAGTGTGAGCGTGCCCTTTTGTTTTAGAATGTCGCGTGTGATGGACAGGTCCAGGTAGGCCGCCCCCAGCCGCTTACCTTGCGGTCGTTGTTGTGGAGCGTTATAGTTTCCGCGCAACTGAAGGTCGGTGTTACCCCATAGCGTAAACCGGCTTGTAAGACGGGCGAACCAGGTATAGGTGTCGCTCTTAAAGCTTTCGTCCAGGTTGCTTCCGTCGATAATCGCCCGATAGAAGTTCAGGTTCAGGTCCGTCTTCCACCATTGAATCGGTTGAAAGGATGAAATGAATTCGGCGCCATACGCATCTTCTTCCCGGAGATTATAGGGCCGGGTTGTCGCAAACCCCTCTTCGTCAAGTTCACGAATGCGTTCGATATTGTCGGTTGTATGCCGATAGTACAGGGCGGAACTGATAGAGCCCGCGCCGAAATGTTTGATATGTCCCGCTTCGAAGGCGTGCGTATATTCCGGGTTGAGATCGGGGTTGCCGCTGGCGAAGTTTCGGTTGTCGAGAAACGTAAAGAATGGGGTAAGATCGTTGTAGGTGGGCCGGTGAAGCCGCCGGCTGTAACTTACCTGGATTGTATTTTTTCCGCCGACATCGTAGGTAACGTGTGCTGAAGGAAAGAGGTTGAAGTACTCGCGGTGGTTTACTTCGCCGGTTTGGAGCAGTTCGGTGGTGAGGTCTGTATATTCGCCGCGCAGACCGAATTGATAGGACGCCTTTCCGATCTTATTGGAGATGATAAGATACGCAGCGTAAATATTCTCGTCGTAATAGAAGTCGTTGTCGAGACCTTCGAGCGGTGCCCACACCTCACCGTTCAATTCTGTTACAAGAAAATCGTTCGTGATGTCACGCAGGGTATTGCGGATTCCGGCTTCGAGCTTTCCATTTTCGTTGAAAGGGTAGATGTAGTCAGCCTGGAGGAGCAACTGTTTTTCCGTTTCATAATTGTCGGAGTGCTGAAGGCGGTCGGGGTTGCCCGAAGGCGCGCCACCAGGGAGGAACGTTCGTTCGGTGTATAGCTGGTCGGAATCTTCCCAGTTGTTGAGATAGCTCAACAGGGCCGACAACTCATGATCTTTCTTGTCGAACGTCTTCTTATAGCTCAGGGCATACTCCATGTTGGGTTCCGTCTCTTCCTCGTCCTGGAAACGCCGGGTAATGCCAACGGGATTGCCGATGTTGAAAAGGTAATCCGCATACTCGATTTGCGTATTGCGTGTGCCCTTACGGTGGCGATTGGTAAAAGACGTGGTCAGAATACTGGTTTCGCTAAAAAAGTAGTCGGCGCCCACCTGGATGTTGTTGGAAAATGATGTCTGCTGTGGATTGTTCGTCTGTTGCGTGATGAAGGTCGAGTCGTTACGATAGAACTCCTGGTAGCGGTTGTTGTGGGGGTTCTCTACTTCAAAGTACAGTATGCCGTAGTTGACGAAAAAGTTGAGGTTTTCGCGACGATAGTTGAGGTTAATGGCCGCTCCATAGTTGTCAGGGTGGCCTGCGGTGAAGTCGAACGATCCGTTGATGCCGCGCCGTTCCTCTTTTTTGAGTACGATGTTGATAATGCCTGCCATGCCTTCCGCTTGATAGCGTGCCGATGGGTTGGTAATGATCTCCACGCGTTCGATCATGGCACCCTGCAGCTGACGCAGACCTTCCGCGCCATTGAAGCTGAGTAATCCGGATGGCTTGCCGTCGATGAGGATCTGGACGTTGCTGCTGCCCCGCAGGTTTACGTTACCCTGGCCGTCGATCGATACGGAGGGAAGGTTTCCGAGGATATCGGCGGCGGTACGACCGGCGTTGATCGGGTCCTGACTCACATTGAAGATCCTGCGGTCGAGCGTCATCTCGATGAAGTCTTTCTGTCCCTGCACCACCACCTCTTCCAGGCTGGTCGACTCGGCGCGAAGCTGGATAGCGCCGAGGTCAGTGGCTGGTCTGTCCGACTGCAGGACGACCCGGTCAAGCATCTGAGAGGGGTAGCCTACAAAGTTGACCACAGCATAGTAAGTGCCTGTGGGGGCTTCAAAGCTGAACGTACCCGTTTCGGAGGTGATGCCCCCCGTGACGAGCGCGCTGTCGGCCGGGTTGTGAAGGCTTATAGTAGCGTAGGGGAGGGGCTCCCGGGTTTCGGCGTCGATTACCTTTCCCGTAACGGTGTGCTGACCGCGGGAAACAGTGCTGAACATCGTGAGCGCCAATAAGATAAATGCGGAAAGGAATAGCTTACGCCTGATCACAGTATGTGGATTTGACAGCTATTTACGAATTTTGATCAACCCGCAAGGCCAAACTTATACCTGCGGAAATCCCCCATCGGCCAGAGTTTTTCCAGTACCTTCCGTTGCCATTCCAAAACCAGCGCCTATATTTACTGCAATTACGAATAATATCAATGAAGAAAACGAAACTGGGAGAGTTTGAGGAACTGGTGTTGCTTACGGTGGCGGTTTTGCAGGAGGAGGCCTATGGGGTTGAAATTAAGCGGGAACTGGAGCGGCGGATGCGGCAGCGGCTGAGTGTCGGATCGGTACAGTCGGCACTCAAGCGCCTGGAAGACAAGGGGTTCCTGAAGTCGGAACTGGGCGAGGCCACACACAAACGCGGTGGTAAGCGCAAGCGCATTTACACCATCACACGGTACGCCCAGAAGGTGCTGGCGGAGTTAAAGGAAATCCGCGCGGGCCTCTGGGAGTCCATCCCGCAACTGACGTTCAATATGCAATAGTTTATGAACAAGCCGGACAACATCCACCCACCCGGGTGGCTATTGCGAATCCTTCGCTGCATCATCCGCGACGAGTACGTGGAAGAAATTGAAGGAGACATGACCGAGGTTTTCCTCGAGAACGCAGATATCCATGGCATCCGGAAGGCGCGTCTCCTCTTTGCCTGGGATGTCATCATGCTCGCCCGCCCGGCTATCGCTAAACGACTTTACGGAACATACCCCTCTAATTTTATCGCCATGATCAGAAATTACCTACGCACAGGGTGGAGAAACTTTGTAAAATATAAGAGCTACTCCACTATCAACATTGTGGGTCTTTGCACTGGCTTTGCCGCATCACTACTCCTGTTCCTGATCGTGAACTATGAGCGGTCGTTCGACAAATTCCACCAGAATTCTGCTCAGCTATACCGAGTGGCCGAGGCCTGGCCCGATGCCGGTGAAGGAGATATTAGCGATATGATCGTCACGCCGCAAGCACCTGTCATGGATGAGGAGTACCCTGACATTCTTCATTACACCCGGTTTTTTGATGGAGAAGATATACTTCAGGCGGGCGACTCCTACAGGAGAAATGGCTACCATGTCGTCGATAGCGGATTTGCAGATATGTTCGACTTTCCGGTAGTGAGCGGCAACTTGCACCAGGCGCTTTCCACACCGGGAAAACTGGCGCTCACGCAGTCCATGGCCCAAAAGCTTTTTGGCAACCAGGATCCTTTAGGCCAGACGGTATCGCTAGTGAGTGAAGGTCGACATCTAACCGTAGCCGCGGTAGTTGAAGACCCGCCACGTAATTCCACCTTGCAGTTTGAAATACTGGTGCCGTGGGCGAGCGGCCCCGATTGGCTCAAACCTGACCAGGCGGGCAATTGGTATAATACGTTGATGACTGCGTATGTGCAGGTTTCATCTACCATAACCCGGGAGGAGATGGAGCAAAAGCTTGCTGATTTTCCGGGCCGCCATTTTCTCCCCGAAAGGAAAGACAACAAGATTTTACTTCTTCCGCTTGAGAGCATGCATTTCAGGAATACGAGCAGTCAGCGCGTAGTGAGCATTCTCGCGATCATCGCAGGCGCCATCCTGTTGATCTCCTGCATCAACTTTGTGAACCTCACCATTTCACAGTTGCTGGGACGTCTTCGCGAGATCGGCGTGAGAAAGGTGTTGGGCAGCTATAGGGGGCAGCTGATTTTTCAGTTCATGACTGAAAGCCTCATCGTTTGTACGGTGGCCGTCGCCCTGGGGCTGCTGCTGACCTACCTGATGCTACCTGTTGTTAACGATTACTTCGGATTCGGCATCACCAACGACTTCCTGGCCAACGGAAAAACGGTGGCCTTCATCATTGGTATTTGTCTCCTTGCGGCCGTCATTTCAAGTCTGTGGCCATCGCTGATGCTTTCGCGCCTGGGTCCGGTAACGTCAATCAAAGGTTCGGTACAATGGAACAAGTCAGGCGGCTACCTGCGTAAAGGTCTCGTGGTGCTTCAGTTCGCCTCGTCGATATTATTGATTGTAGGCACCGCCGTAATCTGGAGCCAGGTTCAGTTTATGAAGCGCCAGGACCTGAACTTTAGCGGAAATAACGTTGTGTCGGTCGACTCCTGGGCGGAGTTATTCAAAGACCCTGAAAAGGTTACGCGCGACTTTACCCGTCTAAAGCTAGAACTCGTCAAGGAAAGCGCCATCGAATCCGTGGCGTCCACTCAGGCTGTGCCGGGCAATTACTGGCACAACTACAATGGGTTCGATTATACAGATTCCGCAGGATCAAAAACAGTATCCCTGCGACAAATAACCGTGGACGATCAGTTCTTCACCACGTTCCAGATGAATTTTGTGGAGGGAAGAACCTTTTCGAAGGAGATCGAGAGCGACAAGAGATCCGTCATCGTCAACCAGGCCGCAATGCGGGCGTATGGCTGGACGGACATCGATAATAAAGCACTTAAGCCAGGCGGCCAGGTAGAACCGTTTGAAGTGATTGGCGTCGTAGAAGATTACTACTATCAATCTTTGAAGGAAGAGATCCAGCCCATGGTGCACTTTTACAACCCGGAGTTAACCGGCGTGCTTGCGGTACGCTTTCATCCCGATCGTGTCGCTGAAGGTCTGGCGATCCTTGAAGAAAAATGGAACGGGCTTGATCCCTACGAGCCTTTCAAATACAAATTTGTCGACGCATCATTCGATGCGCTGTATAAAGAGCAGGAGCGATTGGGTACCACGTCGTCGACGTTCGCCGGCATTGCGATTGTCATTGCCGGTATGGGATTGTTCAGCATGGCGGCGTATTCCATTCGCCTTCGCAAGAAAGAAGTGGGCATCCGGAGAGTACTCGGCGCATCGTTACGCAGCATTGTGGTAAAGTTGTCGTCCGACTTCGGTGTACTCGTCATCCTTGGGTTCGTTATCGCCAGCCCCGTCGCGTGGTCTCTCATGACTACCTTTCTCGAAGAGTATTCATATCGCATTCAATTGTCGCCCTGGATATTCATCGTATCAGGACTCGTCGTCTTCGTTGCAGCAATGCTTATGGTCGGCCTTCAATCCCGAAAGGCCGCCGTGGACAACCCGGTGAATGCGTTGAGAGATGAATGAAAAATAGTTGCATAGTTGAATATGAAGAGGCAACAAAAAAAGGGACGTTACATTGAACGTCCCTTTTTTTTGGAGCACTACTGCCCACTGCCTACTCGGCAATAACGTTGATCTTAATCTCGTGCTTTACTTCCTTATGCAGGTCGAGCAGGACAGTATAGGTACCAAGTTCTTTCGGCTGTTCGCGGAAGGCAATTTTCCGGCGGTCGATGTCGAATCCTTTGGTCTTGAGCGCGTCCGAGATCTGCAGCGGCGTGATGGCGCCAAAGATCTTGCCGGACTCGCCGGCCTTGGTGCCCACGTCGATGGTAAGGTCGCCGATCTTCTTAGCCAGTTCCTCTGCGTCTTGCTTGATCTTCTCAGCTTTGTGCGCGGCCTGACGGATGTTTTCTTCAATCATCTTCTTGTTGGCGGCATTGGCCAGCAAGGCAATCCCATTGGGGATAAGATAGTTTCTACCGTATCCGGGGCGTACCGTCACGATATCGTTCTTGTAACCAAGCCCCTGAACGTCTTGTTTCAAAATTACTTCCATTGCAATAGCGTTGAGGTTCCAGATTACTTCAGTGAGTCGCCAGTGTAGGGCAACAGCGCCAGGTGACGGGCGCGCTTAATTGCACGTGCCACCTTCTTCTGAAACTTAAGACTCGTGCCGGTCAGACGCCGGGGAAGGATCTTGCCCTGCTCGTTGACAAACTTGAGCAGGAAGTCGGGATCCTTATAGTCTATGTACTTGATTCCATTCTTCTTGAAGCGGCAGTATTTGGGTTTAACCTCTGCACGCTTGATGGGTTCATTCATTAGGGTCATCGTGCGGGCTCCTCCTCAGCCTTTCTTTTCTTTCCGTCTTTGTTTTTGTTGAATTCGCCTTTGCGGCGGCGTTCGTTGTAGGCCACCGCATGCTTGTCCAACACGGTGGTCAAAAACCGCATAACCGACTCATCGCGCCGGAATTCGGTTTCCAATGCGTCTACTACCCCTGGATCGGCGTTAAATTCGACGAAAATGTAGAAGCCGGTCGATTTGTGCTGGATCGGATAGGCCAGCTTTCTCAGACCCCATTGCTCCAGGTTGATTACCTCGGCATTGGCTTTCTTCAACACGTTCACGAACTTATCGACAGCATCCTTCATCTGATCTTCAGACAAAACGGGATTTAAAATGAATACCGTCTCGTAATTCTTCATGTGTGAATGTTAATTGAAAATTGAGGGGCAAATGTAGGGAGAAAAGTGCCTATTTCACAACAAACTGCCCTTTTCCCATCAAATAATCCTCCGTATACACCTCCAAATCATACGTCCCGGGGGCGTATTCCGACTCCTTGTCGTACAAGAAGGTCAGGCGTTGGCGTGAATTATCGAAAAGGATGTCCTGGCTGGCAGTATAAAATTCCTCTTTTCCGTTGTACATGAAGGTTCCGGACCCGCGGGCGACGTCGAAAATCACCTGCCCGTCCTGGTCGACAATGCGGATCATGATCTTCTTGCCCTCGATGGGCGCCACCTCATTTTCAGCGATATTGAACTCCACTTTCAACTGCGCCACCTGCCGGGCCCTGAAAGGCGACTCACGCTCCCTGCCGCGGTCGTTTACAGCGACAATACGGAAATTCTCAACCTTGAGCTGTGAGGCCCTGTCGACCTTACTTTGCAGTTCGTCCCGGGTTTGGCTGAGCCGCCCGATAGAATCGCCAAGCTGATTTTTTTCCGTCTTCAGGCTCACATTTTCCGTCAGCAGTTCCTGGTTGACGGCCTGGAGCCTGGAAATCTCTTCGTCTTTGGTCTTCAGCAGCAACTCATATCCCTCTACACGATCTTTCAACTCTGCAATGACCCGTCCGTTGGCCCGCTGTTGCCTGCTGAGTTCGACTTCGATCTCTTCCTTGGCCTTCTGGAGTTCGCTTACGTCGCCACCCAGCTTTTCTATTTCAGCGATGCGTTCGTCCAGTTCTGCGCTTAACTCCTCCAGCCGCTGCAATGTGGTAGCATATTCTTTTTCTATGGTGGTATTCTCAAGGCGCAGATTCGCTTTTTCGCGGGAATCCAGAAAGATAAACACCCCTTGAAATATGATGACTATCGCCATCACGGTTATGATGATGGGCGTCTTGTTATTCTTCTTTTTTTGCGGCGCATTGCTGGGCTGGAGGGGAGTAGGCTCTGTCATGGTAAATCGGGTAAAAAATCAGGGCTAAATTAGGTGTTATTGTTTGGTAATTCAATCGTTACATCCTCAGGACAGCGTGTTGTTTGTTCAGTAATGGAGAAAAAAAGACGATTCCACAACGGTATAAGTCGGCCGTCGCCCGCACCCGCTTATGCCCCTGGACTTGCTGCCAGGCCGATTCCATGCCCGGCGATTGATGTATGTCATCGATCACCACAATGCTGTCGTCGTGTAGGGTTTTCAGCAAAAGGTTGAAATACCGGAGCGTGGCCGCCTCTGTGTGATTGGCATCGATAAGCACCCAGTCGGCCTTTACGCCTGTCTCCACAAACGTGGGTAACGTGGCATCGATGTCTCCTTCTACGACATGGATGTTCTCCTGACCGGCATCTTTGAAGTGCCCGCGCGCCAGCGCCGCCAGCGTGGGAGCACCCTCGAATGTGTATACTTCCGCTTCTTCCGAACGGGCAAGATATAGTGTGTTTACGCCCAGTGATGTGCCCAGCTCTATGATAGTGCGGCACCCATAATACCGTATCATGCGCTGATAAAGATACGACAGCCGCGGTGTTGAAAGACTCTTTCGCGCAACAGAAGAAATGCGACGCGCGGTAGGATACGAAGATGCGCCGCTACCCAGATCGCGAATTTCCATCTCACGGTCGTCACGCAGCAGACGTGCACGCAATGACTCTATAAAGGGATCGGGGACAGGACGGGCGCGGATTACATCGGTTACAAACCGGAAAAGAAACGGAGCGTGGAGGGAATGTTCATCTATCGCGTTAAGCCAATACGAAAGGTAGGCGCGATAGCGGTGCAGGTACTGCACTTAGTTGAGTCGCATAGGAGCTACCATCGTGAACTCCGGTATATTCACTTTCAACTTCATGCCATCGACAATACGTTCCATCAGGTATGTGCCGACCATCTTGCCAATGCCTGATTTCAGATTGCAGCCGGAAACGTATTGATGCGTCTGACCCGGTTCCAGAACAGGCTGTTGGCCGACAACACCGTCGCCCTCCACCTCGCGTCTGGCAAAACCCGCATCGGAGATAAGCCAATGCCGACGAAGCAACTGGATGGTGTATTCACTCTGATTTTCGATGGTGATCCGGTATGTGAATACATAGTGATACTGACTCGGACTGGAATACGATGGCTGGTATTCCGTCTCCACACTGACCTTAATCCCCTGCGTTATTTCAGTTACCATACGACCAAAAATATTAATTTTTTTGAATTTGGAAACCCGGCCCCGGCTTTGGTTGCCATTCACGCGGAAATCCCTTTTTTTGTCAGATAAGGCGGGTTCATTCCGGCGGCTATTTCCCGGAAATCCCGCAGAACGCGGCACTTTCTCCTCTGCATCCGAGCAGCTATGAACGTAAAAATTGCGCCGGGCTGGAAGCAACGGCTAAATGACGAATTCCAAAAGGAATACTTTCGAAACCTGACAGATTTTGTACGCCAGGAGTACGCCTCCAACACCATATACCCACCTGGACGGGAAATCTTTAACGCTTTCGATCATTGCGATTTCGACCAGGTACGCGTAGTGATCATCGGTCAGGATCCGTACCATGGTCCGGGCCAGGCCAATGGCCTGTGCTTCTCGGTTCGCGACGGCATCCGCATTCCACGATCACTCGTGAACATCTTTACAGAGATTAACAAAGATCTTGGCAAACCCATTCCCACATCCGGCGATCTCACACGATGGGCACGTCAGGGTGTTCTGTTGCTCAACGCCACCCTTACCGTTCGCGCCTCAAGTCCCGGCTCGCATCAGAATCGCGGCTGGGAAGAATTCACAGACCAGGTCATTCGAATTATCTCCGAGGAAAAAGAGAGTATCGTGTTTCTTCTGTGGGGCGCTTACGCCCAACGCAAAGGCAACCTCATCGACCGCGGCAAGCATTGCGTCCTCACCGCCGCCCATCCATCACCCTTCTCCGCCGACCGCGGCTTCTTCGGCTGCCGACACTTCAGCAAGACGAATGAGTACCTGAGGAGGAAGGGATTACCCGAGATTGATTGGTGAAGCGTGTTTTACGTGTTTACGTGCGTACGTGTTTAGGTGTTTACGTTGATGTGACTGCGAACCAACATAAGCACATAAACACATAAACACCTAAAACACGTCACTCGATCAACCTAAAAAACCTGCTCCACCTGATCTTATTGAAGAACCCTGCGTTTCGGTCGATGGAGAGCCAGATGAAGAAGGCTTTTCCCACGATGTGGTCTTCAGGGACGAAGCCCCAGTAGCGCGAGTCGAGTGAATTGTGGCGGTTGTCGCCCATCATGAAATAGTAATCCTGTTTGAAGGTATACTCGGTCACTTCGCGGCCGTCGATGATCAGGCGATTGCCTTCAAGTCTTGCGTCTTCAAGGTGTTCGTAGTCGCGGATGGTGGTGCCGTACAGCGCGAGGGTGGAGTCGTTAAGGGTGATCGTCATCCCCTCTGCCGGGATTACGAGCGGCCCGTAGAAGTCGCCATTCCACGGGAACCGTTCCGGGTTGGGGAAGATATTGGGTTCTGCATTGCCCGCTACGCGCTCTTCCATTCTGCCGAAGGCGTTCATGGTTGCCACTTCAACCGACTGAATGAAGGGCAGGGTTCCGAGTTCGTCGGCCACCGCAGGACGCAACTGCATTTGATAGATGACGTTTCCGTTGTCGCGCCCCACAACATGGGCTTCGTTGATCTCATATTTCTCGAGTACCCTTTCGTTGATCGGACTGTTGGCGCTGACGCGATAGCTAAACTGCATAAGGGGAGGGTTTTCTCCGACCTGCCCGTTGATGTACAGCTGTCGGTCGATGATTTGTAGCGTATCGCCGGGGATTGCCACACAACGCTTGATGTAGTTGGTCTTCAGGTCGACCGGGTAATCGATATAATCGTTGAGCTCCAATGGCGGTACGTTGAATACCACGACGTCGTTGCGTTTGACATGGGTGATACCGGGCAGGCGGTATTGCGGAAGTTTTATCCAGTCGAGATAGGAAGGAATGTTTGTAAACCAGATTTTCTGATGCGTAAGCGGGACTTGCAGCGGCGTGGAGGTCGTCCTGGTTCCGTAGTGGAATTTGCTTACAAAGAGAAAGTCGCCCACCAGCAGGGAGTTTTCCATTGATGGTGTGGGGATGGTATAGGCTTCCATAATCAGCCACCGGATCAGGGTGGCGGCCACGACAGCAAAAATGATGGCGTCAGACCATTCCCGGAGTTTCGACTTGGGTTTCCTCTCTTCTTCGGCGTCGGTTTCTTTCTTTTTCCAGAACTTCCAGTTCATAGTATGTGGATTGTAGCTACGAAAACCTTGCAAATAACGATAAAATTTGGGCGTACCGGGAAGTTAGTCGCATATCAGGGGCTAGAATTTCAGGAATTCATCCATGGTCAGGGATCCCCGTTTACCCTGGATCCATTCTGCAACCATAACGGCGCCAAGGGCAAAACCTTCGCGTGAATGAGCGGTATGTTTGATTTCGATATCGTCGATGTCAGACGCGTATTTTACCACGTGCGTCCCGGGAATCTGGTCAATGCGAAAGGAGGTTATGGGAATGTCATCGGTGTCGCCACCATCTCCTGAGATCCATTGTTTTTTGCGTGCCACATTGCGCAATATGCCTTCGGCAAGGGTTATGGCCGTTCCGCTTGGAGCATCCTTCTTTTCAGAGTGGTGAATTTCGTCCAGACTTATATCGTATTCCGGGAAGCCATTCATGATCCGGGCGAGATATTCGTTGACCTTGAAGAAGATATTAACCCCCAGGCTAAAGTTTGAAGCGTAGAAGAATGTGCCATTCCGTTCGGCCACAAGTTTTTCAATTTCACTCTTTCTCGAAAGCCATCCGGTTGTGCCACATACCACGGGTATATCGCGTTCAATGCAGCGTCTTACGTTGTCAAAGGCGGCGTCAGGGTGGGAGAATTCTATGGCAACGTCGGCCGTGGCGCGGTCGAGTTCGTCGGAATTGTGTACATCGATTTTGCCAGCTATGGAATGCCCACGTTTGATTGCCATTTGCTCGACGATCCGGCCCATCTTTCCATATCCAACAAGTAATAAATTCATGTGACAGCGTTCGGGTTGGGATTGGTAATAAGGGAAACTTTTTTTTAAGGTCAAAATCGCAATGTCAGGGAAAAACCCGCTTGGCGGCCCACGAGAAGGTCACTGCGGATCATAGGCTGCATTCGAACCTGGAGGTTGGGATTAACATCGAATTCTTTCAGATGGGCGTCCACATGGGCGTCTATAATCTGCAATATGTACATCCCTGCCATGAGGATAATCATAAAGTCGCGCTCATGCCTTGCCTGGTCGATAGCGGGCCGCAGCTGGTCCTCCGTAAAACCTTCGCGACTTTGGTTTGTATCGTTCTCTAAAATGTAGAACAACTGGCCTTTGTAATCCTTGTACAGATCCTGATAGAAATTCAGGCCGTAGCCAATAGCGGCAAAGCCGCCATAGACGAGGGGCAGCTTCCAATATTTCTTGTTGTAGATCTGGCCCATTCCCGGGAGCACGGCAGCGAGAAAGGAGGCACGCGTGGGATTAAACCGCTTTGCGTACGATTGGATGAGCAGCGTGTCGGAAAGATCCGAGGTCCGGTCCGGCTGTACCACACGGATGGAGTCGTCCTGAGCCCAAAGGGGTGTGGCGAAGATCAGCGCTGCGAACAGGATCCGGAATCTCATCCGATCTTGAGAATGTCGAGTATGCGGTTAAGGTCTTCCACCGAAAGGAACGGTATGCGGATATCGCCCTTCCGGCCATCGCTTTTCACAACAACACGGGTGCCAAAGTGGGAAGAAAGCTCCGACTGAAGGCGGTTGATTTCACGTGCCGTTGCAGCCTCAAGCGGTTTCTCCGCTGTCTTCTTTCCCTCGCGGCCTCCTGCCAGCTGGCGGACGAGCTCTTCCACCTTCCGGACGGAGAGGTCCTCCTTGAGGATACGATTGAAGATGTACAATTGGTTTTCCGGAGTATCCACGTTGATAATGGCCCGGGCATGCCCCATAGAAATCCGATTGTCGCGAACAGCGATCTGGATGTCGGGCGGCAGTTTTAGCAGGCGGAGATAGTTCGTTACCGTAGCCCGGTTCTTGCCCACGCGTTCACCTAACTCCTCCTGCTTAAGGCTGCACTCGGTGACGAGCCGCTGATAGCTCAATGCAATTTCGATGGCGTTCAGGTTTTCACGCTGAATGTTTTCGATAAGTGCCATCTCCAGCATCTGCTGGTCGTCGGCCGACCGTACGTAGGCAGGTATGGTTTTCAGGCCTGCCAGACGCGACGCCTGGAATCTCCGCTCACCTGCAATGAGCTGGTACTTGTCATGGGTGAGGCGTCGTACCGTGACGGGTTGAATGACGCCGTGCACTTTTATTGACGAGGCCAACTCTTCGAGCGCCTGCTCGTCGAAATGCGAGCGGGGCTGAAACGGGTTTGCCTCAATCTGATCTATGGGAATCTCAGGCAGTGCCTGGCCTGTCTGTGCCGGCCTCGGCGGCGCGGTGATATCCACCTCCAGCCGTTCGGTATGGCCGCTGCTGTCGCTCAACAATGCGTTCAGCCCCCGGCCCAATGCCTTCTTCTTGCTCATTTCGTTTCGTTTTTGTTCAACACCTCATTTGCCAGGTTCAGGTAGCTGATGGCGCCCTTGCTGTCCGCGTCATGGATGATGACCGGCAAGCCGAAGCTGGGCGCCTCGCTGAGTTTGACGTTCCTGGGGATGATCGTATTGAATGTCATTTGCTTGAAGTGAGTGCGTACTTCCTCCACGACCTGATTCCCCAGGCTCGTTCGGGAATCATACAAGGTAAGCAGTATCCCCTCGATTTCCAGCTTTGGATTCAAGCGGGTCTGAATGATCTTAATGGTGTTCAGCAGCTTACCCAGCCCTTCCAGGGCGAAGTATTCGCATTGTACCGGTATAATGACGGAATCGGCCGCCGTCAGCGCGTTGATCGTAATGAGCCCCAGGGAAGGGGAGCAGTCGATAATGATATAATCGTAGTCGTTCCGCACCTGGTTCAGGGCATCGCGCATCTTTTCCTCGCGATGAGAGACGGACACCATCTCGACTTCGGCACCGACCAGGTCGATGTGGGAAGGAATGATGTCGAGATATTTGATGTCGGCGTTCGGCACTACGGCGTCTTTCGACTGAATCCCGTCCACCATACACTCGTATATGCTGGCCTCAACTTCCTTGGGATTGATACCCAAACCAGACGAAGAGTTGGCTTGCGGATCCGCATCCACCAGGAGTGTCTTCCGCTCCAGTACAGCCAGACTTGCAGCCAGATTGATGGCGGTAGTGGTCTTGCCCACACCACCCTTTTGATTGGCAATCGCAATAATTTTACCCATCCCTGCAGGTTACGTCATAAAAATTCAGCACAAATATAGCCGAAATAGCCTACCGCCGTGGAACAATCGTGGAACGTATTATCCACAAAGCGTCAACATTTGAAGTGTGTTGACGTGCTCAAGTGTTGAAGTGTTGAAGTTGGTTCGTGCAAATCGCCACCTACGGTGCTAATGGGAGGGGTGGTAATATGCCCATTGCCTGCCCACTACTTCTTCTTCCCCTTTTTCTTCCCTTGCGTTTTCGCTCCACCTTTCGTGGGCTTCGCACTACCTCCCGTGGGCTTTGAGGCTGACGCCTTCCGCGCTTCCTCGCTGGCTTTCATGGCTTCTTCCAGTTTGGCCATGAACTTCGATTTCTTTCCGCCGCCGAGGTTGCGTTTGCGATTTTCTTCAAGGATCGCCTTGATCTTGTCTTCATTCACGAAACGGCGGATGATGGCTTGTTGTGCGAAGGTGACAAGGTTTGATATGAAATAATAAAAGGTGAGCCCGGCAGAAAATGAGTTGAGCACGAAGAAGAAGATCAACGGCATGATGTATGACATCGACTTCATCGGCCCCTGAACAGACGACAGCTGGTTGTTCTGCCACGTGTAGATCAGCGTCGATAACGTCATCAATAAGGTGAACAGACTGATGTGATTACCAAGTATCGGTATGGAGAATGCAAAACTGATTACCGAATCGTATGTCGAAAGGTCTTCCGCCCACAAGAGTGGCTGCTGACGGAGCTCTATGCTGGCAGGGAAGAGGTAGAACATCGCGAACAGGATGGGCATCTGTAACAGTACCGGTATACAGCCGCTGATGGGGTTCACACCCACCTGCTGGTACAACTTGAGTTGTTCCTGCTGAACTTTGCTCATGTCGTCGCCATGCTTTTCCTTAATCGTATCCAACTCCGGTTTCAAGACTTTCATCTTTGCCATGCTCAGGTACGACCGGTAGGAGAGTGGCGCTAATACCAGCTTGAGCAGGATGACCAACACAATAATGATCAACCCGAAGTTGCCGATGTGAAGTGTGAGGAAGTGGAATACCGGGAAGATGACATACTTGTTCACCCAGTACACCGGCGCAAAGCCCAGGTAAACGTTGCGCGAAAACTTTTCAGCGACCTTGCCGATCAGCTGGTAATCGTTGGGGCCGAGATAGTACGTAAATCGAGCAGCGCCAGCGGCGAGGTCGGCCTTCGGTATGCCAAGCTGTACCGAAGCCTTCTTGACGGTCGACGTATCATCCGGATTACTCGAGATCGACAATGCTGCGTTGTGGAACGCCTTGTCGGCAATCAGCGACGACAGAAAGTACTTTTGTTTGATGGCGATCCATTGCAAAGGCTCCGACACTGTCTCTGAGTCGTCTGAGCGTTCGGAAAGATGATCAAAGCCGTCGCTCTCCGAATAATAGTTTATTGTCGTGCTGTTTCTGGTATCCGTCAGGTCCTTCTCCGTAGGCAGCATCGTATGCTCCCAACGTAAGGTGAGCTGATCTGCGGTAACGGCATTGGTGAACTTGTCGTTGACCAGTTCATACCGGATGCGGTAGCCGCGGTCCGGTATGGTGTATCGGTGGGCCAGCGAAGAACCATCGCTGAGACGCAGTGTATACGTGAGGACCGTACTGTCGGCCTTCTTTTCCTGATGCACCTCGTAAAAGAGGCCGTAGAGGTCGATTTCCCGGCCGTTGTGTGTTGTCGTCAGGCTGAACCTGGTCGTATTGGGCCGAATCAGGATCAGGGGTTCTTTGTGGTAGGTCTTGTAGTGTTTGAGTTCCAGCTCACGGATTACGCCTCCCTGGCTGCTGAACGCAATGTCCAGATCTTCGGTCTCGATACGGGTTATCGACGGCGTGCCGCGCATGAAATCGGAAATTTCACCGTACTGGGAGGTGAGCACACTGTCGGGAATCGACGGTTCCTGTTCTGTTGTGTCTGTTTTCGGAGTCTCCGCAACAGGGGCTTCTTCGGTCTGCGGCGGGGGCGTCGGGGGCGAAAACAAATAAAAGTAGGCGACGAGCAGTACCGCGATAAGTGTTAGGCCGATTGCTGAATTACGATCCATTCTTTGTTTTTATGCCATCCCTGCAGCAGGACGCTACCCGTTAGTAGCGTTCCCTGCAAGTTTATTACGTGTACACCAATACAGGTACGTTTCTTACCCGTTGACGTTTCTTGATTTTTTATAGTTGATGGCCGCCTCCACGAATTTAACAAACAGTGGATGCGGATTGAGAACTGTGCTTTTGAGTTCGGGGTGAAATTGAACGCCGATGAACCAGGGATGTTCTTTCAACTCGACGATTTCTACCAGTCCGGACTCCGGATTTATTCCTACCGCCTTCAGTCCCGCTTCCTCAGCGCCGGCGAGATACTTGTTGTTGAACTCGTACCGGTGGCGGTGGCGCTCGTGAATCGTTGACTCGCCGTAGGCATGGTAGGCCTTGCTGCCCTTTTTCAGCTTGCAGGCATAAGCTCCCAGTCGCATGGTCCCGCCCTTTTCCGTAATGCGTTTTTGTTCCTCCATAAGGTCGATGACGGGATGTTTGGTATTCGGATCAAGCTCCGTGGAACTGGCTTGCCGCAGTTTCAGTACGTTACGCGCAAATTCGATGACGGCACATTGCATTCCCAGGCAAACGCCAAAAAAAGGAATCTTCTGTTCCCGCACATAGCGGATGGCCTCGATCTTTCCTTCCATGCCGCGTTCGCCAAATCCGGGCGCGACCAGGATGCCGTCGAGTCCCGCCAGAATGCTCTCGCTGGTCTCCGGGGTGACATCCTCAGAAGATATCCACTTTACGTTGACCTTACAGTCATTTTCCGCTCCCGCGTGTACGAAAGCCTCGTTGATCGATTTATAGGAGTCGGGCAGCGAAACGTATTTTCCTACCAGACCGATGTTTACTTCTTCGGTAGGGCTCTTCACCCTTCCCAGAAATTCTTTCCAATGGTCCAGGTCAGGGTCCTTTCGGGATGAAACCTTTAGTTTGGCCAGCACCCGTTCGTCGAGCTTTTCCTTTTTCATCAGGAGCGGCACGTCATATATGGAATCGGCGTCGATAGCCTCGATCACTGAATTAAGGTGAACGTTGCAGAACAGCGCCAGCTTTTTCCGGATTTCCATGGGAAGCGGCCGTTCGGTCCTGCACGCCAGCACGTCGGGCTGGATCCCTGCCTCCAGTAATTGCTTTACCGAGTGCTGGGTGGGTTTTGTCTTTAACTCCCCCGCGGCCTTCAGATAGGGGATAAGGGTAAGGTGGACGACGAGGGCGTTGTTGGACCCCAGATCCCACCGAACCTGGCGTACGGCTTCAAGGAAGGGCAGCGATTCGATGTCGCCGACACAACCGCCGATTTCGGTAATAATGAAGTCGTACTCACCACTTTCGCCCAAAAGGAAGATGTTCCTCTTGATCTCGTCGGTAATGTGGGGTACCACCTGCACTGTCTTGCCCAGGTATTCCCCCTTGCGTTCCTTGGTGATGACGTTGTTGTAAATCCGGCCCGTAGTGACATTGTTCGCCTGCGACGTGCAGATGTTCAGAAACCGCTCGTAGTGTCCCAGGTCGAGGTCGGTCTCTGCACCGTCGTTGGTGACATAACATTCGCCATGTTCATACGGGTTGAGTGTACCCGGATCGATGTTGATGTAGGGGTCAAATTTCTGTATCGTAACTCTGAATCCGCGTGCTTGCAGCAGCTTCCCCAGCGAGGCGGAAATAATGCCCTTTCCCAGCGACGATGTGACACCCCCCGTTACAAAAATATACTTTGCTGATGCCATAGGTCCCATTTGCCGGGCACAAAGGTAGGCTAAAAGTTTAAAGTTTAAAGGTCGCCAGCGCCGCCCGTAGGCCAAATAACGCGATGGGTTGCCTGAATTGCCCTGCCCACTCGCTCCAATCAGAGCACAGGAGTGCAGTTAACTTCGCACTTACGCTATTTCCTTCAACCATCTCGGTTCCTTTGCAGTATTGGGTACTATTTAAAGCCCTACTTTAATAGTTCATTCCGGGCTTTTCCTGTGCGCATCCAGCCGGGATCACGCGGTTTCGTACACGCCTTTCGGCGGCGGTTTACAGCGCCTCGTGCGGATTACCTTCCGTTCATCGAAAGAGCCGGTTTCCGACCCCGGCGAGGGGGTTCCCTTTTCACTAAGGAAGCCATTCATGGGTGTCGCATAGTTGCTTTAATCGGGTTTTCCGGAATCGATTTTAGATGGGCCCGAAGCGTCAATTTTTCTTTCTTACGACACTCCTGCTGTCGCTCTTCCTGACCGACGTCAACGCGCAGTCATGCATAATGGAACCTGGCTTCCAGTTCATTACGAGCAGCCGGGGGTGTGCACCGTTTACCGTCCAGATGGAAACGCTCTTCCTGGAGTCGACGCCCGGGACGAGATACTATGTCAACTGGGGTGACGGCAGCCAGGTGGAAGAGTTTATCCAGATGAACAACACGGGTGTGATCATCAGTCACACCTACCCCAACTCCCCCGTAACCTGTGGTTACGATGTCGTCATCGAAGCGGAAAACGGCTGTAATCCCCCCGGCGAGGTGGTTCCGGTCACAACCCAGGTTATTGTCTGGACTAACGATGTGATCTCAATGGACCCCGGCGTGTTTCGCGTCTGCCAGGGCTTTGCCGCCAGCCTGAACTTCGTCGATAACAGCGACTGGAACTGTTTTCCCCGTGCTACACGCGAAAACGGCGAACCCCGCTGGATCCAGTGGATATACGGAACCGGCAGCGCCGCAAACCGGATCCCGGGCATGCAGGTTAACGGTGCTACCCCAGGCGGCTTTCCGTACTACGATCCTGCACCCGGCCGCAACCCCATTTACCCGGTGACCTCACCCGGCCAGGTTAGCCTCGACATAGACGTGCCCGTAACGACCCCTGCCGACATCGGTAAAGAATTCGAAGTCACCCTCAGAAACTGGAACCAGTGTAACCCGTACGATAATGTCGTCACCGATGGAAACCCCTTCAACCCGGTAAGCGGGAATGTGGCCAACGGCGACAACGCACCGCAGGTCACCACCGGACGCATCGTGATCGTGCCTGCTCCTGAACCTGATTTCCTCACCCGTGCGGGTAGCGCTGCCGGTCCGCTGCAGTCTGTCTTCTGTATCGACGATGACATCTACTTCGACAACGAAACGCCGTCGATCTCAGGGGCCAGTTTCCGATACAGATGGGAGTTTTACGATAACGCTACCGGCGCCGGGTCGCCCCTGGCCACCAGTACGCAAGCCAATCCGAGTTTTTCCTACAGCACTTCCGGACAAAAGCTGGTACGCCTTTACGTGCGCGACGCTAACGCCGCTGGAGGTTGCGAGTCGGTTGTCGATAAACTCGTTACCATCTCGCCTTCGCTCACGGCACGAATCCGTGTAACCGACCTGGCCGACAACACCATTACACCCGATTTCTGCCAGGAACCCGCTACACCGTACACCACTTTCGACGCTCGTTTCCACGACGATTCTTTCGGCACGCCGATGCCGACAACCCAGTATCGCTGGGAGTTCTACGATGAGAACAATACCATGGTCTTTGAAGCGCCTTCAGGTGGAGGGTTCTCCGCCAGTCCTCTCGGACCATTCGACCGCGCGTTTATCAACAAGGGAACCTATCGCGTGCGCCTGAGGATACGCGACAATGTGACGTCCTGCGAATCCGTAGACGAGGTCACGGTCAGGGTATTCGAGAAACCCATACCGGCGTTTACTTTCAACCAGGTTTGCCTGGGCGAAGCCACAAGCTTCTCCGAATCGTCGACGCTGAACCCGCTGGAAGGGGAGACCATCGTCTCCTGGGAATGGGACATGAGCTATGATGGCGTCACCTTCAATGCTGAACCTACGCTACTGAATCAGCAGGCCTTCGACTACACATTCCCCACCGCAGGTACGCATACCGTAGCCTTGCGAGTAACGGCAGGCTCCGGCGGCTGCAGCGCCATACTCGCCCAGGATGTGATCGTCGATGCAACACCGCTCGCGGCCTTTACACCCAGCACTACGGCAGGGTGCAGCGTCCTCAGCATCACCCTGACCAATACCGTGGTGTCCAGCCAGCCGATCGCCATCGACCGGTACATATGGGAAGTGGATGAGGGCAGCGGCTTTGTGGTCGACTCGGTACAACGCCCGAGCGACCCCACCTTCACCGATCAGTATGTGATGTACCTCGACAATCACGATATGGTCGACAAAACGTATCAGGTACGGTTGCGCGCCATCAGCGTCAACGACTGTGAGACAGTCTCCGCCCCGGTGGCGATAACGGTATTCCCCGGACCAAAAGCGGGCTTTATCTCGGTGAACTACTCCCCGTTTGACGATAACTGCTCGCCGCAGGAGGTGGACTTCAGTGTAGACGCCGAAACTCAGGCGCTTAACCCCACCGACTATACGTGGACGGTCAGCGATAACAACGGCGTGCTGGATGTCATAAGCACAGGCACGACACCCGCCTTCAGTTATGAGTTTGCCAATACCACACAGTCGATGAAGGACTTTCGGGTTGCTTTGCGCGCTACCTTGCCCAGCGCCTGCTACGGAGACTCCACCCGGCTGATCCGTATTAGTCCCCTTCCTTCTTCCGCCTTTGAGATCGATACTTTACTATTTGACTGCGAAGTGATGAACCTTCGCTTTGAAGCTACTCAGAAAGGCCTTAGTGAATATGCCTGGGAGCTTAGGGTGAACGGTACTATCGTTACCGCTTCGACTGGCACCAACGATTACTTCGAACATAACTTTAACCGGCTCACCTCCGGCGAGCAGAACGTGGAAGTCGCTCTCGTCACGCGCAACCTTGCCAACTGTCAGAGTCCGGCCACCCAGCGGCAGGTAACCGTACCGGAGCTCAAGAATGTGGTGGCGTCATTCACCGCCTCGCCGACAACACAATCGTGGCCCAACAATACGGTAACCCTGAGCCACACGGCAACCGTGGGACCCTGGGATTATCTGTGGGATTTTGGTGATGGTACCTCTTCTACCAATCCATCCGTAGGGCAACACGTCTATGCTGCAGAGGGGACCTACCTTATTACGCTGACCGTGTCCGACGGTGAATGCGTTGCCCAGCAGGTACAGTCGGTAACCATCAACCCCATACCTCCGATCGTCGACTTCGCCTACGATCCGGGTCATGGCTGTGCACCGCTGACAGTGAACTTTACGAACCTGTCGCAATATGCCGATCCGTCAACGTACTTCTGGCAATTCGGTGAGAACGAGGGTACGTCGCGCGCTGTTAACCCGACGTACACGTACCATTCTCCCGGCACATACTCGGTAACGCTTACGGCATCCAACGCTTCCGGCGAAGAGGTCACGATCACCAAGCACCTTATCATCGAAGTGTACCCGAGGCCTACTGCCCAGTTCACGATGAAGCCACGCGTCATCCACGTTCCAGGCGGCGAGGTGTACACCAACAACCAAAGCTTTGGCGCCACCAGCTACTTGTGGGATTTCGGCGACGGGTCTATATCGACGGAGTATCAGCCAAAACATACCTACAACCAGGTCGGGGAAGGAAGCTTTGACGTCACCCTTATCGCATACAACGACTTCGGATGTACGGACACGCTGAAGTTGGAGCAGGCAGTTCAGGTTATCCAGGGTGGTCGCATGCTGATTCCCAACGCCTTCTCGCCCGACCCGTCCGGCCCGGGAAGTACCGATGTACTGCGAAACGACGTCTTCCTGCCGATCATGGAAGGTGTTACCGAGTACCAGATGCTGGTGTTCAACCGATGGGGTGAGTTGTTGTTCGAAACGCGTGATCCTTCCCACGGATGGGATGGGTATTTCAGAGGGAAACTTTGCCAGCAAGATGTGTATGTCTACAAGATACAGGCGAAGTTTTCCGACGGTGAAACGGTGACACGAATAGGAGATATCAACCTGCTGCGTTAGCGATGAAAAAGAGATGGAGCACGATAGTCTTGTTGGCGCTGAGTACGGTCGCTTTTGCGCAGGATCCGGAATTCTCCCAGTATTATTCCGCGCCGCTGTATTTGAATCCGGCCTTTACAGGTACGGCTTCAGACCACCGCCTCATTGCGAACTACAGAAACCAATGGCCTAACGTCGCCAGCGGGTTCGTTACCTACGCAGTCAGCTACGATTACAATCTCTCCGACCTCAACAGTGGGCTGGGGTTCATGGTGGTGACAGACCGCGCGGGGTCGGCCAACCTCCAATCCACCGTCGTGAATTTCCAATATTCGTACAAGGTGAATTTTAACCGCAAGGTGATGCTTTCCACCGGCCTCAACTTTGGTATCGGCTTCCGGAGTATCGACTACAACAAACTGGTTTTCGGAGATCAGCTCGCGTTCGACTCTGACGGCAACGTGCCGACCGACGACCCGATAATGGGGAGCCTTGGAAATTCCAGGTATTTCGATTTCGGTACAGGCCTTCTGGTATATAGCAGAATGTTCTGGGTAGGGTTCGCGGGGCAACACCTGAATAACCCCAACCGATCTCTTCTGGGAGAGGAGGCCGTAATTCCCATGAAGCTTACCTTCCACGGCGGTGTACGGATTCCTTTGTATAACGGACCCTTCAAACGAGAGCGCGTTGCCGCCATTGCTCCCTCGTTCATCTACAAGCAGCAGGGGCCGTTCGATCAGCTCGACCTCGGAGCGTATTTTCTGTACGAACCCGTTGTCGTCGGACTTTGGTATCGGGGTATCCCTGTCAAGCAGAACGTCCGCGATAACATCAGCCAGGATGCTATGGTAATTGTCATCGGCTTCCAGATGAAAAAAGTTGAGCTTTCCTATAGCTACGACCTCACCGTGTCCGACCTGGGGCCCGTCGCTGGCGGCGCACACGAAGTAGCCGTCAAATACAAGCTCAACGTGATGGAAAGTCAGAAGACTAAGAAAAAGGAGAAATACATTCCCTGTCCGACGTTTCTGAGAGTGGACTAGAGAGAAAGGTTGAAGAGCTGAAGAGTTGAAGAGTTGAGGGGTTGAAGAGTTGAAGGGTGTAGTAAAGAGATCGCAATTCCGCTATGATTCCTAAATTTGGCGGATGGACTTCACACCGCATCTGGATAAGGAAATTTTTCGTGTTGTTGCGCAGGCTGCGGCGGCATCTGGCGTAAGGGCGTATGTTGTTGGGGGATATGTGCGTGACCTGGTGCTCGGCCGTCCGTCCAAAGACATCGACTTTGTCTGCGTGGGCAGCGGTATCGCCCTGGCGAAAAAGGTGGCTGCTGCCCTGGGTCCGGGAACACAGGTGAACTATTTCAGCAATTTCGGAACGGCGCAGATCAGGTATAAGGACCTGGAGGTGGAGTTCGTCGGGGCGAGGAAGGAGTCTTACAGCCGCGATTCGCGCAAGCCGGTGGTAGAAGATGGTTCTTTGGAAGACGACCTGAAACGCCGTGACTTTACCATTAACGCTATGGCCGTGTCGCTCAATAGCGACGATTATGGCGCACTCGTTGATCCCCACAACGGGATGGATGACCTTAAGAAAAAAATAATCCGCACCCCGCAGGATCCATCCGTTACCTTTTCAGACGATCCGCTGCGGATGATGCGTGCGGTGCGGTTTGCTACCCAACTGAATTTCGATATCGAACCCGATACCTATGAAGCCATTGTAAAACAGGCGTCGCGGCTCAAGATCGTATCACAGGAACGCATTACGGACGAGTTGAACAAGATCATTGCGAGCAAGGTGCCGTCGTACGGTTTCAAGCTGCTGTTCCACAGCGGATTGCTTAAGCAGTTCTTTCCGGAGCTTGTCGCCCTGCACGGCGTCGAGTACGTGGGTAACAATGCGCATAAGGACAACTTTTTCCATACGCTCCAGGTGCTCGACAATGTGGCCCGGGTTTCCGACGACCTCTGGTTACGGTGGGCGGCTATTCTTCACGATATCGCCAAGCCGGCGACCAAAAGGTATGACAAACAGCACGGCTGGACCTTCCATGGACACGAAGACAAGGGAGCGCGGATGGTCCCCGGTATTTTCAGGCGCCTGAAACTGCCTATGAACGAGAATATGACGAAGGTCCAGCGACTCGTCCGCCTCCATTTGCGTCCTATACCGCTGGCGAAGGAGGTTACCGACTCCGCCATACGGCGTCTCCTCTTCGATGCCGGTGACGACATCGAGGCCCTGATGATCCTGTGTCGTGCCGATGTCACGTCGAAAAACCCCGAGAAAGTGAGCCGGTTCCTCCGTAATTTCGACCTGGTGGAGAAGAAAATGGCTGAGGTGGAGCAGAAAGACCACATCCGAAACTTTCAGCCGCCCGTGTCCGGGGATGAGATCATGGAGATGTTCGACGTCCCCCCAAGCCGAATCGTGGGCGAACTCAAGGAGGAAATCAAGGAGGCCATCCTGGACGGGCGGATTGCCAACGACCGGGAACAGGCGCTGGAACTCCTCAGGGAAATCGCCAATGTGCGGGGTCTGGCTCCGCGGTCTACCGGAACGTAGCCGTCCGTGCAACCTTTTCTATTGGGCGTTGTTATTTACCTGATTGTACCAGTTGCTTGGACCACCGGGTATCGAACATACACGATGATTTGATCGCGCGCTGCCGGAACGGCGATCCGCGTGCCTTTCGGCGTTTATACGATCTGTATTCGAAAGCGATGTTCAACACGGCATTCCGGGTCACCGGCGACGAGGACGATGCGGCCGACGTGTTGCAGGAATCCTTCATCAGCGCGTTCAACAACCTCGACCGGTACCGGCACGATGCCACATTCGGATCCTGGCTCAAGAGGATCGTGATCAATAAGGCGATTAATCACATCCGAAAAAGAAAAACACTGCCATTGCCCGACGACGAGGAGTGGCAAGTGCCCGAGGAACCCGAAATTGAGGTCGAGGTGGACGAACGCACCGTGGAACGCATTCGGAACGCCATCGGCCAACTTCCGGATGGATACCGCAGCGTGCTGACGCTGTACCTTATCGAGGGATATGATCACCAGGAGATCAGTGAGATCATGGGGATCTCGGTCTCCACATCGAAGTCGCAACTCAACCGGGCAAAAGCCAGGTTGAAGGAAATTTTAACGACAGGCTATGAAACAGAGACTTGAAGATTTTATCGACCGGAACCGGGACGCTTTTGACGATCGCGTTCCAGCTGGCACGGTGTGGAACCGCATAGCGGAAGCGTTACCGCGTATGCGCACCTCCATTTGGAATCGCGTGGCGGTATGGCGTGCCGCGGCAATTCTGTTCATGGGCTTGTCGTTGTACCTGGCGTGGCCGTCCGGCTCACCCGCCGAGCCTGACCATCAGGCGATACGCGAGTTCGCGGATGTCGAGAAATATTACACGGACCAGATCGCGAAAACGGTTCAGCTAATCGACTTGTACGGGCATAAGGAGGGACTGAATGGTTTTACTCAGGACATGCGTCAGCTCGAGGCGATGTATCTTGTTCTAAAGGAAGAAATGGAACAGAATCCGAGCGATAAGGTGAGAGACGCCCTGGTATTGAACTTACTCGTTCGTATCGACCTCCTCACGCAACACCTTCATCGTCTGGATGCAAGGCAAAGCGAAGGGGAGCGGGAGTCGTGAGCCTCGATCATCAATCGGCAGCGCCCATGGATCAAGCGTCTCTGCGTTCCTCGCTGCTCAGCTGGAATTCTTCTTTTGCTGAATCCGCTATGCGCAGGTTGTCGCACTTGAGAATGCGGGCAGGAAACTTTTTAATGATGCGATAGTCGTGCGTGGCCATGAGGATCGCCGTACCGCTGTTGTTGATCTGCTGAAAGAGTTTGAGGATGCCGTCGGACACGGCCGGATCAAGGTTCCCTGTGGGCTCGTCGGCGAGCAGGATTTGCGGCTCATTAAGCAGGGCACGCGCGATGACCACGCGTTGCTGTTCGCCGCCGGATAGCTGGTGCGGCATCTTTCGCTCGACCGAACCCAGCCCTACTTGCATGAGTACTTCGGAAATACGGGCGCGCATTTTCCCGTTATCGCGCCAGCCGGTCGCCCTCATCACGAACAGCAGGTTTTCCGCCACGGTTCGGTCGGAGAACAGCTGGAAATCCTGGAAGATAATCCCGAGCTTTCTGCGCAACAGCGGCACTTCCGAAGGCCGGATGTCGCGAATAGAAAATCCCGCCACCACAATTTCGCCGAGTCGTAGCGGCAAGTCGGCGTACAAGGTCTTCAGCAATGACGATTTTCCGGAGCCTGTCTTGCCTACCAGGAAGACAAACTCGCCCTTGCCAATTTCAAAGTTGACATTTTCCAGAACCGTGTTGTGGTCCTGGAAAATGCTCGCGTCTTTTACTTTTACTACGGGTTCATCGGAAAACATCACCTCGGGTTTTGTCCGGGGAAAGCCCTACGCCGTCACCTTTTCGGAAGCGCGGGCGTTGACTTTCTTGTGGTCGGCCAGGAATTTTTCGAGTCCGCTGTCAGTCAGGGGATGCTTCAGCAGTCCTGTGATAACGCTCAACGGACAAGTTGCTACATCTGCGCCGATTTCAGCACACTTGATGAGGTGGATGGTATGTCGAACGGAGGCAGCAAGAATTTCTGTATCGAAGGCGTAGTTGTCGTAGATCTGCCGGATCTGGGCGATCAGCTCAACACCGTCCTGTGATACGTCGTCCAGCCTGCCCATAAACGGCGACACGTAGCTGGCGCCGGCCTTGGCAGCAAGCAAAGCTTGACCCGGAGAGAAAACCAGCGTACAGTTGGTACGGATTCCTTCGCTCGCGAATTTCTTTATCGCTTTCACGCCGTCGCGGATCATCGGTACTTTCACCACGATCTTGTCGTCAATGCGGGCGAGTTCTTTTCCTTCCTTTATAATATTGTCAAAGTCTGTCGCGATTACCTCTGCGCTGACATTGTTGTCTACGATATTGCAAATGGCCTTGTAGTGCTCGCGAATATTGGATTCGCCACTGATACCCTCTTTGGCCATGAGTGAAGGGTTGGTCGTGACGCCATCCAGCACACCGAGATCGTATGCTTCCTGGATTTCCTTGAGATTAGCAGTGTCGATGAAAAATTTCATATTTATTTAACGGTTAGTACTCAAATTTAATTCCTGATCCGCGGCCTCCCAATGATTTCCGGGATAACGTGCTCAATCTATCGAAAATTGCGGGATAACATGAGACCAAAAAGAGGCAAACCGGGCATCACACCGCTACAACCGCCTGCCCTTGCTACCTTCCGGTCCTGGGGGATTCAGCGGGAGCTGGTCGTGCCGGTTTGCCAGCTGCAAAAGTACTAAAAAACGCTACATCAGCCGCCTTTCGCCCTTCTATTTCCTCCCACCCCCTGCCTCTGCCCCTGCATCTGCTCCTGCCCCTGCCCCTGCCTCTGCCTTATTCATCAAGCAAGTCCCGACAGATACAGATTAAACTCCAAAGCGCTGGTCTCATCGAAACCGTCGGTCTTCAGGTCTTCCAGGATATCCTCGTCGAATTCGAGTTCGCGCTTTTCAACGCGGCCGTCGTCGAATCGGGTAAGTTCAACCCCCGTAAGGCGGATTGGATTCAGTTTCACCAGTATTTTATACCCTTCGAAGTCGCGCTTGAAATATTGATGTACTACATTGCCACTTTTAGCCATGGTCCTATTCTTTAGCGGTGGAACGCCTCGAACTTGAGGAAAAATTTGAAACGGAAAGGCTGCTCTTTCAGCGTCTAAGGTACGAAGACGCCGAAGAAATCTTCTATGCCTATGCCAGCAAACCGGAAGCTACCCGCTACGTGTCATGGGCAACCCATCGCTCCGTCGCCGACACGCGGCGGTATCTCATGCATACGCGGGCGGCCTGGGCCGCAGGCACCGACTACTCGTTTTCTATCCGGCTTAAAAATACCCACCGTTTGATCGGCAGCATCGGATGTCTTAACGAGTATGGGAAAATCCAGTTCGGCTACATCATTTCCCCCGCCCAATGGAACAAGGGTTATGCCACGGAAGCCACCCGCCGGTTTATGGAACTGTTGGCTGCCCAGCCGGTTGTTTATAGGATCGGCACACTCGTCGACGTGGCCAACATTGCCTCGCAACGTGTTCTCGAAAAGTGCGGGCTGATCGAAGAGGCACGCCTTACCCGCTGGCTGAGATTCGTCAACCAGAATAACGAACCCCGCGATTGCATCCTCTACTACTATCCGCTACCGACCCGTAATCTGTAACGGCATATTGCTTTCCCATTTTTCCAGATACTGGCCTTGGCATTGCCAGATTGGGACTTTTCGAATGGTTTTATCCGCTCTATGACGTCAAAAACAGGGGAATGGCCCCCTGGCACGACTGTGGTATGTGATAAGGCTGCCATAAAGCCCAGGGTTAAAGCTGTGCAAAAGACATTGAACCGGGGTTGGTTCATGTTTGGGTTGGAGGCGCTGATCGGAACCTGTTTGGAGTAAAGGGATTCTGGTCAGCGCTTTTTTTTTATGGCCCTAACTGTGCATGATAGATGATATTATCCCGAAGGATACGTGATATTTCAGCGACACACCCTCACCATGGAGCGTTAACAATTCAACTGGAAGGCGCTCGTGTGATAGTGAGTGAGGTATATTCTACGGTTTCCTGGAGCGCCCCCATATCATGTCACGCTAATCTCATAACTTTGCGAAAAACTGCAACGTTATGCGATACCACAACTTGGCCGGTATTTCCATTCTCGCTATCCTGATCGCTTCCTGCTCTGGTTCCACGTCGGAAACAAAACTGCCGGAAGGCGTAGGGTTGCGCGTGTCCAATATGGATACCACCGCCCGCCCCGCCGAAGATTTCTTCCGATTTGCCAACGGTGGTTGGCTTGACCGTGCCCAGATTCCCGCCGACCGCGGAAGCTGGGGGAGCTTTTACGAACTGCGCGAACAAACGCAGGCCGATGTGCTCGAAGTGTTGAAAAGCGCAGCTGATAATACGGAATATGCAGAGGGATCTGACCAACGGAAGGTGGCCGACTTCTTCGACGTTGGGATGGATTCCGTGCTCGCGGAGCGCGCGGGTTTGCGCCCGGTGGAAAACTTCATACAACAGATCGATGCGATCGCCGGCAAATCCGACATTCAGAAATACTTCACAACGCAGCAACTCCATGGCGGCGGTGCTTTCTTTATCGTCCAGATATATCCCGACCTCACAAAGAGCGATGTCATCAGCATCTATCTTGTGGGCGCGGGCATTGGGTTGCCTGAACGCGACTACTACTTCGATAACAGTGCGAAATCAAGAGAAACGCGCGACAAGTACGTGGCGCACGTTTCGCGCATGCTTGAACTGAGTGGAGTGGACAAGGCGTTGGCCGACCGACAGGCAAACGCCATCATGAAAATCGAAACCACACTTGCAGAAGGTACGCTGACCAAAGAAGACAAACGCGACCCGGACAAGATTTACAACAAGCGATCTGTCGATCAACTCAGTGCACTGTTGCCATCCTTCAACTGGAACAACTATTTCAGCGACATGGGATTGTCTGGCGTCGACTCCGTTGTTGTGGAGGATATAAACTTCCTGCCCGCTGTTGAAAAAGTTATCAACACGACGCCTGCCGCAGACCTCAAGGCATACTTCCGCTGGCATCTCATCAATCTGGCTGCACCGTACCTGAATCATGAGATGGTAGCTGCCGACTTTGACTTTTACTCAGGTTATCTGGGAGGCGTAGAACAAATGCGACCAAGATGGCGTCGCGTGCTCGCCAAAACTGATGACGCACTCGGTGAGGCGCTGGGTAAGCTGTATGTGGAAAAGAACTTCCCGCCGGAGGCCAAGGAGAAGGCGATGGAAATGGTAGACAACATCAAGCGTGCCTTTGGCGAACGCATCAAGAGCCTCGCCTGGATGTCCGACTCCACCAAGGAGAAAGCGCTGGAGAAGCTCGCTTCATTTAAGGTGAAGATCGGATATCCCGATGAGTGGCGCGATTACTCCGCCCTGGTTGTCGACCACAATCCTGAAACGGCTTCCTACCTTCAGAATGTTTTGAACGCAAACCGCTTTAACCTGGAACGGAATCTTGCCAAGTTCGGTAAGCCGGTCGACCGCAGCGAATGGGAGATGACACCCCAAACGGTCAACGCCTACTACAATCCGCTTTTCAATGAGATTGTGTTTCCCGCTGCGATACTTCAACCTCCGTTCTACGACTATCGGGCTGACGAGGCCCTCAACTACGGTGGCATGGGTGCTGTTATCGGTCATGAGATTTCTCACGGCTTCGACGATCAGGGCAGCCGGTTTGACGCGAACGGAAACCTGCGCAACTGGTGGTCCGAACAGGATCTTTCGCAATTCCGAGAACGCGGTAAGGCGCTGGCGGATCAATACAGTCGGTATGAGCCGCTGGACAGCGTATTTGTCAACGGCGAGTTTACGTTAGGAGAGAACATCGGCGACCTCGGCGGATTGTCTGTGGCATACGACGGCCTACAGCTGTTCCTGGAAGAACACGGTCGTCCGGGACTTATCGACGGCTTTACACCCGAACAGCGATTCTTCCTGTCGTGGGCGACCATCTGGCGTATCAAGTATCGCGACGAGACGCTGAGGACGCAAGTCAAGACCGATCCGCATGCACCGGGGATGTACCGGGCAATCGGGCCGCTGACCAACATGGATGCCTTTTATGAGGCGTTTAACGTCAGTGAGGGAGATCCTATGTATCGTCCGGCGTCGGAGCGTGTGAAGATCTGGTAAGGGTAGGTTCCAACCGAAAATTGGTTTCAATTATTTGGAATTAGTTGACGGTTTGTTATTATTGCCCCACCAAAACGAGGCATGGGAAAAGGAGATAAAAAATCGAAACGCGGTAAAATCAGACTCGGCTCGTACGGAAATTCGCGCAGGAGGAAGAAGAAACGTGCCGTTGTTGCCGCTCAGACCCCCGCTCAGACGGGTGAGGCGGAAGAGTCGGCATCCAAACCTCGTAGAACGGCACGCAAAAAGACAGAATCCTGAATATGAAATACACGGCAACGATAACCTGGTGGTGGCACATATTGTCCGATATGTGAACAGCCAGATTATGCCCTTGCTATACCGGAGGCCCGCTGTTCACAGCGGGCCTTCGTGTTATGGGGCCTTCCGATTTCCAAGACACCACCAACAAGTCCGAATATGAAGATCAAACTCAAGACATACCGAAAGACGCTCCTGGCGGATACGCTTACCCCCGTGAATATTTACCTGAAGCTGCGCGACGTGTTTGCTGCCAGCATCCTGCTTGAAAGTTCCGACTACCATGGGCACGAAAACAGTCTTTCGTTCATTTGCTGTGAACCGATTGCCTCCTTTTCCGTTGCGAACGGCATCGCAACGGTTGCTTACCCCGGTTCACCGCCTGCAAAAACAACTATTGAACAGAAGGGGCAGGTAACAACCCTGCTTGAAGAATTCCTGGAGTCGTTTGAGCCCGACCCTGACATTCGCTCCAAGCACCCCAACTGTGGGCTGTTCGGCTATATGGCGTATGACAGCGTCCGCTACTTCGAAGACATAGAGCTCTCGGTGCCGCAGCCGCTCATGCCGGATATTCAGTACAAGCTGTACCGCTACGTCATTGTGGTCGACCACTTTTCCAATGAACTTTCCCTTTATGAGCATAGTACCGGTAACGGTGCTCCCTCCAACCTGGATAAGGTGGAACAAATCATACTGAGTAATCGGTTTTCAACATACCCGTTCTCGATCCGGGGAGATGAAGAAGGCAACTGTACCGACAGCGCGTTTCTTGAAATGATCGAAAAAGGGAAGGAGCACTGCTTTCGGGGCGACGTCTTCCAGATTGTGTTGTCGCGTCGCTTCAGCCGCGGTTTCGCAGGCGACGAGTTCAATGTGTATCGCGCACTCCGGTCGATCAACCCGTCGCCGTATCTGTTCTATTTTGACTACGGCAATTTCAAGCTTATGGGATCATCGCCGGAAGCGCAACTTCAGGTGAGTAAAGGCAAGGCGCATATCTATCCCATCGCAGGCACATTCCGAAGAACGGGTAACGACCAGGAAGACGCCGCCCTCGCTGCCAAACTTACTGAAGATGAAAAGGAAAATGCGGAACACGTGATGCTGGTGGACCTGGCCCGCAACGACATGAGCCGGAATGCTAAGAACGTCCATGTGGAGATCTTTAAAGAGATCCAGTTTTATTCTCATGTCATCCACCTGGTGTCCAAAGTTACGGGTGATCTCGCGCCGGAATCTTCCGTAGTGCGCATGGCGGCCGACACCTTCCCGGCCGGCACACTTTCCGGGGCGCCCAAACATATGGCCATGACCCTTATTAACCGATATGAAAATGTAAACCGGAGTTTTTATGGAGGGGCGATCGGCATCATCGGCTTTGATGGATCATTCAATCACGCCATCATGATCCGTACGCTGCTCAGCCACAACAACCGGCTCATTTTTCAGGCCGGCGCGGGCATCGTGTCAAAGTCGAACAGTGAAAGCGAACTGCAGGAGGTAAACAATAAGGTGGAGGCGCTTCGCAAAGCACTCCTGATGGCGGAAAAAATTTAGCGACTGAACTACAATGAAAATACTGGTACTCGATAACTACGACTCTTTTACCTACAACCTCGTTCATATCCTACGGGAATTGGGCCACAACCCCGACGTGTACCGCAACGATAAGATCACGACGGAAGCCGTAAAGGAGTATGATAAAATTTTGATTTCTCCGGGCCCCGGACTCCCCGACGAGGCCGGCGTCATGAAGGATGTAATCCGAACGTACTCACAGCAGAAAAGCATATTGGGAATATGCCTCGGCCTTCAGGGAATTGGTGAAGTGTTCGGCGCCAGCCTGTTTAATATTCCGAAGGTGTTGCACGGTGTAACTACGACTACAACGGTGTCCGACCCGGATGAAGTGTTGTTCCAAAATGTAACGCCTTCATTCCTTGCCACCCATTACCACTCCTGGGCTGTCGACCCGAACACCATTCCCGACTCCCTCGTGGTGACGGCGACGAACGAAGATGGGCTGGTCATGGGAATCCGGCACCGGGAATTTGATGTGAGAGGATTGCAATTTCACCCGGAGTCGGTTATGACCACCGAGGGACCGAAGATGCTTAGAAACTGGTTACAGTACCATAAGATATAAACGCAAGAGCGCTATGAAACAGATATTAAGCGAGCTCATCGACCATCGATCTCTTTCCAGGGAGACGGCGCATCGCGTGCTGGTCGACCTGGCCACAGGAAAATACAACCCAAGCCAAACGGCTGCATTTATGACCGTATACATGATGCGGAGCATAACGGTCGATGAACTGGAAGGATTTCGGGATGCTATGCTGGAACTGTGTCACCGGATGGATTTCGACCGACCCGTCATGGACGTGTGCGGCACAGGTGGCGACTCGAAAAACACGTTTAACATTTCCACGCTCTCCAGTTTTGTGATCGCCGCCGCAGGTCAACCCGTAGCCAAGCACGGAAACTATGGTGTATCGTCAGCGTGCGGATCATCAAATCTGCTGGAATACTTCGGCTACAAGTTTTCCAACGACGCCGACGCGCTCCGACGCACTCTGGATCGCGCCAACATTTGCTTTATGCACGCGCCGCTCTTTCACCCGGCTATGAAAAACGTTGCGCCGATTCGGCGTGAACTGGGCGTGAAGACCTTCTTCAATATGTTGGGGCCCATGGTAAACCCTGCTTTTCCCGAGCGCCAGCTTGTCGGGGTGTTCAACCTGGAGTTGGCGAGAAAGTTTGGCTACCTGTACCAGCAGTCGGGCAAAGAATACGTCATTCTCCATTCCCTCGACGGATATGACGAAGTTTCTTTGACAGGGCCATACAAATATTTCTACAACGGCGGCGAACAGATTGCCGACCCGACCGATCTGGGATTTGAACTGCACGCCCCGTCGGATTTGCATGGTGGCGACACGGTTGAGGCGTCGGCGCGCATCTTTCTGAGTATACTTGAAGGAAAAGGCACCAGGGCCCAGAACGACGCGGTGGTAGCGAACGCCGCCATGGCGTTGTACTGTGCGGACCAGCAGGGGGGACTGGAAGATGCGATCGTTCGCGCGCGCGAAGCGCTGGTCTCCGGCAAGGCGCTGGAGAAATTCAAACTGTTCCTGGAAAACTAAAAAACGGATGAATATCCTCGATGAAATCATAGCCCACAAACGCAAGGAGACGGAAGAGCGCAAAGGCTTGTACCCGGTCCGCTTGCTGGAGCAAAGCATTTACTTTGACACGCCGTGTGTGTCGATGCGGCATTATATCCGCAGGCCCGACAAGTCGGGGATCATTGCGGAGATCAAACGGAAATCGCCTTCGAAAGGCATCATTAATGCCCATGTGTCGGTTGAGCGCGTTTCGATAGGATACATGCAGGCGGGAGCATCTGCAATTTCGGTGCTCACCGATCAAAAATACTTTGGCGGTAGCAATGCAGACCTGACGACGGCGCGTAAGTTCAACTTTTGTCCTATTCTTCGGAAGGACTTCACCGTTGACGAATACCAGATCATCGAAGCCAAGTCGATCGGCGCTGACGTGATACTTCTGATCGCTGCGGCCCTTGACGCGACGGCGCTGAAATCGCTGACAGCGTTCGCGCATTCGTTAGGCCTGGAGGTACTGTTGGAAGTACACACACGCGAAGAACTGGAATATAGCCTGGACGCGGGCGCCGACTTGATCGGCGTAAACAACCGTAATCTGAAAACCTTTACGATCAGCCTCGACATTTCGAGGGAACTTGCACCGATGATTCCGAATGAGGTTGTAAAAGTGTCAGAAAGCGGGATAGAGTCGCCGGACACTATCCTGGATTTGCGCAAGGTCGGATACGAGGGATTTTTGATGGGCCAGAATTTCATGCAACACGGCAGCCCTGAAAAGGCGTGCAAAGAATTCATCGACGAGCTTCGAAAGAGGGAAAGCCAGAAGGTACAATGATCGAGGGCGTAGACATCAGGATAAAGGTGTGTGGGATGCGAGCGGCACAAAACATCGTGGATGTCGCCGCGCATCGTCCTGACTATATGGGATTCATTTTCTACCGCAAGTCGCCGCGATTTGTTGGCGATGAATTCAGTGTACCCGCCGACCTTCCGTCGACAATAAAACGCGTTGGTGTTTTTGTTAACGCCTCAGCCGACAATATCATCAGCACGGCCGGGACACACGCCTTGTGGGCTGCGCAACTCCACGGCCATGAGAGCCCGGAACTGTGCGATACTGTGCGTGCGGCAGGGTACAAAGTGATTAAAGCGTTTCCTGTAGATACGAACTTCGACTTTGCCAGGACGTCGGCATATAAAGGGTCAGTCGACTATTTCCTTTTCGACACGAAGGGACCGCTCCACGGCGGCAACGCTATGCGGTTCGACTGGAGTTTGCTTCAGCAATACGATCAGTCGGTGCCTTTCTTCTTGAGCGGGGGGCTTTCGCCTGACAACGTTTCCGGCATATCGAAACTGGAGGGCATGAACATCCATGCACTGGATGTTAACAGTGGTGTGGAAAGCGCACCTGGCATGAAGGATTTGAAGAAGCTTAAAGATTTTATGAATGCCGCCGCCACGGCGCTGAAATGAATGCTAAAAGAAATAATATGACCTACAAGGTTGACGAACGCGGCTACTACGGAAAATTCGGTGGTGCCTATATTCCTGAAATGCTCTATCCCAATGTGGAGGAGTTGCGCGCCCGCTACCTGGACATTCTGAATGATTCCGGGTTTCAGGAAGAATTCAGGGCGTTGCTAAGAGACTATGTAGGCAGGCCTACGCCGCTGTACCTTGCGCGGCGTCTCTCGGAGGCGGTCGGCGCGCGGATTTACCTGAAGCGTGAGGACCTGTGCCACACCGGTGCGCACAAGGTCAACAACACAATAGGACAGATCCTGCTTGCACGCAGGCTTGGAAAGGAAAAGATCATTGCCGAAACCGGGGCCGGCCAGCATGGGGTGGCCACGGCGACGGTATGCGCCCTCATGGGCATGGAGTGTATTGTATACATGGGCAAGGTCGACATGGAGCGCCAACGCCCCAACGTCGAACGGATGCGTATACTCGGAGCCACCGTTGTCCCGGCAGAGAGCGGCAACATGACCTTGAAGGATGCTACCAACGAGGCAATGCGGCATTGGATCAATAACCCAACCGACACGCACTACATTATCGGTTCGGTGGTGGGACCTCATCCGTATCCTGACATGGTGGCTCGGTTTCAGTCGGTGATCAGCGAAGAGATGAAAGCGCAGTTGAAGGAGGTTACGGGACGGGCGTATCCCGACTGGGTCATTGCATGTGTCGGGGGTGGAAGCAACGCGGCAGGGGCCTACTACCACTACCTCGACGACAGCCGTGTAAAACTTGTAGCTGTCGAGGCAGCGGGCCACGGTCTGGATTCGGGCGAGTCAGCCGCCACCACTGCATTGGGCCGCCCGGGCGTGCTTCACGGAAGCAAGACGCTGCTTATGCAGACGGATGACGGCCAGGTAATCGAGCCCTATTCCATTTCAGCGGGTCTGGATTATCCGGGTATAGGTCCTATGCACGCGCACCTCTTTGACACGGGCCGCGTGGCGTTTCTCAACGCTACCGATGATGAGGCGATGGAGGCCGGCATCAGGCTTAGCCGGCTGGAGGGAATTATTCCTGCCATTGAATCGGCGCACGCCCTGGCAGGGCTGGACAAGCTTTCACTTTCAAAAGAGGATGTAGTCGTAGTCAACCTGTCGGGAAGAGGGGATAAGGACCTGGAGACATACATCCGCTGGGGGAAATACTAGAGTTCATGAAAAATAACAGGCTAACAAAATTGTTTGCGTCCGACAAAAGGAACCTGCTGTCGGTGTATTATACCGCGGGCTATCCGCAGCTGACAGATACAGTGAGAATCGCCCGGGCATTGGAGGCCGCCGGTGCGGACTTTCTGGAAATCGGGATTCCATTTTCAGACCCGGTCGCCGACGGTCCCACCATACAGGCCAGCAACAAGATTGCGCTCGACAATGGGATGCACTTACGTCTGCTCATCGAGCAGGTGGCTGAACTCAGGCGCGTGTCGGAGATCCCCGTGATCCTGATGGGATATCTCAACCCGGCAATGCAATACGGGCTCGAGGCGTTCTGTGCCGACGCGGAGCGTGCCGGCGTGGATGGCCTGATCCTGCCTGATATGCCCCTGGAGGAGTTTTTGGCCGAATACAAACCGCTGTTCGACAAGCACAAGTTGCACAGCACGTTCCTGATCTCGCCGACTACATCGGAACATCGGATCCGGCGCATTGATGCCGCAAGCACGGCTTTTATCTATGCGGTGGCCGCCTCCAGTACAACGGGTGTGAAAGATCGGTTTACTGATTCCCAGATCGCTTATTTCAAAAGGCTGAAGGAGATGAATCTGAAGAATCCCTTTGTGATCGGATTCGGTATTGCGAATAACGCATCGTTCAGCCAGGCATGTGCTTACGGTGCAGGCGCCGTGGTGGGGAGCGCCTTCATCAACGTGCTGCGCGAAAGCAAAAACCTCGAAGAGGATATACCCCGGTTTGTGAATTCACTGAAAGACGGTAAAGTGGTTTGAGATGATCGTACAGTTAAAACGAAATATATCGGACGAACAGGCTGCCGCGATAGCGGGCCAAATGTCGGCCGTAGGTTACAAGACAACACATGTGGTCACGGGTGACGGCTCGTACCTGGTAGGTATTGGCAACAAGGAGTTCGACATCCGCAAGCTTGGTCACTTGGACGGTGTCGCCGATGTGCATCGCGTGTCAGACGCCTACAAGCTGGTATCCAGGAAGTGGAAGGTTCGACGTACCGTCATCGATCTTGGCGATGGCGTCGTCATCGGCGACGGCAACCTGGCGCTCATGGCCGGACCCTGTTCGATTGAAGGTGAAGAGCAGGTGGCGGCAACCCTTGCCCACCTCCGTGAGAACAATGTGAGCATTATGCGCGGCGGTGTATTCAAGCCGCGAAGTTCACCGTATGCATTCAGGGGGTTGGGAACCGAAGGACTTAAAATGTGGCATCGGCAAGCCCGTGCTGCCGGTATCAAGATCATCTCGGAAGTCATGCAGGTCTCCCAGATTGATGAAATGATAGACTACGTCGATATCTTTCAGGTGGGCGCCCGCAATACGCAGAATTTTAATTTGCTGGACGCGCTGGGGAAGGCCGGAAAGCCGGTTATGATCAAGCGCGGTATCTCGGGCACCATTGAGGAGCTTCTGTACTCGGCCGAGTATGTTTTTTCTGCTGGCAACGAGCAGCTGATCCTTTGTGAGCGAGGCATTCGTACTTACGAGCGCGCCAGCCGAAATACGCTTGACATCAACGCCATACCTATCCTGAGAGAAAAGTCGCATCTTCCCGTTGTCGCGGACCCTTCCCACGGGATTGGCATTCGCGAGCACGTAGAGCCTGTGGCGCTGGCGGCAGTAATTGCGGGCGCTGACGGAATTATTTACGAGACACACCAGTCGCCGGAATCTGCCGCCTCCGACGGACAACAGACACTCAACTTTGGAGAGTCGGCCCGACTTATCGAGAAAGCAAGAAAGGTGCTGGCCTTACGGCAGCACTTTTAAATAGGCAAACAGAGAACGACATGACCGTATTTGGAATCAAGAACTGCAACACAGTGAAGCGAGCGTTGGAATGGCTCGGATCACACGATGTGTCTTACGATTTTCACGATTACAAGGCGAAGGGTATCACCGCCGCGAAACTCCGGGAGTGGAGCCGGCAAGTGGGATGGGAAACGCTCGTCAACCGCAGAGGCACCACGTGGCGACAGCTCGATGACGCGCAGAAGGAGCAAGTCACGAATCAAACCGCAGCGATACGGTTAATGACGGAGAAACCTTCTGTAATCCGCCGGCCTTTGATTGAAAAGGACGGTAAGGTGGTTGCGGTGGGCTTTGACGAGGGGGAGTACGAGAGGATTTTTGATTAGCAGGTGGGGTCGCCTGGCGGCGACGGGGGTTGAACCACAATAGGACACATAGAACAGGGCGCAGAGGCACCCGAATGTATTCAACGGACGCACAGCCGTGCGTCCCTACCGAGTGGCACCCACAGATTGCGTTTAGGTGAACCGCGACAATCAATACATCGACATCGCGTCGTTTACACGATACCTTTCAACGTGCCCGACTGCCGACCGAGGCCATGATGTTTTGTGACGACTTTGTGGACAGGCGGACCCTTCAATCTTCAACTCTTCAACCCTTTCTATACGGGCGCTGACGGGTTGGGTGTATTTGTTCAACGGACGCACAGCCGTGCGTCCCTACCTAGTACCACCCACAGATTGCGTTTAGGTGATGGGGAGGGTAAAAAAAAGAAGCCCCGGCTTCTTACACGCGGGGCTTTCTTTAACGTTATGAAATTTCGATGGCCTTCTTTTCTTGTTTGGCTGGTGCTTTCTTTTTTACCGACAATTTCAGGACACCGTCCTTGTAATTTCCCTTAATGTCTTCGTCGCTAACTGTTTCGGGAAGCGCGAAAGACCTGGAGAATGTCGTGTAGTTGAATTCTTTTCGGGTGTAGTTTTTTTCCTTCTCTTCCTTGCGGGCTTCTTTCTCCGCGGAGATGGTCAGTACACCGCGATCTACCGTGACCTTGAAATCTTTCTTTTCAAGACCCGGCGCAGCCAACTCGATCTCAAAAGAGTCATCTTTTTCTTGAATGTTTACAGCTGGTATTGTCCGTTGCATCATATCGGAGTCAAAGAACCGATCGCCATCGAAAAAGTCGGACAACCAGGAGTCCCTCAACAATGAGGGCCAATCAGAACGCTTAATAAGTGCCATAATTACCTCCTTGTTTTAATGTTTAACATGCCCCAATTTCCCCAATAAACGACGCATTCCCTATGACGTACGCAAGACGGCGCCGCTGATATTTGTCAGGAACTTTTTTGTATCGTTGGAACTCAAGCGGGGCTGTTCAGCCAGTCGATTCCTTTGCGCAATAACTGTTGCGTTTGTTCCTCGGCAGAGCCGGCGGGAGGTGTAAAATTGTATAGCCATTGCGCGTGTGGCGGCAGGCTCATGAGTATCGACTCGGTTCTGCCGTCAGTGTCCAGTCCGAAGCGCGTACCGCGGTCCCAGACGAGATTGAACTCGACATACCTGCCCCGGCGAATGGCCTGCCAGTCTTGATTTTCCGATGTAAAGGGGAGTGCGGAATTCTTGTTCATGAAATGAACATATATCGGCGCAAACGCCAGGCCCACGTCGCGGACGAAGGCAAACCTTGATGCCCGGTCGAAACCCGGTGTGTCTGTGAGGTGGTCGAAAAATATTCCGCCGACGCCGCGGGTTTCGTTGCGGTGTTTCAGAAAAAAATACTCGTCTGCCCACTTCTTGAACTCTGGATAGTATGTGGGATGATGCCGGTCGCATACTTCCTTGAGGCTTTTATGGAACCACGCCGCGTCTCCTTTATCGATGTAGTGAGGCGTCAGATCGATGCCGCCGCCAAACCACCACGTACCACCGGATACTTCAAAGTACCGCGTATTCATGTGGATGATGGGGACCATCGGATTTCGGGGATGGAGTACAATGGAGATGCCCGTGGCAAAAAACTCTACGTTGTCAGCGGTTTCAATGCGCAGCGACCTCAGCATCTGTGCGGTGGCGGCACCCCAAACGGCCGAGAAGTTGACGCCGCCTTTTTCGATAATCCTACCTTCGGTCATCACAGCAGAGACGCCCCCTCCGCCACCGGGTCTGTCCCAGGGGTCACGAACAAATTTGCCCGACCCGTCGGCGGCTTCGAGCTGTTGCGTGATGTCATCCTGGAGGTCCTGAAACCACTTGCTGATGTCGTCTTTTGAAATTTTTTCCTGGCTCATATCAGAAGGGGAAACCTATCCCTACATTATATATTACGGGTTCCTTCTCCACGCCGAAGGGGCGGAAGAACTTAGCGCGGCGCAACACAAAGCGGTCGCCTTCATCGCGCGCCGGGTCGTATACTTTAATTCCCACGTCAAAGCGCAGGATGAGGAAGGTAAAGTCAAAACGGAAGCCGAACCCGGTCCCGATTCCAAATTCCCGGTAGAACTGATCCCACTTGAATTCGGAGTTTCCGTTGGGAACTGTCTCTTCATTGACGCGCTTTACCCAGGGTTGAAATGTCCAGACATTGCCCGCATCCAGGAAGATGGCCCCATTGACAAAGCCGAAGAGCTTTTGTCGAAGTTCGATGCTGGCTTCGATGAGAATGTCGGCAGGCTTTTCCAGGCTGTAGTCGAATAATCCATTCGCTTCGGCGTCCCCACTCAGGTTGGGTTTGAAGGAGCCGGGGCCTAACCGCCGCGGTCTCCAGGCGCGTACACTGCTACTGCCTCCTGCGAAGAAGAATTTTTCGTAAGGCACAGTGTTATTGTCGCCGTAAGCGTACGCCACCCCGGTATTGATGCGATAAGCCAACACGGTGTTGCGGTCGAGTACGCGGTTTTGCCGGAAATCGAAACCAAAGCGGAGGTACTTGTAGTATTGAAGGTCGCGTTCGGTAATGAATGTCGGATCAACAAAATTCCAGATGGTACCACCACTTTCGATCTGCGCCCGGATGAATACGGAATTGCGATCCGCCTGGCCGTAATTGTTGTGATTCCAGGTGATGCCGAATATCATACTGGTCACGAACGATGGATAAAAGGAGTTCACGAGTCGAAAGTTTCCGACGCTATCCTGTTGGGAAAGAAAATCGCGAAAGGCTTGAGAGGTGTTGAGCGTATCGATAACGTTGATGTTGGCGAAGGTAAGTGAATACTGTGTAGTACGCGCATTTTCCATCGTGTACGTGCCGCTAAAGGTGGCGAAGGTACGTCGGTATTCCGGGCGGTCGGTATACGAATAGCCGACGAGCAGTTTGGTCGTGGGGTTGTACCTGCCGAGACGGAACTGAGTTCGGTTGCTTAGCGGAAAAATGAGCTGGGGAAAAGTCATTGTGACATTAACGCCCGCCTCGGTACTTTTGTAAATATTCTGATCACTTGTAGCCGACGCGACGCCTTCGAATCCGAAACGGCCCGATACATCCAGCGTTTCAAAGCCTCCGAATACATTTCGTTTCCTTAGACTCGTGTTGAAGAAGGGGCCCGGAAATCCCTGGGTGACGTTGACGCCCGCTTCGTTCGACCATTGATACCGATCCAGTGCGCTGGTGTAAAGATTGGCCACGAACTTTCCACCCGTAGTGTCGTAGTTGATGTTGACGAACTTGAATGCATCAAGGTTGGCAAGTTGTCGTTGTGTTGTGAAGGCATCGGTTCGACTGTACAACTCGTCTTTTCTGATGAACACACGCTGGCTTAGTAGTTTCAGGTTGTACCGCTCCGTGTAAAATCGGTAGTTGATGTCGCGCACACGTTGTGTATGCCGACTCTGGTTGGGCATTGGGGGCGTGGCGGTGGCGTCGGTGACGAAGTTGACATCGGTGACGATGAACTTCTTGTGATAACTACGTTGGACCGGATCGCGCACGATGATCTTTACGGCTACCCGGCGGTCGTCGCGGAAGGCGGTGTCGACATCAAATTCGACGTACTGGCGACTGAATTCAAAGTACCCTTCATCTTTAAGCAGCAGATCTATACGTTCACGCTCGTTGGCGAAGACTTCCTGGTCGTACCGGTCGCCGCGGCGGATCAGGCTGCGTTGCGGCTCCTTCAGGAGGATGTTTAACACAGCCGTGTCGTTAACTTCGTAGAATACCGTATCGATGAAGTAGGCGCGCCCGGGCTGGAGAATGTAGGTCACGGTCGCCCTGCTGTCGGCGGTGTCGATCGTTGTAGTGACCTTGTTGCGAAAGTATCCCTTGGATGAGAGATATCCGCTGAAGCGTTCCCGGGTTTGCCTTACGTTGGTGGTGTCTAGAATGGAGAGCGGCTCACCCCACTGCATCACGGTGTTGCCGTTTTGGATCTTATCTTCAATACGGGTGAGCTTCCGCTGCTTTCGGAACTCGAGGTTATTGATCTTCCGGGTATTTTCTTCCGGTACAGCGCGGATGCGTCGGTCAAAGTCGGCTTCGACCTTCGCCTTTTTCTGAATAAAGGCTTCGGGATCATAGTGTTTCTTCCCCGTATAGTAGAACCAGAAATAGGGTATAATGCCAAACAGTTTCCGGTTTGACCGCTGCACATACAGCGCTTTCAGGTCTTCGCGGCTAATACCCCGCGGCGCTTCGATTTTTTGCTTGAGGAGCTTTTCATTCGGTTGGAGGTATTTCGTGCCGCTACAGCCGCCAAGTATCAAGGGAGCAAGTAGGAATAAGACGAAATATTTATTTTTCTTTGCCCTCAAGCCCGGACGATGGTCAGTAAAGCCAAAAGTAAGTTCATCAAATCCCTCAAAATAAAGAAATACCGCAAACAGGAACAATGTTTTGTGGTGGAAGGAAGGAAAAGCGTGACGGAGCTTTTGGGCAGCGATTACGATGTCGTGATGGTGCTCGGCACCCCTTCCTTTCTCGCCGAGGTGAGTCCGTCCGCCTCCGTCGAGGTGATCGAATCGAGCGAGGCGGAGCTGATCGCACTGGGCACCTTCGAATCAAACGACGGCGCCCTGGCCGTCGCCCGTATGAAGCCGGAGCGGTTGCGGCTTCACGGAGAAGGGGAATGGTTGCTTGCACTTGACGATATTCGCGACCCCGGCAACCTGGGAACCATCATACGCATAGCCGACTGGTACGGATTGAAAAAAATTGTGGCCTCGCCGCAGACGGCTGATCGTTATAATCCAAAAGTGATCAGCGCCTCCATGGGTTCTTTTCTGAGGGTCGACTTTTGCTATGCCGACCTCCCCGGATATCTTGAGGGAATCGATGTACCTGTGGTGGGAGCTTTTCTCGACGGCCAAAGTGTGCATGAGACGTCGTTTGGAACGGGCGGCGTTCTCGTCATTGGGAACGAGGCGCACGGCATTTCGGAGGGGGTGGCGGAACGCGTCGGCATTAGGGTATCTATTCCTGGATACGGCGGAGCCGAATCTCTAAACGCTGCCGCGGCGACGGCTGTGATCCTTGATAATCTCAAGCGGATGCAACGCAGTTAGGGTAACCAGCACTACACTTCAGGCTGCCGGGCTGCCTGGCGGCGGATTTGGAACAGATAGGACACAGGCGCGGGGCAGGCTCGCAAGCTCGTGGGGTTTTACCACAAAGGCGCGATGGCGCGGGGACGCGGAGGGGTGTATGTAGTGCAGCGGTATGTGTATTCGAAGGACGCACGCCGTGCGTCCCTACCTGCCCGACTGCCTAATGAGGCTGCGATACTTTGTGAGGACGTTGTAGGCAGGCGGGCCGCCCGACTGCCTATTAAAGCCATGATGCTTTGTGAGGACGTTGTAGGCAGGCGGGTTATTCAACCTTCAATCTTCAACTCTTTCTCTTTGGGCGCCGTCGTGTGGCGTATGTGTATTCGAAGGACGCACGCCGTGCGTCCCTACCCAGTACCACCCACAGATAGGGTTTAGGCGATGCGCGATAATCAATAAATCGACACCGCGCCGTTTACACGATACACTTCAACCTGCCCGACTGCCTATCAAGGCTATGATGCTTAGTGAGGACTTTAAGGGCAGGCGGGTTATTCAACTCTTCAACTCTTTCTCAGAAGAACGACTGACTTTTTTCAGATGCTTCTTCCGAAATCCTGATCGCTTCTTCACGGCCGAGGTAGCGGTCGATCCAATAGTGTCCGAGATAGATGAGGGGGGTAAGCAATAGTGCTATAGCAAACTTGTAGATGTAGTTTGTAATTGCGATCGCGAAAATCTGCGCGTTGGTGAACGTTCCGTAGAAAGCGATGAATAACACGACAAAGCTGTCGACGACCTGGGAGACCAGTGTTGAACCGGTCGCGCGCAACCAAAGCATGCGGGATCCGGTTGCCCGGCGCAGCCGCTGGAAGACGAACACGTCGACAAGCTGCCCCAGGAGGAAGGCGGCCAGTGAACCTACAATAATGCGCAAGCCCTGTCCGAATATTTTGTTGTAGGCATACTGAATGTTGAATGGGTTGCCCTCGTTGTCGACACTGTTGGTTTCTATCCAGAAGCCGGCGGGTGCAAGCTGCATGGTGAGGTATATCGCCAGAAAGGCATAGGCGATGAGGATCGCCGTGAAATAACTGATAAAACGTACGCCGGGCTTTCCGAAGTATTCGTTGATCAGGTCCGTGCTAAGGAAAACGATGGGCCAGAGCAGGGCACCTGCTGTCAGGTTGAAGCTCATCTCGAAGCCGAGGATGTTCAGCTGGGCGGGGGTAAGTCCGACGCTCGACTCGGCAGAGAAAATTTTTACGCCCACCATCTCAGCCAGCAGCGCGTTGGTAATGAAAATACCGGACAGGACAATGAAAAGTCGTCCTCGCTTTTGTTCAGTGGTGGGGGTCATGGGGTTTGGCAATTATTCCTGGATCACATAGGTCTCTCCTTCGATGGCCAACTCGGTTTCCGGGAATACGCTGCGTGCTTCTTGCAGAAGCGGATCGAGGTCCTTATACCGGGCGGAGAAGTGCCCGAGCAACAAGCGCTTTGCGCCGGCGGCTTTCGCTATGCCCGCGGCGTCACGCGCGGTGCAGTGGAGCGTCTCACGGGCTTTTGCTTCTTCGTCGTCCATGAAGGTGGCTTCATGATACAGGAGGTCTACATCACGTATGCAGGGAAGGAAGGAGTCCGTTAGTCCAGTATCGGAGCAGTAGGCATAGGAACGCGAAGGGCGGGGAGGGAGGGTGAGGTCCTGATTTCGATACAGGATGCGGCCTTCGTCATCGACGACGTCGAGCCCCGCTTTGAGATCGGTTAGTTGCCGGACCTGCAATCCCGGGGGGAGTACGTTCTTGTCGATACGGCGTGGTTTGGGCTTTTCCCGGAACACGAAACCGGAGCAGGCAATGGCGTGGATGAGCGGGACGGTGTGCACCGTCAACAGGTCATCTTCATAGATTACTTCGTTGACGCCGGGCTGCAGGCGATGGAAGTGAATATCGTAGGTTGGCATGAACCGACTATGCCTGAATTGGACGGTGAGGTTTTCGTCCAGTCCGTCGTGGCTATAGATGTGCAGCGGACTTGTACGGTGTTGTAGCTGCATGGTGAAGATGAGTCCCATAAGTCCCAGGTAATGATCACCGTGCAGGTGTGTGATAAAGATGTGGCTGATGCGGTGGAAGTTGATCTGATAGCGCATCATTTGCATCTGCGCGGCTTCACCGCAGTCGATCATAAAATGCCGGTTCTGGATTTCGACGTACTGGGCGCTGGGATGGCGTCCGTATGCGGGCACCGCCCCGCTGGATCCGAGAATGGTTACTTTAAAAGACAATGCAGAAACGTTCGGTTTAACCTGCAAATAAAAAACAAAATGAAAATGACCAAAGGGTTACTCTGGTCATTCGCGGTTAGGTAAGGTAATTAATAAAATCGTCAGTCGTCACCTCCCTTTAGGTCCTTCTCGATCTCATGCATAAATACGGCGTCAACAGCCTCTTCCACCGTCGGGAGAATGTTGAGAACGCTGTCGAGTTGCGAGATTTTGATCAATTTCATCGTATGGTCTGAGAGGCAGGCCAGAACAAATATGCCGCCTTCCTCCTGCACAATACGGTTGCCGACCAGCAGGGCGCTGAGCCCCGATGAGTCGGTGTATTTGATGTCTGAAAGATCAAGAATAATATTTCTCACGCCTTCAGCGTGGAGTGTGATCAATTCCGACTTGAGGTTTGGGGCTACGGACGAATCCAGCTTTTCTTCATGAAGGCGTAATAAGCTGTACTTTTCCTGCTTGTCAATCGTATATTTCATGCGGTCTTGGGAATGGTAATCCGGGCCCTTGTTTGCCTCAGATCCTGGCCTCTAAATTAACAGATTTTATCGAATTCGCGATGTTCCGCTCGATCCGCTCCAAAATCCCTTGCGTGTCGATTTCGGGCAGCGTTTCACCTAACACCTGCTCATACAACTCCCGGTATCGGGCAGCGATTCGTTCTACTACCTCGTCGGTCATCTCCGGAACGTTCTGACCGTCTTTGCCCTGGAACCCGTTTTCAATGAGCCATTGGCGGACAAACTCCTTAGAAAGCTGACGCTGGGTTTCGCCATTCTGTTGGCGCTCGTCGTACCCGTCGGCATAGAAGTACCGGGAGGAGTCAGGGGTGTGTACCTCGTCGATAAGACGAATCTCACCCTTATAAGTGCCAAACTCATACTTGGTGTCAACCAGGATCAGTCCCCGCGCGGCGGCGAGCTCCGTTCCCCGCTGAAACAGCCGCAATGTATAGTTCTCCAGTTGCACATATTCGCGTTCGCCGACTACTCCACGGGAGATGATTTCTTCGCGGGAGATGTCTTCATCATGGCCGGTCTTTGCCTTTGTCGTCGGTGTAATAATGGGTTGGGGTAGCCGATCATTCTCTTTGAGGCCTTCGGGTAGCGGCACACCGCAGAGCGACCTTTTCCCCGAACGGTATTCCCGCCAGGCGTGCCCCGCCAGGTAGCCGCGTACTACCATTTCGACAGCGAACGGCTCGCAGCGATAGCCTACCGTAACATTCGGATCGGGCGTGTCGATCACCCAATTGGGTACCACGTCGCGCGTGGCGGCCAGGTTGCGCGCGGCAATAATATTCAATACCCGTCCCTTATCGGGAATCGCGCGGGGGAGGATCACGTCAAAGGCTGAGATCCTGTCGGTGGCCACCATCGCCATAAGGTCGCCGAAATAGTACACGTCACGCACCTTGCCGCGGTAAAAGCCCGTCTGTCCGGCAAAGGTGAAATCGGTTTGACCTATAGCATTTGGCGTGTCCATTCAGTCAGTTTTTCGTCGCAAAATGCAAAATTTTTGCGATGGATATTGGCGATTATGACACAAACATTAGGAGATGTTGTCTTGTCTGGTATGAACGGTATGTTAATTAATTGTTATCTTTAAGGTGATTTACCCCTTCGCCCCCTGACATGCACCTGATTATTAGCGCCCGCAGGGTAATGCAAGCCCTCGTCACTGCCTTCGCCGTAATCATCGCCCTGAACATCATTGTTGTACTTCTTCGATTTATAGTCGGCGTCGACCACTATGTTTTCGATAGGGTCTACAGGAAACTGTGTGTCGATTACGAGCAGAATCTTCCCTCGTATTTCAACGCGCTGCTATTACTGATGGCAAGTGTCTTTACGGGCCTTATCCACCTGTTGCAGAAAAAAACAAACAAGGAAGCATTCAAGTGGTGGCTCCTTTCACTCGCCTTTCTTTTTTTGTCGGTCGATGAAAGCGCTTCAATTCACGAGTTTTTCGTCAAGTTTCTCCCGATGTATGTAGGCATCGGTGGGGAAGGGATATTTCGCAACGCCTGGGTTATCGTTTACGGCCTGGGGGCGATCGCATTCGCGATCTACCTCATCCCCTCGTTGTTGAAACTTCCGCCCGATCTATTAAAGGGTATGATCCTCTCAGGTGCCGTGTACGTGGGTGGCGCTATTGGTGTTGAGATGATCGGGTCCTGGTATGTGTCCCATGCCGGTGACGCCAACATCGGGTATGCGGCGTTGGCAACGCTGGAGGAATCGTTGGAGATGGCCGGGCTCATCCTCTTTATTCGCTATATGCTTGTCTACATTCGCGAAGAATACGAAGCCAATAGCGTGACGCTTGGCTGACGCTTCAGTCTATGCCTTCCTCACCGACAATCTTGCCGGCTTTGTAGACGACCGTGCGGATCAATTCTCCTGTCGGGGCGTATTCCTTCCATTGATTATGACGCTTGTCGGCAACATACTCGCCTTCTTCTTTGATCTTTCCGTTGGGATGATAGGATATAAAAGGTCCGGCCTTGCGATTGTTCCGGTACTCGGCGATGGTAGCGGGTGTGCCGTCTTCGTAAAACGTTTTATAAGGGCCGGCCAGCAGGTCGAACTTGTACGTTGCGCTTATGGCAATTTTCCCCGTGGGATAGTACTCATGGCGCACTCCCGTGCGCTTACCGCCTGAATACGTTTCTTTGATCCTGGGTGTTTTTCCGTCTTCAAAATATTCTACCCACGTGCCGTGGGGGAGGGTGTTCCTGAATTTCTGTTCCGACTTTTTGATACCCCTTTCATTAAAATGTTCGACCGTCCTGTCGCGGTTGTTCGCGGCCACCTGTTCCCTGGCCTTCACCGTGCCGTCGGGATAATACTCAAAGTTGGTACCCGTCTTTTGTCCCTCCCTGTAGGTAAACCGGTGCCGTTTGCTTCCATCCGGATAGTACCCTGTATTGGGACCATGGAGTTTTCCGTCGACGAAGCCACCTTCAACAATGAGCGCACCCTGACGGTCGTAACTTCTGAACCGTCCGTGCTTGGTGCCGCCTTCCATAGTGGATATGGTTTCCAGCTGGCCGTTATCGTAATACGTTTTATAGTAACCCGTAATGACGCCATCGCGCAGGAATGCCTCTGTCTCGACGTTGCCATTGGGATAGTACGTCAACGCAACACCGTTCGGTTTTCCGTTCGCATAGTGCATCAACTTGCGTATGCTCCCGTCTGCAAAGTATTCCTTTACCGCGCCCTCTGGCTTTCCTCCTGCAAAGAACGCCGTACCCTTTACCGATCCGTCGTTGTAGTATAGCTGCACGGAATCAGTGAGGACATCGTTACGATAGTAGGCCTGCTGTACCGGGTTACCCTCTTCGTCAAAGACCTGAACGGGGCCCTCACGGACACCGCTGACATAGGTCAGCTCGCGTGCACGCTGGCCATTCTCATAGTACTCGACGAATATGCCGCTCTTCATTCCGTCTTCGAAAGAGCCCTCCACCATGAGCCCGCCACTCTCGTAATAGCGCTTGTAGGGGCCCGTAAACGTTTCATTGTCGGCTTCGACGTAATAGATTTCCTCCACATGCTCCTTCGCAGGGTCATAATACGTCCTTACTTCACGTTGTGCGGCGACAGGGAAAACGAGAGCTGCGAATAAGAGCGACAGGATCAGTCTTGTCATAAAAAAATAAGTACGACGATAAGGACTTACCATAACGAATGCAAAAGTAGATTGTTGTTCTGCCGTCAGAGTCGCTCGATCACCATGGCCGATGCGCCACCGCCGCCATTGCAGATGCCCGCGGTACCTATCGCGGCATTGTTCTGGCGCAGTACGTTGATCAGTGTGGTCACGATCCGGGCTCCGGAAGCCCCCAGCGGATGACCCAGCGCCACGGCGCCACCGTTTACATTGACACGGTCTGCCGAGAGGTTGAGCAGCTTGTTATTGGCCAGCGCCACGGCCGAGAAAGCCTCGTTAATTTCGTAAAAATCTACTTTAGACGCCTCTACCCCGGCGCGCTTCAATGCCCGGGGGATGGCGAGCGCGGGTGTCGTGGTGAACCACAAAGGCTCCTGTGCCGCGTCTGCGAATCCGCGTATGCGCGCAAGAGGGGAGAGTTTTAACTCCAGGGCTTTTTCGCGACTCATCAGGATCAACGCGGAGGCCCCGTCATTAAGTGTGGATGCGTTGGCGGCTGTCACCGTCCCGTCTTTGCTGAACGCTGGCCTGAGCGAAGGAATTTTGTCGAACTGAACGTTCTTGAATTCCTCGTCTTCGCTTACTGGTGTCGATTTACCCTTGCGATCCTTAACATCTACAGGGATTACTTCGTCGGCAAATTTTCCCGATGACCAGGCCACCGCGGCGCGCTGATAGGACGCAATCGCATAGGCATCCTGATCTTCCCGTGAAAGCGACAGTTCACGCGCAGTGTTGTCGGCGCATACGCCCATAGCGCAACCATCATACGCGTCGGTCAGGCCATCGTGCTGAAGCCCGTCTATCAGTTCGCCGTTGCCGTAGCGATAGCCAAAGCGCGCCTTGAGCAGATAGAAGGGAATGTTGCTCATGCTTTCCATGCCGCCGGCTACCACAACTTCGTTCTGGCCCGTCATAATGGATTGTGCACCCATCATAATGGCCTTCATACCGGAAGCGCAGACTTTGTTTACAAGCGTACAGGGCACATCGAAGCCCAGGCCCGCACCTGAGGCAACCTGCGTTGCCGGCGCCTGGCCAAGACCTGCCGATATCACATTTCCAAAAAATAACTCATCGACAAGTCCGGGTTCAACCCCGGCGCGTTCGAGCGCCGCCCGCACGGCTACGCTGCCCAACTGTACTGCCGATACTGAAGCCAGGCTGCCGCCAAAACTTCCGATGGGTGTCCGCACTGCGGAGACAATTACGACTTCTGTCACGTGTTTAGGTTTTGAATGTTACCGTAAAGCAGGCCAAGGCCGCTTTACTGTTGTTAAAGTTCTCCACACGCCACGTTCACGGCGATCCTGGATTGGTGATCATTCCATTGTTTCTCATTGCAACTGTAAAGTCGCCAGGGCTGCACCACCGCGCGAAACAATTCGCACCTTAATGTCAACCTGTACAATAGCTGGCGTGCTTTACTGGCTCACCAGTCCGGCTTCGTCCTATCCCGCGGCTGTGTAGCCTTCCGTTTCTTCTGTTGCAGGTATTGCATTTCCTGGTTCTTCATAGCCTCAAGGATCATGCGTGCTTTTTCTTCCGACATCTTCAGCTCTTCCAGGCGCTGGGAAGGCGCGGGCTTCTCTTCGCTTTTTTCTTCCTCCTCTTCGTCAGGCTTTGAGGGCTCGGCTTCTTCCTGCTCGGCGTCGGTCTTCTTTTCCTCGTCCTCTTGTTTTTTGTCGTTCTCCTCCTGCTTCTTGTCTTCAGCGTTTTCCTGTTGGTCTTTCTGCTCCTGGTCTTTCTGATCCTGGTTTTGATCCTGCTTGTCTTTGTCCTGCTTCTGTTGTTCCTGATTTTGTTGTTGTTGCTGCTGTTTCTTTTCCTGCTCGAGCAACTTTCTCAGCGCTTCCAGTTTTTCACTGTTGGGTTTGATCTTCAGACCTTCCTTGACCGTTGTCAATGCCTCATCGTATTTCTTTTCGATGTATTGCGCGGACGCGGTGTGAAATTTTTCTTCTGCACGGGCAATGGTCTGACCGCTGACAGCGTGGGCAGCAAACGTGGCAAAAAAGACAACTAGAGCGAGCCGTACCATAAATCGATGCTTTGGTTTATGAACGTGACAGACTATCGATTCTTATAATATTTTCTAAGCGCACAGCGAAGTCCTCGTATCCTCGCCTGATCTGGGCGTCGCGCTCAAAGGCGCTTTTCAGCAAATCGCGGGCCGCTTTGTAATTGCGACGATGGATCAGTTCCCGGACCTGACTCATGACTATTTCCGGATAATCAATTCTGAGACGGATAAGTTCATAATTGTACCGCGCAGCGTCATTGTCGGGGTCAAAACGCAGGGCATTTCGGAACTGCTCCGCGGCCTCGGCCATCCCCGCCGCTTCGTCTTGCGGATTCCTTAGTCCATAGGCGATGACCCCGAGTTGATTAAAGGCACGGGAACCCAGGTATTTATTTGAGCCCGGTGCCGTAAGTTTATCATAATTCACGGTCACTCCGTTCACTACCATCAACTCCCTCATGCGGTTCAGCGCGGTGGAGTCGATTGGCTGCCGATCGCGCGCACGACCTGTGGAGTCGAATCGTGCCGCCATCAGGCCAGCGTGGGCCAGGTTGAGCTGTGCGGCTTCATTCTTAAAGCCCAGGGTGTCGACAAGAAACTGGAGCGACGACAGTGCGTCGCTATATTCGGCGGAGGTGTATGCGGCACGTGCCTCCCGAGCCAACGTGTGCGACTGAATAGCCTTTGTTGATCTTCCGAAAATGAAAGCGAACACGAGCAGCGCCGCGCCGACAAGGGCAAAGGTGTAAGCCAGGAGTTGGAGGAAGCGGTCGTCGTTCATATTCGAAAAGTATGGACGGAAACCAGGATATCAATAGTCAGTAAAATGATGGCAAGGCCAAGAAAATAAAAGTAGCGGTTTGCAGTCACGTCGACATACCGTGCTTCACGAAACTCACCTTCGATCTGTCCGATCGTGTTGATGAGTCGGGCCACGTCATTTCTCGATGCGTTGATCTCGAAATACTGACCTCCGGTCTGACTTGCCAGCGAGCGCAGTGAGCGTGAATTCAATTTCGACACCACCACATTTCCCTGGCGATCTTTTTTGTATCCGCCGTTGGTTTGAATGCGCCCTCCGTCTTCGGTGCCGACTCCGAGGGTGAATAACGCGATACCTTTGTTCTCAATCCTGCGCGCTATCTCCGCCGTATTCTCTCCGAAGTCCTCGCCATCGCTAATCAGGATCAGTACCTTCGACTTAGCCTGCCTTACGCTGCCTGCATCTTCCGCTTCGATTTTCTTAATGGCGAGTTCCAGGGCGGGACCAAAGTCTGTCCCCGAAGGGGGCACAAGGCCTGTGTTCATGGTCTCGATGAACAGGTTCAAGGCGTTCTGATCGTATGTCAGCGGGCATTGCATAAACGCTTCTGAAGAAAATATAATGAGACCGATACGATCGGAGTTGAACGCGGTGACAATTTTCTTAAGTTCAAATTTGACCTTCTCCAAACGCGTGGGCTGAATATCAAACGCGTCCATCGACTTCGACAAGTCCACACAGATCATAATGTCCTTTCCAACCGACTGGACCTCCTTTCTCGCATCACCGAAAGAAGGGCCGAGAAGCGCAAAGAGGAGCAGGGCGAACAGGGCCGTCCTGAGAAACAATTTGAAGAATACGGAATGAAACGGCGTATTGAGTTGCCTCGCGATGCGGATGACGCGCGCCAGGTAAAGGAAGTAAAACAAGGCGAACGCCGCGACGAAAACCAGTTCAGTTAATCCAAAAGCCCTATAAAATTCCACGCCCGAAATCCGTTAATTCTGGATTCTTGCAATTAACAATAGCAGTCAGGGATTTACAAATGGGGGCTTTCTTTTCTACCCCGGTCTAGCCGGTAAACATGGCACCGATCAGCGCCAAAGGTTCGTGCTTCTGTGAACCGGAATCCCAACCGCTCATAAAACCGGTGCGCCCTTACGTTCGAGGCCAGCGGGTCAACCAGGATCGCCGTAACCGCCGGATCATCGAAACACCGTGCAATCACCTGAATCATAATGCGCGTGCCATACCCTTTACCTAAATACGCAACGTCTCCTATCCAGATGTCAATTGCCCGGAGGTTGGGCTCAACGTCGTCCCAATAATGCGACTCTTCCGTCGCCGGGTCAATAATCTGCACGAAGCCAATAGGCTTTCCGTCGAGTTCCGCGATCAGCATTTCCCGCCACGGTGGCTTTCGCGACAATTCTTCCCCCCAGTGCCAATCGTCATTCGGATCCGATGCAACCACATGAGGTTGCGAATCCCAAAACGTCAGCAATTCCAGGTCCACCGGTAGCGCCTCACGCAACTGTATGTCCGATTCTTGCTTTTCTGTCACTGGATTTTCTCCAATCTTTCAATACTATGTCCCACTATCTTCATCATCCTGTAAATCCTGATCTATAATAGCTATTTTCAACGCTGATGAGCAAGGGGGTGGACGAAAACTCATGAACAGAATCCGGATATCTATGGTGATGCTGGCATTGACAATGCTACTGGGTCTTCTGGCCTGCAACGACGATGCGGGCAGTTCGGGACCCGACCCCACGCCGGTCGAACCTGAGTCGTTCCATTTTGGCGCGGACCTGTCCTACGTCAATCAGATCCTCGATCATAACGGATCGTATCGCGATAGCGGAGAAGTGCGCGATCCCTATCGGATTTTCAGCGACTACGGTACGACGCTGGTCCGGGTACGGCTATGGCATAGTCCAGACTGGACCATTGATGTATACGATCCCCCGGGGTCTCAACGCTATCACGATTTTGCCGATGTGGAGAAAACCATCGCGAAGGCAAAGGAACACGGCATGCAGGTACTTCTCGACTTCCATTACTCCGACATCTGGGCGGATCCGGGACGACAGGAAATACCGGCTGCGTGGAAAGACATCGGCGACATCGCCACGCTAACGGATTCGGTCTATCAGTACACATTTCGGGTACTCTCCACGCTGGCGGCAAAAGGCCTTGCGCCGGAGTTCGTCCAAACCGGGAATGAAATCAACTGCGGTATGCTCTACACCAATGCCGCGCCGCAGTTTCCTACATGCAATGCGTGCGATGGCGCATGGGACAATCTCAGTGCTGTATTGAACAGCGCCATCAGCGCAGTACGGGACGTCTCCGCGAATTCGTCCGTCGAAACGAAAATCATCCTGCACGTCGCCGACCCAAAAAACGTGGAGTGGTGGTTCGACAACATCACAGACAACGGCGTTACCGATTTTGATGTGATCGGGTTCTCATACTACCCCCTTTGGCACACTACCGTTGCGCCCGATCAGCTCAGCGAACAAGTCCGTTCATTCAGGCAACGTTACGACAAGCCGGTCATGATCCTCGAGACCGCTTACCCGTGGACCACAGATGGTGCCGACAGCTACACCAATATCTTTGGTGGGCAACCGCCATTATCCGGTTATCCCTTCACTATTGAAGGCCAGTACAACATGATGACAACCATCACGCGTGAACTGAAAGACGGTGGCGGTTCCGGTGTCATCTATTGGGAGCCGGGCTGGATTACAAGTGATATGCGCGACCTATGGGGTACGGGATCCGCATGGGAAAACTGCGCGTTGTTCGATTTCGACGGTAATACGATCAGCAGTATCAACTATATGAAGGCAGACTATGATTAAGTGTTTGAATAAAGGGGTATGGACGATCGTCTTCCTGACAATCGTTGGACTCACGTACCTTCCGGCCCAGCGGTCCGGTGATGTGATTGTCGACAAGAACGGCACGATGCGCTGGCGCGATACACGCGAGGAAGTTCAGGGCTTCGGCGTAAACTATACCGCCCCCTTCGCCCATGCTTATCGTTCGGCAAAGCGTCTTGGCGTTCCGTTGCGGGAAGCGATCGATGCCGATATATATCATTTTGCCCGTCTGGGCTTCGATGCTTATCGCGTTCATGTATGGGATACAGAGATCAGTGACACGGCCGGCAACCTGCTGGAAAACGAACATCTCGATCTTTTCGACTATATGCTGGCGAAGATGAAGGATCGTGGCATCAAGTTCATTCTCACGCCGATCGCGTATTGGGGTAATGGCTGGCCCGAGCCCAACGAGGACACGCCCGGATTCGCCAACAAATACGGTAAGGATGCCTGCCTTACCGATGAGGGGGCCATCAAAGCCCAGGAGAACTACCTCTATCAGTTCCTGAACCACGTCAACCCCTATACTGGAAAAGCCTATAAAGACGATCCCGACATTGTTGCCTTTGAGATAAGCAATGAACCACATCACAACGAGGCGCCGAAAAAAGTGACCACCTTCATTAACCGGATGGTGCGATCGATGCGAAGGACCGGATGTAAAAAGCCGATCTTTTATAACATCAGCCATAGCATCCATTTGGTGGATGCCTATTTCGATGCCGAAATACAGGGCGGAACGTTTCAATGGTATCCTACGGGCCTGGGCTTTGGTCGCGAACTTCAGGGAAATTTTCTGCCTAACGTCGACGCGTACCGAATCCCCTTTGCCGGCCGTCGCGCATTTCAACGGTCCGCCAGGATCGTATATGAATTCGATGCTGCTGACGTCGGACGATCGTACATCTATCCGGCGATGGCGCGAAGCTTCCGTACCGCCGGTATACAGTGGGCTACCCATTTCGCCTATGACCCAACCTATATGGCGCCGTTTAATACGGAGTACAATACGCACTTTATGAACTTGGCCTATGCGCCTCAAAAGGCGCTTAGCCTGAAGCTGGCCTCCGAAGTATTTCATGCCATACCAATGCATGCGGACTTCGGGCGATATCCCGAGAATACCAGGTTTGGGCCATTTCGCGTAAGCTACGCCGACGATCTGGCGGAGATGATCACAGATACCCGGTGGATATACACCAACCATACACAGTCGACGGTGCCTTCGCCGGGCGCTCTCGTTGAGGTCGCCGGATTTGGGAATTCACAGGTAGTGCAATACGATGGACAAGGCGCCTATTTTCTCGATCGCCTCGAACCCGGTGTGTGGCGTCTTGAGGTCATGCCCGACGCCATCTGGGTAAGGGATCCCTTTGGGCGCAACAGCCTGGATCGCGTCAACGCCGTAGTAAAGTGGGGTGAATGGGAGATGACTATCGGCCTCCCTGATCTGGGGGAGAATTTTTCTATTAGGCCATTGAATGACGGCAATCAGCATATACCCCACGTTACAGGCAAGACATTCACCATCCGGCCGGGCACATACCTGATAACAAAGCCTGATGTCACGTCGCGGTTCAATGGCGACAGTCGATGGAAGAACATCACGGTAAAAGAGTTTTACGCCCCGGCGGAGGATGTCGACCGAACGTGGGTCGTTCATGCCCCGGTGACACAACATACAGAAGGGGCGTTGGAGGTTGTGGCTACTGTTGTTTCCAGGTCGGAGCCGAAAGTGGAGTTGTTCGTTCAGGGCGTGGGGTGGAGGTCGCAGCGGTACACCATGACGCGCGAAAACGGATATACTTACAAGGCGATCATTCCCGCCGATCATGTTCAGGCGGGGTTTCTCCGATACTACATCAGCGTCACTGCGGGCGACGAAACGGTTACCTACCCGGGCGCCGTAAAGGGACACCCTTTGCAATGGGATTTCCCCGCAGCGGATGCGTATGAGGTGGCGGTGCTCAAAGCAAAAGAGCCGGTGTATTTATTTGTGGCCGCCCGCGATCATGCGAGCATGTCGCGACAATTTACGCGCCTGAATCGGCTGGTGCCGTCGGCTGATCCGGGTCGGACGGAGCTGCGCATTCACGTCGAAGAACTGTCTCGGGTCGATCCGGGGAATCCCAACGGCGAGCGGTTTAACGATTACTCCATGCGCTTTTATTTCGCAGACCAGGTAGCGGGCAGGAGGGAGGAGGTTGACAAGGCGCAATCGCTGGTCTTACGGGGACGGCATCTGGGTGAAGGTACGTTGCCCGTGCAGGTCGCGCTGATCACGCGCGATGGAGAGGCCTTCGGTGGCATCATCAACCTCACTCCATCCATGGAAGATCATGCATTGGCAATTGACAAACTTCAACCTGTCGACTTGGTTTTGTTGCCACGTCCGTATCCAACCTTTCTACCTTACTATTTCAAAACGAACCCAAAAGCCACCCTCGATATGGCCGACGTCGAAACACTGCAGATTTCAATCGGCCCGGGACTGGAAGAAGATTATGAAGGGGTAGTAGAGATTGGGATTGAGAGCGTAAAAACAATGAGTGACTGACTGCCGCAAGGCGCGCCAGCGCAGGCTTTGCAATAGAGAAGACTCCGCACGAGCTTTTCTAAAGCACCTCCAAATGAAATCTCGACGGTAAAAAAATCGAGAACGACGCTCCGGCAAGACAAGAATTAAAGAAATCAATCGAACGGGAAAAAAGTTGGTCTATTGATTTTTTTGGACAAAATTGGCCGTTGGCCGATTACAAAACATACAAAAAAGCAAACACCTAACCTCGCATGGCCCGCTATGCTCTTGCCCTGGACTTAAAAGACGACCCGCAGGCGATCGCGGCGTATGAAGAATGGCACCGGAAGGTTTGGCCCGAGATTCAAAAAAGCATCATCGATGCTGGCATAGACCTGATGCAGATCTTTCGCACAGGGAATCGTCTGTTCATGATCATTGAAGCGGGTGAAACGTTCAACTTTGACCGCAAGGCTGAAATGGACGCGGCCAATCCGAAAGTTCAGGAATGGGAGCGCCTCATGGACGGGTTCCAGCAGAGGTTACCCTGGGCGAAATCCGGCGAGAAGTGGGTGGTAATGGATAAAATTTTTGAATTACGTGCAGAAGATTGACGCTCATCAACACTTTTGGAAATTTGATCCCAAAAGGGACGCTTGGATAACCGACGACATGGCCGCAATCCGTCGGGACTTCTTCCCGGAAGACTTGCGGCCTCTATATGACGCTCACAATGTAGAGGGCTGTGTTGCAGTACAGGCAGACCAGTCGCCCGCAGAGAATGAGTTCCTCCTGGGCCTGGCGGAACGATACGACTGGATTAAAGGTGTAGTAGGATGGGTGGACCTGGAGGCCGATGACGTCGTGGACCAACTCGCGCGCTTGTCGGCACGGAAAAAGCTGAAAGGCCTGCGTCATATTTTGCAAGGGGAGAAGCAACGCGATTACATGTTGCGACCCAACTTCCTCCGCGGAATCGGACATCTCAAAGAGTTCGACCTCGCGTATGACATCCTGATCTATCCGGATCAACTCCAGTTTGCTTCAACGTTCGTCGAGCGGTTTCCGCAACAGCGCTTCGTGCTGGACCATATCGCCAAACCGTTTATTCGTGATGGCAAACTTGATCCGTGGCGTGAAGATATGAAACGGCTGGCGGCACATGAAAACGTATGGTGCAAGGTGTCGGGCATGGTAACGGAGGCGAACTGGGCGTCATGGAAGAAAGATGATTTCAGACCTTATCTTGATACGGTCATGAGTATCTTTGGTCCGGACCGCCTGATGTTCGGCAGCGACTGGCCCGTGTGTCTTGTGGCCGCGACCTATGGCGAGATGGTAGAGATAGTAGTCGATTACTTTGCGGCGCTCTCCGAAGATGAACAGGAAAAGATCTTCCGCAACAACGCGGTTGCCTTTTATAAACTTTAACAGTTGAGAAACATGGAACTGGGGCTAAAGGACAAGGTCATTGTCGTTACCGGTGGCGCCAAGGGCATAGGCCAGGGCATTGTAAATGTACTGGCGAATGAAGGCGCTCTTCCCGTTATCGTAGGAAGAAACGAGGCAGACAACATCAAAGCGGTGGAGGAAGTTACGAAAGCCGGCGGCCAGGCTTTCCAGGTTACGGCCGAGCTCACCCTCCCTGAGGAGTGTGAAAGGGCGGCGCGTTCGATCCTCAATCAATTTCCCGGTGTGTATGGCCTCGTCAACAACGCCGGTGTCAACGACGGGGTGGGTCTTGAGCGTGGCAATTATCAGGCTTTTGTGGCTTCACTTCACAAAAACCTGGTACACTATTACCTGATGGCGCATCACCTGCTGCCCGCATTGAAGGAAAGTAAGGGGGCTATTGTCAATATCGGATCAAAGACTGCCGAAACGGGGCAGGGCAATACGTCAGCCTATGCGGCGGCGAATGGGGGTCGTAATGCGCTTACTCGAGAATGGGCGGTCGAACTGTTAAAGTACGGCGTCCGCGTGAACGCCGTGATCGTAGCCGAATGCTGGACGCCCCTGTATGAGAAATGGATTGCGACACTTCCGAATCCGAAAGAGAAACTCGAGTCGATTGTGGCCAACATTCCGCTGGAACAACGTATGACGACGGCCGAAGAGATCGCCAATGCCGTGGCGTTCCTGCTTTCGAAGGCGTCAAGCCACACTACGGGCCAGCTCATACACGTCGACGGCGGATATGTTCATCTCGACCGCGCTCTCGCCAATACCTAAAGCAGTATGGAAGTATTGATCTGCGAATCACCCGGTACGCTGCACTACGGCAGGCGTCAGGCGCCTGTCGCGGGTGAAAACGAAACGCTTTTGCGAATCAGGCGAATTGGTATTTGTGGCACCGACCTCCATGCCTTTGAGGGAACGCAGCCGTACTTCACCTATCCTCGTATTCTCGGCCACGAGCTGGCCGGCGAGGTTGTTGAAGCCAACGGCACGAGCGACTTTAAGCCGGGCGAGGTCGTGACCTTTATTCCTTATTTTAGCTGTGGCACCTGCGTTGCCTGTCGCCAGGGCAAAACAAATTGCTGTGTGAACATCAGGGTCTGCGGTGTGCATATCGATGGGGGTATGGCCGACTATCTCGTCGTACCTACCGCCAATCTGGTGGCGAGTCGTGGCATTAGTGCCGACGCACTCGCGTTGGTGGAACCCCTGGCAATAGGCGCGCACGGCATTGAACGTGCCGGTGTCAAGGCCGGCGAGCCTGTGCTCGTGATCGGCGCAGGTCCTATCGGGATGGGCACGATGCAGTTCGCACGTCTGGCAGGCGCCGAAGTGATTGCGCTCGATCTTGATGAGCGGCGACTGGGCTTTTGCCGGGAACGTCTGGGAATTCACCATACTATCGTAGCCACGGAAGATGTGCCGGCCCGGCTCCGGGAGATCACCGGCGGCGACATGCCCGCGGTGGTGATAGACGCGACGGGAAGTTTGAAAGCCATCCAGGAAGGATTTCGGTATATGGCTCATGCGGGTCGATATGTGTTGATCGGCTTACAGAAAGGTGATATTGCCTTCAGCCACCCTGAGTTTCATAAGCGGGAGGGAACATTGATGAGCAGCCGCAATGCCACCCGGAGCGATTTCGATCGGGTCATCGGCGCCATTTCGGAAGGGAAGGTTGATCCGGAGGCCTACATCACGCACCGCGTTGCTTTCGCTGCGGCGGGGGAGGCGTTTCCATCATGGCTAGACCGCAAAACAGGGGTCATCAAAGCCATGGTGACGCGCGACTGATCAGCTTTTCATTTCGTTGTCTTCCTTGAAGAAGTCGTTCACGATACCCTTAAGGAGCTCCATCGTGACAGGTTTCTGAAAATAGTCTACCACCTCGGGTGTGGCCTTGGCGCGCTTGATGTCGTTGGGGTGGTCGGATGAACTGATCACGTAGATCTCCATTTTCTTTGGCAACGTATGCTTCAGTTTCTGGAATTCGGCGAGAAACCCCCAACCGTCAATACCCGGCATGTAAATGTCGAGCAGGATTATGTCGGGAAGATTTTCTGACGACTTTTTGTAATTGAGGAGATAGTCGATAGCGCCTTGCGCGTTGTTGTATATAGTAATGATGCTGGCGACCTCTCCCAACTCCGCCAGACGTTTTATGTAGAACGATGACATCGGGTCATCGTCGATGATACACAGGTTAGAGATTTTCCTAGACATGACCACCAAACGCAGTGACAATCTATCAGTTATTAGTGCGCTACGCAATACGGCCAGCTTTGGCATGTAAGAAAGAAATACAATACGTTTTTTTTGGACCCCGATGATCGGTGGAATCGCGCACATCCGGTAAGACGACGCCCTACACGGGATGTGCAGGGCATGAAAAAAATTATTTACGACTGTATGGTTCGGCGAAAAATCTCCTCAAAACCGTCAACTTCTATTATTCACTCACGACCTTCAGGCCCACAATCGAGCCGATAAGAAGGCAAAGGAAAAATAATCTCCAAAAGTCGGTGGGCTCGCGAAAGATCAGGATACCTACCGCTGCGGTGCCAGCCGCCCCGATACCCGTCCAGACCGCGTAGGCTGTACCCATGGGAATGGTTTGAACCGCCCGGGACAACAACCACATACTAAGGGTGAGGCTCACCACAAAGCCCGCCCACCAGAGGTTGGCGGCAGTGCCCGCACTTTCCTTCGCCTTGCTCATACAGGTAGTGAAGCCGACTTCAAAAAGTCCGGCAATGATCAACGTTAACCAATTCATAGGGTTGCAATCATGAGAATTCAGTTGCGGCAAAGGTACATACTCGTCGGGAAAGGGGAGAAGTTCGTTTTTGCAGGCAAGTTCAGGATGCCTGCTGGGGCGGAGTGCGTATTTTGGATGCAGTAAACAGAAATTATGATCATGAAACGGCTATTGGCTATCTCCTTCCTGTCGTCTGCCGCGGTTTTTTCCTGCGCCCAGTCGTCAGATCCTCCACGCTTGATTGTCAGGGGCGACGACATGGGATATTCCCATTCGGGCAACGAGGCGTTGATCCGCTGTTCCCGTGAGGGGATCCAAACATCTATCGAGGTGCTCGTACCCTCTCCGTGGTTCCCGGAAGCTGTACGGTTACTGGAGGAAAATCCGGACATCGATGTGGGCATTCACCTGACGTTGACCAGCGAATGGGACAATATGAAATGGCGGCCCGTGTCGTGGTCGCCGGGGCTCACCGACGAGGACGGATACTTTTATCCCTTCATCTGGCCGAACAAAAACTATCCCGGCCGGGCACTCCTGGAAAACGAGTGGACGCTGGAAGAAATAGAAAGGGAGTTTCGCGCGCAGATCGAGTTGGCGCTACGCAAGATCCCTCGGATTAGTCACGTTTCAGGCCACATGGGCTGCACCAACCTGAACGATGACGTCAGGGCCCTCGTGGAGCGGCTCACCAGGGAGTATAATATAGATGTAGACCTGGCCGCCGCGGGTGTGGAACGCGCCCGGTATGACGGCGATCATACTACCTCGGCGGAAAAAAAGGAGAGCTTCATGAATATGCTCCGCAAGCTTGAGCGGGGCAAGACGTACATGTTTGTAGAGCATCCGGGCCTGGATAATGAAGAGCTACGGGCTATCTCACACATCGGCTACGAGGATGTCGCCGCCGATAGACAGGGGGTCACGGATATGTGGACCGACCCCGACGTGAAAGCACTCGTCAAGTCGCTGGGGATCCAGCTGGTGAGTTACAAAGAGGTCGCGCAAACAGGTAGCAAAAAGTGATTAATCTATTCTTGTCTACACATTCACATCAACTCGGGTGTCCTGTACCATGCTGTGGTAGAAAAGCCGTTTACGCTTGAATGTGTTGACTTACTTTTCTAATTATGTATACATTAATTAAGGTTTTCTGATGACGGATTGCAGTGACAGCGCGCTGTGGAGTGGACTAAAGAAGGGGGACCGGAATGCCTTTTCGATGCTCTATCAGCGTTATGTCGGCCTGCTTTACAACTACGCATCGCGGATTTGCAAGGACCGCGACCGGATTCAGGATTGTATCCAGGACGTGTTCGTCGCGCTCTGGAAATACCGGAAAAATCTCGCCGCGACTACTTCGGTGAAATACTACCTGTATCGAGCCCTGCGCAGCCGGATATTCAAGACGTCGGCGGCGTCCGAATGGAATGTGCAGGATGGCGTGCGCTGGGATGACATGGAGAATTTGATCGACCTGTCGCCGGAAGAGGAATTGATGTCTATTGAGTCCGGCGACGAACGAACGCGCAGGCTGAAGAAGTACTTGCACAACCTTTCACCCAGGCAGTACGAAGCGATCATGCTGCGCTTTTACGACGAATTCAGCTACGAGGAGATCGCTCAAATTATGGGGGCCAACCCACAGTCGGTGCGTAATCTCGTTACCCGCGGCCTTCTTCAATTGCGCCAGTACGCCCAGTTTCTGGCCTAGTAATCCCGCTTTTCCTGCCCTTTTTTGCCTGATTGTGCCCTTCCTGGAAAAATAATTGGCTTGAGGTGAGTTAAAACGCCGTCACCCCGCCTTTTAGTAGTGCATTCGATTGAAATGGCATTTCAATGAAACACTACGCGGATTTTGACGCTGGCGACCTGGCCCAGGATGAGTTATTCGTCCGTTGGGTAAAGAATCCTACTCCGGAACTTGAAAGCCAGTGGGCCGCCTGGCTGTCTGAGCATCCCGAAAAGGCGGAAGAAGTGGATGAGGCGCGACGCATGATCCTCGCGGTGCTATCCGAACCGGAACACTTTCCCTCCCAGTACGAAAAAGATTTGATGTGGAATCGGGTTCAGCATGAAATCTGGCTTGAGGGAAGACCATCCGTGTGGCACAGTAACCTGCTCCGAATAGCGGCGTTGCTCTTGCTCAGCGGAGGCCTCAGCTATTTCGCATACCTGTATTCACAAAAGGTCGACATCACCACCCAAAGCACGCAAGCCGGTACGTCGATTCCGGAGTACTCAGAGCGTGTCAACAACGGGGCTTATCCGTTGAAGATGATCCTGAGCGATGGAAGTTCCATCGTGCTTCAGCCGAACAGTTCACTTCGCTACCCCCAGTCCTTTGGTTCTGACAACCGGCAGGTTTTCCTGGAGGGCGAAGCCTTATTCGATATCGCCCGCGATCCACACAGACCGTTCCTGGTGTACGCCAATGAATTGGTTACCCGCGTGCTGGGTACGAGCTTCTCGGTAAGAGCGTATGATAATGAGCCCAACGTCATCGTAGAGGTACGTTCCGGAAAAGTTTCCGTCTTCGCCCAGCCGACAGATGAGGACACAAAGAAACCGGACAGTCCCCGACGCGAGGGCCTTGTCTTGTCACCCAATCAGCAAGCGGTGTATTCGCGTGAAGATGCGCGGCTGACTAAATCGTTGTTTGATAACCCCAGCCTGCTCATACCTGAAGAGGAGCAAAGGAGTTTCGAGTTTGTCGACGCGAGGATGCGGGACGTCTTTGGAGCGCTGGAGAAGGCCTACGGTGTCGAGATTGTATATGATGAGGAGATTATGCAGGGATGTTACCTCAATGCCTCACTTACCGATGAGTCGTTGCAGGTGAAGTTGTCGCTTATCTGCAAAGCGGTGAACGCGACGTATGAAATTATGGACACCCACATTATAGTATATGGTAGCGGGTGCACGGAATGAATCAACTACAAATAACCCAACTGAAACCAACGAACACAAGATGACCTAAACCAATTTAAAAAAAGAGAATCGGCGACAAGGACCGCCGCCGACTCTGCAAAATGCTCCACGCGTGCCCATCCGGCCAGGGATGGGGGGAGCGTTTTCCTTAACGTAAACCTTTAAGAAAAACCTAGTAAAAGTATGCAAAAACTGCTACAAGTACCGACTTGGGCGTACATTATGAAGGTTTCTCTCGCGCAAATTCTGCTGGCAGGCCTCTTCCTGAGCTTCGCATACGCCCACGACGGCGAAGCACAGAGCGTCCTGGATAGCAAGATTAGCATTCAGCTGGAGAACACCTCGATACGTTCGGCTCTGTCCCGAATTGAGAAACTAACGGACGCCCGATTTCTTTATCATTCGCAACTGGTTTCTTCTCGCGAGAAGATCACCCTCCACGAAGAAAATGCACCCCTCTCTGAAGTACTCGATAAGATCCTGACGCCGCTCGAAATAGGATACGAGGTGTCGGGTAATCAGATTGTACTCGTTAAGCTCCGCCAGTCGCACCTTCAGTTCGACGGCCCTGCGGCGCCCGGCAGCGAAATGTACGAGCCGATATTAATCGGTGTACGTGGTCGCATCGTCGACAGCAACGGGAATACGTTGCCCGGTGTAAATATTGTCGAGAAGGGCACAACTAACGGTACGACATCCGATGCCAATGGCGAGTACAGCATAAACGTTGCCGACGAGAATTCGATTCTGGTCTTCAGCTTCATCGGCTATGCCCCGCAGGAAATCCGTGTGGGGACGAGCACGACTATTGATGTCACGATGTTGGACGACGTCATGAGTCTGAGTGAAGTTGTGGTCATCGGTTACGGTGAACGTGACAAGAAGGATGTGACGGGCGCTATTTCTTCGATGAGCTCGGAGGAAATTTCAAAAAGTCTTTCCATGACGCCTGAAATGGCAATGCAGGGTCGGATGGCCGGCGTGTTTGTGTCGACACCCAGTGGTAACCCTCTTGCCCGCCCGAATATACAAATACGCGGTGTTGCCACATGGGGATACGATGACCCGCTTTACGTTATCGACGGCATTCCGATATATGAAGTTGCAGCAAGCGATCCTAACGCGGGTTCTCAGGACATCCGGTCCCCGGTGAATTTCATGACGGCCATCAACCCTCACGACATCGAATCGATTTCCGTTTTGAAAGACGCATCGGCAGCGGCCATTTATGGCATGCGGGCGTCGAACGGTGTGATCCTGATCACGACCAAAAAGGGTAAGTCAGGCGCACCCAGAGTTGAGTTCAACGCGCAACGCGGAGTGCAAAATGTGGTCGAGACGTTCGATGTGCTGAATTCGGCCGACTACGCCGCGTTGTACCGCGAAGTTTATGCGAACAACCCGGCTGCCACCATGCCGTCGGTTTTCGATCCGAACAGCCCCGATTTTCTCGGCAACAGCCCGACGTACGATTGGCAAAAGGCGCTCCTGAACAGGGATGCCATTGTTGAAGACTACAGCATACGGGTTTCGGGCGGCAGTGAGTCGACCACGTACTACGTATCTGCAGGCTACGGCCGAACCGAAGGAACGCTGATAGAGAACTACCTTGAGCGACTGTCGGTTGCTTCGAATCTCACCAGTAAGATTTCCAGCGTGATTGAAACGGGGATGAACGTCAAGTTAAGCGTCAATAAAGCACTTGACAATACGGGCGCCGACCTGGGGTATGTGTCCCGGACGCCACCCTGGCAACCGATTTACGATCCGTCTGATCCGACAGGCTTTGCGCCGGCAGTAAGTTGGGAGTTCGAGCCGAACCCGGATTTCGACCCGAACCTGGTCAACCCCGGCCCATCCCAAATCGCTATTGGCGATCCGGTGTTTCTCTACGGCCCCCATACATACGGGAACGTGTTCGGTTCTCAGGCGACTTCAGACAGGACATTCGACCTGTTCCGCACTATGGGCAATGTATACCTTCAGGTCGAGCCGATCACGGGCTTGAAGATCAAGGGAACCGTATCTGCGGACTACCATTTCGTCCTTCGCAAAACCTGGGAGGAGTATTCCGGCTGGAGGTTTTCCCAAACGCCCGGTAACCCGTACAACGGGCACGATGGAACGGCCAAGGGCTCGTACGGCGAACGCCAAAGCCGCAACCTTAACCTTGTAAAGGAATTCACCATCAATTACAACCGGAGTTTCGGCGATCATAATATTGACGTTTTGCTGAACGCAATGGACCAGGAAAGTACCTGGAGATATACCGACGCCAGTTCGGGTCAGATCAACTATCTGGATCCCAACTTCCGCAATGTCGGTAACAACCCTCCCTTTAACGGAACGTTCACCGGAAGGAGACCGGAGAGAATGCAGGGATACCTGGGTCGTATAAGTTATAAGTTCCAGGATCGCTATTACTTTGATGCGACGATCCGTCGTGACGGCGCCTCGCTCTTTGCGCCTGATTACCGATGGGGGAACTTCCCTTCATTTGCCGCGGGCTGGCGTATCAGTTCCATGCCCTTCTTCCAGGCAATGAATGCTACTTTCATTTCCGACATAAAGATACGCGGGGGATGGGGTGAACTCGGAAACAAGAGTGTGACAAACGGCTTTGCTTACCTGTCTGGCGTTAGCGGTACACCCGACTATGCGCTCGGTTCCGGCAACGGCAACCCTTACGGTACACAGTATGTCGCAACCAGCCTTCCCAACTTCCCGAACTTTGAGTTGACCTGGGAACGGGTGCGTACGACGAACATTGGCTTTGATGCCGTATTGTTTGATAATCACGTAACCCTTACAGCAGAGTATTACAACCGGTTTACAGAGGGCCTGATCCAGTCGGTGAGCTTGCCGCCAAGCTCCGGTATTGAGGTAGCGACGGATCTGAACATTGGCAACATGCGCAACAACGGCGTTGAGGTGCAGGTCGGTTATAACAATACGTTTGGCCGGCTCGGCTTTAACGTGTCGGGTAACCTGACAACCGTCAAGAACAGGGTGGTCAGCCTCTATAAAGGAACGCCGTTTGGCGGTGAAGGCGGTCGCATTCAGGAGGGATACCCTATGGCTTACTTGTGGGGTTGGAAAACCGGTGGTGTATTCCAGAACGACCAGGAGATTGCGGAGTGGAAATCACAGTACGAGGATGGCGTAGGGGCCAACAATCAGGCTCCCGGCGACATGTACTTCCTGGATCTTCAGGGCAATCCTGAACCGGGACAGCTCGTCAGTCCTGAGCCGGACGGCATCGTTAACAACAACGACCGCGTGTACCTGGGAAAGGGGATCGCGGGCTATTACTACGGGCTGAATCTCGGCTTTACGTACGGCGGGTTTGACCTCAGCATATTCCTTCAGGGTGTTGGAGACGTTCAGAAGTATAACGCTCAGCGCGCTGGCGGGGAGGGGATGTCAAGCTCCGGAGCCAATCAATGGGCCACGACCCTCAACCGCTGGACCGGTGAAGGAACGAGCACGACTATGCCACGCGCAATATTCGAAGATCCGAACAGGAACAATCGATTCTCAGACCGCTTTGTGGAAGACGCTGGATTTCTTCGGCTGAAGAACGTTCAACTCGGCTACAACTTGCCGTCTGCACTGCTTCAGAAGACTGGCGTCGTTAGCAACATACGGGTTTACCTGAGCGGGACGAACCTGCTAACCTTTACAGACTGGACAGGACCGGATCCGGAAAACGATGTCTTCCCGCCGCTCCGGCAGATTACAGCAGGTATCAGTGCCACATTCTAAAAACGGAGGACTGAACATGACAAGCCATACAAAAAAACTGACACTGCTTTTGTGTCTTACATTCATAGGATTCAATTCCTGTAACGAATCGCGCCTCGATATTGTCCCGGGCTTTCCAACGGAGGAATCGTACTTCACTGAAGAGATCGAATTCACCCGGGCAGTTTATGGTGTGTATGCCAAGATGAGCGACTTCTATTGGTATAACGCCAGCCAGGAGGCCTTTGTCACGCCGATATGGTATCTCACCGGCGATGATATTACGACTTCCGGGCAGGATGAGTTTGAGATTTTCAGCAACCTGCAACCCGGCAGCGGAAGACTTAATTACTTCTTCCGCGCGCTGTATCAAATGATCGGACGTGCCAACGTCGTGTTGGAAAAGAATGCCGAGGTTGAAGACGGGATATACGTCACCGCGGGACTGAAAGAAGCGCATCGCGGAGAAGCCTTATTCCTTCGCGGGTTTGCGAACTTTATGCTCTGGAACGTCTGGGGCACGGCCCCGCTCATTACGGAGCGTCTTAAGAGTCTGGATAATACCCAGCCTCCCAGCTCAACAGGTACCGAGTTGCTCGACCAGGCCATCACCGACTTTTCGGAAGCGGCCACGCTGCTGCCCGATTCCTGGCCTGATGGCGATCGCGGACGGGTGTTCAAGAGCTCTGCACGCGGTATGCTGGCCAAAGCCCTGGTATTCAGGGCCACGGTAACCGGCAATGCGGCTGATTATCAGGCGGCCATCACGGCGGCCAACCAGATCACCGACCGCGTACTGGTTCCGGCGTACGATGACAACTTCGCTGCTGACACCGAGAATAACGATGAGTCGCTGTTCGAATATCAGGCATCGCAGGCTTTTGCCGGCGATAACATCTGGTTGCCTAACGACTTCGACAACGCCATCGGATCGCTGTCGGCATTCTGGGGTTTCTATGACAACTCTTTCAACATGTTCGGCAAAGCGCCGTTCACCGCTACTGAGAAGCTTCGCGATCTGTTCGAAGCGGATGATCCACGCCTGGAACTGTCGCTGGATCCGTCCAATCTGGATTTCAGAAAGTACGTCACACGGGATGCATTGAATCCTACCGGAGGAGCATCCAACAACAACCCGCGCATTTTGCGGTACGCCGACGTGCTCCTTCTTAAAGCGGAGGCATTGAACGAATCCGGCGGCTCCACGACTGAGGCCATTGACCTCATCAACGAAGTTCGCACGCGTGCCCGCGGTGCCGGAACATCGCCCGCCGACAGGGACAATAGCGTGACCGATCGCGAGGTGATACGCCAGTGGATTATGGATGAAAGGCTGATGGAACTTGCAGGCGAAGGCCAACGGTGGTTCGACATCCGCCGGTGGGCGCTGGCAGGCCAGATCACGCTCGACAACGCCTTCTTCTCGTCGGCAGTACCGGACGACATGGGATTCCAGTCGAAACACCTGTACTTCCCCATACCAACGGGAGAGACGGATGCCAATCCTAACATCAGCCAGAATCCAGGGTACTGATTTTTGGTCAGGGTTAATTTTGGTCGCGAAAGTGCGCCCCCAGCAATGGGGGCGTACCTTTCCTATGTGAATTGAATCAATATCCTAAGCGCTGAAGTACGATGATGATTAGAGAATACCCGATCATTGATGAGATCAACATAGACAACCTGTCGGCAACGCCCAAGTACATGCAGGTAGCGAAAGCCATTCTCAAGGCAGTGTATGAAGAACGGATTAAGAAGAATGAAACGCTACCGTCCATTAATGAACTCAGCTTTTCGCTTGACATTTCACGCGACACGGTAGAAAAGAGCTACCGCCACCTGAAACAACGTGGCATTATCGGCTCTGTTCCCGGTAAGGGATTCTTCGTGAAGAGTAACGAGATGGACAAGCGGTACCGGGTGCTGTTGCTGCTGAATAAACTGAGTGAACACAAAAAGGTAATGTACGATGCACTGCTCGCAACGTTTGACGGTGCAGCCGAGGTTGATATCTATGTTTACAACAACGACTTTGACAGTTTCAAAAAACTCATCCTCAACCGGATGGAAGACTATACCCACTTCGTGGTGACCGCACTCTTTGCGGGTCGCACCGAAGACGCCGGGCAGGTGATGCGTATGATCCCGCGCGATAAGCTTATCGTATTCGACAAGCTGGTTCCGGGACTACCGGATGGCTACGCCGCCGTCTACGAGAATTTCGAAACCGATATCTACAACGCGCTCACGCGCATGCTCGACAGGGTGAGCAATTACCAGCGGCTGAAGGTGATCTTCCCGGACAACAGCTACTATCCCCCCGAAATCATTCGCGGGATTCGCAGATTCGCCGCGGAACATCGCTTCGGGTTGGTTGTAGTGCCTTCACTTGAACGTGCGGGGGTGGTTTCGGGAGACCTCGTGATAACGGTACGCGACAAAGACCTTATGGCGTTGGTGGAGTATGTTATGAATAGAGAACTCAAAGCGGGTTCAGACGTAGGCATTATCTCATACAACGAGTCGCCATGCAAGAAATTCATCCTGGGCGGAATTACAACCGTATCAACGAACTTCCGTTTCATGGGTGAGCAGGCAGCGCGACTGATTATGGAAGGTGCACGTGAGCAGGTTGTTGCTCCGTTTGAGATTCATGTACGCGGATCGGTCTGAGCTTCCCCATCGGTTACAGGTGATCAGATGTGCCCTATTGGTTTCAAAGAAATTTCCTTGAAACCATAGGGCACATAGATCACCTTTAAACTTACCGTTGAGCCATCCCTTCCACACGCTGACCGTATACAAAGAACTGCAACGGTCCATTGTTGTTACTCACCAACAGAATTTTTCCTTCGCCGCCCGAACGAAGCAATTCAATGTAACGTGCATTTCCGTCGGCAAGGAACCCTGATTCATAGTGGGGCAGGGGTGTCCAGTTGAATGCTCCATCACCGAGAAGAACCGTTCCCAGCGAGGCGTCGAAGCGTCCGAAAAGGGTTTCCTGATCATAGTTGTTTCCGATGAGTATCAGATCGGCGTGTCCGTCGCCGTTGATGTCGTCAACGACGAGGTCGTTCACCGTTGAGATCTGAGCGATATCTGGTAAATCGACGATACGGAATGACTTGCCGCCTTCATTGATCATCACGACTGACTCCAGTTTTCGGGCGTCCAGGGTGAGGGCGCCCTCGAGTTCTTCTGGTGTAAAAGCTTGTTTAAAAGGCGTTACCGCATATTGGGTGAACGTTTCGAAGCGGCCTTTTACCTTCGGCAGCTGGTCGATCAGCACCAACCGGTTGTGAACGATGAAGCGTTCGCGGTCAAATTCATTGAAATAGGTAATGATTGGGTCGATCGAGCCGTTGTTATCGAAGTCTTTCACAACAATCTGAACCGGGTTCTCCGCCGAAGAACTGAAAAATGAATTTCCACCGGTATTTCCGGCGATGATGTCCACGAAGCCGTCGCCATTCAGGTCGGCAACCTCAACGCAATTCCACCACCCGCTCGAATGGGTCAGTCCGTAATCATCAGTTACTTCCACGAATTCGGTACCTGCGTTTCTGAAAATGCGTATCGGCATCCACTCGCCGGCAACGATAAGATCGGGATTGCCGTCGTTATCGACATCGGCCCATACCGCCGACGTTACCATACCAGGACTTGCAAGCGCTGGGTTAAGCGCCTCCGTGACGTCAGTAAACTTGCCGCCGTCGTTGCGTAGCACATAGCTTCGGGGTGCGTGGGGATACCTGCCTTCGAGTAGCCTTCCGCCCACGAAAAGGTCGATGTCGCCGTCCTGGTCAATGTCCGCCGCTACGACACACGAAGCAGAGGTGATGACGTCGGGAAGAACGCCCTCGGCAAGCGAGAAAGTGCCAGTGCCATCGTTCCAGTAGATGCGGTGAGGCGCAGCAGGCAAGCCGCCTCCGGGTGAAGCGCTGGCTATATAAAGGTCGATGTCGCCATCGCCGTCCAGGTCGGCAAACAACGCGCCGCCATCGTCGCCCATCGTCGGTGGGAGTGATTGCTTTAACGCAAAGGTGCCATTGGGCTGCTGGATGTATATCGCGGTGGCTTCGCCGTTCTCGCCGCCTACGCAGAAGTCGTCAAGCCCATCCCCGTCGACATCTCCCCGGGCCAGGCAGGGACCGAAGCGCGAGAGCTCGTGCATGAGTGTGCGCGTGGAGAGTATGTCGGAAGGACTTTTCTCCTGGTGCCGGTGTGCAGCAAGCTCCATACGCTGCATCAGCATGTTCCGCGGTGTGGCCACGCGGCGCATAGGTTCGGCGGTCTTTTTCGAATACACTACCACCGTGTCTGCTGGCAGCGAGACCATTCTGGTGCAGGTGCTGTCGGGCCAAAGAATGAGCACGGAATCCACAGTTGCATTTGTGCCAAGGCCGAAGTGCGCGGCACGTTCGACGGTCGACTGAAAGCCACGGAATGGTGTCATTTCCACCAACTGACTTTCACCGCCGGCATATACCAGAATCTTTTCGTTGAGGGGAATGCTTTCGGGAATCAGCCTGATAAAATGATGTCGCTGCGGAAGATGGTTGGCGGTATTTTCGTAGATGATGACCTCCTGGTCTATGTTGTTGGTAACGAGGTCGAGATCGCCGTCGTTGTCGAGGTCGACGTACACGGCCCCATTCGTGAATGTCGGCACTGCGGCGCCCCACGCTTCGGTCTTGTCCTCGAAAATCAGGGTGCCATTATTCCTGTATACGGGGTTAGGAAGTTTAACATCGGGCAGGTTCGCGACTTCCTGGTGAAGGTTTTGCAAGCGCGTTTCAGGTGTGCCAAAGGGACTTCCACCCAGTCCGAAAAACACGAAGTCGAGGTTGGTAACGTCCTTCCGATAACCATTTCCCACGAACAGGTCTTTGTAGCCGTCATTATCGAAATCGGCGAACAGCGGCGCCCAACTCCAGTCCGTTCGCGCAATCCCGGCCAGGAACGCTATTTCGGAGAACAAATACGTCGCGCCATCGGGCGATGGCCCGCGGTTGAGTTGTAACGTGTTGCGCATATACTGGGGCTCGTATCCCATATCCAGGGCCATGTGGAAGAAGTCGTAGTTCTGTCCCGGCGTCATCAGCTTCTGACGCTCATGGCCCGGAGGCAGCATGTCGACGGCCACGATATCAGGAAGGTTGTCGTTGTTGAAATCGGCAATATCTGCGCCCATGCCATTGTGTGCCTGGTGTTTGAGATAATCGCCAATGCGGTTGACAAAAGTGCCGTCGCCCTGGTTTACCCAAAGCAAATCGTTCGACAGGAAGTCGTTGGACACGTAGACGTCCGGCCAGGAATCGTTGTTGATGTCGCACACGACTACACCCAGTCCGTAACCTTCAATCAGAATGCCGGCTTCGGCAGAAACGTCGGTGAAGGTATTGTCACCATTGTTACGATACAGTCTGTCGGTAGATTCCGCTTCTCCCTTCACGCGCCTGGGGCGTAGGTTGTTCCGGTTAAATTTTTCGAGCCAGTTATTTAACAGATACATATCCAGGTCGCCGTCTTTATCATAGTCGAAAAAGGCCGCCATGGTACTATATGAATCGTCTGCCAGGCCATAAGCCGCAGCTTCCTCTTTAAAAACCGGAATGCCATCCTCCACGCCCTGGTTGACAAACAGCAGGTTCTTGCGCGTCTCGGGGGTTCCGATTCCTCCCACACACAGATAAATATCGTCTAGTCCATCGCCGTTGATGTCAACCACTGCGACGCCGGTGACCCAACTGCTGGTGGCAGTCCCTGACTTTTCCGTGACATCCTCAAATTGCAGGTTGCCTTTGTTGAGGTATAGTTGGCTTGAAACCTGGTTTCCCCCGAAATAGAGGTCGGGCAGGCCGTCTTTGTTAAAGTCGCCGACACCCACACCGCTGCCGTTGTAGATATACTCAAAACTGAGGGCGTTAATGGTGTCGTCGGTCACCAGGGTATTCTGGAAGGTAATGCCCAGATCCGGGCCGGAATGCGTTGTAAATAGCGTTTGCGGCTTTTTTGTGCAAGCCACCGCCACCAACGCTGCCACCAGGCTTATCCAATGGATTCTCATATAGTCAAAGATACGGGGTGGGCCGACTTGCACTGTCCTGCGCCCTTCGTCTCTCCATGGAAAACACAGGTGCAGGACAGTTTCCATCAGATTTTTTCGTTTTTTGGAGTTGGTTATCAAACCCAATACCATGAAGAACAAAACCGGTCGCCGTACTTTTATCAGGAACGTAGGGCTGGGAGGCCTGGGTGCTGTCGCGCTGCCCGGGATACAGCTTGAGGCAAAGGATAGTAATGGAAGAACTTTGCCGAAATCACAACCATCGGCGCGCCAGGCCGGGCGCCAGTACAACGACTACTATACCGAAGCACAGCTGAACAGAATCGCTTTTCCGATTGGCGGGATCGGGTCAGGGATGTTTTGCCTGGAAGGCACCGGCGCCCTTTCCCACATGTCGATTCGCCACAGGCCCGAAATGTTCCATGAGCCGACCATGTTTGCGGCGCTCGCCGTGAAGGGGATGGAGAAAGGAGCGAAGGTGTTGGAAGGACCGGTGCCGGATTGGAAAAAATTTGGCTATCGGGGTTCTGGTAACGGGGCGGGCGGCACCACGTATGGACTGCCGCGCTTCGCCGACGCCCGGTTTCTGGCTCGCTTTCCCTATGGTATTATTGAACTTAAAGATGACGACCTTCCCATTACCGCTAAAATCACCGGATGGAATCCGTTCATACCCAACGATCCCGACAGCTCGGGCCTTCCGGTCGGCGGTTTTGAGTATGAGTTGACGAATACCGGTACCGAAACTCTGGAGGCGGTCTTTTCTTATCATTCGCGCAATTTTCTTTCGGTAGAAGGCGGGACAAACAGTATCCGCAGTACTACGGGAGGGTTCATCCTTTCCGAAGCGGGAGGTGCGCAGAAGCCGCATCAGAAGGCCGACTTTTCTATCAGCGCACTGGAACCGAATGTCGTCGTCGATCATTGCTGGTTCCGTGGTGCTTGGTGGGACCCGCTGACCATGGCCTGGAATGCGGTCAGGGATGCTGAAGTCCGATCGGTACCCCCGGTAGAGAAGGGTGCCCCCGGCGCCTCGCTTTTTGTTCCGATAACGCTAAGACCCGGAGAAGCGCGGATAGTCAAGATTATTATGGCGTGGTATGTTCCGGAGTCGGACTTGCGTCATGGAAACCCCGTCGATCCCGAGACCTGCGACCCAAAGGCGGGTTGCTGTGACTCACCGTCAGAACTCGGTCTTGACCCTTATGATAAAGATTTTGACGCAGAGCACTTCAAGCCGTGGTACAGCAGCCGCTTCCCGAACGTGGAGGAAGTCGCGGCGTATTTCATAGAGCGCTACGCTGACCTCAACGCGCGGTCCGCGCTCTTTCGCGACACCTTTTATAAGAGCACGTTACCGCCCGAAGTGGTGGAGGCGGTAGCGGCAAACCTGACGATACTGAAATCCCCCACTGTCATGCGACAGTACGACGGCCGGCTGTGGAACTACGAAGGATGCGGCGATGACTGGGGTTGTTGTCATGGCTCGTGCACCCACGTGTGGAACTACGCACAGGCACTACCACACTTGTTTCCGTCGCTGGAGCGAAGCCTACGCCACACCGAGTTTTGCGAAAACCAAAGCGCGGCCGGACACCAGACGTTCCGTGCCTCCCTGCCGATACGTCCTACCGACCACGAGTTCCACGCAGCTGCCGATGGCCAGCTGGGTGGGATCATGAAGGTGTACCGCGAATGGCGCATCAGCGGAGACAACGCGTGGCTTGCAAAGATGTACCCTATGGTCAAGGTTAGCCTGGACTACTGCATTGCCTCCTGGGACCCGCGCGAAAGAGGCGTCCTCGAAGAACCTCATCACAATACCTACGACATCGAATTTTGGGGTCCCGATGGCATGTGTTCAAGCTTTTACCTGGGTGCCCTCCAGGCGGCCATAAAGATGGGAACAGCGCTGAAGCAAAATGTTTCGCGATACCGCCGATTGCTATCCAGGGGGCGCAAGACGATTGAATCCGATCTGTATAACGGCGAGTACTTCATCCAAAAGATCAGAGTAGACGGGCTGAATGCAACCAACCCGGTTGAGGCGTCGCAGAAATCTATCGGCGGTCAATACTCGCAAGAGGCGCTCGACTTGTTGAGAAAGGAGGGGCCCAAGTATCAGTATGGCGAGGGCTGTTTATCGGACGGCGTACTTGGTGCCTGGATTTCGCGCATGTGTGGACTCGATGATCCGTTCGACTCACAAAAGATCAGAAGTCATTTGCTGGCAGTTCACAAGTATAACCTGAAGAGCAATCTGAGCGACCATGCCAACCCACAACGGCCTGCCTACGCGTTTGGTGATGAGGGCGGTTTGCTCCTGTGTTCGTGGCCGCGGGGCGGTAAGTTATCGCTCCCGTTTGTGTACAGTGATGAAGTATGGACGGGTATTGAATACCAGGTCGCATCCCATCTTATACTAAGCGGGGAAGTCGACAAAGGACTGGAAATCGTACGGACGTGCAGGGACCGCTATGAGGGAACCGTTCGCAATCCGTTCAATGAATATGAGTGCGGCAGCTGGTATGCTCGTGCGCTGGCGAGCTACGGCTTGTTGCAGGGGCTCACCGGAGCACGTTACGATGCCGTAGATAAAATTCTTTACGTCGACTCTAAAATCGGCGACTTTACCAGCTTCCTGTGCACGGCAAGCGGGTATGGTACCGTAACCCTTCGCGATCAGGAGGTAAAGATGAATGTAGTGTCAGGATCAGTACCCATAAATGAAATCCGTCTCTCAGGCAAGAAAGTAGGATGAATCGTTTACAGCAATACTCCCTTTCCCTGGCCGTCTTACTGAGCTGCTTTTCATGCAGCACTGACGAGGGGAGGGACAACCAGAAACCACCGAATATCATTTATATAATCGCCGATGATTTGGGGTATGGCGATTTGAGTTGTTACGGGCAACAGCGCTTTCAAACACCGAACCTTGACCGGTTGGCGGAAAGCGGCATGCGCTTTACACAGCACTACGCTGGCACCACGGTGTGCGCGCCATCGCGTTCTGTGTTGATGACCGGCCTGCATACCGGCCATACACCGATCCGGGGTAACAAAGAGTGGCAACCGGAAGGACAATGGCCGTTGCCGGATTCCGCCTACACCCTTGCCGAGATGCTGAAGGAAGCCGGTTACGTGACCGGTGCATTCGGAAAATGGGGATTGGGGTTTGTGGATACGGAAGGTGCACCGCACCGTCAGGGATTTGACCGGTTCTACGGATATAACTGTCAACGGCTCGCCCACAACTACTACCCCGCGCATCTTTGGAACAACGAGGAAAAGATCATCCTGGAGGCCAACAGCGGGCTGGCGAAAGAAACGTATGCTCCGGAGCTGATCCATCGCGAAGCCCTCGAATTTCTGAACGCAAACCGCGACACCACCTTCTTCCTGTTCTATCCTATGATATTGCCGCATGCCGAACTTGTTGCGCCTGAGGCGTACATGGCGCGGTTCCGTGGGAAGTTTCTGCCGGAGAAGACGTTCGAGGGTGTTGACGATGGTGAACGCTTTCGTCAGGGGCCATACGGCTCGCAGCATGAATCGCATGCTGCCTTCGCCGCCATGGTGACAATGATCGACGATATGGTGGGAGAGTTGCTGCAACGGGTGAATGAGCTCGGTCTTGACGAGAATACGCTGATCATCTTTACGTCCGACAATGGCCCGCACCTGGAGGGTGGTGGCGATCCGGACTACTTCGATAGCAATGGCCCGCTGCGCGGCTATAAGCGTGATCTGTACGAAGGGGGCATTCGCGTTCCCATGATTGCCCGCTGGACCGGTCGTATCAAGGCCGGCACGGTATCGAATCATGTTTCCGCCTTTTGGGATGTGATGCCCACCATTGCCGAGCTGCTCAATGCCTTCGTTGCCACCGACGGCGTTTCTTTCCTTCCGGAACTTCTCGGCGACACGGCACGGCAGCAGCAACACCAGTCGTTATATTGGGAATTCCATGAGCAGGGGGGAAGACGTGCGTTGCGCGTTGGCGACTGGAAGCTGGTGCAATACAACGCGTGGTCAGAACCTCGGGGTGCCTTCGAACTCTACAACCTCAGCGAGGACATAGGAGAGACACGAGACGTTGCACAAGAATTTCCGACAGAAACTGAGAGACTGGTTAGGATGATGGCCAGGCAGCGAACACCCTCGCCCGTGTTTGAGATCAAACCTCAGACGGTAGGGAACGCCCAGGGTTCGCGGTAATGGGGTTGGATAAAAGCGTTGGCGGCTTTGTCGTCGCCGAAATCACCGCTGGCTTCTTTCCATTTCAATTGCGTGCCGGAGCGAAGGGCGATGTTGCCCATGTGCGCATAAAGCGCGACCAGTCGTCCGTTCTCAATGGTGCAATTTGGATCCTTTCGTGAACGGATGCATTCAATGAAGTTTTGCATGTGCTCACGATGGTAGTCGCGCCCGCCTTGCCGCGGTATAGCCGGAACCTTGTAGGCGCCGTCCTGCGTCTCCGGGAATACTTCCCACCCCCCGCGGTCGATAACCAATGTAGCGAGATTGCCGACGTAAGCGATTCCGTAGGGTCTTCCGTACGGGCCGCTTTGCGTTCCCGCGGTATGTTCCCAGGTAATCACATGATCAGGCATTTGATACACCACGTTCATAGTATCGAACGTCTCATGGTCGAAGTCGGGGAACGCCCAGTTTCCGCCGGCAGCGGAAACGGAAACAGGCAGAGTGATGGTGTCGGTGGCCCACAATGCCATGTCGAGCAGGTGAACGCCCCAATCTGTGAGGAGCCCACCGCCATAATCCCAGAACATGCGCCAGGAGCTGTGGAATCGGGCAGCGTTGAATGAGCGTTGAGGTGCGGGGCCCAGCCACATATCAAAGTCGACGCCTTCGGGCACAGCGCTGTCGGGCACTTTCTTTTGCCCTATCCCGTAATTGAAGTTACCCCACACGTTGACCTTGCGCAGCTGGCCGATGTTACCGTTTTTGATGTAGTCGAGGGCTTTTCTCCAATGGTCACCGCTCCTTTGTTGTTGCCCTACTTGTACGACGCGCTTGTACCGACGTGCGGCTCGCACCATCACCTCGCATTCCGCGATGCTGTTGGCGAGAGGCTTTTCGACGTACACGTCCTTGCCCGCCTGACACGCGTATACGAAGGGAAGGCAATGCCAGTGATCCGGTGTACCAATAATCACAGCGTCCAGATCACGGACTTCAAGCAGTTTTCGAAAATCCTTGTATTTCCTGGGAGCCTTTCCCTGGATGGCGCGGACATCCTCAGCACGTTGGTCGAGGATGGATGCATCCACATCGCAAAGACCGATGCATTCGACGCCGGGCAGCCGTAAAGCGTTTTCCAGGTTGCCAAACCCCATACTTCTGCACCCGATGAGTCCTATCAGGATCTTATCATTAGCCGAAGGAGTAGCCTGCTGCGCGAATGCCAGCGGCGTTGTCAGGATACCCGATAACCCGACGCCGGCAACCAAACGTGAAGAATTGGAAAGGAACTGGCGACGGGAGGGTTTGGCTTCTCTCATAGTATTACAGGCCGTCTGTTGACGAAACGAACTATTTCAGTGGCAGCACAGCGCCCCCGGCCAGAGGTAGAGCATTCAGACAGCCGGAGCGGCGCAACCTAGAGCGCCCAGGCCTTTTCGCCCTTCTTGTACTCGATGCAGCCTTCGTAGCGTCCGGGAACAGGCACGTACCGAAGCGCCTTGGTGGCACCCACCTCGGAAGTAAAATATCCCCAAAGCGTGAGTTGTTTGATCAGCGTGAAATAATGATTGGGATCCGATTCCGATTTGCTGTCATTGTATGCCTTCGCTTCCGCATCGATCTCTACGAGGAGGTCATGCTTTTCATCAGCGGAGAGGTTCATAAAATCGTTGCTGTATTTCTTATCGGCGGCTTCGTTCAGCTTTCCAATTCCCGCCATAAAGACTTCCTGGTCTTTCTCTTCGTAGCAGTCGGTGACGATGACTTTCATAAACTCCCCGATGGCGGCGGCCTTTGCGCCGGGCGAAGAGGCGGTGGTGGGGAGGATGGTTTCGCCAACTTCGTCCAGCAGGCTGATGACGTCGGGGGAGAATGTCAGCGTCTCCATGCTGGCTGAGCTGTTGCGGCAGCCGGTCAGGAAGGCTTCGGCGCCCACAATGGTTCCACCGAAAATTATGGCGACCCTTGATAATGCTTCTCTTCTATTCATTGCGTATAAGCTTTGTTCGTTCCTGGATTACAATCAGAGGTTCATGCGGTTCAGCTCCCGCACAGCGTAGTCGACGGCCCTGGCGGTAAACGCCATGTACGTTAAGGACGGATTCTGGCACGCCGCCGAGGTCATAAACGACCCGTCGGTAACAAACACGTTCGGTGCGTCCCAAACCTGATTCCACTTGTTAAGTACGGAGGTTTTGGGATCGTGGCCCATGCGCGCGGTGCCCATTTCGTGGATACCGCGTCCGGGAGTTCCGTCGCCGTCGCCACCTCCTACGTCCTTGACGCCGGCCGCTTCGAGCATCTCTATTGCATCGTTCAGCATATCCTTGCGCATGTTGAGCTCGTTTTCTTTCAGTTCGCAGTCGATGGCGAGAACATTGAGTCCCCACTTGTCGGTGCGTGTTTTGTCCAGCGTGACTTTATTCTCGTGGTAGGGCAGGATTTCACCGAAACCGCCCATGCCAATGGTCCACCGTCCCGGTTCGGTGAGCGCTTCCTTGAATTCTGCACCGATGCTGTATTCGGCGATTGAGCGTTCCCAGTTTTCGCGGCTTGCGGCACCCTGGTAGCCGAAACCTCTCAGGTAGTCTCGCTTTTCGCCGTTTAAGTTACGGAACCTGGGAATGTAAAATCCATTCGGGCGTCGTCCGTAGTAATATTTATCGTCATAGCCCTCGACCCATCCGCCTGCGCCTACGCCCAGGTGGTGGTCCATCAGGTTGTGTCCGAGTTCGCCACTGCTGCTGCCCAGACCATCCGGCCAAACGTCCGTAGCGGAGTTCATCAGGATCCAGGTAGAATTGAGCGTCGAAGCGTTCAGGAAGACGATCTTCGATTTGTATTCATACGTTTCGTTGGTCTGAGCGTCGAGCACTTCCACACCGGTGGCGCGCTTGGTGTCTTTGTCGTACAGTATCCTCGTGACAATGCTCCACGGACGGAGGGTCAGGTTACCCGTCTCCATGGCTGCGGGAAGTGTAGACGACTGTGTGCTAAAATATCCTCCGAAAGGACACCCCAGCCAGCAGCGATCGCGGAACTGGCATTGTTCGCGGCCTTTAAGAGGGCCGGTTACGTTTGCCGAGCGACCGATAATCATGTGGCGTTGGCCGTTATATTGTTGCTTGATACGCGCGGCTACGTCTTTTTCCACACAGTTCAAATCCATAGGAGGGAGGAAGTGGCCATCAGGCAGGTGCGGAATGCCATCACGGTTACCGCTGATGCCGGCGAATTTCTCGACATAGTCGTACCACGGTTCGATTTCTTTATAACGCACGGGCCAGTCGATCGCGATGCCCTCGCGTGCATTAGCTTCGAAGTCGAGGTCCGAGAGCCGATAACTCTGTCTGCCCCACAACAAAGAACGACCACCCACCTGGTATCCTCTGAACCAGTCGAAGCGCTTGACTTCGGTATACGGGCAATCCTTGTCGCTTGCCCACCACTCGAGGTTCATTTCATTGAGCGGATAGTCGCGCTTCAGAACCGGGTAATCTTTTATCATTTCCTGCGTCCGCGATCCCCGGTGGGGAAATTCCCAGGGATGCTTCGTTGCGCTTTTATAGTCTTTAATATGTTCGACATTCGGACCGCGCTCCAGCATGATTACTTTCAATCCCTTCTCGCACAATTCCTTGGCTGCCCATCCCCCGCTGATACCGGAGCCGATTACGATAGCGTCAAAAACATTTTCTGCCATTCTAGTAGGTTGGTTTTTTTATCCTTTCTGATTTTGGAAAACGCGATGAAATTAAGAATTATTTGTTTTCAAGCACGAAAAAAATTTTTTTCATCGCTGCAAATCGTCCCTGAAGCCCAATAATATACTGTTGGGTATTGGGATTTCGACCGCTCTCAGCGCAATTTCGACGTATCATGCGCGAAATCTGCTGTGCGGATACCGTAAATCGCAAAGTTACTGAAATTCTTACACCAGCGATTGAAGCACGCGCAGGCACTCGCTGAGCGTAATATTATGATAACCGTAAAAAGGCGATATTATTTCAGTGCGCTCGCCGCCGCCTCATCGAGAAACCAATGAACCACACCATCATGCGGTTGCACCGACTGAGCGGGGAAGGTATCCGGTTCACGTTCTCCCTGCAAAACCTGCCGCACGGCGGACGATTTGGAAGCGCCGCTTACGAGAAAGACAACGGTCCGTGCTGCGTTGATAAGCGGAAAAGTGAAACTAATGCGCCAGGCATTGAGTTTTTCGACATACACTTCTTTGACCCAAGCGTTTTTCTCCTGCAGCGCATCGGTGTGCGGGAAAAGCGATGCCGTATGGGCGTCGTCACCAAGTCCCAGTAAGACAATATCCAGAGCGCCGTCCTTGCCGATGACCTCGCGCAGCGTTTGTTCGTATTTCATCGCCGCCTCTTTCGGATCAAGGCGCGTGTCCACCGGAAACAATGTGCCAGGTGCCGGTTCGCGATTGCCAAAAAGGCTTTCCCGCACCATCCTGAGATTACTATCGGGATGATCATGCGGCACGTGCCGCTCGTCGCCCAGGAAAAACCGAAGTTTATTCCAGGGAATGCTTTCTGAAAATGCCGGCGCGGCAAGCAATTCGTACAGGCCTCTGGGCGTGCTTCCTCCTGAAAGCGCCATTGTGCAATATTCCTTTGTCGAGACGACGTCGGCGATGGCATCGCACAAGCATTCGGCAGCAGCCCTCAACAGGCCGGCATTGTCGGGGAGTACATGCAGTTTCCTATTTGCCATAGCGGTTATTGACAGGCAGCGTAAACCAATGAAATCCGTCGCGGGCGATCAGCGCCTCGGCGGTTTCCGGTCCCCAGGAGTCGGCCGCATAGTTAGGGAAGTTCAGGCTTTTCTTTCGTTCCCAGGCGTTGATGATCGGCATCAACAATTCCCACGCGGCTTCAACCTGATCGCCGCGCATAAACAGGGTCTGGTCGCCAAGCATGGTATCGAGAAGCAGCGTTTCATAAGCTTCCGGCGTATCATCAGGATAGGTACCGCGGTAATCGAAGATCATATCGACCGGGTTGAGCATCATGTCGAGTCCCGGCCGCTTTGCTTGCACCTGTAAGCGAATGCTCATCTCCGGCTGAATGCTGATGATAAGGCGATTTTGTTGCCAGCTTTCCAGCGTTTCTGTCGGGAAGATGAGATGGGGCACATCGCGGAACTGGATCGAGATCACTGACGCCGACTGATGCAGCCGCTTACCGGTTCGGCAATAGAACGGGACATTCTGCCAACGCCAGTTGTCGATGAAGAACTTGATAGCAGCAAATGTCTCCGTGTTGGATACAGGGTCGACGCCTTTCTCTTCACGGTAGGCGGGCACCTCTTTACCTTCAAGCCACCCTCTGCCGTACTGGCCCCGAACCGTACCCCTCTTAATGGCTTCTGCGTCGAATTTGCGCATTGCATGAAGTACATCCACCTTTCGGTTTCGGACTTCATCGGCCTGGAAACTCACGGGCGGCTCCATAGCGACCAGGCAGAGCAGCTGCAGCAGGTGGTTCTGCATCATATCGCGCAGCGCGCCTGCTTCGTCGTAATACCCTCCGCGGTCTTCCACACCGAGTTGTTCGGTCACCGAGATCTGTACATGCTCAATGTAGTTCCGGTTCCAGAGGGGTTCGAGCACGGTGTTCGCGAACCGGAAGGCGAGAAGGTTTTGTACCGTCTCCTTTCCGAGGTAGTGATCGATGCGATAGATCTGGTTTTCCGCAAAGATGCTGCACAGCAGCTCATTCAACGCGCGTGCCGATTCGAAGTCGTGACCGAAAGGTTTCTCTACCACGATGCGCGATTTTTTCAATTCTCTCGCCAGCCCGTGATGTGCCAGGTTTTGCGCGATCGTTGTGAAGAACCGGGGCGCTACGGCCAGGTAATAAATAACGATGGGTTCTTCCTTCCACTCCGAGCGGTAACGCTGTATGGTTTCCGCCTGTACTGCATACGCGTCGGGACTGGAAATCTCTGACGGCTGATACTCGATGTGTTCCGCGAAGGCGTTCCAGGTTTCGGCGTCTGCTGCACCTTTACGCGAATGCTTGTTGACATCCTCAGCGAGTTGATTGCGGAATTGTTCATGCGTGAGTTGGGTTCGCCCCAGTCCCACAATTGCAAATCGCGGCGACATCCACCCGTCGAGATAAAGATTGTAAAGCGCTGGTATGAGTTTACGCGATGTGAGGTCGCCGGTTCCGCCAAATATAAAGAATAGTGTTCCGTCGTTTACGAGCGGTGACTTTGCCATGTGTTCCTTGGTTTAATGTTCCCTGTCAAGCCAGTCGGTATGAAATACGCCTTCCTTATCGACCCGCTCGTACGTATGGGCTCCGAAGTAGTCGCGTTGCGCCTGGATCAGATTTGTTGGCATGTGTTCACTCCGGATGGTATCAAAATAGCTTAGCGCCGAGGCGTAGGCCGGAATTGCAACGCCCGACGCAGTGGCCGTCGACACAACGGTACGCATGCTTTGTTCGCTGCCTTTGAGAAGCGACGCGACTTTCTGGTCGAGTAATAGATGAAGCAGTGCCGGATTCTGCTGGTAGGCCCGGAATATTTCCTCGAGAAAGGCGGAACGGATAATACATCCGCCACGCCAGATGAGTGCGATCTTATCGAGCTTCAGATTGTAATGAAACACTTCAGATGCCCGCGATAGCAGGTGCATACCCTGTGCGTAGACAATGATGGTGGCAAAATAAAGTGCCTGTTCGAGCGCGACAAGGAAAGGTTTGGTCTCCGCGCCGATAGAGGCAGGCGATGCGTAGCGGACACTCGATGCAATGCGCAGGTTCTTGTAGGTAGACATGTCCCGCATGGAAACGGCAACATCAATGGTTGGAACAGGAGCCTGGATTTCCATTGCCACCTGTGATGTCCACTTCCCGGTGCCCTTTGCCCTGGCAACGTCTTTAATGTCTTCGATTAACAAGTGGAAGGTTCCGCGCTCGCGGTACGCGAGGATATCACGCGTTATTTCCATCAGATAGGAACGCAGCCGGCCTTCGTTCCACGCCGCAAAGATGTCATGGATCTCGTCGCCCTGAAGGCCGAGGCCCTTGTGAAGCATCTCATACGTTTCTGCGATGATTTGCATAATGGCATATTCGATGCCGTTATGTACCATCTTAACGAAGTGGCCGGAACCGCCTGGGCCGATATAGGTTACGCACGGCTTGCGGTCGACCTTGGCAGCAACAGTTTCGAATAACGACTGTACCGTGCGGTAGGCGACGGGGTCGCCGCCGGGCATCATGCTCGGTCCGTTACGCGCACCTTCCTCTCCACCAGAGATACCCATGCCGAAAAAATGAAGTCCGATCTCACGCAACGCTTTTGATCTGCGCGCGGTGTCTACAAAATGCGAGTTGCCACCGTCTATCAACAGATCTCCTTTGTCGAGCAAGGGCGTGAGCTCGTTGATCACATCGTCGACGGGCGCCCCTGCGGGCACGAGCATCATGATAGCACGTGGTCTGTCAAGGCAGCCTACGAATTCAGAAAGGTGATTGAACCCGCGGACGCCCTCGTTATTATTGAACTCCCGTTCGAGCTGGGTTACTTTTTGAGGGTCTCTGTCGTATCCACAAACGCGAAAGCCATGATCGCCCATATTGAGCAACAGGTTGCGACCCATAGTGCCCAGTCCGATCATGCCAAAAATGTATTTCTCTTGCATAGCGGGTTGAATATTTCTCTTTAAGGAGAGGCCTCATTGGTTTTCCAGGTTCACTACTTTGGCAAGCCTGCGCTTATGACGCTCAGCGCCGGAAAAAGTAGCGTTTAAAAATTCATTGACTAACACTTCGGCAAGCCGTTCGCCGATCACGCGGCCTCCCAGGCATATCAGGTTCATGTCGTCGTCTTCGACGCCCTGGCGTGCGGAAAATGGATCCGTGATCAGCGCCGCCCGAACTCCTTTGATCTTGTTGGCGGCGACGGCAGCGCCAACACCACTGCCGCATACGGCAATACCGCGGCTCACTTCACCCGACGCAACAGCCTCGGCAAGGGGGACGACAAGATCAGGATAGTCGTCCTGATTGTCCAAACTGTAAGCCCCAAAGTCCTTCACATCGTAGTTCTGCGATTGAAGGTACTTGAGCAAGGACTCTTTCAGCGTGTAGCCCCCGTGGTCTGCGGCGATTCCGATCTTCATGTCAGGCAAATTTCGCAGCTAAGATCATAATTTAGAGCGACTTTTATCAATGTTTTATTCGATTCCCGCGCACGAAGGCCGTTTGGGTATCGGATATCGATTGGCTTGAATTGTTATATTGTAACCAGCAATAACGATTGCACCATGATACTTCAGTCCCACCTGTCCGCCAGCTATACCGACCTCTACCAGATCACCATGGGGCAGGTTTATTTTAAGTCGGGCGTTCACAATGACCGCGCTGTCTTCGACTACTTCTTCCGCAAGCTTCCGTATGGAGGAGGCTATGCGCTGTTTGCCGGACTCGGTGATCTCCTTAATATCCTCCAGCGTCTCCGCTTCACCGAGGAGGATCTTGAATTTTTGCGTAGCAACAAATTCGAGCCCGACTACATCGCCCATCTGCGCGACTGGCGTTTCAGGGGAACCATCTATGCCGCTCAAGAAGGTGAGGTGGTTTTTCCCACCATACCCGTGCTGCGGGTAGAAGCCGGCATCCTCGAAGCGCAACTCATAGAGACACTCCTGCTCAATCTGCTGAACTTTGAGACGTTGATCGCCACAAAAGCTGCACGTATTCGTTATGTTGCCGGTGACGCGGTCCTTATGGACTTCGGCCTGCGAAGAGCACAGGGCCTGGGTGGTTATCATGCCACGCGTGCTTGCATCGTCGGCGGGTTCAACTCGACGAGCAACGTGGCAGCCGCAATGCACTATAACATTCCTGCTTCGGGGACCATGGCCCACTCGTTGATCCAAAGCTTCGGCGATGAACTGACAGCATTCCGGTATTTCGCGGAAACCCGACCCGACGACTGTGTTCTGCTCGTCGACACCTACAGCACCCTCGAGAGCGGCGTGCCCAATGCGATCAAGGTGGCACACGAAATGGAAACCCGTGGCCATCGCCTCGTCGCCATCCGCCTCGACAGCGGTGACCTCGCCTACCTCGCCAAGCGCGCTCGGGCTATGCTTGACGACGCGGGCCTTTCGTATGTGCGCATCGCCGCCTCGAATCAACTCGACGAGTATGTTATCAAAAGCCTTATCGATCAGGAAGCGCCTATCGACATTTACGGCGTTGGAACCAGCCTGGTTACAGGACGACCCGATGCGGCGCTTGACGGTGTTTATAAACTAAGCTACTTTGGAGATACGCCACGGATAAAGCTTTCCGAATCGCTATCCAAAACAACGTTGCCGGGCCTGAAACAAGTTTATCGCGCCCTCGACGAAAGGAATCATTTTGCCGGCGCAGATGTCGTGGCACTCGATGACGAAACCGACATTCCCGGGATGTCTCATCCATTTGAAGCGGGAAAGTCGATGTCGCTGCAAACCTACCGGCTCGAACCGCTGTTGCATAAAGTGATGGAGCACGGCACGCCGACGGAACAACCCCTGTCGCTGGAAGGCATAGCGTCTTTCGCCAGAGAACGCCTGGCGCTTCTGCCGCCGGAATATAAACGCTTTAAGTTTCCTCATCTGTACAAGGTGGGACTTAGCCCCGGCCTCGCCGGCTTGCGTGATCGAATGCGTAGCGAATTACGACAGACAATAACATGAAAGCGCTGATCCTTGTTGACATACAATACGATTTCACTTCGGGAGGCGCCCTCGAAGTTGAAAAGGGAGAAGACATTATTCCCGTAGTGAACAGGCTGCAGGAACATTTTGAGCTGGTCGTGGCCACGCAGGACTGGCACCCACCCAACCATCTGAGCTTTGCGTCAAACCATCCCGGACGAAAGCCGTTCGAACAGATCTTGCTTAATGACCTCGAACAAATGTTGTGGCCAGACCATTGTGTTCAGGGTACGTCAGGCGCTGATTTCCACCAGGCCCTCGATATGAAACGGGTCGCAGCCATTTTCCGCAAAGGAATGGACCGGGCTGTCGACAGTTACAGCGGGTTCTATGACAACGGGCGATTGCATAACACGGGGCTGGCAGGGTATCTCCGCGACAGACAGGTTACGGATGTGTTTGTTGCAGGCCTGGCGGGCGACTATTGCGTGTATTTTACGGCTCGTGATGCGCTTCTCGAAGGCTTTGCCTGCACCGTGATTGCAGACGCAACGCGATCCATCTCGGCCGATGGCTTCATAAAGGCCCGGGAGGACATCAGGAATCACGGTGGTATCATTGCGGAGTCGCGCGACGTGCTTCCTTGATAGAATTATTTTCGATTATCGATTATCGATTTGTGATTTGGGATTTGTGGGTGAAACCGAGGTATTGCCGACACTGATCGTAGGACCCGCGTCCTGTAGGGCCGCAACGTTTGTAGAAATCGCGTCTGTGAGGGTACCGCGTCCCGTAGGGACGATCCCCTCGCTCTACGATTGTACTACAAACATTCCGTCCCCCTGGGACGGTTTCCTACGCTCTACGATTGTGCTACAAACATTTCGTCCCTCTGGGACGGTTTCCTACGTTCGATGATTGTGCTACACATTTGGCCCCGCTGGGACCGGTTGGTGAGACAGACCGCGTTGCCTGAAACTCAAATTTGGTGGGCACCCATAGGAGGGTCTGATATACGTAAATGGATTTTTTTGAGGACCATACGCCGCACCATGTGAATTCTGCCTGTTTACGCTACGTGTGATCGGTGGTGTCCAGCGTCGCGTGGGGACGCCATGTTTGTGGAAACGGTATAGTGGAGGGACGCGTCCTGTAGGGCCGCAACGTTTGTAGAAATCGCGTCTGTGAGGGTACCGCGTCCCATGGGGACGCAATGTTTGTCTGTCGCACGATCTCGTATTTGCCCCGTCAAACATTCCGTTCCTACGGGACGGGGGTAGATTATTATCGATTATCGATTTTCGATTATCGATTTGGGATTTGTGATTTTGGGATTTGTGGGTGAAACCGGGGTATTGGCGCTAAACCCTCACGGTTTGCGGGAATTTTCCGCTTTTAACGCCGTTTGGTAGCGTGGAGGGGATATTTTGCCCGGGTGTGGAACTGTGCGGACACTTTGACTGTTGTATGGGCGTGATCCGGAAGAGGAAAGGTCAAAATGCCGCAAAAAGCGGGAATTGAGGCCATAACCTCGGGGAGACGGGAGAAGAGGGGTATTTTGACATATTTTGCTTACCTTCGCAAGCTTAATGGAAATCTCACTTCGAATCAGTTGACTCCCTTCCGAACAGCATTTTGAGAAGTTTCCAGACAGGAATCACCCGGTCACACCGAAGTGTTCATTATTTAACTGTAAGATCATGGCAAGGCCAGCAACAAAAGAAGTCAAGTTGAGAAGCGGGTTTTATATCGAAGTCCGCCAGAAGGGAGCGCCGAAGGGCA